>NZ_JAGPYD010000009.1:0-375048 GCF_018070255.1 Streptomyces sp. RK62 | reverse complement strand
CCGCCGGGGGGGGGGGGGGGGGGGGGGGGGCGGCCGAGTCGGACTGCTGCGTCATCGAGGGGTCTCCCATCGCTCGGCGTCGTCACGGAGTTCGTCGAAGACCGACTTCAGGTGGGTCAACGCGCGTCGCACGTGCGGCAGTTCCAACGGCGTGGGGGACGTGAGGCATTCCGCGCGCTCCTCGTCGGTGCCGGAGAGCAGCGCTCCGGTGGACAGCCGGACACGTAGCTCCCCGAGGGCGTCGCCGAAGCGGTGACCGCCGGGGGCGGGCATGCCGAGCCGGCCGGCGAGGAAGTCCTCCAGGTCCTGGGCGTCCCCCACGTCGTGGCCGGACAGCCCGGCGCGCAGCGGTCCGAGGTCGACGTACAGGTGCCGTCCGGCCTGCGGGGGGCGGGCGACGGCACCGGCGTCCACGGCGGCCGCGTACGCGGCGGCGGCGAGCCGCGCGTGCAGCCGTACGGTCGCGGTGATCCGGGCGGTGACCGGCTCGGGCTCGCTCAGGGCGTACCCGGCGGCGAGTGCCACGGGGCCCGCGACGCGGGCGCCGAGGGCGGTGAGGACGTCGAGCACGCGCGCGTGCAGGCCGTCCCCGGCGGAACCGGCGGGGAACCGGGCGACGGCCGCGGGCCAGCCGGTGGGGAGGTGGGCGCCGGCCAGGTCGGTGACGACGGTGACCCGGTCCGGGAGCATCTCGGCCGGGCTGAGCAGCACGGTCTCATGGGGGGCGTGCACGGTGTCGCGCCAGGTCTCGTCGCTGACCAGGTGCAGCCCCTCGCCGGTGGCGGCCTCCAGGGTCTCGTGCAGCACCTCGGGCGGGGCCACGGTGGCGGCTGGGTCGTCGGCGGGCGACAGCACCAGCAGCCGGGGGTCACCGCCCTCCGCACGGACCCGGCGGACGGTCTCCAGCAGGGCGTACGGGTCGGGGACGCCGCCGGACTCGGCCGGGGTGGGCACGTGGAAGACGGGTCTGCCCAGCAGGCGGGCGTACGGCGCCCACCAGGCGGCGCACGGCCGGGGCACCAGGACGTCCCCGCCGAGCGCGGCGGTCAGGGCGAGCAGGAGGGCGGGGGCGCCGGGGGCGGCGACGACCCGCTCGGGGGCGGTCGGCAGGCCCCGCCGGTCCCAGTAGCCGCACGCGGCCTCCAGGAGCGCGGCACCGCCGCCGACGGGCTCGCTGGCGGTCCGTCCCGCGGCGGCGGCGAGGACGCCGGCCAGCTCGGGCAGGACGGGCAGCCCGTCGTCGGGCAGGGGCGGCCCGAAGCGCACGGGGCCGTGGCCCTCGAGGTCCGTCCGGCGCATCCGTACCTCCGTGCTGTGCCAGCCGCCATATGAGCCGCACGGTGTGTCGTGTACCCGTCGCGCTCTGCGTACCCATCGTCATCCGTCCCATGACCGCCGCCGGAAGTTACGCCCGTCACACCGACGCAGCCGCCTCCGCCGGGCCGGCCGTACGGTCACTTCCGCCAGGCCGGCGCCCTGCGGCGCAGCCGGTACACGGCCCCGCCGGCCGCGCCCGCGATGAGGACGCCACCGCCGACCAGGGCGGGCACGGAGTCGGTGAAGACCCCGCCCTGCCCGGCCTTCACACCACCCGGAACGGCGGGGTCGACGGGGACGGCGGACGACTCACAGGGCTCGGGCTGGTGGGTCTTACCGCCGTTCCACTCCCCGGAACCCTCCGTCCGCGGCCGGCTCGACGACCCCCCGCTGTCCCCCCACTCCCCGCCCCCACCCCACGAGGACCCGCTACAACCGCCCTTGTCCCCCTTGCCGGTCTCGCGAGGCGTGCTGAGCGCGGAGGCGGCGGGGTCCTCTCCCCCGCTGTCGGCCGCCAGGGCGACGGCCTCGGACCGGCCCCCACCGGCACCCGCCGCGAGGGCCACGTCGAACGTCGCGCTCCAGTCCGACCCCTCGGCACCGCCCGTCGCCGGGCAGGTGCCGTCGACGGTCCAGACGGACTCGGGCCCGGCCGCGTCGGGATCGCCCTCGAAGTTCTCGGCCGGGGAGATCTGCGCGGCCCCCCGGTAGACGGGCGCGGCGTCGGCCCCCTCGCTGACGCGCCGGAGCTGAACGGTGCCGTCCTCGAACGCCTGGGACACGGCGTCGAGCGTGTCGGGCGCGGCGCCGTCGACCGGATCGCAGGTGACCGAGACGGTGACGGACTCGCCGGGCGTGACGGTGGCGGGCCCGACCTCCGCCGTGGGATCCGCGAGGGCGGCCTGGACGCCGGTGCCCAGAGCGGCACCGGCCAGTGCGGCGACGGACAGGGCGCGGACGGTGCGGCGCATGGGGTGGACTCCTTCGGCCGACGGCGACGGGGTACGGACACTCGTCCCCCCTCCGCCATGACAGCCCGCCCCCCACCCACCCGCGCGCGGCCACACGCCATTCGCGGGACGCGACGCGCCCGAGCGGGTGATGTGACGGGATGACGGGCGGGGATGGGGTAGTGGGCCTCGCAGGCCACGAGGTCGGCCGTCGCGGTGATCGTCCCAGGGAACCCCGGCGTCTCAGGAGTCGTCGTTCAGGACCTGGTCGCGGACTCGGGAGCAGCAGCGGTTGATCAGGCGGGAGACGTGCATCTGGGAGATGCCGAGTTGTTCGGCGATGCGGCTCTGGGTCATGTCGCCGAAGAACCGCATGTAGAGGATCGCGCGCTCGCGTTCGGGCAGGGCCGCAAGGCGCGGGGCGACGGCCTCGCGGTCGACGACCGTGTCGAGGGCGGGGTCGACGGAGCCCAGCGCGTCGCTGAGCGAGTAGCCGTCGTCGCTGCCGGGCAGCTCGGCGTCGAGGGACAGGGCGGTGAAGCTCTCCAGGGCCTCCTGGCCGACGCGGACGTCGGCCTCGCTCAGGTCGGCGTGCGCGGCGATCTCCGCGACGGTCGGCCGGCTGCCGGAGACGGTCTGCAGGTCCTGCACGGCGAACCGGACGCGGTTGCGCAGGTCCTGCACCCGGCGCGGGACGTGCAGCGTCCACATGTGGTCGCGGAAGTGCCGCTTGATCTCGCCGGTGATGGTCGGCACCGCGTAGCTCTCGAAGGCGTTGCCGAGTTCGGGGTCGTACCGGTCGACGGCCTTGACCAGGCCGAGCGCGGCGACCTGGCGCAGATCGTCCAGGCTCTCGCCGCGGCTGCGGAAACGCCCGGCCAGCCGGTCGGCCATGGGCAGCCACGCCTCGACGATCCGGCCGCGCAGCGCGTCGCGCTCCGGGCCCTCGGGCAGCGCGGCCAGTGCGCGGAAGTCCGCGGCGGTGTCGGGCGCGTCGTCGTGCGGGTGCTTCCGGGCTTTCACTGTGGTCGGCATGTCCCCTGGCAACTCCCTAGGTCACGTGCTCCGGTGGGACGGTCACCGCGGGAACGCCGAGCGCTCCGGTACCGGGCACACCCGTCCGGGACACAGCGGTCCCACGGACGTGCCTCCGGTCCGAAGCACTGATGGTCCGCCTGCCCCCATGCGGAGTGCCCAAACGCCCGCCGCAGGTTTTCCCCTCGGGTCCGGGGTCACTCGTAGCGGTGCCGCGCCGTCCCCGCAGTCCTCTGGAGGTCCTGTATGAGCACCACGGTCGCCGACCACATTCTCGAGCGTCTGCGTGCCTGGGGGGTGGAGCATGTCTTCGGCTATCCGGGCGACGGCATCAACGGTCTGCTCGCCGCCTGGGGCCGCGCCGAGAACCGGCCGCGGTTCGTGCAGTCCCGGCACGAGGAGATGTCCGCGCTCCAGGCGGTCGGCTACGCCAAGTTCAGCGGCCGGGTCGGCGTCTGCGCCGCGACCTCGGGGCCGGGCGCGATCCACCTCCTGAACGGCCTGTACGACGCCAAGCTGGACCATGTGCCCGTGGTGGCCATCGTCGGCCAGACGCATCGCACCGCGATGGGCGGGTCGTACCAGCAGGAGGTCGACCTGCACACGCTGTTCAAGGACGTCGCCTCGGACTTCGTGGAGACGGTGACCGTCCCCGAGCAGCTGCCGAACGTCCTCGACCGGGCGATCCGTACGGCGTACGCGCGCCGCGCCCCCACGGCCATCATCGTCCCCGGGGACGTCCAGGAGCTCGAATACTCGGCTCCCACGCACGAGTTCAAGATGGTGCCGTCCAGTCTGGAGTCCGGCGCGTGGACGACGATCCCCTCCGAGGACTCGGTCCGGCAGGCGGCCGAGATCCTCAACTCCGGTGACAAGGTGGCCATCCTGGTCGGCCAGGGCGCCGCGGGCGCGCGGGCCGAGGTCGAGCGGATGGCCGAACTGCTCGGCGCCGGCGTCGCGAAGGCCCTGCTCGGCAAGGACGTCCTGAGCGACGAACTGCCGTATGTCACCGGCTCGATCGGCCTGCTGGGCACGCGTCCGTCGTACGAGATGATGCGGGACTGCGACACGCTGCTGACGATCGGTTCGTCGTTCCCGTACTCGCAGTTCCTGCCGGACTTCGGCAAGGCGCGGGGCGTGCAGATCGACATCGACCCGCACATGGTCGGGATGCGCTACCCGTACGAGGTGAACCTGATCGGTGACGCGAAGGCCACCCTGGAGCGGCTGATCCCGCTGATCCGGTCGGAGGAACGCGGCCGGGAGTGGTTCGAGACGATCTGCGACAACGTGACGCGCTGGCACGAGGTGATGGAGCGGCGGGCGGCGCTGTCGGCCGACCCGGTCAACCCGGAGTACGTCACCCGCGCGCTGGACCCGCTGCTGCCCGCCGACGCGATCGTCACCTCGGACTCGGGGTCGATGTCCAACTGGTACGCCCGCCATCTGACGTTCCGTCCGGGGATGCGCGGTTCGCTGTCGGGAACGCTGGCGACGATGGGCTGCGCGGTGCCGTACGCGATCGGCGCGAAGTTCGCCCACCCGGACCGCCCGGCGATCGCGCTCGTCGGGGACGGGGCGATGCAGATGAACGGGCTGGCGGAGCTGATCACGGCCGCCAAGTACCGGGACCTGTGGGAGGACCCGCGCCTGGTGGTGGCCGTCTACAACAACCGGGACCTCAACCAGGTGACCTGGGAGATGCGCGCCATGGGCGGCGCCCCGTCGTTCCTGCCGTCGCAGGAGCTGCCCGACGTCCGGTACGCCGACTTCGCGCGCTCCCTCGGCCTGACCGGCATCCGCGTGGAGAAGCCGGAGGACGTCGAGCCGGCCTGGCGTACCGCGCTGGCCGCGGACGGCCCCGCGGTCGTGGAGTTCGTGACCGACCCCGCCGTGCCGCCGGTCCCCCCGCACGCCACCTGGGAGCAGCTGGAGGCGACGGCGTCGGCGATCCTCAAGGGCGACGCGGACCGCGGCTCGATGGTGAAGCAGGGCGTCAAGTCGAAGCTGCAGGAGTTCCTGCCGACGCGGGAACGGCAGGACAAGGGGGACTGACGGGGTCGGCGGGCGGTCACACCGGGTGTCGGTCCCCGGCGGTGGCCGCCCGCTCCGTGACCAGGCCCGGGGCCTTCGACGGGAGGGGTTCCGGGTCCTCCGGGAGGAGCAGTTCCTCGTAGCGCCCGAGCGCCAGCATCACGCAGAGCATCAGGATCGGCAGCAGCACGGCGAGCAGTGCCATGACAGGGTCCTTCCCCAGAACGTCGCGCGGGGGGTGACTCGGGGGGTGAGACGTCCGAGTCACCCCGCTTCCGGTCCGCAAACCCCGTGTCGGCCCCCGGTGGACGGGTACGCGGTGCCCAGCCCCGAGGATCTGGAGGGAGTCATGCAGCGAGGCAGCGACCGGCTGAGCGTCCACCGTGACAACGAGATGAAGCACGAACTACAGGGGTTGCTGCGGTCCGGGCACCCCACCCGGGCCGAGGAGTGGCACGACCCGGAGCCGTCCGCCGAGGACGATCCGCAGGTCGCGGGCGGTCCGGTGGCCCCGGGGTCGTCGGCGGCGTCCCTGGAGACGGTCCGGCTGGAACTGGCGCGCAACCTGAGCCGCCATTCCTTCCCGGCCGGCCCGCGGGAGCTCGTGGGCGAGCTGCGGCGCAGTCATGCGCCCGACGTCCTGGTGGACCCGGTGGGGCGGCTGCCGCGCTCCGAGCGGTACGCCAACGTGCAGCAGCTGGCCGAGGCGCTCACCGGCGAAGGCAGCGGCGGCGAGCGGCGCCAGGGGGCGTAACGGTCCGCCCGGCCGTGAGTGAACGACGACGAGAACGTGGAGACCGTATGCGCATCGCATTTCTGACCGCACCCGAGGGCGTCGAACAGGTCGAGCTGACCGAGCCCTGGCAGGCCGCGAAGGACGCCGGGCACGAGCCGGTGCTCGTCTCGACGCAGTCCGGTGAGATCCAGGCGTTCAACCATCTCGACAAGGCGGACACCTTCCCCGTGCAGGAGGTCGTCGGGGAGACGTCGGCCGGGGACTTCGGCGGTCTTGTCCTGCCCGGCGGGGTCGCGAACCCGGACTTCCTGCGGATGGACGAGAAGGCCGTCGCCTTCGTCCGGGACTTCTTCGACCGGGGCCTGCCGGTCGCGGCGATCTGTCACGCCCCGTGGACACTGATCGAGGCGGACGTCGTACGCGGCCGGGTCCTGACCTCCTGGCCGAGTCTGAGGACCGACCTCCGCAACGCCGGCGGCACCTGGGTCGACGAGCAGGTCCAGGTCTGTGACCACGCGCCGAGCAAGCTGGTCACGAGCCGCAAGCCGGACGATCTGAAGGCGTTCTGCCAGACCTTCCTGGAGGTGTTCGCCGCCGAGTCGCGGCAGGCCGCCTGACCGACCCACGGGCCCGCTCCCTGCCACAAGGCGCAAGGGGCGGGCCACAGGCGCCGGAGCGAGGACGACGGGTCCCGCCCCGGCGCCTTCCGTGTGCTCAGGCGCCGGACGAGGCGCCGGTGCCGGGCTCGGCGGGCGTGGTGCCGCCGTCGCGTTCGCGGGCTCCCTCACGGGTCCGGCCGGCCGCCACCAGGCGGCCGGGATTGCGGCGCAGATACTCGCCCTCCAGCTGCGCCATGCGTTCGTTGTGGGCCCGCAGCGCGTCGTTCGAGCCGTACAGCAGCGTGTCGTGGCGCGTCCGGTGGATCGTCTCCAGCTCCTTCATGAGCTGCTGATCGTCCAGCCGGCCGGGGTCGACTCCGGTCATCGTGGTGCCCCGCTCGTCGTGTTCAACCATGCCGTCCGGGTACCCGCCCGCTGAGCACACAGCCCCCGAGGCGCACGGGAGACAGTCATGGACCTCGCCTTTCTGCATCCACTGTACGAACACCCCGGCCCCTGGGCCTCCGTGTACGTGGGGACCTCCCGGCATACGGAGGACACACCGCACGAGCGGCATCTGACCGCGCGGGCTCTGACCGACGACCTCGCCGAGCAGGGCTGCGACACCGCGACCTGCGCGGCCGTACGCGGTGCGCTGGAGGCGCTGGAACACTCGTCCGAGCCGAACGGGCGGGCGATCTTCGCCCATGCGGGTGAGGTGGTGCTCCAGCCGTCGCTGGCCCGTCCCCCGCAGCGCGACAGCGCCCACTGGGCGCCGCTGCCGCACACCGCTCCCCTGCTGGAGCTGGCCGGTGAGGACCCGGTCTGCGTGGTCGCCTACGTCGACCGCAAGGGCGCGGACTTCGAGCTGCGCGACGCCCTGGGCGAGCGGGACGCCGGGTCGGTCAAGGGCCGTGAGCACCCCATCCACCGCACCGCGTCGTCCGACTGGTCCGAGCGGCACTTCCAGCTGAAGGTCGAGAACACCTGGGAGCACAACGCGGCGGAGGTCGCCGACGCGCTGTCCGTGTGCCAGGAGGAGACCGGCGCCGACCTGGTGATCCTCGTCGGTGACGACCGGGAGCGGCGGGCCGTGCACGAGCGGTTGCCGCAGCGGCTGCGGGACGCGGTCGTCGAGGCCCCGCACGGCCCGGGCAGCAGGCTGCTGGACGACGACGTGGCCCGGATCCGCGAGGAGCATGTGCGCGGCCGCGCGGAGAGCGAGATGGACCGCTTCCTGGCGGCCCGCACCCCGGACGACGAGGGCCGTGCGGGGGCCGTGGAGGGTGTGCCCGCGCTGGTCGAGGCCGCCCGTGAGCATCGGATCGACGAACTGCTGATCCGCCCGGACGCGCCGGACGCGCACCGCGAGGTGTGGATCGGCGAGGACCCCGACCAGGTGGCGGTGCGCCGCACGGATCTGCAGATCCTCGGCGAGCAGAACTCCTGGGCGGCCCGCGCCGACGACGCGCTGATCCGGTCCGCGGTCGCCACGGGCGCCGCCGCGGTGTCGGTGGCCCCGGCCGACGGCGCCGCCCGCGAGGAGGCCCCGGCGGGCGGCCTGGGCGCCCTGCTGCGCTGGGCGTGAGCCGCCCGGCGCTGGAGATCCGCTAGCGCGCCCGCTCCACCCTGCGCTCGTCCCACACCGGCTCCGGTGTCTCGCGGACGCGCCCGTCGCTGCCGAAGACCAGGTAGCGGTCGAAGGAGCGGGCGAACCAGCGGTCGTGGGTGACCGCGAGGACGGTCCCCTCGAACGCCTCCAGCCCCTCCTGGAGCGCCTCGGCGGACTCCAGGTCGAGGTTGTCGGTGGGCTCGTCGAGCAGCAGGGCCGTGACGCCCTGAAGCTCCAGCAGCAGGATCTGGAAACGGGCCTGCTGGCCGCCGGAGAGCCGGTCGAAGGCTTGCTCGGCCTGCTGGGTCAGCTCGTAGCGGCGCAGCCGGGACATGGCGGCGCCCCGGTCCTGGGAGTGCTCGGTCCACAGGATGTCGAGGAGGGTGCGGCCCATCAGCTCGGGGTGCGCGTGGGTCTGCGCGAAGTGGCCGGGCAGCACACGCGCGCCGAGCTTCCACCGGCCGGTGTGCGCGACGTCCTCGCCGGCCAGCAGACGCAGGAAGTGGGACTTGCCGGAGCCGTTGGACCCGAGGACGGCGACGCGTTCGCCGTAGAACACCTCCAGCGAGAACGGCTTCATCAGACCGGTCAGTTCCAGGTCCTCGCAGGTGACCGCCCGGACGCCGGTGCGGCCGCCTTTGAGCCGCATCCGGATGTCCTGCTCGCGGGGCGGCTCGGGCGGCGGGCCGGCCTCCTCGAACTTGCGCAGCCGGGTCTGGGCGGCCCGGTAGCGGGAGGCCATGTCCGGGCTGTTCTCGGCGGCCTGACGCAGCGTCAGCACCAGCTTCTTCAGCTGGGCGTGCTTCTCGTCCCAGCGTTTGCGCAGCTCCTCGAAACGGGCGAAGCGCTGCCTGCGGGCCTCGTGGTACGTCGTGAAGCCGCCGCCGTGCACCCAGGCGTCCGCGCCGTCCGGGGACGGCTCCACGGAGACGATCTTCTCGGCGGCGCGGGCCAGGAGTTCACGGTCGTGGGAGACGAAGAGGACCGTCTTGCGGGTCTCCTTCAGACGCTCCTCCAGCCAGCGCTTGCCGGGCACGTCGAGGTAGTTGTCCGGCTCGTCCAGCAGGAGGACCTCGTCGGTGCCGCGCAGCAGCGCCTCCAGCACCAGCCGCTTCTGCTCACCGCCGGACAGGGTCCGCACCTGCCGCCACTGCGCCTTCTCGTAGGGCACGCCGAGCGCGGCCGTGGTGCACATGTCCCACAGCGTCTCGGCCTCGTAGCCGCGCGCCTCCGCCCAGTCGGCGAGCGCCTGCGCGTACCGCAGCTGGGCGGCCTCGTCGTCGACCGTCATGATCGCGTGCTCGGCGGCGTCGACGGCCCGGGCCGCCTCCCGGATACGGGGCGGCGCCACCGAGACCAGCAGGTCGCGTACGGTCGTCTCGTCGCGTACGGACCCGACGAACTGGCGCATCACGCCGAGGCCGCCGCTCACGGTGACGGTGCCGCCGTGCGGCTTCAGCTCGCCGGAGATCAGCCGGAGCAGGGTGGTCTTGCCGGCGCCGTTGGGCCCGACCAGCGCCACCACGGCGCCTTCGCCGACCCGGAACGAGACATCGCCGAGCAGCGCCCTCCCGTCGGGGAGGTGGTACTCGAGGTGCGCGGCTTCCAGATGTCCCATGGGGCCGCATTCTCCGGGGCGTCCCGGAGCGGGGGCAAACCGTTATCCCGTCGCCCGTGCGCGCACTACGTCTGCGGGTCGTCGACGGGCCGGCCGGTGGGGCCGCCGTCGCCCGCCGGGGCCACGACCGCGCCCGCCCAGGACAGCGCCTTCCAGGCCTCGCCGGGCGCGCCCTCCAGGATCACGACCCCGGTGTTCTGCAGGGGGTGGGACGCGGCGAAGGCGACGTCGACGTTGGCGGCGCGGGCCGCGGTCCACATGCGGATCGCGGCGCCGTGGCTGACCATGGCGACCGTCCCGGCCCCGCTCGCGGCGGCCTCGGCGATCACGGCGTCGTAGCGGCCGAGCGCCTCGTCGCCGCTCTCGCCGCCCGGCATACGCAGGGCCGTGTCCCCGGCGGCCCAGGCGAACACGGTCCGCATATAGGGCTCGGCCTCCTCGGCGTGGCCGTCCAGCAGCTCCATGTCCCCGGCGGACACCTCACGGATGCCGTCGCGCACCCGCACGTCCAGGCCCCGCGCGGCGGCCAGCGGGGCGGCGGTGGCCTGGGTGCGGATCAGGGTGGAGGCGTAGACCGCCTCGATGTCCTCGTCGGCGAGCGCGTCGGGCAGGGCGGCGGCCTGCTGTTCGCCGAGGGGCGTGAGGGGCGCCCCGGGGGGTGCCGTGTCGAGCAGGTAGTCCACGTTGGCGGTGGTCTGGCCGTGACGGACGAGCAGCAGGCGCATCGGGGGTTCCTTCGTGTGTCGGTCCGCACGGACCGGACAGCTCGGGGCCGGATCAGGGTACCCAGGGCTGTATGAGCCCAGACGTCGACCTCACGGTCCCCCTGCCCGGCCGGCACGCGCTGCGCGACCGCTTCCTCGCGTTCGACTCCCGGCTGTTCGAGTTCGCGGCGGAGCGGAACTGGCCGTTCGCCGAGCCCGTCCTGCCGAGGCTGAGCCGGAGCGCCAACCACGGGGTGCTCTGGTTCGCCGCGGCCGCCGCGATCGCCGCCTCCCGCTCGCCCCGGGGCCGCCGGGCCGCGGCTCGCGGTCTGGCCTCGCTGGGCCTGGCGTCGCTGACCATCAACACGCTCGGCAAGCGGTCGGTGCGCAGGCCCCGGCCGGGGCTGGAGGCGGTGCCGCGGGTGCGGCAGCTGAAGCGGCAGCCGATCACCACGTCGTTCCCGTCGGGTCACGCGGCGTCGGCGGCGGCGTTCGCGACCGGCGTGGCCCTGGAGTCGCCGAAGTGGGGTCTGGCGGTGGCACCGGTCGCCTGGTCGGTGGCGCTGTCGCGGGTCTACACGGGGGTGCACTTCCCCAGCGACGTCCTGGTGGGCGCGGCGCTCGGGGCGGGCGCCGCGTACGCCGTACGGGGGCTGGTGCCGCCCCGTGATCCACAGGTCCCGCCGGCCCGCCCGCGCGCGGACGCGCCAGCGCTGCCCGAGGGCGACGGCCTGGTGGTCGTCGCCAACAAACGCGCGGGGAGCCCGGATCGGGTGCACGCCCTGCTGGACCTGCTGCCGCGCGCCGAGGTCGTCGAGTGCGAACCCCGCGATCTGGGCGCCGAGTTGGAGCGGGCGGCCGGGCACGCCCGGGTGCTCGGGGTGTGCGGGGGCGACGGGTCGGTGAACGCGGCGGCCGAGGTCGCGCTGCGGCACGGGCTGCCGCTGGCGGTGCTGCCCGGCGGCACGCTGAACCACTTCGCGCTCGACCTGGGCGTGGAGGACGAGACCGATCTGGGCCGGGCCGTGTCGCGCGGCGAGGCGGTGCGCGTGGACGTGGGCCGCTTCCACAGTCCCGGACGAGAGGGCGTCTTCCTCAACACGTGCAGCCTCGGGGTGTATCCGGAACTGGTGCGTGAGCGCGACCGGTTCGCGTCCAAGGTCGGCGACTGGCCCGCCGGGGTGCTCGCGGCCGCGCGCGTCCTGCGCCGGGACCGGCACCCGCTGCGGGCCGAAGTCGGGGACGGCGCCCACCCGTTGTGGCTGCTGTTCGCCGGGAACGGCACCTATCACCGGCTGGGGCTCGCGCCCGCGCGCCGGCTGGACCTCGCGGACGGTGTCCTGGACGTCCGGGTCGTGCACGGCGGGCGCCGGCCCGCGCTGCGGCTGCTCGCCGCGGCCGTCGCCGGTCCGCTGAGCCGCTCCCCCGTCCACGCGGCCGTCCAGGTGGCCCGGCTGCGGCTGACGGCCGTCGACCCGGGGACCCCGCTGGCGTACGACGGTGAAGTCACCGAAGTGGGCGGCGAGGTGACGCTGGAGAAGCTGCCGGAGGCACTGACGGTCTACCGCCCCCTGCCGGGCTCATAGAAGCGGTCGTCCCGCATGGTGATACGCAGGTCTCATCATGCGACACGACGGCGTACGGTGACGCTCACCGTCCGGTGCGGCCCCGCGGGTCGCCGGTACGCCGACACGAGGGGATCAGTCATGCCCGAGAGGCCGTCGCAGGCGCGGGAGACCGCCGTCTACACCCATGGTCATCACGAGTCCGTCCTGCGCTCGCACACCTGGCGCACCGCCGCCAACTCGGCGGCGTATCTGCTCGGGCATCTGAAGCCGCACACGCGCGTCCTGGACGTCGGGTGCGGTCCGGGCACGATCACCGCCGACCTCGCGGCCCTGGTCCCCGACGGACAGGTCACCGGGGTCGACCGGGAGCCGGCGATCCTGGAGCGGGCGCGGGCCACCGCCGCCGAACGCGGCCTGCGCAACGCCGACTTCGCACCCGGGGACGTACACGCCCTGGACTTCCCGGACGGCACCTTCGACGTGGTCCACGCGCACCAGGTCCTCCAGCACGTCGGCGACCCGGTGGCGGCGCTGCGCGAGATGCGGCGGGTCACCCGGCCCGGCGGCCTCGTCGCCGTACGGGACTCCGACTACGCGGCGATGACCTGGTACCCGGAGTCCGCCGGCCTGGACACCTGGCTGGACCTGTACCGCCGGGTCGCCCGGGCCAACGGGGGCGAACCCGACGCCGGGCGCCGGCTGAAGTCCTGGGCGCTGGCGGCCGGGTTCACGGACGTCACCTGCACGTCCAGCACGTGGACGTTCGCCACGACTGAGGAACGGGCCTGGTGGAGCGGCCTGTGGGCGGACCGCACGGTGGCCTCCGCCTACGCCGAGCAGGCCACCGGGGGCGGGAACGCCTCACCGGCGGAGCTGCGCGAGGTGGCGGAGGCATGGCGGGCGTGGGGGCGCCGGGAGGACGGCTGGTTCAGCGTCCTGCACGGGGAGATCCTGTGCCGTAAGGACGCCTGAGCCGAGCCTGGGAAGGATCACTCCCGGGGCAGCAGCGGGCCCAGCGGGCCGAGGTCCAGGTTCAGGTCCTCGGGCCGCAGCCCGTACCGGTCCCGCAGCTCGGTCATCCGGTCGTCGAGCAGCATCAGCGTCAGGCCGATCCGCTCCTCCTGCTCCTCGCTGAGATCGCCCTCGTCGAACCGGCGCAGCGCCTGGCGCTCCATGAGCTGGCGCAGCAGCTCCACGACCGTCAGGACGAGCTTGACGAGGTCGCGCTCCACGGTGTCGGGTTCGAGGTCGAGGCGGTTGCGTCGTTCGGTCACGGCTGGTCCCCCCAGGGCGACGGGACCTGCTCGTTGACCGAGCTGATCAGCGCGTTCAGGTCGATACGGACAAGGTCGACGTCGGCGATGCGCAGCGTGATGTCGCCCTTGACGACCACACCGCCGGCGAGCAGCCGGTCGAGCAGGTCCACCAGGGCGATCTCACGCCGTTCGACGACGGTCACGACTCCACCCCCGGGTCCTCGGCGAACTCGCCGGCGAAGGAGTAGGCGGCCCACGGCCCGGTGAGTTCGACCCGGATGCCGGGCACGTCGTCCTTCTCCCGGTCCACCAGCTCCACGAACTCCTCGGAGTCGGCGCGCGACACCAGGTAGGCGGCGTTGAGCACGTTCTGGCCGGTGGCGCCGGAGAGCGCGGAGTTCTGCGGGGCGTGCAGCCGGGAGTCCTCGGCGAACGCCGCGAGCGTCCCGTGCAGCCGCTCGGAGAACTCCGAGGCCCGCTGCCACACGTCGTCGTGGGCCCGCGTCTGGTCGCGGCGGCGGCGCAGATAGTCGCGGCCCGACACGGGCTTCGCGGCGGGCCGCGCGGCGCCCTCCGCCTCGGCGGAGGACTCCGGCGGCCGCTCGACGTACACCTTCACGCCCCACTCGACCCGGCCCGCGAGCCGGTCCAGGACGCGCCGCAGCTCCTCCTCGCGGGCCTCGATCATGCTGCGTACGCCGCTGTCGTCGCGGAACACGGTCGCCATGCGCAGCGGCAGCGGGGTGGTGACGGCCGTGAGGGCGTCGATCACCTGCTGGTGCGCGCGGGCCGTGGCCGTGAGCCAGTCGAGGTCCTCGAGGTTGGCGCGCAGCGCCTCCTCGGTGAACTCGTGCTCCGGCACGGTGCTGACGACGGCGACCAGCCCATGGTGGGTGAGCCGCTTCGGCGGGGCACCCGCGACCCCCGACAGCTGGCGCTGGAGGGGGGACTCGTAGGGGTGGCAGACGGCGTACACATAGCGCAGACCGCTCATGGGGCCTCCTCCCGCTGGGGCCTGGCCGGCTCCAGCTGGGCCAGTCGCTCACGCAACTCGGCGTTCTCCCGCGCGAGTTCGTTGTGCCGGGCGCGGGAGGACAGGGCGGGGTCGTCCTCCCACCAGTCGATGCCCATCTCCTTCGCCTTGTCGACGGAGGCGACGATCAGCCGCAGTTTGATCGTGAGGAGCTCGATGTCGAGCAGGTTGATCCGGATGTCGCCCGCGATCACTATGCCCTTGTCGAGCACCCGCTCGAGGATGTCGGCGAGGTTGGCTCCGCCGCCCTGACCGTACGGATCCGGGAGCCTGCTCGGTGTGGTCATCGCCGGCTCCTGCCGCGCGCGGGCTCCTCTTCGTCCGCAGGCTCGTCCTCGTACTCGGCCTCCGGCTCCTCCTCGTCCTCGTAGCCGTCCTCCGGTTCGCCCTCGTCCTCGTAGGCGTCCTCGGGCTCGTCCTCGTAGGCCTCGTCGTCCTCGGGCTCGTCCTCGTACTCGCCCTCCGGCTCCTCCTCGTCGGCGTGTTCGCCGTCGTCCTCGGAGTCCTCGGCGGACGCGTCGGGCTCCTCGCCCTCGTCGCCTTCGTCGCGGGCCTCGCCGTCCTCGCGCTCCTGCTCCTGCTCTTCCTCCTCCTCGACCGCGTCCTCATGGCTGCGGACGACCTCGCCGTCGCGGATCTCACCGCGCCAGCCGTCCTCCGCCTCTCCCTTGAGGGTGATGAAACGGACGTAGTTCTTCAAGTCGAGCCGGACCCGGCGGCCCTGGGCGCGCCAGATGTTGCCGGTCTTCTCGAAGAACCCGGAGGGGTAGTACTCGATCACGAGCAGGACGCGGGTGAGGTTCTCCGCGAGCTGGTGGAAGGTGACGACGCCCTTGGTGGTGCCCTTGGCGCCCTCGGAGGTCCAGGCGATCTTCTGGTCCGGCACCTGCTCGGTGGTCTGCGCCTTCCAGCTGCGGCTGGACCACCAGATCTTGCCCTGCCAGTCGGAGTGGGTGTCGTCGGCGCGGTTCGCGCTCTTGACGCCCTTGGCGAAGGTGCTGAAGTCCTGGTACTGCGTCCACTGGTCGTAGGCGGTCCGCAGCGGCACACCGACGTCGACGTACTCGATGATGACGGTGGGCTTGTTGCCGGCCTTCTTGCCCTTGCCGCCCTTGCCGCCCTTGCCGCCGAGGTTCTTGAACGCGCCGACCACGCTGTCCTTCGCGCGGCCCGCGCCGACCTCCAGCGCGCTGCGCACCGGGCCCTTGCCCTCGGCGAGCTTCTTGCCGCCGTCGAGGGCCAGCTTGGCGAAGCCCGGGCTGTTGCCCTCGGCGATGTCGTTGAGCTTGCCGGTGGCCTCGCCGAGCTTGCGGCCGGTGCCGACGAGCAGACGCTGTGCCTGGGCGGCGAGGTAGTCCTGCACCTCGCTCTTGAGCCGGTCGGCGGCCTCGCTGTGCGCGAGGTCGGACAGGGGCTGCTTCTTGGCCGCCCCGCCGGCCGCGGAGCCCGCGGAGCCGAGTGTCTCGGTCATGCTCCGTCACCACCCTCGGACCGCCGCGCGCCGCCCGACGCCCTGCGGGCCGCGGACCGCGCGGAGCCGGTCTTCTTCGCCGCCGTCTTCTTGGCGGGAGCCGTCTTCTTGGCCGCGGCCTTCTTGGCGGGGGCCTTCTTCGCGGCCTTCTTCGCCGGAGCCCTCTTGGCGGCCTTCCTCGCCGGGGCCCGCTCCTCGCGCTCCCCGTCGTCCTCGGCCTCGTCGTCGTGCTCCGCCTCGTCGTCGTCGGCGCGCGGCTCCTCGTCCTCGGGGGCCTCGTCCTCGTCGTCGTAGGCGTCCTCGTCACGGTCGTCCTGACCGCCGCCCGCCAGCTGCTCGCGCACCTCGGCGGTACGGCCGTGCAGCCGGTCGGCGAGCGCCGCGATCTGCCGCTCGACGAGAGCCCCGGAGGCGGCCTTGCCGACCCCGCTCAGATCCTGCCGCAGCTGGTCGCCGAGCTCCTTGAACTGCGGGTTGCCCGCCAGCTGCGTGGTGACCAGCTCGCCCAGCGCCTTCGGGGTGAGGTTCAGCTTCTTGCCGGCGACGAGACTGCCCACCGCCAAGGCCATCTTGGCCTTCTTCGTCCGTCCGAGGACGTATCCGGCCCCTATCGCGAGGCCCAGTCCAACTCGGTTCATCATGCCGTCCTGTCGCCGTTCCCGTAGCCTGCGCGCAGTCCTGTGTCGAGCCGGTCGAGCAGTTCGTCCTCCCGGCGGTCGAACTCCTCCTCGTCGATCTCGCCCGACGTCAACTGCTCCTCCAGCCGTGCCAGTTCGGCCCGCACGGCGCTCGGGTCGTAGTAGAGGCGTTCAGCCTCCTCCAGCACCTTCTTGATGACCCAGCCGCTGCCGCGCGCCGGAGCGAACGGCAGCAGCAGGATCTCTCCGATGAGTCCCATGGCTCACTCCCTGGCGACCTCACCCGCCCCGGCACCGCCGGCGGCGTCGGCGAGACCGGAGTCACCGGGACCCGGCTCGACGAAGCTGTAGGGCGGCAGCGGGCCGTTGAGCCGTACCTCGAGGTGCGGGTGGCCCTTGCGCAGCTGCTCGACCGCGGCGAGGAACACGTCCGCCTCGTCCCGGGCGACCAGGAAGGACACGTTGGCGAGCCAGCCTGAGGAGTCGGGGCCCACGTTGACGGCGGCGGCGGCCGGTTCCAGCGTGTGCCGCACGTCGGTGGCGTCCCGTGCCTCCTGCTCCTTGACGGCCGCGGCCACCATCTCGCCGAGCCGCAACCGGTCGTCGTAACTGCCCCCGCCTGCCTGCCGGTTGGCCTCCGTCATGGCGCGCAGCTGGGGGTTCTCCGACAGGACGCGGTGCAGGACCGCCTCCTCCGCGTGGTTGGCCTTGACGTTGTACTCGTCCTTGCCCTCCAGCGCGTCCAGCCGCTCCGCGTAGTGCTCGGCGCGCTCCTCGAGCACGGAGACGACCGCGTCGTCGTCGGGCGCCACGCTGCCGAAGCGCATCGGCAGCACACACCCCGCGGCGCCCGTCTCGGCGAGCACGTTGGAGTGGGCGAGCAGTTCCCTGCGCTTGGGCCGCAGCCCCTCGGGGGCGTCGCTGACCACGGCGGCCAGCCGGCCCGCCTTGAGGATCCGCACGGGCCGTGCCGGGTCGCCGACGCCGCCCATGTCCTCGGGGAGGGCGGGGTGCGAACTCGCGGTGATGCCGTACACGTACGTGCTCACTCCTGCTCCTCCTTCCGGCGCGAGGCCGTCGACTTACGGGCGCGCCGCGGGCGCTCCTCGGTGTCTTCCTCCCGGGCCTGCTTGAAGGCGTCCGAGATGGTCTCGGCGGCTCCGGAGAGCGCGCCCTTGGACTTGCCGCGCGCGCCGGACTCGGTGACCTCACCGACGATCTCCGGCAGGCCGGGGCTCTTGTTGGGGCCCGACTCCAGGTCGAGCCGGTTGCACGCCTCGGCGAAGCGCAGGTACGTGTCGACGCTGGCCACGACGACCCGGACATCGATCTTCAGGATCTCGATTCCGACCAGGGACACCCTGATGAACGCGTCGATGACGAGTCCCCTGTCGAGTACAAGCTCAAGTACGTCGTAGAGGCCGCTGCTGCCGCCTCCGCCGCCGGTCTGCTGTGCCGGGACAACGGTCATTCGGACCGTTCCTCCTTGTCTCGGGGACGGTGTGCTGGGCGTGGGTGCGCGGGCCTAGCGGCCACCGCGCCGGGCGTCGGAACGCCCCCGCTCGTACCGGCCCAGACGCCGGTATCCGGTGAGCTGCCCCTCGGAGTCCAGTTCGACCTGGTAGCTCGCCATGAGGCTCATCGTGTCGGGGACGCGGGACAGCTCCAGGACCTCGACTTCGAGGGTCCAGCCGTCCTCCGTGCGATCGAAGGACGTCACGGTCTCCGCTTCCATGCCGGTGAGCTCGGCGAGCTGGGCCCGCGCCTCGCGCAGGACCTCCATCGGGGTCGGCCCCTTGCCCGTCCCGTCCGTCTGTCGTCTGGATGACTCGGATGTGTTCTGTGAATCATTCATGGGCGCCTCCTACGCCGTGTGGCCCGGAAAGCGCCCGGTAAACCGGCTCGGTTCGAACAGTGACGGTGCGTTCGGCGGTCAGTCACGCAGGGTCGCGAGCCGGCGGCGGGCCGGGCCGAGGGCGCGGGCGCGGCCGAGCTCCGCCCAGGGCTCCGTGCCGGCCTGCTCGACGGCGTCGGCGATGGTCCAGCGGCGCGCGTGCAGCTCCGGGTCGTCGACGGCGTCCCAGGTCACGGGGGTGGCCACGGGGGCGCCGGGCCGGGCGCGGACGGTGTAGGGGGCGACGGCGGTCTGCGCGTAGGCGTTGCGCTGGACGTCCAGGTAGAGGCGGTCGCCGCGGTCCTTCTTGCGGGCGGCGGTGGTCAGCCGGTCCGGATGGGCCGCGACGAGCGCCTCGGCGACCTCGTGCGCGAAGTCCCGGACGGTGTCGAAGTCGTCCCGGCCGTCGAGCGGGACGACGACGTGCAGTCCGCGGGAGCCGGTCGTCATGGGCGCCGACGGGAGCTCCAGTTCGTCCAGGAGCCCGTGCAGCGCGTGGGCGGCGGCCCGGACCTGTTCGAAGTCGTCGCCGGGCGGGTCGAGGTCGAACACGAGCCGGTCCGGGTGGTTCAGGCCGCCCGCGGTGTCGGTCCGCGACAGCCAGCGGTGAAGGGTCAGACACGCCTGGTCGGCGAGGAACACGAGGGTGGCCGTGTCGTCGCAGACGGTGTGCGTGACCGTGCCGTCCTCCTTGGGCACCTCGACACGGGTGATCCAGTCCGGGTAGTGCTCCGGGGTGTTCTTCTGCATGAACGTGGGGCCGTCGACGCCGTCGGGGTGCCGTTCGAGCATCAGCGGGCGGCCCCGCAGATGCGGCAGCATGTGCGGGGCGACGGCCCGGTGGTACTCGATCAGATCGCCCTTGGTGTACTCCTTCGCTCCCCCGCCGCCGGGGAAGAGCACCTTGTCGACGCGTTTCACCTCCACGGTGCGGCGGCCCGCCCGCACCGTCGTCGCGCCGTCTCCGTCGCTCACCGTACGACCGCCTCCTCGACGAGGAGGGTGACGGCCGAGGCGATGGACGCGGCGTCGATGCCCGCGGCGTGCAGCTGCTCGTCGGGCGAGGCCGAGCCCGGCATCGTGCGTACGGCCAGGCGCACCAGGCGGGGCACCGGGCGCCCGTCGGAGAAGGCGTCGAGGACGGCGTCGCCGAGCCCGCCCTCCTCGCGGTGGTCCTCCACGGTGACCAGGCAGCCGGTCTCCTCGGCGGCCCGGCGCAGGGTCTCGCAGTCGACGGGCTTGACCGAGTACAGGTCGACCACCCGTACGTCGATGCCCTCGCGGGCCAGCGTGTCGGCGGCGGCGAGGGCCTCGTGGACGGTGACGCCGGCCGCGACCAGGGTCAGCCGGTCCCGTTCGCCGGAGCGCAGCACCTTGCTGCCGCCGACCGGGAACTCCTCGTCGGGGCCATACAGCACGGGTGCGGCGCCGCGCGAGGTGCGCAGATAGCGCACGCCGTCGAGGCCCGCCATGGCGGCGACGAGCTTCGCGGTCTGGTTGGCGTCGCACGGGTACAGCACGGTCGAGCCGTACACGGCCCGCATCATCGCCAGGTCCTCCAGGCCCATCTGGCTGGGCCCGTCCTGCCCGATGGAGACGCCCGCGTGGGAGCCGACCAGGTTGACGCAGGCCCCGCTGACGGAGGCCATGCGGACGAAGTCGTAGGCGCGGGTCAGGAACGCGGCGAAGGTCGACGCGTACGGCACCCAGCCGCGGGCCGCCAGGCCGACGGCGGCGGCGACGAGCTGCTGTTCGGCGATGTAGCACTCGAAGAACCGCTCGGGGTGTTCCTTGGCGAAGAACTCGGCACGCGTGGAGTCGCTGACCTCGCCGTCGAGGGCGACGACGTCGCCGCGGCCGGAACCGAGCGCGGCGAGCGCGTGGCCGTAGGCGTCGCGGGTGGCGACCTTCTCCCCCAAGTCCCAGCGGGGCAGCTCGGTCTCCGAGGACGGAATGACGCGCGGCTGGCCCGAGGTGTGCGGTTCGTGGACGTGGAAGGTGCGGTCGCGGAGGCCCCCGAGTTCGGCGATGGCCTCGTCGGCCTCCGGCAGCGGCTTGCCGTGCAGGCCCTCGCGGTCCTGGACGGAGGCGACGCCCTTGCCCTTGAGGGTGCGGGCGAGGACGACGGTGGGCTGGCCGGTGGTGGAGCGGGCCTCGCCGTAGGCGCGGTCGACGGCGTCCACGTCGTGCCCGTCGACCTCGATGGTGTGCCAGCCGAACGCCTGGAAGCGGCGGGCGTAGGCGTCGAGGTCGTGGCCGTGCCGGGTGGCGCCGCGCTGCCCGAGCCGGTTCACGTCGACGATCGCGGTGAGGTTGTCCAGGCCCTCGTACGCGGCGTGCTCGGCGGCCTCCCAGACGCTGCCCTCGGCGAGTTCGCTGTCGCCGCACAGCACCCACACGCGGTAGCCGGTGTGCTCCAGCCTGCGTCCCGCGAGGGCGATGCCGACGCCGATCGGCAGACCCTGGCCGAGCGAGCCGGTGGCAGTCTCCACATACGGCAGCCGGCGGGGCGTCGGGTGTCCTTCGAGGCGGCTGCCGAGCTTGCGGAAGGTGAGGAGTTCGCCGTCCTCGATGGCCCCGGCGGCCTTGTAGGCGGAGTACAGCAGCGGCGACGCGTGGCCCTTGGAGAGGATGAAGCGGTCGTTGCCGGGGTGGTCGGGCCGGTCCATGTCGTAGCGCAGATGGTTGGCGAACAGGACGGCCACGAGGTCGGCAGCGGACATCGACGACGTCGGGTGCCCCGAGCCCGCGGCGGCGGAGGCCCGCACGCTGTCCACGCGCAACTGCTGCCCGAGCTCGACGAGTTCATCGGTGTTCATGGGTCCCCTTCCGGGAGGTCGCGTGGGCGGACTTCTTGCGGTGCTGCGCCTTCTCCTCGCGCTCCGCCGGGCGCTCGGGCCGCTTCACCGGTCCGGGTGGTTCGGGGTGCTTGACGGCGTCGGGGTCCCGCACGGGGTCGGACGCCCTGTCCTCGCCCCGCCCCTCCGCCGGTGCGTCACCGGTCTTCGCCGGCTCCTCCGCCCGGTCCGGGCCGCCCGGCATCCGGACCAGCTCCGGCGAGGCGGTGTCCAGCGGCACCGACCAGGACCGGACGAGCCCCAACTGCACGGCCTGACGCGGCAGTACGGCGTCCAGCACCCAGTCGGCGGCGACCCGCACCCGGTTGCCGGGCATCGCGGCGAGGTGGTAGCCGCGGGTGACGGCGCCCGCCACCGCCCCGGAGAGATGCACACCGAGCGGGTTGGCGGCGGCCTTGACGCCGCCCAGGTCGACGACGAAGCCAAGGTCGCGGTGCCGGTAGGCGCGCCGCTCCCCCATGCCCAGGGAGGCGGCGACGTTGTGGGCGACGGTCTTGCCCTGCCGCCAGGCGTGCTGGGCCGTCATCGGCGTGTACGAGCCGGGCTTCTCCAGGTCCGGTACGGCGGCCGCGTCCCCGGCGGCGAACAACTCGTCGCGGCCCGGCACCCGGAGATGCGGGTCGACGAGCAGCCGGCCCCGTTCCAGGGGCAGTTCGAGGGCGGCGGCGAGCGGGTCGGGCCGTACGCCGACGCACCACACGAGGGTGCGGCTCGGGACGAACTCGCCGTCGGTCAGCAGGACACCGTCGTGCGTGGCCTCCTTGACGGAGGTGCCCATCCGCACCTCGACGCCGCGTCGGCGCAGCACCTCGTCGGCGGTGCGGCCCAGCCGCTCGTCCAGTTCCGGCAGGACGCGGTCGGCGATGTCGAGCAGCATCCAGCGCGGCCGCATCCCGGCCCGCAGCGGGTGCTTGCGCACCTGGGCGTCGGTGAACAGCTGGCCGTGCGCGGCGACCTCGGTGCCGGTGTACCCGGCGCCGACCACGACGAAGGTGCAGCGGGCCTGGCAGCGCGCGGGCTCGTCGGTGTCGGCGGCGAGTTCCACCTGCCGGGTGACGTGGTCGCGCAGGTACAGCGCCTCGGGCAGGCTGCGGAAGCCGTGGGCGTGCTCGGCGACGCCCGGGATGGGCAGCAGCTTGTTGACGCTGCCGGCGGCGAGCACGAGGCGGTCGTAGGAGAGGGTGCCGCCGTCGCCCTCCGGGCCGGTGTAGTGCACGGTGCGTCCGTCGAGGTCGATGCTGTCGGCCTCGCCCAGCACCAGCCGGACGTGCGGCAGGGTCCCGGACAGGGAGACGGTCACCCGGCGGGGCTCCAGGATGCCGGCGGCGACCTGGGGCAGCAGGGGCAGGTACAGGAAGTAGTCGGTCGGGTTCAGCAGAGTGATGTCGGCCTGGTGCCGGGTGAGCCGGGACAGGGTACGGGCCGCCCGGTACCCGGCGAATCCGGCGCCGACGATCACGATGCGGGGTCGACTCACGGTGGGCCTCCGGCCTTGTCGATCGCGTGTCGCAAACCTCGGAAGCCTTCCGCGTCCCCCTGCCCCGCCCCGCCAAACGTCCGCGCGAACCCGCCGGTGCCGTACCGGCGGGCCCGCGTCACCCGGGGCGGAGGCCTACCGCCGGTCGTGGGTGCCGGGCACCGTCGGCGGCGTCGACGGCATCGGCGGCACCGGTATGTCGGTGCCGGGGGCGGTCTCGGCGGGGCCGGGGGCCGGGGCGGTGGGTCCGTGGTCGGGGCGGGCCGCGGCGCGCAGGGCGTAGGCCACCGCGCCCAGCACCGCCGCCGTGATCAGCGCGGCCGCCCAGTCGGGCAGCCCGGCCGCCAGGCCGAGGCCCAGGGCCACGGTGAGGGCCGCTCCGGCGTACAGCGCGGCGGCGCCCGACCCGGCGTAGAGCGCGGCGCGGCGGCGCTGCCGGCGCGTCTGCTCGCGCAGTTCGTCGCGCACGGTCTCCCGTGCCACCTGCGCCAGTTCGTCGACCAGGTGCTTGTCCAGATGCTCAAGGTGATCCAAGCGGTCCATGGCCGGCGGGTACCCGAACGGACCGTCGGGTAACGGGGAGTGAGGGGATCGCGTGAAGCGATCACCGGCGCCGGGGGCGCCCTACTAGGCTTTCGGCATGGAGATTCTGGGAGCCACGCTGCGCGTGTGCGTCGACGATCTGGAGGCCGCGGTCCCCTTCTACGAACGCCTCGCCGGCGGCACCGCCCTGCGCTTCGAGCGCGGCGGTGTGCAGGTGGCGGCGGTCGGGTGCTTCCTGCTGATGAGCGGGCCGCAGGCGGAGTTGGAGGTGCTGCGCAAGGTCGCGGCGACGATCGCGGTCACCGATGTCGAGGAGGCCCGGAAGGTGCTCGGCGAGATGGGCGCGCACATCGTGGCGGGCCCGGTCCCGACGCCGGTGGGCCGCAATCTGATCGCGATGCACCCGGACGGGGCGATCTACGAGTACGCGGACCGTAAGGCCTGAACGGGGTCAGCGGGGCCGGCGCCGGGAGCGCATCTCCGCCGTGATCGCCCAGCGTTCGTGGTCCCGCCAGGCGCCGTCGATGAACAGCATGTCCGGCGAGTAGCCCTCCAGCCGGAACCCGCAGGCCCGGGCGAGATTGACGGAGGCGGCGTTGCCGGGCTGCACGTTGATCTCCAGCCGGTGCAGGCCCATCATCCCGAAGGCGTGCTCCACGACGAGGTCGAGGCCTTCGCGCATCAGACCGCGCCCGGCGGCGTGCGCGAAGGCGCCGTAGCCGAGGGCTCCGCTGCGGAAGGCGCCCTGGACGATGTTGTTGATGTTGATATAGCCGGCGAGGGCCCCGTCGTCCTCCTTGGCGCAGACGAGGAAGCCGGCCTTGGTGCGGTCCTCGATCAGCCGTCCCGCGTACGCGGTGTACGCGGCGGCGGTGTCGGGCGGGAAGAGCCAGGGCCGGTGCAGTTTCCGGCTCTCGCGGACCCGGGCGGTGAACTCGGCGCCGTCCTCATAGGTGAAGTGGCGTATGCCCACACGGGGGCCCTCGGCGAGGTACGGGGAGGCGGGGTGCGGCATCCGGTCAGCCTACGACGCCCTAGCGACGCCTGCGTGCGACGAGCAGGGCGCCGATCAGTGCGCCGATGACGCCCATGCCGAGCAGCGCGACCCACAGCGGCATGGTCACCACGGGGACCAGCAGCCGGATCTCGGTGTCGTCGGTGTTCTCGAAGATGAACACCAGGGCGAGGGCGACGAGCAGCAGCGCGGCGATCCGGCGCGGGGTCAGCGACCCGGCCAGGCCGCTTCGCCGGCCGTCCGTGCCCGGTTCGCGGCGCGACGTCTTGGGGGCCATGCCTCCAGCATGCTCCCGGCCCCGGCCGCCCGCACGACGAGTGACCGCAGGGGCGTCCGCCGGTCACCCGGTGTGACCGGCGGTCAGCGCAGCGCGGGCTCGTCCAGCGTCAACGTGCCCGCGTCCGCGTCGAGTTCGGCGGGGAGCCCGAACGGGATCGTCAGCGCCCCCGCGCCATGGCCGAAGCCGAACTCCTCCGCGACCGGCACGCCGAGTCCGCCCAGCCGGTCCTCCAGCACCGCCCGCACCTCGTCATACGGCCCGCAGTCCTCCCAGGAGCCGAGCAGGACGCCGCGCACCCCGTCGAGCATCCCCGCGCGCAGGAGTTGGGTGAGGGCGCGGTCGAGCCGGTACGGCTCCTCCCCCACGTCCTCCAGGCAGAGCAGCCCGCCGTGCGCCGAGGCGCGGGCGTGCGGGGTGCCCAGTTCGGCGGTGAGCAGGGTGAGGCAGCCGCCGAGGGTGACGCCGTGCGCCCGGCCCGCCACCATGGCCGAGCCGCCGGAGGCGATGGTGCGCACCGACTCGGGGGCGAACAGGGTGGCCCGCAGATGGTCCCGGGCGCGGGCCTGCTCGAGGAAGTCGACGCCGGCCGCCATCGGCCCGTGCAGCGTGGCGAGGCCCAGCCGGATCGCGAAGGCCTCGTGCAGCGCGGTGATGTCGCTGAAGCCGACGAAGACCTTGGGTCCGGCGGCCGCCATGGCGTCCCAGTCGAGCAGGTCGACCATGCGCTGGACGCCGTAGCCGCCCCGCGCGCACAGCACGGCGTCGACGGTCGGGTCGCACCAGGCGTGCTGGAGGTCGGCGGCCCGGTCGGCGTCGCCGGCTGCAAGATAGCCGAACCGCTCGTGCCGGCCGCGCGCGTGCGGTGCCACGACCGGGTCGAGTCCCCAGCCGCGCAGCACCTCGACCCCGGCGTCGATCCGCTCGCCGGGCACGGGTCCGCTGGGCGCGACGACGGCCACGCGGGCACCGGCGGCGAGTCGGGTGGGCCGCCGCAGCGGCCGTATCGGCCGGCTCACTCGCCGAGCTCCAGGGTGGGGACGCCGGGCGGGTCGAAACCGAATACCTGGGCGTACAGGGAAAGTTCGGCCTCCAGGGCGCGGAGCATGGTGTCCGCGCGGCGGAACCCGTGGCCCTCCCCCTCGAAGGCGAGATAGGCGTGCGGGACGCCGCGCCCCTTCAGCCGGGCGAGGAACCGGTCGCACTGGGCGGGCGGGCAGATGACGTCGTCCAGGCCCTGGAGCAGCAGGAAGGGCACGGTGAGCCGGTCGGCGCGGGTGACGGGCGAGCGTTCCTCGTAGCGGCCGGGCACCTCGGCGAGCGGTCCGACGAGGCTCTCCAGGTACTGCGACTCGAAGTCGTGGGTCTCCCCGGTGCCCCAGCCGGTCAGATCCAGGATCGGGTAGATGATCGTGCCGCAGGCGTAGACGTCCGTGCTGGTCAGGGACGCGGCGGTGGTCCAGCCCCCCGCGCTGCCGCCGCGGAGGGCGAGCCGGTCGCGGTCGGCGGTGCCCTCGTCGGCGAGGGCGAGCGCGACGGCCGCGCAGTCCTCGACGTCGACGACGCCCCACTGCTCGCGGAGCCGTTCGCGGTAGGCCCGGCCGTATCCGGTGGAGCCGCCGTAGTTCACCTCGGCGACACCGATGCCGCGCGAGGTGAAGTAGGCGACGGTCAGATCGAGGACGAGGGGAGCCCGGGAGGTGGGGCCGCCGTGCGCCCAGACGACGTACGGCGCCGGGGTGTCCGGGGGGCCGGTGACGTCGGGGTGGCGGGGCGGGTAGACGTGCGCGTGGATCTCCTGCCCGGCGGGGCCGGTGAAGGTGCGGACCTGCGGTTCCGGGTGGTAGGCGGGGTCCACGGCGTCCTCGTGGGCGGCGCCGACGACCCGGCAGTGGCCGGTGCGGGTGTCCAGTTCGACGACCTCGTGCGCGGTGTGCGGGCCGGCGCCGACGGCCACGACCCGTTCCCCGAGCGCGGCGAGCGTCGGCGCGTACTCGGTCCACGGCCCGGCGGCGTCGACGATCTCGCCGGTCTCCGGGTCCAGGACGCCGAGGGCGAGGGCGCCGCGGCCGTGCAGCACGGCGACGAGCCCGCCTTCGAGCGGCGCGAACCAGCGCAGTCCGACCTGCCACAGGGGCCCGCCGAACTCCTCCTCGCACGGGCACAGGGGCTCGCCGTCGCGGTACAGGTTCCACCAGCCGCCGGCGTCGCTCGAGTGCAGCAGCCGGCCGTCGTGCGTCCAGTCCACCTGGGCGACGGACTCCTCGGGGCCGCCCGCGACGGTCCGGGTGTTCTCGAACGTCCCGTCGGCGGTGACGTCGGCGACGAGCAGTTCGGTGCCGTCCCACGGCATCCGGGGGTGGTCCCAGACCAGCCAGGCGGCCCGCCGTCCGTCCGGTGAGAGCCGCGCCCCGGTGACGAACCGGTGCCGCCCGTCGGTGAGTTCGCGTACGGCGCCCCGGTCGTCCGCCGCGGAGCCGTCGAGCGGGACGGCGGCCAGGACGCGGCGCACATCGGTGGGCGCCTCCCCGGTGAACTCCTCCAGCACGCACCACACTTCGCCGAGGTCGGCCCGCACCAGCGGCTCCGCCGAGCGCAGTCCGCCGCCGACCGGGGACACCGGGGTGAGCGGACGCGGCTCGGCGCCCTCCTCGTACCGGTAGAGCCGCTGGTCGGCGAAGTTCACGAAGACGACGAGCGGCCCGCCGTCGGTGCTCGTGCCGCCCCAGGGCTGTCCGCCGTACTCCATGACGCGGCTGCGCACGTTCCACGGCGGGGGCAGCACGGACTCCTCGTGCCCGTCGGCGCGGCGGCGTACGAGGGTGCGCCGGCCGCCCTCCTCGGGCCGCGGTTCGGTCCACCACGCCTCGTCGCCGACGAAGCCCACGAAGTCGGGCCGCCCGTCGTGCGCGGCGGCGAGGGCCGCGTCGATCGGCGAGGGCCAGGATCCGTACGCCAGTGTCCGCACTGTCTCCCCCAGGTCGTCTAGGCGTTGCACAGGAAGCGGTCGAGCACACGGACGCCGAAGTGGAGCGCCTCGACGGGCACCCGTTCGTCGACGCCGTGGAACATGGCCGAGTAGTCGAAGCCCTCCGGCAGCTTCAGCGGCGAGAACCCGTAGCCGGTGATGCCGAGCCGGGAGAACTGCTTGGCGTCCGTGCCGCCGGCCATGCAGTACGGCACGGTGTGCCCCTCGGGCGCGAACTCCTCGACGGTGGCCCGCATCAGGGCGTACGTCGGCGAGTCCAGCGGGGACTGGAGGGCGACCTCGCGGTGGTGGAACTCCCAGTCCACGTCGGGTCCGGTGAGCTCGTCGAGGGTGGCGCGGAACTCGTCCTCCTGGCCGGGCAGGAACCGTCCGTCGACGAAGGCCACGGCCTGGCCCGGGATGACGTTGACCTTGTAACCGGCCTCCAGCATCGTCGGGTTGGCGCTGTTGCGGACGGTCGCATCGACGAGCTTGGCGGCGGGGCCGAGCTTCTCCAGCAGGGCGTCGACGTCGTCCAGGCTGGTGTCCAGGCCGTACAGCTCGGCGAGTTCGGTGAGGGCGCCGCGCACGGTCGGGGTGAGCCGCACCGGCCACGCGTGGTCGCCGATCCGGGTGATGGCGGCGGCGAGCCGGGTCACCGCGTTCTCCCGGTTGACCCGGGAGCCGTGGCCGGCGCGGCCGTGGGCGGTGAGCCGCAGCCAGCCGGTGCCGCGCTCGCCGGCCGAGATCGGGTAGATCTGGCGGCCGGAACCGTCGTGGAAGGTGAACGCGCCGGACTCGCTGATGCCCTCGGTGCAGCCTTCGAACAGGGCCGCGTGCCGGTCGGCGAGGAAGCCGGAGCCGTCCTCGGCGCTGGCCTCCTCGTCGGCGGTGAACGCGATCACGATGTCCCGGCGGGGCCGTACGCCCTGCCGGACCCAGGCCCGGACGACGGACAGGATCATCGCGTCCATGTTCTTCATGTCGACCGCGCCGCGGCCCCAGACGACGCCGTCGCGGACCTCGCCGGAGAAGGGGTCGACGCTCCACTCGGAGGCGTCGGCGGGCACGACGTCCAGATGCCCGTGGACGAGCAGGGCGTCC
The DNA here is from genome assembly GCF_018070255.1 of Streptomyces sp. RK62. Classification (NCBI taxonomy): domain Bacteria; kingdom Bacillati; phylum Actinomycetota; class Actinomycetes; order Kitasatosporales; family Streptomycetaceae; genus Streptomyces; species Streptomyces sp. RK62. The sequence continues at coordinate 346,341 of NZ_JAGPYD010000009.1, read as the reverse complement.
GCCGACGGGTCGGTGCCCTCGATGCGGGCGACGACGTTCGTACGGCCCGGTGTGCGCTCCAGCAGCGTGGGTTCGAGGCCGGCCTCGGCGAGCCGGGCCGCCGCGTACTCGGCGGCGGGCCGCTCCTGGCAGTCGCCACCGCCCCGGTTGGTGGTGTCGATGCGGATGAGGTCGGACGTGAACGTCACGACCTCCTCCAGTGCCTGCGCGTCAGCCATACTGCTCCTCCACCGCGGCCGAGACGATCGTGGTGACCGCCTTGAAGGTCCGGATTGCCTCGTACATGCGCTCGCTGGTGTACGCCACCTTGCGCTCGCCGATCCGCGCCACGCCGGGGACGACCGTGGCCGCCATCGCGAGGTGCTCGGCGTCGAACTCGACGGCCACCGTGTGCGGCCCGGCCTGCACGGGCTCCCGGCGGCCCGCGATGCCCATGGCGTCCTTGGCGGCCGCGCGGATGTCGGCGGCGGTCCGCGCCGGCGTACGGCACACGGCCGCGTACCGCGAGACATGGTCCTTGACGGCGACCTTCCGGGCCTCGGGCGCGTAGCCGAGGGCGTCCTCGCAGGCCAGGTCGTCACCGGTGACGAGGACGACGGGGACGCCGTACTCGGCGACGACGTGCGCGTTCAGCAGGCCCTCGCTGGCGCGGACGTCGTTCAGCCAGACCCCGGTGATCTGGTTGGCGAGGTAGGTGTGGGCGAGGACGCCCTCCATCCCGGCGCCCGTGTGGTAGCCGATGAAGGCGATCCCGTCGACGTCCCCGTGCTGGACGCCCTCCACCATCGACAGCGCCTTGTGCCGGCCGGTCAGCATCTCGGCCCGCTCGTCGAGCTGTTCGAGCAGCAGGTTCCGCATGCTCCAGTGGGCCTCGTTGACGAGGACGGAGTCGGCACCGCCGTCGAAGAAGCCGCGGACGGCCGCGTCCACGTCCGAGGTGAACATCCCCCGGCACCGCTCCCACTGCGGTGTCCCCGGCAGAACGTCCCCCGGCCAGGTCACACCGGTCGCGCCCTCCATGTCGGCGCTGATGAGGATCTTCATGGGGCGCCACGTTACGCGCCCCCGTCAGAACCCGCCACGACCGGCCCCCGGCCCCGGGAACACCCCCGCGCGGGCCCCGGCTGGGCACACGGGTGAGACATCCCGGGCGCGGGCGGCAAAGGCCGGGCGGGCCCGGCCGCTGCCTGTTTCATGAGGTCAGGCACGACCGAAGTGAGGCAGCATGGCCGACGCCCGTACGGACACCCCCCAGCCGGACTCGTTGAAGCCCGACGCGATCGGGTTCCTCGACGCGCTCGTCATCGGGCTCAACGCGACCTCGCCCGCGTACTCGCTGGCCGCGGTCATCGGCCCGATCGTCGCGCTGGTCGGGGTGTACGCGCCGGGCGTGATGCTGGCGGCGTTCGTGCCGATGCTGCTGATCGCGTCGGCGTTCTACTACCTCAACAAGGTCGACCAGGACTGCGGCACGACCTTCTCCTGGGTCACCCGCGCGATGGGCCCGTGGGCGGGCTGGCTCGGCGGCTGGGCCATCACCATGACCGGTGTCCTGGTCGTCGGCTCGCTGGCGGACGTGGCGGTGACGTTCGCGCTGCTCGCCTTCGGCCTGGACAGCTGGGCCGACAACGAGTGGGTGCGGCAGATCCTCACCGTGCTGCTCATCCTGGTGATGACGGTGGTGTGCGTGATCGGCACCGAGGTGTCGGCCCGGGTGCAGAACGCGCTGATCCTCGCCCAGGTCGCCTGCCTCCTCGCGTTCGCCGTGGTCGCGCTGTACCGGGTGTACGCCGGCACCGGGGACCTCGACGCGGTGAAACCGGAGTTCAGCTGGCTGGACCCGTTCGGCGCAGGTGGCGCCTCGCTGACGGCGGGCCTGCTGCTCGGCGTGTTCATCTACTGGGGCTGGGAGTCGGCGGTGAACCTCACCGAGGAGACCGAGAACTCGGCGACCGCCCCCGGTGAGGCGGCCGTGTGGTCGACCGTCATCCTGCTGATCACGTATGTGGCGGTCGCGATCGCGGTCGTCGCCTACGCCGGTCCGGCGTTCCTGTCGGAGAACGCCGACGAGGAGGAGTTCATCTTCGCCCTGCTCGCGGGCGACGTGATGGGCGGCTGGGACTGGGTGGTGCTGCTGGCGGTGTCGACGTCCGGTCTGGCGTCCACGCAGACCACGATCATCCCGGCCTCGCGGACCGCGCTGTCCATGGCCCGCCGGCACGCCCTGCCGGCCCACTTCGGGCACATCCACCACCGGTTCCGCACCCCGGACGTGAGCACCTGGTGGGTGGCGGGCATCGCCATCGCCTGGTACCTGGTGGTCCGTCAGATCAGCGAGAACGCCCTGTTCGACTCGCTCACCGCGCTGTCCCTGCTGATCGCCTTCTACTACGCGCTCACCGGCCTCGCGTGCGCCGTCTACTACCGGCGCCACCTCACCGAGAGCGTCCGCAACTTCGTACTGATCGGCCTCGGCCCCGTGGTCGGCGCCGGGCTGCTGGCCTGGCTGCTCGTCGAGTCGATCGCCGACATGTCCGACCCCGCCAACTCCTACAGCGGCGTCTCCTGGTTCGGGCTCGGGCCGCCGCTGGTCATCGGGATCGGCATCACGCTCGCGGGCGTGGTCCTGATGCTGGTGTGGCGGCTGATGGCCCCCACCTTCTGGGCGGAGCGCCCCCAGGTGGCCGACCCCGACCTCGTGCACGGCAAGGAGTCCTGACATGCCCGTGGTGTGCGGCTACGACGAGTCCCCGGGCGCGGTCCGCGCGCTCTCCGTCGCCGTCGAGGTGACGGCCGCGTTCGACGACACCCTCGTCCTGGTCTACGGCGCGGCGGCGCCGGGCTCCCTCGGCGAGGAGTACGCCGCCCACCGGGACGCGCTCCGGGAGGCGGGCCGGACGGCGCTGGACCACGCGGTCGCCGTCGCCGACGAGGCGGGGGTGGCGACGACCGTGGAGGTCATCGACCGGAAACCGGCGGAAGCCCTCCTCGACGCCGCGTCCCGGCACGGGGCGCGCTGCATCGTCGTGGGCACCTGGGGCGAGAGCCCGCTGCGCGGCGCCCTGCTGGGTTCCACCCCGCACAAGCTGCTCCACCTGTCCCCCGTCCCGGTGCTCTGCGTACCGACGAACTCCCCGGACTCCGCGAACACTTAGGGCCGGCCCACTCCTAGGACCGGCCCGCGACGATCCAGGTCGAGGGGAGTTCGACACGGGTGCCGTCGGGGCCGTACTCGGTGGTGGCCAGCAGTAGCGTGCCGCTCGCGAGGACGTCGAGCCCCGCCGCGCGCAGATAGCCGGGCAGCGCCTCGTCGGCGACCTCGCCGGGGGCGATGCCGTGCTTGAGGACCGGCGCCAGCTTGGGCGGCGGCCCGGCGGGACCCCCGGCCAGCCCCATGAGGACGCCTTTGGCGGCCTCGGACGGTTCGACGAGGAGGACCCGGCCGCACTCGCCGGCCAGCGTGGCCAGCCCGTCCGCCATCGTCTGCCGGTCGCCGGGCTCGGCCTGGTGCAGGACGCCGCGCACATAGACGTTGGCATCGCCGAGTTCGGCGTGCAGGGTCCGGACCTCCGCGGTGTCCACGACGTCGAGCAGCCGGTACGTCGCCTGCCCGGCCGGATCGGCCCTGCGGGCGTGGTCGAGGGCGGCGGCGGACAGGTCGGCGCCGACGACGCGCGGGAAGCGTTCGGCGAGGAACCGGGTCTGGGTGCCGTTGCCGCAGCCCAGGTCGATCATCACCAGGCCGGGATCGGTCAGATGGGGCTCCAGCAGGGGCAGATGGCGGCCCGCGGTCAGCGCCGGCTCCGCGTCCCAGAAGACGGCTCCCGGCTCCTCGGGTGCCTCGCGCCAGAAGCCCTCCCAGGCGTCCCGGTACCGACGCGTCACGCTCATGACCGACTCCCCCTGACGTACGACCGGCGACCGCCGGGTGACGGGCGGATCCGGTCTATCGCGGGCGGGCCGGGGCCGACAAGCGTCCGGCGCACACCTTCACGTCTCGTCCGGAACCTCTGCGGGACCGCGGGACTCCGGGACTCCGGAACGTCAGCAGGGCGTGAGCGTCAGCTCGAACCAGACCGTCTTGCCGGTGCCCGTGCGGCTGGTCCCCCAGGCGCGGGCGAGCGTGCTGACGACGCGCAGTCCGCGTCCGGCGGTGTCGTCGGGTCCGGCGTCCAGCAGGGTGGGCAGTTCGTGGCTGTCGTCGTCCACCTCGCACAGCAGCGTCTCGCCGCGCACCAGCCTGAGCTCCACGGGGCGGTCGCGCGAGTGCCGTACGGCGTTGGTGACCAGCTCGGTCACCAGGAGCCCGGCGGTGTCCGCGAGCCGGGACAGGCCCCAGGCGCGCAACTGCTCGCGCACGAGGGCGCGGGCGCGGCCCGCCTCGGCCGGGTCGAGTTCGAGCCGGTGCACGGCGACGTCGGCGGGGGCGATGCCGTTGAGGCGGGCCATCAGCAGGGCGACGTCGTCCTTGCGGCCGCCGCGCGGGTTGAGGGCGCGGATGATCGTGTCGCACGCCTCGTCCATGGACGCGGCCGGGTGGGCGGCGGATTCGCACAGGACCGCGAGTCTGACACCGATGTCTTCGCCGCGCAGCTCGACCAGACCGTCGGTGCACATGACGATCCGGTCACCCGGTTCGACGTGTACGCGCACCTCTTCGAACGGCACGCCGCCGACGCCGATGGGCGCGCCCGTGGGCAGGTCGAGCAGTTCGCCGTGCCCGCTGTCGGCGCGGACCAGGACGGGCGGGATGTGGCCGGCGTTGGCGAGGCGCAGCTCGCCGGCCAGCGGGTCGTAGACGACGTACAGGCAGGTGGCCAGGTAGTTGTCGCCGAGGCGCTGGGCGAGGTCGTCGAGGTTGCGCAGCAGCTGGGCGGGCGGCAGGTCGAGGGCGGCCATGGTCTGCACGGCGGTGCGCAACTGGCCCATCTTGGCGGCGGAGTTGAGGCCGTGGCCCATGACGTCGCCGACGACGAGGGCGGTCCGGGCGCCGGGCAGCTTCACGGAGTCGAACCAGTCGCCGCCGACCCGTCCGAGCAGTGTCCCCGGCAGATAGCGGGTGGTGATGTCGCAGCCCGCCATACGGCGTGGGATCTGCGGCAGCATGCTGTCCTGGAGGGTCTCGGCGACGCTCTCCTGGTAGGTGTACATCCGGGCGTTGTCGAGCACGAGGCCCGCTCTCGCGGCGAGTTCGGCGCCGGTGACCCGGTCCATGTCGTTGAACTCGACGCGCTCGGGGTGGCGCAGCAGGATCATGAAGCCGAGGACGACGTTGCGGGCCTTGAGCGGGACGACGAGCATCGAGCGGCCGGTGATCAGCGGGCGGATGTCCCGCTTCTCGAACTGGGACGCGATGGCGTGGCCCATCTCGGGGGTGATCCGCGGGACGAGCACGGGCTCGCCGCTGGTCATGCACTGGAAGAACGGGGTGTGGGCCGGAAAGGGCATGGCCTCGCCGACCGGTACGACGTCGTCCCAGCGGCCGGGTTCGTCGGTGTGCTCGAGCGCGACGCGGTGCCACATCGTGGTGGTGTCCGGCACCCCGTCGGGGAACCCCTCGCCGGCGACGACCTGTTCACGCAGATAGGTGCCGGCGACGTCGGTGAAGCGGGGCACCACGGCCCGGCTGACCTCGACGATGGTCTGCGCCAGGTCGAGGGAGGTGCCGATGCGGCCACTGACCTCGTTCAGGAACTCCAGGCGCTCGCGGACGGCGACGTACTCCAGGTCCTCACCGTCGTCGGGGTCCTCGGCCGGCGCCGGTAAGCCGTGGGCGGCGGCCCGCGCGGCGCGTTCCCGGCGGGCCCGGCGTTCGACCCGCCGGGGGACGCCCCAGTCGGGGGTGACAGGCACCCGGTCGTTCTGGCTGAACTCCAGGACGGGGTAGCCGAGTTCGAGGATCTGGCCGACGATCCGGGCGCTTTCGTCGACGCTCATGCTGGGCAGGATCTCGGGGAGCCTGGAGGCGAGTTCCTCGGCGCCGGGGAAGTCGGTGTGCAGGGCGAAGGCGGGGGCGACCCGGTCGAAGCCGGGGTCCTCCCCCGCGGCCTCCTGCTGGAGCCGGCCGACGTCGGCGCCGAGCACGAGCAGCCGCTCGGGGCCGGGTCCGACGAGGGGGTAGGCCCACCACAGGACGTCGACGCGGTCCCGCTCGGGCACGGTCAGCCGGGCCCGCCCGGCCGTCGGGTAGTAGAGCCGTCCGTCCAGGGAGGTCTCGAGGTCGTGCCCCGCGTCGTCGTAGGCGCCGTACGGCCCGTACGGCGAGATGTCGTCGTCCTCGGGAAGCGCTCCCGAGACCGGCAGCAGATCGACGGCGGGGTGCCCGATCGCCTCCTCCTTGGTGGCGCCGAAGAGGCGGCGCGCGCCGGAGCTCCAGTGGGAGACGAGCCCCGCGCGGTCGACCACCACCACGGCGAGCGGGATGCGTCCGGTCGCGGCGTACTCCGTCGCCGTGCCGTCCCTTTCGGTGCCACGGTCCATGGCCCAGGCCCTCTCTCCCCACGGTCCGCAAGATCTGCGCGCCCCCACCACCGTACGGGTCCCCGCCTCGGGGATGTGTGGCAATAGGCGAATTGGATGTACCGGGTTCACGACGGCGCGCGCGGGGGCGGAAAGATCCGGCCGCGCTCCTTTCCCGCAGGACAGCGCCGGGTCGGGCGGCGGGGTCAGCCCTCGTGCCCGAGCTGGAGGTCGCGTTCCGTGCGCCCGCCGCGGGCGACCTGGAGCACGGTGGCGACCGGCGGGTAACCGGCGGCGATGACGGTGTACTCCCCGGAGGCGAGGTCGGTGAACCGGAAGGTTCCGTCGGGCCCGGTGGTGAGGGTGTCCACGACGTTGCCGGCCGCGTCGAGCAGGGTGACGCGGGCGTCCTCCACGGGGCGTCCGCCGCCGGCCCGGACGGTGCCGCGCAGGGCGGCGCCGCCCGCGAGTTCGATGTCCTGCCGGGTCTCGCGGGCCGCCTTGACGGTGACCGGGACGGCGGCGGGCCGGAACGCGGCCGAGCTGGCGGCGAGGGTGTACTCCCCGGCGATCAGTTCGGTGATGACGTAGCCGTTCTCGCGTTCGCTGCGGGTGGTGGCGACGACCTCGCCGCGGACGTCGGTGAGGGTGACGGTGGCGTCCACGGGGGTGCCGTCGGGGCTGAGCACCCGTCCGGCGAGGCGTCCGGCGCCGCCGAGCAGGATGTCGAGGTCGACGGGCCGCTCGCCGACGGTGACGGACACGGCCTGCGGCTGGTGCCCGCCGGCCGCGGCGATCATGACGTACGACCCGGGCCCCGGCGTGGCCAGCGCGAACCGTCCGTCCTCGCCGCTGCTCGCGCGGCCGACCTGCTGTCCGGCGACGTCGATCAGGGTGAGCGCGGCGCGGGGCACGACGGTGCCGTCGGCGTGCTGGACGGCGCCGCGGACGGTGGGCGATGTGCCGCGCGGCGAGCGGGCCTGCGGGACGGAGGCCGGGATCGTGGTCTCCTCGGTGGGGGTGTCGTGGGTCACCAGGGGTTTCTCCTTGAGGAAGAAGGCGATGAGCAGGCCCAGCACGAGCACCGGCACGAGGTACAGGAAGATCCTCGGCATGGCGTCGGCGTACGCCTGGATGTAGGCGTCGCGCAGCGCGGGCGGCAGGCTGTGGACGAGCTGCGGGGTGATGGCCTCGGCGGCGGGCAGTGCGCCGCCCGTGTCGGCGGGGAGCCGGTCGGCGAGGGCGTCGGTGAGGCGGTCGGCGAAGAGGGTGCCGAAGACGGCGGCGCCGACGCTGCCGCCGATCTGCCGGAAGTAGTTGTTGGCGCTGGTGGCCGTGCCGAGGTCGGACGGGCGTACGGAGTTCTGCACGGCGAGGACGAGGACGGGCATCACCATGCCGATGCCGGCGCCGAGCACGGCCATCCAGAGGCTGTAGTGCAGCCGGGGTGTGTCGGTCTCCAGCCGGGACAGCAGCCACATGCCGACGGCGGACAGGGCGCTGCCGAGCAGGGGGTGGATCCGGTAGCGCCCGGTGCGGCTGATGAGTTGGCCGCAGATGATGGAGGCGCCGACGATGCCGCCCATCATGGGCAGCATGAGCAGCCCGGACTCGGTGGCGGTGGCCCCGTCGACCATCTGCAGATAGGTCGGCAGATAGCTCGCGGCGCCGAACAGCGCGACGCCGATCACGAGGCCCACCAGGCTGGTGACATTGAAGACGGAGTCCCGGAACAGCCGCAGCGGGATGAGGGGTTCGACGGCGAAGCGCTCGGCGACGAGGAAGAGGAGCGAGGAGGCGGCGGCCCCGGCGGCGAGGCCGAGGATGACCCGGGAGTCCCAGGCGTGTTCGGTGCCGCCCCAACTGGTCAGCAGGACCAGGCAGGTGGAGGCGGCGGCGAGCAGCAGGGAGCCCAGGACATCGAGCCGGGCCCGGCGCGCGGGCTTGGGGAGCTTGAGCACGACGGCGACGACGGCGAGGGTGACCAGGCCGAAGGGCACGTTGATGTAGAAGCACCAGCGCCAGGAGAGGTGGTCGGTGAAGTAGCCGCCGAGCAGCGGTCCGGCGACCGAGGCGAGGCCGAACGCGGCGCCGATCAGACCCATGAAGCGGCCCCGCTCCCGGGCGGGCACGATATCCGCGATGATCGCTTGGACGCCGATCATGAGGCCGCCGGCGCCGACGCCCTGGACGGCCCGGAAGGCGATCAGCTGGTCCATGGTCGTGGCCCGGCCCGCGAGCGCGGAGCCGACGACGAAGACGACGATCGCGAACTGGAAGACGCCCTTGCGGCCGAGGAGGTCGCCGAGCTTGCCGTAGATCGGCAGTCCGACGGTGGCGGTGAGCAGATAGGCGGTGATCGCCCAGGACATCCGGTCGAGGCCGTGCAGTTCACCGACGATCTTCGGCAGCGCGGTCGCGACGATCATCTGCTCCAGCGCGGCGAGGAGCAGCGCGAGCATGAGGGCGAGGAAGACCAACCGCACCCGCCGCGGCCCGAGTTCACCCGTGGGCCCGGGGCCGGCGGGGCGGACGTCCGGGGGTGCGGCGACCGGCTCGTCCTGTACCAGAGTGCTCCCGCCCACGTACCCGCTCCCCTCGTCGCACTGCCGCACCTTGTCCGCGTAGGCGAACAACTACGGGCAAGCGCGACGAGTTACGGAAGCAGGTCGGTCGCGGAACAGAACCACTCGAAACGGTGAGGACGGCAACGACCGCCAGGCCCGGGCGGGTTGAAGTGCCCCGGTGCTACTTCTCCACCTCGGCGGCGAGGTTGGCGAGCAGCGCTTCGTAGATCCGGCCGAGGCCCTTGGGCGCGAAGGTCCGCTCGAAGAAGCCACCGATGCCGCCGGCGCCCTGCCAGGTGCTGGTGACGACGACCCGGGACGTGCCCTCGCCGGCCGGGGTGACCCGCCAGGTGGTGACCATGGAGGAGTTGCGGTCCTTCTCGACGAGCTCGCCTTCGGTGGGCTCGGTGACGTCCAGCAGGCAGTCGCGTACACGCTTGCTGGTGGCCTGGAGCTTCCAGTGGACGACGGTGCCCTCGCCGTCGCCGCCCTCGCGGACCTCGTACTCGCTGAAGTGCTCGGGCAGCAGCTTCTGCCGGGTGCCGGTGTAGTCGGCGAGGGCGTCGAACACCTTCTCCGCGTCCGCCGCGACGACCCGCTCCGTAGTGGCCTCGACCTGCGCCATCGACTTCCTCCAGGACCTGAGTTCTCGGGGTTGGGGCAAGCCAACCACCCCGGTGGCACCCCGCCCAAATCGGGGTGCCGAACGGCTCACGGAACCGGTCGCGAGGCGATCGGAAACGAAGGCGGGCCAGGGGTAGCACGATCAAGGGAACATGTGTTCTATTCTGGGGGCAGTGCTACCGAGGAGGCACCATGCGCTGGGAGAACCTCGCCCTGGAGACGGACCACAGCCGGGCCGACACCGGCCTGTTCGGCGCGGACGCCGTCGTGACCCGCACCTTCGACACACCCGAGTTCGCCGGGATCACGTTCCACGAGATCCGGGCCCGCTCGATCGTGAACCGGGTGCCGGGCGCCTCGCGCATGCCCTTCGAGTGGACGGTGAACCCGTACCGGGGCTGCTCGCACGCGTGTGTGTACTGCTTCGCCCGCAAGACTCACAGCTATCTCGACCTGGACACGGGGCTCGGCTTCGACTCCCAGATCGTGGTGAAGGTGAACGCGCCGGAGCTGCTGCGCCGGCAGCTCGCCTCCCGCCGCTGGCAGGGCGACCACATAGCGATGGGCACCAACGTCGACTGCTACCAGCGGGCCGAGGGCCGCTACCGTCTGATGCCGGGCATCCTGGCGGCCCTGCGCGACCACGCCAACCCCTACTCGATCCTGACCAAGGGGACGCTGATCCTGCGCGACCTGGATCTGCTGAAGCAGTCCGCCGAGGTCACGGACGTGGGTGTGTCCGTCTCCGTCGGCTTCGTCGACCGCGAACTGTGGCGGACCGTGGAGCCGGGCACCCCCGCCCCCGAGCGGCGCCTGGACGTCGTACGGACCCTGACCGAGCACGGGCTCGGGTGCGGGGTGCTGATGGCGCCGGTCATCCCGTTCCTCGGCGACCAGCCGGCGCAGCTGCGGGCCACCGTGCGGGCGATCGCCGCCGCCGGCGCCACGTCCGTCACCCCGCTGGTGCTGCATCTGCGGCCCGGGGCACGCGAGTGGTTCATGGCGTGGCTCGGTCGTGAGCACCCGCATCTGGTGCGCCGCTACGAACGGCTGTACGCGGACGGCGCCTACGCGCCGAAGTGGTACCAGCGCCGGATCACCCGTCAGGTGCACGAGCTGGCCGAGGAGTACGGCATCGGACCCGCCCGGCCGGAGATGCCCCGCCGGATCCGCGAGCCCCTCCCCGCCGAGCCGGAGCCCGGCCCCACTCAGCTGACGCTGCTCTAGACATCGGCGGCATCGGGGCGCATCCCGCGACCCGATCGGGTCGAATCCAAGCGGAACCCGTTCCTCCGGGCGTCCGTTCCGGGACGAATGCGGCACGGGCCGTGGCACGCACGGCCCGCGCCGCTCCGTCCTGGGAGGACCACCCATGGGAAAACGCGCAACCGTTCTGTGCGGCGCCGCACTCGTCGTGGCCGGAACCCTGACCGCCGTCCCCGCCGAGGCGAGCGCCCCGCCCACCGCGACCGCGGCGCCGCTCACCTGGAAGAAGTGCGGCACCGCCACATACCCGACGCTCCAGTGCGCCTCGCTGAAGGTGCCGCTCGACCACACAGCCCCCAAGGGCCGCAAAATCACGCTGGCCCTCTCCCGCGTCCCGCACACCGCGAAGAAGTATCAGGGGCCGCTGCTCGTCAACCCCGGCGGCCCCGGCGGCAGCGGACTCGCCCTGGCCGGCTTCGTCGCCTCGGCCCTGCCCAAGAAGGTGGCGGCGCAGTACGACATCGTCGGCTTCGACCCGCGCGGCGTCGGCCGCAGCCGCCCCGCGCTCGACTGCCGGCCCACGCACTTCGCGCCGGTGCGCCCGGACTCGGTGCCGAGCACGCCCTGGGTCGAGCGGGCCAACCTGCTGCGCGCGAAGGACTTCGCCCGCGCGTGCGCCGAGAAGCACGCCGACGTGCTGCCGTACATCGACACGGTCAGCGCCGCACGCGACCTGGACCTGATCCGCGCCGCCCTCGGCGCCCCGCGCATCAACTACTTCGGCTACTCCTACGGCACCTACCTCGGCGCGGTCTACGCCAAGCTCTTCCCGCAGCGGGTGCGGCGGGCGGTGCTGGACTCCGTCGTGGACCCCACCGGCGTCTGGTACGACGACAACCTCGCCCAGGACCTCGCCTTCGACGACCGGCACCGCGCCTTCCTGACCTGGGTGGCCCGGCACGACAGGACGTATCGGCTCGGCACGGACCCGGCACGCGTCGAGGAGCGCTGGTACGCGCTGCGGACGGCACTCGCGCGGACCCCGGCCGGCGGCGTGGTCGGCCCCGCCGAACTGGAGGACACCTTCCTGCCCGGCGGCTACTACGACGGCTACTGGCCGCAGCTCGCCGAGGCGTTCGCGGCGTATGTGAACGACCGGGACGACGGCCCGCTCACCAAGGCGTACGAGCGGTTCGGCGCCGCGGACGAGGCCGCGGGGAACGGCTACAGCGTGTACGCCGCCGTGCAGTGCCGGGACGCCGCCTGGCCGCGCGACTGGCACCGCTGGCGGGCGGACAACTGGGCCGCGCACACGAAGGCGCCGTTCATGACCTGGAACAACGCCTGGTACAACGCGCCGTGCGCGTTCTGGCCGCAGAAGCCGCTGGCCCCGGTCGACGTCACCAACGACAAGGTGCCGCCGGTGCTGCTCTTCCAGGCGACCGGCGACGCGGCCACCCCGTACCAGGGGGCCGTCACCGTCCACCGGCGGCTGGCCGGCTCCCGTCTGGTGGTCGAGCAGGGCGGCGGCAACCACGCCGTCACCCTCGGCGGCAACACCTGCCTGGACCGGCACCTGGCGGCCTACCTGACCGACGGCACGCTCCCGCGCGGCTCCGCCGAGGCCGACGCGACCTGCGCCGCCTCCCCCGAACCGAAGCCGGCGCCCGCGAAGTCGACGAAGGCCACCAAGGCGACGGCGCGCGGCACCGACCTCCACGACCTGGTCGGCTTCCGGCCCTGATCGGCGAGGCACCCTTTAGGGTGCCCCGATGGACGATCACCGCCTGCGCATACGCCCCATGACCCCCGACGACTGCGACCGGGTCGCCGAGATCCGGGTCGGGGGCTGGCGCGCCGCCTATCGGGGGATCGTGCCGCAGTCCTACCTGGACGCCCTGGACGTTTCCGAGGACGCCGAGCGGCGGCGCGCGCATCTCGCGGGCGCCGACGGCACGGTGGTGAACCTGGTGGCGGAGGAGGGCGGCCGGGTCGTCGGCTGGGGCTGTCACGGCCCCTACCGTGAGGACGACGGCAGCCGTACCGAGGACGCCGAGCTGTACGCGCTGTACGTGGATCCGGCCCGGATCGGCACCGGGGCCGGTCGTGCCCTGCTGGCGGAGTCGGTGCGCCGGTGCTCGCTCGCCGGGCACCGGCGCATGCTGCTGTGGGTGCTGCGGGACAACGTCCGGGCCCGGCGCTTCTACGCGCGGGCGGGCTTCGGGCCGGACGGCGCCGAGGAGCCCTTCGAGGTGGACGGCGTGCCGGTGCCCGAGGTGCGGTACGCCCGGGAGCTGACGGCCGGCTGAAGGCCCTGCCGCTCAGCGCTGGCGCGGGATGCGAGCCAGGGCCTGGACCGCCGCCTCCGCCAGGGCCGGATGGGCCAGCGCCTCGTTGAGGACCCGCCGGGCCCGGTCGTCGCCGAGCGTGCCCAGCCCTTCGACGCAGGCGAGGGCGACCCGGCGGTAGGGGTCGTGGGGGCGCAGCCGCCGCTCCAGGGTGGTGATCAGGGCCGGCACCGCCTCGGGGGCGCCCAGCTCGACCAGGAGGCGGACCGGGTGCAGCGCGTAGGCGACCCGCAGCTCGTTGGTGGCGAGGGCGGCCGCCGCGCGGGCCGTACGGGGGTCGCCGAGCCGGGCGAGGGCGTGGGCGGCGGAGGCGCAGCGCTGCGGGTCCCGGTGGTTGAGCAGCAGGACGAGGGATTCGAACGCCCGCGGGTCCCCGGCGAGTCCGAGCCGGAACGCGGCCAACTCCCGCGCCCACAGGGGCTGCCCGGGCGCGGTCAGCACGTCCGCCAGTTCGTCGAGGTCGCCGGTGGCCACGAGGCGGTCGTACGCGGGTGTCGCTCCGGACTCCTGCCGTAAGCGCTCCGTGAGTGATCGCAACTCTTCGCTCATGGGAAGAGATTAGGCGCGTGGCCGGGGGCGCGGGACCTACATCACAAACCCGGGGGGTGGCGCGCTCGTTACCCGCGAGTTAATCTCAGACGAGCGAGTTACCCACTCGCACCCCCTCGCGGCGGCCTGGTGACGCAGCCCTCGCGAGAGCAGTCGGTTCGGTGCCCCAGGTACCGCAGTACGACTCGGCCACGGGACAGGGCCGGTCGGTCATCACCGCTCCTCGGACGTGTGCACGTCCGCAGCGACGGCCCCGGGCGTGTGCGCCAGCAGCCCGGCAACACCCGCACCTTTTCCGCATCCGGCGCGTCCGGACGCGTTCCCAGTCGTCACCCTCATTCCTGGAGTCCCGCGATGGCCACTCCCCTGTCCGACACCTCTCTGTCCCCGCTGAAGACCGTCGCCGTGGTCGGCCTCGGCACCATGGGCACCGGCATCACCGAAGTCCTCGCCAAGGCAGGCCGCGAGGTCGTCGGCATCGACGTCAGCGAGGCCGCGGCCGCCCAGGCCGTCGCCGCCCTGGAGTCCTCCACCGCCCGTGCGGTGGCACGCGGCCGGCTGACCGAGCAGGAGCGCGCGGACGCCCTCGCCCGTGTCCGCACCTCCACCGATCTGCGGGCCGCGGCCGACGCGGACCTGGTCATCGAGGTCGCTCCGGAGTCGTACGAGATCAAGCACCAGATCTTCCGGGAACTGGACGGCATCGTCCGCCCGGAGACGATCCTCGCGACCGGCACCAACGCCCTGTCGGTGACGCGGCTGGCGGCCGACTCGGCCCGTCCGGAGCGCGTGCTCGGCCTGCACTTCTTCAACCCGGCGCCGGCCATGAAGCTCGTCGAGGTCGTCTCCTCGGTGCTGACCGCGCCGACCGCCGTCACCGCGGTCACCAACCTCGCCCTGGACCTCGGCAAGGAGCCCGTCGCCGTCGGCGACCGCCCCGGATTCGTCGCCGACGGCCTGCTGTTCGGCTATCTCAACCAGGCCGCCGCGATGTACGAGGCCAAGTACGCCTCCCGCGAGGACATCGACGCCGCGATGCGGCTGGGCTGCGGACTGCCCATGGGGCCGCTCGCCCTGCTCGACCTGATCGGCATCGACACCGCCCGCACGGTCCTGGACGCCATGTACGCCGAGTCCCGCGACCGGCTGCACGCGCCCGCCCCGATCCTCAAGCAGCTCAGCGAGGCGGGCCTGACGGGCCGTAAGTCGGGCCGCGGCTTCTACACGTACGAGGCACCCGGCAGCGCCACCGTCGTGCGGGACGCGCTGACGCCGCTGGACGGCGCCGCCCTGACGCCCGGCCGGACCGTCCGCTCCGTCGGCGTCGCCGGCTCCGGCACCATGGCGTCCGGTATCGCCGAGGTCTTCGCCAAGGCCGGGTACGACGTCGTCCTCGCCGCCCGCAGCGAGGAGAAGGCGCAGACCGCCAAGGCCCGGATCGGCAAGTCGCTGTCGCGGTCCGTGGACAAGGGCCGGATGACCGCCGAGGCCGCCGCGCAGACCCTGGACCGGATCACCGCGGCCGGCAGCTACGACGCGTTCGCCGACGTCGACCTGGCCGTGGAGGCCGTCGCCGAGGACCTGGACGTCAAGCGGCAGCTGTTCGCGGCGCTGGACAAGGTCTGCAAGCCGGGCGCGGTGCTCGCCACCACGACGTCCTCGCTGCCCGTCGTCGCCTGCGCCCGCGCCACCTCGCGTCCGCAGGACGTGATCGGCATGCACTTCTTCAACCCGGCGCCGGCCATGAAGCTGGTCGAGGTCGTCCGTACCGTCCTGACCGCCGACGACGTGCACGCCACGGTCCGCGAGGTCTGCGCGAAGATCAGGAAGCACGCCGTGGACTGCGGCGACCGGGCCGGGTTCATCGTGAACGCCCTGCTGTTCCCGTACCTCAACAACGCGATCAAGATGGTGCAGGAGCACTACGCGTCGCTCGACGACATCGACGCCGCGATGAAGCTGGGCGGCGGCTACCCGATGGGCCCGTTCGAGCTGCTGGACGTCGTCGGCCTCGACGTCTCGCTGGCGATCGAGAAGGTCCTGCACCGCGAGTTCCGCGACCCGGGCCTCGCTCCGGCGCCCCTGCTGGAGCACCTGGTGGCCGCGGGCTGCCTCGGCCGCAAGACGGGCCGCGGCTTCCGCGAATATGCCCGGCGCTGACGGCATCGGCGACTGGTTCCGGAGCGAGAGGGACTGGGGCGGACTGCTCGACCCGGCCGGAGGACCCCCGCCCGCCCAGGGCGGGGGAAACCCCGTACACGCGCATCGAGCTGCGGACATGCAGTACGTTCGGGTCATGTCCCAGCCCGCCAGGTCCTCACGTACACCAGCTTCGCCCGACGCGCCGGAGAGCACCGCCGGCGGCCGAGCCGCCGCCCAACGGCTCAAGATGCGCCGCGAACTGGCGGCCGCGGCCATGGAGCTGTTCGCGACCAAGGGGTACGAGGCGACCACGGTCGACGAGATCGCGGCCGCGGCCGGCGTCGCCCGCCGCACCTTCTTCCGTCACTTCCGCTCCAAGGAAGAGGCGATCTTCCCGGACCACGACGACACCCTGGTCCGCGCCGAGGCGGTGCTCAACGCCGCCCCGCCGCACGAGCACCCGCTCGACACGGTGTGCCGGGGCATCAAGGAGGTCATGCGGATGTACGCGGCCCGGCCGGAGATCTCGGTCGCCCGCTACAAGCTGACCCGCGAGGTGCCCACCCTGCGGGAGGCGGAGATCGCCTCGGTCGCCCGCTACGAGCGTCTGTTCACCCGCTATCTCCTCGGCCACTTCGACGAGCACGCGCACGACGACGACGCCAACGACGACCCGCTGCTCGCGGAGGTCGCGGCGTCGGCGGTGGTCACCGCCCACAACCACGTGCTGCGGCGCTGGCTGCGGGCCGGCGGGCAGGGCGACGTGGAGGCGCAGCTCGACCACGCCTTCGCGATCGTGCGCCGCACGTTCGGGACCGGGATCGGCGCGGGCCGCGAGAGCGCCCCGCGCACCACGACGGCCTCGGTGGCCTCCGACGGTGAGGTCCTGGTGACGGTGGCGCGGACGGACGCCCCGCTGGACGAGGTCATGCGCACCATCGAGCAGGCCCTCAAGGAGCGCTGAGACGCCGGTACGGAGTGGGTTCGGCCGCTCCCCCGCTGTGATGACGGCCACCCGCCCGGGTGGCCGTTTTGGCATGTCAGGGGCCCTTTTCGGGGGGCTTCCGGAGGCCGTTCGATCGATCATCGCTCATTTGTTACGTAAAGATTTCATCTGAGAGCAACTTCTGGCACGCAGTGCCTTGCCGGATGACACGCCGTGCCATACGTTGAAGGAGTCCGGGCGGCCGGCGTGCAGAGACCTTTCGTACGCCGGCTGTCCCCGCAAGCCCCTCCCGGGGCCTGCGCGCCCGGCGCCTGCGTCACAGGCAACCTCCCGCGCCACCATGCGCCGCCGAACAGCACCACCGGCCGAACCGACGGCATCCCCGAAAAAACCCTCAGCAGCACCGACGTAACCCTCAGCGCCCCTCCCTCAGGGTGCTCACCGCCGGAGGCAACACCGTGACCATGAAGGACATCCTGGCCGCGATCCAGTCGCCCGACTCCACGTCGGAGGACTTCGCCGCCCTCCCGCTCCCCGAGTCGTACCGCGCGATCACCGTGCACAAGGACGAGACGGAGATGTTCGCGGGCCTGACGACCCGCGACAAGGACCCGCGCAAGTCGATCCACCTCGACGAGGTGCCCCTGCCCGAGCTCGGCCCGGGCGAGGCCCTGGTGGCCGTCATGGCCTCGTCGGTCAACTACAACTCGGTGTGGACCTCGATCTTCGAGCCGCTGTCCACCTTCGGTTTCCTGGAGCGCTACGGCCGCACCAGCGAGCTGGCCAAGCGGCACGACCTGCCGTACCACATCATCGGCTCCGACCTCGCGGGCGTCGTCCTGCGCACCGGCCCGGGCGTCAACTCCTGGAAGCCCGGCGACGAGGTCGTCGCGCACTGTCTCTCCGTCGAGCTGGAGTCCAGCGACGGGCACAACGACACGATGCTCGACCCCGAGCAGCGGATCTGGGGCTTCGAGACGAACTTCGGCGGGCTCGCCGAGATCGCCCTCGTCAAGTCCAACCAGCTGATGCCCAAGCCGGACCACCTCAGCTGGGAGGAGGCCGCGGCCCCGGGCCTGGTGAACTCCACCGCCTACCGCCAGCTGGTCTCCCGCAACGGCGCCGGCATGAAGCAGGGCGACAACGTCCTGATCTGGGGCGCGAGCGGCGGACTCGGCTCGTACGCCACCCAGTTCGCCCTCGCCGGCGGCGCCAACCCGATCTGTGTCGTCTCCTCGCCGCAGAAGGCGGACATCTGCCGCGCGATGGGCGCCGAGGCGATCATCGACCGCAACGCCGAGGGCTACAAGTTCTGGAAGGACGAGAACACCCAGGACCCCAAGGAGTGGAAGCGCTTCGGCAAGCGCATCCGCGAGCTCACCGGCGGCGAGGACATCGACATCGTCTTCGAGCACCCCGGCCGCGAGACCTTCGGCGCCTCGGTCTTCGTCACCCGCAAGGGCGGCACCATCACCACCTGCGCCTCCACCTCGGGCTACATGCACCAGTACGACAACCGCTACCTGTGGATGTCCCTGAAGCGCATCATCGGCTCGCACTTCGCCAACTACCGCGAGGCCTGGGAGGCCAACCGGCTCATCGCGAAGGGCAAGATCCACCCCACCCTGTCGAAGGTGTACTCCCTCGAGGACACCGGCCAGGCCGCCTACGACGTGCACCGCAACCTCCACCAGGGCAAGGTCGGCGTGCTGTGCCTCGCCCCCGAGGAGGGCCTGGGCGTGCGCGACCAGGAGCTGCGCGCCAAGCACCTCGACTCCATCAACCGCTTCCGGAACATCTGAGGGCCGGGGGATGACAGAGCGTCAGGAAGACGAACGTCAGAAGGACCGTCCGTGGCTCATGCGGACGTACGCCGGCCACTCGACGGCCGAGGCGTCCAACGAGCTGTACCGGCGCAACCTCGCCAAGGGGCAGACCGGTCTGTCGGTCGCGTTCGACCTGCCCACCCAGACCGGGTACGACTCCGACCACATCCTCGCCCGCGGCGAGGTCGGCCGGGTCGGGGTGCCGATCGCGCACCTGGGTGACATGCGCCGGCTGTTCCAGGACATCCCCCTGGAGCAGATGAACACCTCGATGACGATCAACGCCACCGCCATGTGGCTGCTGGCGCTCTACCAGGTCGTCGCCGAGGAGCAGGGCGCGGACATCACCAAGCTCCAGGGCACGACCCAGAACGACATCGTCAAGGAGTACCTGTCCCGGGGGACGCACGTCTTCCCGCCGGGGCCCTCGCTCCGCCTGACGACGGACATGATCGCGTACACGGTCTCCCACATCCCGAAGTGGAACCCGATCAACATCTGCAGCTACCACCTGCAGGAGGCGGGCGCCACGCCGGTCCAGGAGATCGCGTACGCGATGTCCACCGCCATCGCCGTCCTCGACGCCGTGCGTGACTCGGGGCAGGTCCCCGAGGAGAAGTTCGGCGACGTCGTGGCCCGTATCTCCTTCTTCGTGAACGCGGGTGTCCGCTTCATCGAGGAGATGTGCAAGATGCGGGCGTTCGGCCGGATCTGGGACCGGATCACCCGGGAGCGGTACGGCATCGAGAACCCCAAGCAGCGCCGCTTCCGCTATGGCGTCCAGGTCAACTCCCTCGGCCTGACCGAGGCGCAGCCGGAGAACAACGTCCAGCGGATCGTGCTGGAGATGCTGGCCGTGACGCTGTCGAAGGACGCCCGTGCGCGTGCTGTGCAGCTGCCGGCCTGGAACGAGGCGCTGGGCCTGCCCCGCCCCTGGGACCAGCAGTGGTCGCTGCGCATCCAGCAGGTGCTGGCGTACGAGAGCGACCTGCTGGAGTACGAGGACATCTTCGAGGGCTCGAAGGTCATCGAGGCGAAGGTCGATCGGCTGGTCGAGGAGTCGTTCGCCGAGATCGACCGCATCCAGGAGATGGGCGGCGCGATGGCGGCCGTCGAGTCCGGCTACCTCAAGTCGCAGCTGGTCGCCTCGCACGCCGAGCGCCGGGGCCGGATCGAGTCCGGCCGGGAGAAGATCGTCGGCGTCAACATCTTCGAGGGCACCGAGCCGAACCCGCTGACCGCCGACCTGGACACCGCGATCCAGACGGTGGACCCGGCCGTCGAGGCCCGGGTCATCGCCTCGCTCCAGCACTGGCGCGACACGCGGTACCAGCCGCCGTTCAACCACCCGCGTCCCTGCAAGGCGCTGGAGCGGCTGAAGGAGGCCGCGAAGGGCACCGACAACCTCATGGAGGCCACCCTGGAGTGCGCCCGCGCCGGTGTCACCACCGGCGAGTGGGCCGGGGCGCTGCGCGAGGTGTTCGGCGAGTTCCGCGCCCCGACCGGGGTGTCCTCGGCGCCGGTCGCGATCCCCGCCGAGGAGGGCTCGGCCCTGTCCCAGGTGCGGCGCAAGGTGGAGCTGACGGCGAAGGACATGGGCGTGGGCAAGCTGCGCTTCCTGGTCGGCAAGCCCGGCCTGGACGGGCACTCCAACGGCGCCGAGCAGATCGCCGTGCGCGCCCGCGACGCCGGCTTCGAGGTGGTGTACCAGGGCATCCGGCTGACGCCGGAGCAGATCGTGGACGCGGCGCTCGCCGAGGACGTGCACGCGGTGGGCCTGTCGATCCTGTCCGGCTCGCACGCGCAGCTGGTCCCGGACGTCCTGGAACGCCTCCGTGTGGCCGGTGCCACAGATATACCCGTGATCGCCGGTGGCATCATCCCGAATGGTGACGCCGAGCAGCTGAAGGAAGCCGGAGTGGCCGCCGTCTTCACCCCGAAGGACTTCGACATCACCGGGATCATCGGCCGCATCGTCGACGAGATCCGGAAAGCGAACAAGCTCGACCCCCTGGAGGTCCCCGCATGACCGTCAACCGTCTGCGTCCCCGCCGCTCCTGTCTCGCGGTGCCGGGAAGCAACCCCCGCTTCCTGGAGAAGGCGCAGGGCCTCCCGGCGGACCAGGTCTTCCTCGACCTGGAGGACGCGTGCGCGCCGCTCGCCAAGCCCGAGGCGCGGCACACCATCGTGAAGTTCCTCAACGAGGGCGACTGGACGGGCAAGACGCGCGTCGTCCGCGTCAACGACTGGACGACGGAGTGGACGTACCGGGACGTCGTCACGGTCGTCGAGGGCGCCGGCCAGAACCTCGACTGCATCATGCTGCCGAAGGTGCAGACGGCCCAGCAGGTCGTCGCGCTGGACCTGCTGCTGACCCAGATCGAGAAGACGATGGGCTTCGAGGTCGGCAAGATCGGCATCGAGGCGCAGATCGAGAACGCGCAGGGCCTGAACAACGTCAACGAGATCGCCCAGGCCTCGCAGCGCCTGGAGACCATCATCTTCGGCCCGGCCGACTTCATGGCGTCCATCAACATGAAGTCGCTGGTCGTGGGCGAGCAGCCGCCCGGCTACCCGGCGGACGCCTACCACTACATCCTGATGAAGATCCTGATGGCCGCCCGCGCCAACGACCTCCAGGCGATCGACGGTCCCTACCTGCAGATCCGCAACGTCGACGGCTACCGCGAGGTCGCGCAGCGCGCCGCCGCGCTCGGCTTCGACGGCAAGTGGGTGCTGCACCCGGGCCAGGTCGAGGCGTCCAACGAGATCTTCTCACCGTCGCAGGAGGACTACGACCACGCCGAGCTGATCCTGGACGCGTACGACTACTACACGTCCGAGGCGGGCGGCAAGAAGGGCTCGGCGATGCTCGGCGACGAGATGATCGACGAGGCCAGCCGCAAGATGGCCCTGGTCATCGCAGGCAAGGGGCGCGCCGCCGGCATGAAGCGCACGTCGAAGTTCGAGATCCCGGAGGCCTGACCGTCATGCAGTTCGGACGCACCTACGAGGAGTTCGAGGTCGGGGCGACGTACAAGCACTGGCCGGGCAAGACGGTCACCGAGTACGACGACCACCTGTTCTGCCTCCTGACCATGAACCACCACCCGCTCCACATGGACACGAACTATGCGGAGAAGACGACGGACTTCGGCAAGAACGTCGTCGTCGGGAACTACATCTACTCGCTGCTGCTCGGCATGAGCGTGCCGGACATCTCCGGCAAGGCGATCGCCAACCTGGAGATCGAGTCGCTCAAGCACGTGGCGCCGACCTTCCACGGCGACACGATCTACGGCCAGACGACCGTGCTCGACAAGTGGCCGTCGAAGTCGAAGAACGACCGCGGCATCGTCTACGTCGAGACCAAGGGCTACAAGCAGGACGGCACGCTGGTGTGCGTCTTCCGCCGCAAGGTGATGGTGCCCACCGAGACGTACATCAAGGAGCGCGGCGGCGAGCAGCCGGGCCGCCCCGAACTGAGGGAACAGGGGAAGTAAGCGATGGCCCGTCTCGCCCAGACCGCCGGTCTGACCGACGTCCAGCAGGAGATCCTCTCCACCGTCCGCGACTTCGTGGACAAGGAGATCATCCCGGTCGCCACCGAGCTGGAGCACCGCGACGAGTACCCGCAGCAGATCGTCGACGGTCTGAAGGAACTCGGCCTCTTCGGCCTGATGATCCCCGAGGAGTACGGGGGTCTGGGCGAGTCGCTCCTCACCTACGCGCTGTGCGTGGAGGAGATCGCCCGCGGGTGGATGTCGGTGTCCGGCATCATCAACACGCACTTCATCGTGGCGTACATGCTCAAGCAGCACGGCACGCAGGAGCAGAAGGACCACTTCCTGCCCCGGATGGCGGCCGGCGACATCCGCGGCGCCTTCTCGATGTCGGAGCCGGGCCTCGGCTCGGATGTGTCCGCCATCACCTCGAAGGCGGTGAAGGACGGCGAGGAGTACGTCCTCAACGGCCAGAAGATGTGGCTCACGAACGGCGGAACGTCGTCTCTGGTGGCCGTTCTGGTCCGAAGTGACGAAGGACACCCCGAGGGCACGGCCCCGCACAAGTCGATGACCACCTTCCTGGTGGAGAAGGAGCCGGGCTTCGGTGAGGTCCGTCCGGGCCTGACCATCCCCGGCAAGATCGACAAGATGGGCTACAAGGGCGTCGACACGACCGAGCTCATCATGGACGGCCTGCGCATTCCGGCCGATCGGGTGCTCGGCGGCGTCACCGGCCGAGGTTTTTACCAAATGATGGACGGCGTCGAAGTCGGCCGCGTCAACGTGGCGGCGCGTGGCTGCGGTGTCGCTCAGCGTGCCTTCGAGCTGGGTGTCCAGTACGCCCAGCAGCGTCACACTTTCGGCAAGCCGATCGCCCAGCACCAGGCCATCCAGTTCAAGCTGGCCGAAATGGCTACCAAGGTGGAGGCCGCGCATGCCATGATGGTGAACGCGGCACGCAAAAAGGACTCCGGTGAGCGAAACGACCTCGAAGCAGGGATGGCGAAGTACCTCGCCTCCGAATACTGCAAGGAGGTCGTGGAAGATGCCTTCCGGATCCACGGCGGCTACGGCTTCTCCAAGGAGTACGAGATCGAGCGCCTCTACCGTGAGGCTCCGATGCTGCTCATCGGTGAAGGTACCGCCGAGATCCAGAAAATGATCATCGGTCGCAGGCTGCTCGAAGAGTATCGGTTCCAAGGCTGAATGTCCGAGTTCGGGGTGTTTTCTTCGAGAAGAAGATCACACCCCGTACATACGCTTCAGCCGCCGACTCGGCTTCCTGGCTTGCCCAGTTGTGGGCCGCGACCGGTACGATCCCCGGAAAGCCGCCGTCCCCCGTTGAAGCGCGGCATCATCCGCTACGAAGGTCATCCATGCCCCACAGCCAAACCTCTGCACCACGCGACAGCCGGGCCGGCGTACGCCTCGCGCGCGGAGCATCGCCGTGGCTTCTCCCGACCGTCGCCACCGCAGCCCTCAGCCTGGCCCGCGCACGCCGCTCCGGCGTCGCCAAGGCCGTGGCCGTACCCGCCACCGCTCTGGCGGCGGGCATGCTGTGGTTCTTCCGCGACCCCGAGCGCGAGATCGCCCAGGGCCGGGTCATCTCCCCGGCCGACGGTGTGGTGCAGAGCATCATGCCGTGGAAGGACGGCCGCACCCGCGTCGCGATCTTCATGAGCCCGCTCAACGTCCACGTCAACCGCGCGCCGCTCTCCGGCACGGTGACGTCCGTCGAGCACATCCCTGGCGGGTTCGTGCCGGCGTTCAACAAGGAGAGCGAGAACAACGAGCGCGTAGTCTGGCATTTCGACACCGAACTTGGCGACATCGAGATGATCCAGATCGCCGGCGCCGTCGCACGTCGCATCGTCCCCTACATCCCGCAGGGCACGAAGGTCGAGCAGGGCGACCGCATCGGTCTGATCCGCTTCGGCTCCCGTGTCGACATCTACCTGCCGGAAGGCGTGGAGGTCGCGGTCGAGGTCGGGCAGAAGACCGTGGCTGGGGTGACTCGCATTGACCGTGATTGATCCAGAGACACAGCCGGGCTGGGTGCCGGGCGCGGACGAGGTCGACGAAGAGGAGGAGATGCCGCTCTCTCTCCGCCTGTCGATAGCGGACACCCTCACCCTCGGCAACGCCACGTGCGGCTTCATGGCGGTGTACTTCACCACCACCGGCATCCTCATCCCGCACCTCACGGGCAGCGAGGAGAGCGGCATGGCGCGCCACAGCGCCGCCACCGCCGTCATCCTGATGCTGTGCGCGGCCGTGTTCGACCTGTTCGACGGCCTGGTCGCCAGGAAGCTCCGCTCGTCCCCGATGGGCGCCGAGCTGGACAACCTGTCCGACCTGATCAGCTTCGGTCTGGCCCCGGCGTACTTCGTCCTCGTCTACGGCATGGTCGCGAACGACGCGCACCAGAGAGTGGCCGCGGTCGGAGCGATCGTGGTGCTGCTGGCGGTGGTGCTGCGGCTTGCGCGGTTCTCGTGCGTGTCCGTCCCCAACGGCATGTTCCAGGGGATGCCCTCCCCGTTCGGCGCGCTGACCGTGGTCTCGATCGTGCTGCTCGAGCTGCCCTTCGTGGCGACGCTCCTGGCGATCCTGGGCACGGCCTGGCTGATGGTGAGCCGGGTGGAGTACCCGAAGCCGCGTGGCCGTCTCGCGATCGCGATGCTGTCGTGGATCGTCATGTCCATGGGGCTGCTCGCCGCCTGGGCGTTCGAGGCCCCGAGCGGTCAGCTGCTCCTCCAGACGGGCTGCGCGCTCCAGCTGGTGATGGGCGCTGTGATCCCGCTGTTCGCCACGGCCCGCCGGGTGAACAACTTCCGCGGCAACCGGCGTGAGGCGCGGGCGGCCCAGCTGCCGTAGCGCTCCGCCTGCTGTGACGGGAAGGGCCCCGGACCGAATCGGTCCGGGGCCCTTTCGTGCTTCCGGGGCGCTTGGTGGGTCAGACCAGGAAGTCCCGGCCGATGCGGTCCGCGACCCGCTCCAGGATCGGTCCGGCGTCCGCGATGCACACCGCCACGTCCGGCTCCTCGTCCGTGAGCGGATACGCCCGCCGGATGCCGGCCCGGCCCAGGGCCTCGGGCGCGAGGGCGAGGCGTCCGCACACGGCGACGACCTCCTTGCCGGCCGCGCGGGCCGCCGCCGCGACACCGGCCGGGGCCTTGCCGTGCAGGGTCTGCTCGTCGAGGGAGCCCTCTCCGGTGATCACCAGGTCGGCGCGCTCCACGGCCGGCGCGAAGCCCAGGACGTCGAGCATGACCTCGATGCCGGCCCGGAAGCGGGCGCCGAGGAGCAGGGCGCCGTACCCGATGCCGCCGGCGGCTCCGGCGCCCGGTGCCGAGGCGTGCTCGGCGGCGCGGGGGCCGACGGCGGCCTCCAGGACCTTGGCGTAGTGCGCGAGGGCCGCGTCCAGCGTGGCCACGTCGTCCGGGGACGCGCCCTTCTGCGGGCCGTACACCGCCGGTGCGCCCTTCGGGCCGGTCAGCGGGTTGTCGACGTCGCTGGCGAGCACCAGGTCGACCTCGGTGAGGCGGGGGTCGAGCCCGGACAGGTCGGCCGTGGCGAGATCGGCGAGGCCGCCTCCGCCCGGCGCCACCGGCTCCCCGTCGGCGTCGAGCAGACGGGCGCCCAGCGCGGTGAGCATCCCGGCGCCGCCGTCCGTGGTGGCGCTGCCGCCGACGCCGAAGACGATGGTGCGGGCCCCGGCTTCGAGGGCCGCGCGCAGCAGCTCGCCGGAGCCGTGGGTGGACGCCGTGAGCGGGGCGAGGACGCCCGCGGGGAGCCGCTGGAGGCCGCTGGCCTCGGCCATCTCCACGACCGCGGTGTCGCCGCGCAGCGCGAACGCCGCCGTCACCTCGTCGCCGAGCGGCCCGGCGACCCGCACCTCACGCCGCTCGAAACCGGCGGCGACCGCGGCGTCGACGGTGCCGTCCCCTCCGTCGGCGACCGGCAGGGCCTCGACCTCCGCCGTCGGGACGGCCCGGCGCAGACCGGCTGTGACCCGCTCCGCGACCTGTACGGCCGTGAGCGACCCCTTGAACTTGTCCGCGGCGATGAGCACGCGCTGTGTCACCTGTATCCCCTTGCTCTCCGGGCCCCGCACAGGTCGGGGCCAGTCGCGCCGCTGCGACCTTAACCGGCGGCACCCCGGAGCCGCCATGCCTCGCCGGAGCGTGGGACGGGGTCCGGGGCGCTCTGGCGTGCCGGGCGCGTGGGCGGTCGCCGGAATCGGGTAGACCGGTCCTATGACCGCTGTGGGCACGGAACCGGAGATCGCCGACCGCATCCTCGGCGGCTGGCAGGGCCGGATCGCCGGCAACATGCTCGGCAAGCCGGTCGAGCAGGGCGAGGTGTGGACGCGCGACCGGATCGACCGCTATCTGCGCCGGGCCGCGGCCCTGCCGCTCACCGACTATCTGCCGGAACCGGCCGACGAGGAGGACGGGCGCTCGATGCGGCCCGAGTGGCGGCAGTGCGTACGCGGCCGTATCCACGGCAGCTGCCGCGACGACGACGTCGACTACGCGATCCTCGGCCTCGACCTGCTGGAGCGGCACGGCTTCGGCTTCAGCACCGAGCAGGTCGGGGACCTGTGGCTGCTGCGGCTGCCGTTCCTGCAGACCTTCACGGCGGAGCGGGCGGCGTACCGCAATCTCGCGAACGGCCTGAAGCCGCCGCTCACCGCCACCTACGACAATCCGCACCAGGAGTGGATCGGCGCCCTCATCCGCGCCGACGTCTACGGCTGGACCTCGCCCGGCGTCCCCGCCCGCGCCGCCTCCCTGGCCCGCCGGGACGCGGTGCTCTCGCACACCGGGAACGGGGTGTACGGCGCGATGTGGGCGGCGGCGCTGATCGCGGCGGCGTTCACGGCGGCCACGGTCCGGGAGGCCGTCGACCGGGCGCTCGCGGTGATCCCGGCGAGCAGCCGGCTCGCCCGTACCGTGCGCCGGGTGGCGACGCTGCACGAGGCGCGGATGCCCTGGGAGGACACGCTCGCCACGGTGGCGGAGGAGACGGCGGGCCTCGGCTGGATCCACACCGTCCCGAACGCGGCCGTCCTCACGGCGGGGCTGCTGTACGGCGACGGGGACTTCACCCGCACCATCACGCTCACCGTGCGCGGGGGCCTGGACACCGACTCCAACGGGGCGACGGCCGGCTCGGTGGCGGGCGTGCTGGGCGGCGCGTCGGCGATCCCGGCGCACTGGACGGAGCCGCTGGAGGACACGGTGCGCAGCGCGGTCTTCGGCTTCGACGGGGTGCGGATCAGCGAGCTGGCGGAGCGGACGCTGCGACTGGCGGAGCTGGGCGCGTAGGCGGGCGCGGGTTCCACTCGCGGCGGTGGACTGGGGGCAGGGGGCGGGCCGGCCGCCGCTGGTGGCGGACCTGTACGACGGCGGGGTGCTCACCGCGGACGACCTGAAGGCGATCCGCCTCCAGGAGGAGGAGCTGCTGTCCTGGCGCCTGGTGCCCCGCGAGGAGCTCGCCGATCATCTGCCGGGCGCTCCGGGCCGCCGCGTCCTGGCCGCGCCGGACGCCCTGGCGGACGGCACGGGGCCGGTGGAACTGGAAAACGGTCGCCGGGTGGCCTGACCCGGACGTCAGCCCTCGACGTCCCGGGGCCGGGCGTCCACCTCGCGCAGGGCGTCGTCGCGCTCGGCGACCCGTGCCTCGGTGCGGTGCCCGCGCTGGACGTAGTCGCGCAGGACGAGTTCGACGGCGTCCTGGGGGCTGCCGACGCCCGCGAGGACCATGGCCTCCACGACGAGTTCGGCATCGAGCGAGACGGTGACCTTGGCCATGCGGGCACGCTAGCACCGGCTGCCGGGCCTACGGGCGCTCGCTCGAATATCCATTCGCCGCGTTCCCGCCGCCCGTCCTACTCTCGGCGACATGACCAAGCCCCTCGTGGCCCTGCTCAGCGGCGCCGGCATCTCGACCGACTCCGGCATCCCGGACTACCGCGGGCCGAACGGTCTGTGGCGGCGCGACCCCGAGGCCGAGAAGCTCGTGACCTACGAGTACTACATGGCCGACCCGGACATCCGGCGCCGGTCGTGGCTGATGCGGCGGGAGACCGGCGCGCTGAACCCCCAGCCCAACGCGGCGCACCGGGCGGTGGCCGAGCTGGAGCGCTCGGGGGTGCCGGTGCGGGTGATCACCCAGAACGTGGACGGCCTGCACCAGCTCGCCGGGCTCCCGGCCCGCAAGGTCCTGGAGCTGCACGGCACCGCACGGCAGGTGGTGTGCACCAGGTGCCACGCCCGCTCCCCCATGGAGGACGCCCTGGCCCGCGTCGACGCCGGCGAGGACGACCCGCCGTGCCTGGAGTGCGGGGGCGTCCTCAAGTCCGCGACGGTGATGTTCGGCGAGCGCCTCGACCCGGAGGTCCTCGGCCAGGCGGTCGCGATCACCAAGGCCTGCCAGATCTTCATCGCGGCCGGCTCCACCCTCCAGGTCCAGCCGGCGGCGGGCCTGGCCGGCATCGCCGCGGACCACGGCGCCCGCCTGATCATCGTCAACGCGGAACCGACACCGTACGACGACCTGGCCGACGAGGTGATCCGCGAACCGATCGGCACCGCCCTGCCCAGGGTGCTGGGCGAGTTGAGCGGCAAAGGCGCGGACGGCGGACTCACCTCTCGTTAGGTTCGTCGTCGTCCTCGAAACCTCGTGACGGGCCCCGGACATTGCTCAGGACCCGCTTGCCCTGCTGGTCGACCAGGCGGGTGACGGTTTCCTGGGCGACGCCGAACACCAGGGCCCACGCAAGGATCTGGGCGCTGGAGTCCAGGTCCGTCAGTCCCGGCACGAAGCCGCCCTGGACCACCAGCAGACCGAAGACCGCGGCCAGGGCGCCGATCGGCAGGCGCAGCAGCAACAGGCAGATGGGCACCATGTACGGGGTCGCCGTGCCCTGCATGTGCCGCAGGGACACGGCTCCCGCCAGAGCCGCCCCGCACAGCCCGAAGAACTCCACGATGAGCACGTCGCCGCCCCTCGGCGTCCCGCTGATCGGGCAGACCAGGTTGGCCTGGGGCCTGAAGCAGAGCTTCTGCGCTATCGCGGTCGGGTCGTAGTACGCCCACAGGACGATGAGGCCGGCGATGACGCTGGTGACGAGCACCGAGGTCAGCAGGATGTTGCGGAAGCTGCGGGCTCTCGCCCGTTCCAGGTCCTGGGCGTCGTTGGCGGCGCGCAGCGCCCGTACCGCGAGGTCCCTGAAGTGGTTGTTCACATGGTGCCCGTCGGAGCGGAGCTGCGACTCCAGCTCGTTGCGCAACGGATCCTCGTCGCCCAGGTGTTGCTGGGCCCTCGCGAGGACTTCGCGCCCCCACCACGCCAGCTCCGCCTCGCCGGAGAGCCTCAGGATGCTCACCTCGGCACGGTGGATGTTCGCCCAGGTGCGGTCCATGACCGAGCCGGACAGCAGGGACATCGGCGTGTCTCTGCTGTTGATCGCCTCTCGGGCCGCCTGCAGCTGGGTCCTGGCCTTCTTCGCGAGATGCCGGGCCTCGCCCGACAGCTCGCCGCGGTCCTCGATCGTTCCCAATTCACCTTGGAGCTCCGCGACATACGCCGAGGCACGCTGGTGCCAGGAGGACTTTCGCCGCCCCGCCACGTCTCCGTCCTCATCCGGAATCTTGCGTGCACGAGGTTCCACCATGGTTCAGCCCTCCGTGGAGCGGCCCCGGAGTTCACCTCGACAGAGCTCTCACCTCCAAGTCTCCGCCGTGTGGGCTTGATCGCAAGTCAGCTCAGAACAGCGCAGCCCCGCTCTCGAAGGCCAACAGGCGTTGTTTGCGGGGGAGGCCGCCGCCGTAGCCGGTGAGGGAGCCGGTCGCGCCGATGACTCGGTGGCAGGGGACGATGATGCCGATCGGGTTCTTGCCGTTCGCGAGGCCGACGGCTCAGGAGGCTCCCCTATTGCCCAGGGCTTCGGCGAGTTGGCCGTAGGTGCGGGTCTCGCCGTAGGGGATCGTGCGCAGGTGGTTCCAGACGGTGAGCTGGAAAGGGGTGCCCTTCAGGTGCAGGGGGACCGTGAACTGCCTCAGCTCGCCTGCGAAGTAGGCCTCCAGCTCTTCCTCCGTCTGCGCGAAGGGGCTCGCGTCGAGGGGGCCGAAGGTTTCCTCGGCGGGGCGGTGGCGTTGGTCGGTCATGTAGAGGCCGCACAGGACGCCGTCCTCGGCGACGAGGGTGAGAGGGCCGTACGGGCTGTCGATGACGCTGTGCCGGCGCACTGGGTCTCCTTACGCGGGGAGGAAGTTGACGGGGTGGCTGTCCGTCGCCCACAGGTACTGGACGGCGTAGGCGCGCCACGGGCGCCAGGCGGCGGCTCGGGCGGTGAGGGCCGCGGGTGTGGACGGCAGGCCCAGTTCGCGGGCGGCGCGGCGGACGCCGAGGTCGGTGGGGAGGAAGGCGTCGGGGTCGCCGAGCGCGCGCATCGCGATGACGTCGACCGTCCAGGGGCCGAAGCCCGGCAGGGAGAGCAGTGCCGCCCGGGTCTCGGCCCAGTCGCTGTCGGGGCCGAGGCGGAGGTCGCCGTCGGCGAGGCGGCGGACCAGGGTCGTGAAGGTCGTCCGGCGGCTGCGGGGCATCGCCAGTGACTCGGGGTCGGCGGACGCCAGGGCGGCGGGCTCCGGGAAGAGGTGGGTGAGGCCGCCCTCGGGGTCGGTCACCGGCTCGCCGTGCGCGGTGACCAGGCGGCCCGCGTGGGTGCGGGCGGCCGCCGTGGAGACCTGCTGCCCGAGCACGGCCCGTACCGCGAACTCGGCCTCGTCGACCGTGCGCGGGACCCGGCGGCCGGGTGCCTTGTCGACCAGGGGCGCCAGGACCGGGTCGGTGCGCAACTGGTCGTCGACGGCGACCGGATCGGCGTCCAGGTCGAGCATCCGCCGGCACCGGCTGGTCGCGACGGTGAGGTCGCGCAGGTCGCTGAGGGTGAGGCGGCAGGCGATGTGGTCGGGCCGCGGGCTCAGCGCCACGATGCCATGGCCGTACGGCAGCCGGAGCGTGCGCCGGTACGCGCCGTCCCGCCACTCCTCCACGCCGGGCACGGCGGTCGCCGCGAGGTGCCCGAAGAGGTTGTCGGGGTTCAGGGGGGCGCGGAACGGAAGGCGCAGGGTGAGCGCGCCGGTGGTACCGCCCTGCGGGGACCGGGGTGCGCGGGCGCGCAGGTCGGTCGGGGCGAGGGCGAAGACCTCGCGGACGGTGTCGTTGAAGGTGCGGACGGAGGCGAAGCCGGCCGCGAAGGCGATGTCCGCCATGGACAGCGACGTCGTCTCGATGAGGAGCCGCGCGGTCTGGGCGCGCTGGGCGCGGGCCAGGGCGAGCGGGCCGGCGCCGAGTTCGGCGAGGAGCTGGCGTTCGATCTGCCGGGTGCTGTAGCCGAGGCGCGCGGCGAGGCCGGGGACGCCCTCGCGGTCCACGACGCCGTCGGCGATGAGCCGCATGGCGCGGGCCACGAGGTCGGCCCGCTGGTTCCACTCGGGTGAGCCGGGGCTGGTGTCCGGGCGGCACCGCTTGCAGGCGCGGAAGCCGGCCTGCTGGCAGGCGGCGGCGCTGGGCAGGAACCGCATGTTCCCGGGCCGGGGCGGCACCGCCGGACAGCTGGGCCGGCAGTAGATCCCGGTCGTGACGACCGCCGTGAAGAACCACCCGTCGAAGCGCGCGTCCTTCGACTGCACGGCGCGCACGCAGCGCTCGACGTCGGTGTGCATCCCCTCGTTCATGGGTCCAGCATCGGGGACGGGGGTGGGTGGCGGCTGGCGAGAATCCGACACGTAGGTCGGGGGCTCGGGGCCGTCCTCTCAGGTACTCGGGCCGGCGCTGGGACCGATGCCGCGCAGTCGTTCGATGCTGCCGCCGATCCGGGGGCGCAGCCGTTCCAGTACGGCGGGCTTGCCGCTGACGACCCAGCGGGTGCCGACGAGGTAGGTGCCGCCGTAGACGGAGGCGGACTCCAGCCAGGTCCGCTTCAGCTTCTCCTCGGGGAACGTCGTGACGAGGTAGTCGCCCTGCTTCGTCCGGCAGACGCCCTCGCGCAGCTCGTCCGCCTCGGTCCTGATCTTCACCTTGCACCCGGTGAGACCGGCGATCACCTCGATCTTGGCGGGTGCCACCACGCCGGCCTCGGTGGCGGAGACCTTGGGCGGGCCGCTCGACGCGGCTGCCGAGCCCGAGTCGCCGCCACCGCACGCGGTGGCCAGGAGCAGCGGGGCGAGGCCGGCGGCGAGCGCGGCCCTGCGGTTTCCGGTTCCTCGATTCGTCATGTCCGGCTGGTGTGCCTGGTGCGTTTCCACGAGGAGGGGTACGGATCAGCCCCGGGCGGTGTTCACGCCTCCAGCCGCCTGGCGAACACCTCGTACGCGGCCGTGTCGAACAGCACGAACCGCACCTCCTCGACCTGGGTCTCCGCCGCCCTCACGGTCTCCACGGCGATCCGGGCGCCGTCGTCCATGGGCCAGCCGTAGATGCCGGTGGAGATGGCGGGGAAGGCGACCGTCCGCGCGCCGAGTTCGTCGGCGGCGCGCAGGGACTCGCGGTAAGAGGAGGCCAGAAGGTCCGAGCGGTCCTCGTCCCGCGACCAGACCGGGCCCACCGTGTGGATCACCCATCGGGCCGACAGGTCGCCGGCCGTGGTGGCGACCGCCTGCCCGGTGGGCAGGCCCTTGCCGTACCGGGAGGCCCGCAGCGCACGGCATTCGGCGAGGATCGCGGGGCCGCCACGCCGGTGGATGGCACCGTCCACACCGCCTCCCCCGAGCAGGGAGGAGTTCGCGGCGTTGACGATCGCGTCGGCCGTCTGCCGTGTGATGTCGCCCTGGACGAGTTCGATGGTGGTCATGGGCCCTTCCTAGCAGGACGGGCCGGTCCACGCAGGCGCGGGGCCCGTGGCTCAGGACTCAGCGCCCCGGGGCTCAGGGCCCCTGGGCTCAGGGCTCCTGGCGCAGGCGGCGCCAGACCGCCTTGGCCGCGTTGTGTCCCGCCATGCCGTGCACGCCCGGGCCGGGCGGGGTCGCGGACGAGCAGAGGTAGATGGCGGGATGCGGGGTGCTGTACGGGAACAGCGAGAGCTTGGGGCGCAGCAGCAGGCGCAGCCCGGTGGCGGCACCGGAGCCGATGTCCCCGCCGACGTAGTTGGCGTTGCGGGCGGCGATTTCGGCCGGGCCCGCGGTCGCACGGGCAAGGACGCGGTCGCGGAACCCCGGTGCGTAGCGCTCGAGTTGACGTTCCAGGGCGTCCGTGAGGTCGCCCGTCCAGCCGTTGGGGACATGGCCGTAGGCCCAGAAGACGTGCTTGCCCTCGGGGGCCCGGGTGGGGTCGACGACACTGGGCTGCACGGTGATCATGAACGGCCGGTCGGGTGCGCGTCCCTCGCGCGACGCGGCCCGCAGCGCCGCCCCGATCTCCGCGCTGTCCGCGCCGATCTGCACGGTGCCGGCCCGCCGGGCCTCGGGCGCGGTCCAGGGCACGGGACCGTCCAGCGCGTAGTCAATCTTGAAGACGCCGGAACCGTACCGGTAGTTCTCGTAGTACCGGCCGAAGCCGGCGATCCGGGCGAGCGCGGTGGGCGAGGTGTCGAAGACGTACGCCCGCGCCGGCGGCAGGTCGTCGAGCCGCTTCACCTCGTAGTCGGTGTGGACGGTGCCGCCGAGATCCTTGAGGTAGGCGGTGAGGGCGTCGGAGATGGACTGGCTGCCGCCCCGGGCGACGGGCCAGCCGCGGGCGTGCGCGGCGAGGGCGAAGACCAGGCCGATGGCGCCGGTCGCGAAGCCGCTCAGCGGGGCCATCACATGGGCGACCAGGCCGGAGAAGAGGGCCCGCGCCCGTTCGTCGCGGAAGCGGCGCATCAGCCAGGTCGACGGCGGCAGCCCGGTCAGCCCGAAGCGGGCCAGGGTCACCGGGTCGCGGGGCAGTGCGGTGAGCGGCAGCGACATGAAGTCCCGTGCCAGGGTGTCCCACTTGGACAGGAACGGGGCGACCAGCCTGCGGTACGCGCCCGCGTCGCGCGGCCCGAAGGAGGCGGCCGTCTCGGCGACGGACCGGGACAGCACGGCGGCGGTGCCGTCGGCGAAGGGGTGGGCCATGGGCAGCCCGGCGTGCAGCCACTCGAGCCCGTAGCGGTCGAGCGGCATGGCCCGGAACGCGGGCGAGTTGATGCCGAGGGGATGCGCGGCGGAGCAGGGGTCGTGCCGGAAGCCGGGCAGCGTCAGCTCCTCGGTGCGGGCCCCGCCGCCGACGGTGTCCCGCGCCTCGAACACGGCGACGGAGAAGCCCCGGCGGGCCAGCTCCACGGCGGCGGTCAGGCCGTTCGGTCCCGCACCCACCACGACTGCGTCGAGCATCGACGGCACGTTCGGACCCCTTCGTCAGGCGGCGGCCTAGGGCCTTTCGTTTGGATCATCCCGGCGTCGCGGGATCTGGCACGCACATCTGCGGCGTTGTCGTCGGTTGCCAACGCTCCGCGTTGACGCCCTCCTCCGCCTTGCAGCTGCACGCACCAGACCCCGCTCGGGTCGGCCAAGACACACCGCGTCTCACAGCCAGGCTGATCCAAACGAAAGGCCCTGGAGAGATCAGGATAGGCCGGGGCTTCTACGCCCCACCTCCGCTCCCCCGCGGCCGACTCTATTCCTACGCCACTCGCCGCGCTCCGCCGGACAGGAGTCCCGCCACCCGCCGGGCCGTGCCGGCGTCGCGGGCCGCCGTGAACGGCAGGGCGTTGCCCCCGGTGATACGGAACGGCTCCCCCGTGCGTGTCAGGTGGGCGCCGCCCGCCTCCTCCACGAGCAGCAGTCCGGCCGCGTGGTCCCAGGCTGCCTCCCATCCGAAGGCGGTGGCCTCCAACTCGCCCCGCGCGACGGCCAGGTACTCCAGTCCCGCCGATCCGCACGGGCGCGGGGCCACGCCGTCGGTCCACAGGCCGAGCAGGGCCCGCTTCTGCTCGTCGGTGGTGAAGTCCGGGTGCGAGGTGGCGACGCGCAGGTCGCTGCCGGGGGCCGGGACCCCGGCGTGCAGCCGCTCGCCGTCAAGGAAGGCGCCCCGGCCCCGTACGGCGGTGGCCAGCCGGTCGAGGGCGGGTGCGTAGGTCCAGGAGGCGAGCACGACACCGTGCCGGGCGAGGGCGACCAGGGTGCAGAAGCCCGTGTCGCCGTGCACGAACTGGCGGGTGCCGTCGACGGGGTCGACGATCCATACCGGGGCGTCGCCGCGGATCGCGTCGTACACGGACGGATTCGCGTGGACCGCCTCCTCGCCGACGACGACCGAGCCGGGCAGGAGGGCGCCGAGGGCCTCCGTGAGATACCGCTCGGCGAGCCGGTCGGCGTCGGTCACCAGGTCGTGCGGTCCGCTCTTGCGGTCGACCTCGTGGTCGGCGAGCCGGCGGAAACGGGGCATGATCTCGGCGGCCGCCGCCTTGCGGACGGCGTCCTCCACGTCGGTGGCGTGCTGGGCGAGAAACTCTTCGATGGTTTCGTTTTCTTCGATCACCCGTCCATGGAAACACGCGCCACTGACAACGCCCGCCCGCCGGGTGACCTGCGGATGGAGTCCCGGTGAACTCGCGGGGCCGCTACCCCTCAGCCCCCCGGCCTCTCAGCGGCCGACGGCGTAGCCCTGCATGCCGCGCGGGTTCGCCGCGGCGGACAGCACCCCGGTGCCGGGGTCCCGGGCGACCGCGCACAGGCGGCCCTCCGACCAGGCGTCGCCGACCGTGACGTCGTGACCGCGCCGCCGCAGCCCGTCGATCACCGCGGGGTCGGTGCGGCCCTCCACGGTGACGCTCCCGGGCCGTGTCCCACGCGGGTAGAAGGAGCCGGGAAAGCTGTCGTTGTGCCAGTTCGGGGCGTCGATCGCGCCCTGCAGGTCGAGGCCGCCGCGGACCTGCCCGCGCAGCGCGACCGCGAGGAAGAAGTGCAGCTGCCACTGGTCCTGCTGATCCCCGCCGGGGGTGCCGAAGGCGAGGACGGGCACGCCGTCGCGCAGCGCGATGCTGGGGGTGAGCGTGGTGCGCGGGCGCCGGCCGGGGGTCAGGGAGTTCGGCAGGCCCTCCTCCAGCCAGGTCATCTGCAGTCGGGTGCCGAGCGGGAAGCCTAGTTCGGGCACGACGGGGTTGGACTGGAGCCAGCCGCCGCTCGGGGTGGCCGCGATCATGTTGCCCCACCGGTCGACGATGTCGAGGTGGCAGGTGTCGCCCCGGGTGAGCCCGTCCGCGGCGACCTCGGGCTCGGCCGGCACCGGGGACACGGGCGACTTGGCGACCGTCGGCTCCCCGGCGCCCGGCGCGACGGAACCGGGCGCGGCGGCCTCCCCGCGCGCGTGGGCGCCCAGCCGGGGCACGCGCCCGCCGGGGCTGCCGGGCCGCAGCTCGAAGGAGGCGGCCTCGCCCACCAGCCGGCGCCGCTCGGCGTTGTACGCGTCGGAGAGCAGGTCGTCGAGCGGCACCTCGGCGGCGTCGCCGTACCAGGCCTCCCGGTCGGCCATGGCCAGCTTGCAGCCCTCGACGAGCAGGTGGACGTAGTCGGCGGACCCGTACGGCGGCAGGTCGTCCGGGAGCAGGGCGAGCTGCTGGAGGAGCACCGGGCCCTGGCTCCAGGGCCCCGCCTTGCACAGGGTCCAGCCGTTCCAGTCGTACGTCGCGGGCGCCTCGTAGGTCGCGGACCAGCCGGCGAGGTCGGCGGCGGTGAGGGTGCCGGTGTGCCGCTCGCCGCTGGTGTCGAGGGTGGGCCGCTGCGCCTGCCGGACGAGCGCCTCGGCGATGAACCCGGTACGCCACACCGCGCGCGCGGCCTCGATCTGCGCGACGCGGTCACCTGCGCCGGAGATCTCGTCCAGCAGGCGCTTCCAGGTGGCGGCGAGGGCCGGGTTGCGGAAGAGGGCGCCGGGGCGGGGCGGCTCGCCGTCCGGCAGATACACCTCGGCGGAGGAGGTCCACTCCGTCTCGAACAGCTCGCGCACGGTCTCCACGGTCTCGCCGACCCGCTCCACGGGCGCGTGCCCGTGTTCGGCGTAGTGGACGGCGTACGCGAGGACGTCGGCGGGCGCCAGGGTGCCGTGGTCGCGCAGCAGCACCATCCAGGCGTCGAAGGCGCCGGGCACGGCGGCGGCCAGCGGTCCGGTGCCGGGGACGAGGTCCAGGCCGAGGCCGCGGTAGTGGGCGACGGTGGCGCCCGCGGGGGCGACGCCCTGGCCGCACAGCACCCGCACCTCGCCGCCCGCCGGGGCGAGGAGGATGGGCACCTCGCCGGCGGGGCCGTTGAGATGCGGTTCGACGACGTGGAGCACGAACGCGCCCGCCACGGCGGCGTCGTAGGCGTTGCCGCCGCGCTCCAGCACCGCCATCGCGGACTGCGAGGCGAGCCAGTGCGTGGAGGACACCATGCCGAAGGTGCCCTGGAGGGTGGGACGGGTGGTGAACATGGCGGGCGTCACCTCGCGGTCGGGGCCGGACGGGTCCGTCCGATCTTCCGTGACCGCCTGTTCGATGTTCAACCGTTCATGGGGGGTGTGGAGCGAGGGTGGCGTGAAGGTGTGGAGAGGTCGGGCGCCCATGGCGGGCACGCAGGGCGCGGCTACGGGCGGTCGGTTCAGCCCTTCCCCGACGCCCGCGACGAGGGCGCCGGGATGGTGTGAAAGGCCAGGATCTCCGGGCAGGGAGCAACTCCGGGCCCGCCGGCCCGCACCCAGGCGATGACGTCCTCGGTGGCGTCGGGGTCGTTGACGAGCCCGAGCCAGACCGGCCGGGCGCCCGCCGCGCGCGCCGCGGCGGAGGGCTGGACGACGACCACGTTGGCGTGGTCGCAGACGTCCAGGCAGTCCGAGACACGCACCGGGACGCTCTCCTTCAGCCGGGCGGCCTGACCCGCGTGGTCGACACCGGTCACCTTCGGACTGCCGCAGCAGCAGTCCCGGCAGAGCACGACCCGGCAGGGCGTGGACGGGGTACGCGGGGGCTCGGACGACGGCTGGGGTGGAAGGACGGACATACACGCCTCAAGGGTCGGGGCTCGTACGCGGAGCCGGCCTGCGGATGACCTCCCCGCCCGGAGGCGCGGAGGTGCCGGCAGGTCTTCGGACTCGGGTTCGTCCCGGCGGGGCGCCTTCCCGGTCTCCCAGTGGCGTGCCTGCCCCGCCCGTCCCCCTCACCGCTGCGCGTCAGTTCCGGATTCGCACCGGATTCCCTGGCCCCGGAAAGGGGCGCGACCAGCCCCGCGAGGCTATCAAGTCAGGGCCCGGAGCCAGTCGTTCAGCGGGTCCGCGCGGGCACCGCCGAGGCCCCGAGACCCAGGTCACAATC
Organism: Streptomyces sp. RK62; assembly: GCF_018070255.1. Taxonomy (NCBI): domain Bacteria; kingdom Bacillati; phylum Actinomycetota; class Actinomycetes; order Kitasatosporales; family Streptomycetaceae; genus Streptomyces; species Streptomyces sp. RK62. The sequence goes on along the minus strand of NZ_JAGPYD010000009.1, from coordinate 307,853 downwards.
TGGAAGAGGGCAAGGTCACAGCCATGCCCCCTGCTGCTCCTTTGACCATCTGACCTAGCATCCGAGCATGACGGTCCTGCCTGACGACGGGCTCTCGCTGGCCGCCGAGTTCCCTGACGCAACCCATGAGCAGTGGCGACACCTGGTGGAAGGTGTGCTGCGCAAGGCGGGCAAGGACGTGTCGGGGACGGCTGCCGAGGACGCCCTGTCCACCCCACTCGAGGACGGGATGCGCTCCCGCCCGCTGTACACCGCGCGTGACGCCGCGCCCGACCCCGGCCTGCCCGGCTTCGCCCCCTATGTGCGGGGTGGTCGCCCCGAGGGCAACACCGCCGGCGGCTGGGACGTACGGCAGCGGCACACCACGGCCGCGGACGGCGTGGTGCTGGCGGACCTGGAGAACGGCGTCACCTCGCTCTGGCTGGTCCTCGGCGAGGCCGGTATCCCGGTGTCCTCCCTCCGCAGCGCCCTCGACGGCGTCTACCTCGACCTCGCCCCGGTCGTCCTGGACGCGGGCGCCGAGTCGGAGGCCGCCGCACTGGCGCTGCTCGCCCTGTACGAGGAGCGCGACGTCGCCAAGGACGCGGCACGCGGCAACCTCGGCTTCGACCCGCTCGGCCACGAGGCCCGCACGGGTACGCCCCTGCCGTTCGCGCCGGCCGCCGCGCCGGCCAGGCGGTGCGCCGAGGAGTACCCCGGGCTCAGGGCCCTGACCGTGGACGCGCTGCCGTACCACGAGGCCGGCGGCTCGGCCGCGCAGGAGCTCGGCGCCGCGCTGGCCACCGGTGTGGCGTATCTGCGGGAGCTGACCGAGGCCGGGCTGACGGTCGAAGAGGCCGCCGGGCAGCTGGAGTTCCGTTACGCGGCCACCGCCGACCAGTTCCTGACCATCGCCAAGCTGCGGGCGGCCCGCCGTCTGTGGGCCCGGGTGACCGAGGTGTCCGGGGCGCCGAGCGCCCAGGTCCAGCATGCCGTGACCTCGCCGGTGATGATGACCCGCCGCGACCCGTGGGTGAACATGCTGCGCACCACGGTCGCCACGCTCGCGGCCGGTGTCGGCGGCGCCGACTCGGTGACGGTGCTGCCCTTCGACCACGCGCTGGGCCTGCCCGACGCGTTCGCGCGGCGCATCGCCCGCAACACCTCGACCATCCTCATCGAGGAGTCCCACCTCGCGCGGGTCATCGACCCGGCGGGCGGCTCCTGGTACGTGGAGCGGCTCACCGACGAACTGGCGCACGCGGGCTGGGAGTTCTTCCAGCGGATCGAGCGGGCGGGCGGGCAGGCCGCCGCGCTGCGCTCGGGACAGCTGCGCGACGACCTCGCCGCCACCTGGGAGGCCCGCACCGGCAAGCTGGCGAAGCGGCGTGAACCGGTCACCGGGGTCAGCGAGTTCCCGCACCTCGGCGAGCAGCCCGTGGTGCGTGAGCCCGCGCCCGAGCCGCCGTCCGGCGGTCTGCCGCGCGTGCGGCGCGACGAGGCGTACGAGGCGCTGCGCGCCCGCTCCGACGCGCATCTGGCCGCGACCGGCACCCGCCCCCGGATCTACCTGGCCGCACTCGGCCCGGCAGCCGCCCACACCGCGCGTCTGACCTTCGCCTCCAACCTCTTCCAGGCCGGCGGCATCGAGCCGGTCACCGAGGGCACCTTCGAGGAGAGCGGTGCCACCGAGGCGTGCCTGTGCTCCAGCGACGCCGTGTACGAGGAGCAGGCGGCCGAGGTCGCCGGGCGGCTGAAGGCGGCCGGTGCCGCGCATGTGTTCCTTGCCGGGCGGCCCGGGGACCACCCCGGCGTCGACGGCCATGTCTTCGCGGGCTGTGACGCCGTCGCCGTCCTGTCCGCCACCCTCGACCGCATGGGAGTGTCCTGATGGGAATCCCCGACTTCACCGGGATCGAACTGGGGACCCCGGCCGCGGCGGGCGGCTCCGACGAGTGGCGTACGGCCGTCAAGCAGGCCACCGGCGGCGACGAGCCGCTGTGGGAGACGCCCGAGGGCATCGCGGTCAAGCCGCTGTACACCGGGCGTGACCTGGAGGGCCTGGACTTCCTGGGCACCTACCCGGGCATGGCGCCGTATCTGCGCGGCCCGTACCCGACGATGTACGTCAACCAGCCGTGGACGATCCGCCAGTACGCGGGCTTCTCCACGGCCGAGGAGTCCAACGCGTTCTACCGGCGCAATCTGGCGGCCGGTCAGAAGGGCCTGTCGGTCGCCTTCGACCTGCCCACGCACCGCGGCTACGACAGCGACCACCCGCGGGTGACGGGTGACGTCGGCATGGCGGGCGTGGCCATCGACTCGATCTACGACATGCGGCAGCTGTTCGACGGCATCCCGCTGGACAAGATGACCGTGTCGATGACGATGAACGGCGCGGTGCTGCCGGTCCTCGCGCTCTACATCGTCGCCGCCGAGGAGCAGGGCGTACCGCCCGAGAAGCTGGCCGGGACCATTCAGAACGACATTCTGAAGGAGTTCATGGTCCGCAACACCTACATCTATCCGCCGAAGCCGTCGATGCGGATCATCTCCGACATCTTCGCCTTCACCTCGCAGCGGATGCCCCGCTACAACTCGATCTCCATCTCCGGCTACCACATCCAGGAGGCCGGGGCGACGGCCGATCTGGAGCTGGCGTACACGCTCGCGGACGGTGTGGAGTACATCCGCGCGGGCCGTGAAGCCGGCCTGGACGTCGACGCGTTCGCGCCCCGGCTGTCGTTCTTCTGGGCGATCGGCATGAACTTCTTCATGGAGGTCGCCAAGCTGCGCGCGGCGCGCCTGCTGTGGGCGAGGCTGGTGAAGCAGTTCGACCCGAAGAACTCCAAGTCGCTGTCGCTGCGCACCCATTCTCAGACGTCGGGCTGGTCCCTGACCGCGCAGGACGTGTTCAACAACGTCACGCGCACCTGTGTCGAGGCGATGGCGGCGACGCAGGGGCACACGCAGTCGCTGCACACCAACGCGCTCGACGAGGCGCTGGCCCTGCCGACCGACTTCTCGGCACGCATCGCCCGCAACACCCAGCTGCTGCTCCAGCAGGAGTCGGGCACCACCCGGGTCATCGACCCGTGGGGCGGCAGCGCGTACGTGGAGAAGCTGACGTACGACCTCGCGCGCCGCGCCTGGCAGCACATCCAGGAGGTCGAGGCGGCGGGCGGCATGGCCAAGGCGATCGACGCCGGCATCCCGAAGCTGCGTATCGAGGAGGCCGCGGCCCGCACCCAGGCGCGGATCGACTCCGGACGCCAGCCGGTCATCGGCGTCAACAAGTACCGCGTCGACAGCGACGAGCAGATCGACGTGCTGAAGGTCGACAACTCCTCCGTGCGCGCCCAGCAGATCGCCAAGCTGCGGCGGCTGCGCGAGGAGCGCGACGAGACGGCGTGCCGGGACGCGCTGGACGCGCTGACCCGGGCGGCCGGCGGCGAGGGCAACCTGCTGGAGCTGGCGGTGAACGCCGCCCGCGCGAAGGCCACCGTCGGTGAGATCTCCGACGCCCTGGAGAAGGTGTACGGGCGGCACGCGAGCCAGATCCGTACGATCACGGGCGTGTACCGCAACGAAGCCGGGGAGTCGCCCGCCGTGGACCGCACCCGCACCCTCGTGTCCGACTTCGAGGAGGCCGAGGGCCGCCGCCCGCGCATCCTGGTCGCCAAGATGGGCCAGGACGGCCACGACCGCGGCCAGAAGGTCATCGCGACCGCGTTCGCCGACCTCGGTTTCGACGTCGACGTCGGCCCGCTGTTCCAGACGCCCGCCGAGGTGGCCCGGCAGGCCGTCGAGGCCGACGTGCACATCGTCGGGGTGTCGTCGCTGGCGGCGGGGCACCTCACCCTCGTACCGGCGCTGAAGGAGGCGCTGGCCGAGGAGGGCCGCGAGGACATCATGATCGTGGTCGGCGGGGTCATCCCGCCGCAGGACGTGGCGACGCTCCTGGAGATGGGCGCGGCGGCGGTCTTCCCGCCCGGCACGGTCATCCCGGACGCGGCGTACGACCTGGTGCGGCGGCTGGCGGACGGACTCGGGCACGAGCTGTGATCGATGTCGACGCGTATGTGAAGGGCGTGCTCGACGGGAAGCGGGCGATCGTCGCGCGCGCCATCACCCTCGTCGAGTCCACCCGGCCGCAGCACCGGGTGCTGGCCCAGCGGCTGCTGACCGAGCTGCTGCCGCACAGCGGGCGGGCGCGGCGGATCGGGGTCAGCGGGGTGCCGGGCGTCGGCAAGTCCACGTTCATCGACGCGTTCGGGACGATGCTGACGGGCCTCGGGCACCGGGTGGCCGTGCTGGCGGTCGACCCGTCGTCCAGCCGTACGGGCGGGTCGATCCTGGGCGACAAGACGCGGATGGAGCGGCTCGCGGTCGACCCGGCCGCCTTCATCCGCCCCTCCCCCACGGCCGGGACGCTGGGCGGGGTCGCCAAGGCCACCCGGGAGTCCATCGTGGTGATGGAGGCCGCGGGCTACGACGTGGTGCTGGTGGAGACGGTCGGCGTGGGCCAGTCGGAGACGGCCGTGGCCAACATGGTCGACTCCTTCCTGTTGCTGACGCTGGCCCGCACCGGCGACCAGCTCCAGGGCATCAAGAAGGGCGTGCTGGAGCTGGCCGACGTCCTCGCCGTCAACAAGGCGGACGGCCCCCACGAGCGGGACGCGAAGGCGGCGGCGCGCGAACTGGCGGGCGCCCTGCGCCTGATGCACGGCAAGGACGCCGTGTGGACGCCGCCCGTGCTCCACTGCAGCGGTCGTGAGTCGATCGGTCTGGACACCGTCTGGGACCGGCTGGAGCAGCACCGGGCGCTGCTGGACTCCACGGGCCGGCTCGCCGCCAAGCGGCGTGACCAGCAGGTCGACTGGACGTGGACCATGGTCCGCGACGAACTTCTGGGCCGCCTGCACGCGGCCCCGGCGGTCCGCTCCCTCGCGCCGACGCTGGAACAGCAGGTCAGGGAGGGCGAGTTGACGGCGACGCTGGCGGCGGAACGCATTCTGGCGGCCTTCGAGGGCGGCACGGAGCCTCAAGAGGCGCCGCGTGCCGCGACGAGCCCCGACTCGTAGGCGAACACGACGAGTTGGGCGCGGTCGCGCGCGGCCAGCTTGGTCATGGCCCGGCTGATGTGGGTCTTCGCGGTGTACGGGCTGATCACCATGTGCGCGGCGATCTCCTCGTTGGTCAGTCCGCGTGCCGCCAGCGCCGTCACCTCGCGCTCACGGCGGGTCAGCGACTCCAGCCCCGGTGGGGTGGCGCGGTCCGGCGGCCGGGACACGAACTCGCCGATGAGCGTGCGCGTCACCGACGGCGACAGCAGCGCCTCGCCGCGCGCCACGACGTCGATCGCCTGGAGCAGGTCGGCCGGTTCGGTGTCCTTCAGCAGGAAGCCGCTGGCCCCGGCGCGCAGCGCGTCGAAGACGTACGCGTCATGGCCGTAGTTGGTGAGGATGACGACCCGGACGGCGGCCAGCGCGGGGTCCTCGGCGATCCGGCGGGTGGCCTCGATGCCCGTCATCACCGGCATCTGCACATCGATGAGCGCGATGTCGGGCACCTCGGCGCGGACCAGTTCCAGTCCCTGTGCGCCGTCCGCGGCCTCGCCGACGACCTCGATGCCGTCCTCGGCGTCCAGCAGGGCCCGGAAACCGGCCCGCATCAGCGCCTGGTCGTCGACGAGCGCCACCCGGATCACACCGTCGGTCCTCGCGTCGTGGGTCCTCGCGTCGTGGGTCATCGCGTCGTGGGTCATCGCCTCTCCCCCAGCGGCAGCCGCGCCCGCACCGCGAACCCGCCCTCCGCGCGCGGGGCCGCTTCCAGCGTGCCCCCGAGGGCAGTGACGCGCTCGCGCATCCCGGTCAGCCCGGTCCCGGGGGCGGGCGGACACGACGGGTCGGCGGCGCCGTCGTCCTCCACACGGACCGTCAACTGCCCGTCCCCATGGTCGAGATGGACGTCGACCTTCGCGGGACCGGCGTGCCGTGCCACGTTGGTCAGGGCCTCCTGGACGATGCGGTACGCCGCCCGGTCGACCGGCGCCGGCAGGGGCCGCTCCTCACCGGTCACCGTCAGCTCGACGGCGAGCCCGGCGGCCCGGGCCCGCTCGACGAGCAGCGCGGGAGTGCCGGCCGGCTCATCGGTGCGCAGCACCTGCAGCGTGGCCCGCAGTTCGCGCATGGCCTCGCCGCTCGCCTCCTGGATGGCGAGCAGGGCGGGCGGCACGTCCTCGCCGCGTTTGCGCGCCAGGTGCACGGCGACGCCCGCCTGGAGCTTGACGATGGAGATGCTGTGCGTGAGGGAGTCGTGCAACTCCCGTGCGATGCGCAGGCGTTCCTCACCGGCACGGCGCAACGCGGCCTCCTCCCGGGTGCGCTCGGCCTCCAGGGCGCGCTGCTCGGTCTGGCGCAGATACGCCTGCCAGTTGCGGTCGGCGAGGCCCGTGACGAGCGCGCACACGAACCAGCCGGCGAGCAGCAGGGTCTCGCGGACGGGCGTGGAGCCGCCGGCGCCCACGGCCGCGTAGGTGCCGAGGAAGCCGGCGGCGGCCACCGCGGCCGTGCCCCGGTACCCGGCCCGCGACGCCGTGTGCACGGCACCGACGACGGGCAGGGCGAGGGTGGCGGCGGCCCCGGCGAGCACGACGGCTGCGAGCAGGCAGCCGGTGGTCACGGCGAGCATCGCGCGCGGGGCGGAGCGGTGCGCGGCGATGGCGAGTGAACCAACCACGATCAGCAGCAGGTCCAGCGGCCCCGCCCGGTCGTCGGCGACGGCGGCGAGCACGGTGATCGCGCCGGCCACGACCGCGCCGGCCGCATCGGCGAGCCGCTCGCGTGTGAGGCGTTCCCCGTCCATGCCCCGCACCCTAGACCGCGCCGCCGACACCGTCGTCAGCCCTGTGGACGGCTCGGGGACTACTTCCGTGGCAGTAGTGCCGCGCCCGGGTCCGCCCGGCCGGAGCAGCCCGGAGTGCGTCCACCGGTACGACGCCGGGCACGCCCCCCGCGGCGCACGCTCTTCCCCATGACCACCGTCTTCCGGCACACCGAGCCCCTGCCTCCCCGGTCCGCCACCGGCACCGTCGCGGAGGCCTACGCACAGATCCGCCATGACTTCGGCATCGCCGACCCGTCGACCTTCGTGGTCCTGTCCTCCGCCCCCGAACTGCTCGCGTCCGCCTGGGCGTTGATGCGCGAGTCGCTGATCGCCGGCCCGGGCGGCCGTACCGGCAAGGAGTTGGTGGCGCTCGGGGTGTCGCTCGCCAACCGGTGCCCGTTCTGCGTCGACGCGCACACGGTCCTGCTGCACGCCACCGGCGACCACGCGCTCGCCGAGCGGCTGGCACGCGGGGAGACGCCCGCGGACGAGACGCACGCCCGTCTGGTGGAGTGGGGGCGGCGCACACGGGAGCCGGGCGCCCCGCTGGAGCCGTACCCCTTCCCGCGCGAGGACCTTCCCGGGTACCTGGGGACGGCGCTCAGCTTCCACTTCATCAACCGGATCGCCTCCGCCCTGCTCACCGAGAACCTCCTGCCGGGCGGCGCCCAGCGCTTCCGGGCGGTGCGCAGCGTGGTGGGCCGCAGCCTCACGCGGACCGTCCGCCGCACGGCCCGGCCGGGCGCGTCCCTCATGCTGCTCGACCCGGTCGACGCGGGCGAGTCCCCCGCATGGGCGGGCGGCACCCCGGTCGGCGTCGCGTACGCGGCGCTGCTGCGGGCCGCCATGCGGGGTGCGGCCCTGCTCGGCACCGACGAGCACGAGGTGGTGGAGGCGGCCCTGCAGGACTGGGACGGCTCGCATCCGCCGCTCACCGGGGACGGCTTCCCGGACCGGCGCGAGCACCCCGGGGCGCGGCTCGCGCTGCTGGTCGCCCTGGCGCCGTACCGGATCACCGAGGAGGACGTCGCTGCGTGGCGTACCCGGGAGCACACCGACCACTGTCTGGTGCATCTGGTCGCCTACGGGGCCTTCGTCGCCGTGGACCGCATCGAAAGCTCCCTTTCCACGCGAATCACCCTGGAGGCGCCGTAACGCGCCCAGGACACCCCGGGTTCGGGCTCCTTCCGTAATGGCGTCGGCACGGAGCGAGTTGACCCTTCCGCCTCACGGAGAGTCGTGTGACACTGGCGTCCCGTCCGCTGTGCGGACCCGCTCCGCACCGTCCCCCACGAAAAGCGACCCGTGCGATCACTGCCCTTGCCGCTCGCCCTCACCGCGCGCCTGTCGCCCGTCGTCGTGCTCGCCACGGCGGGCTGGGCGCTGTCGTCCGGACCCGACGCGACGCCGGCCCCCGAGGACCGTACGGCGGCGCAGCGGACCGAGGAGGAGGCGCCGGACGCGCCCGCGACGGCCGCCGCGTCCAAGACGTACACCGCCGCCCCGTCGCCGTGCGGCAGCCTGTCCGAGAAGTCGGTCAAGGGTCTGGTGCCGGGGGCCAAGGCGGCCGGCAAGGAGATACCGTCGACCGACAAGACGCTGCGCCGCACCTGCTCGTGGAACGCGCTCAAGGGGTACGAGTACCGCTGGCTGGACGTGTCCTTCGAGATCACGGAGTCGGAGGAGGCCGCGGCGGAGTCCTACAAGGGGCGGCTCGCGGACCGCAGCGGCGGCGGTGAGGTGCCCGGCATCGGGGACGCCGGCTACTCCGTCGTGAACCTCACCACCGAGGACAAGCAGCAGACCCGCGAGGGCGTGGTGATCGTCCGCACGTCCAACGCGCTGGTCTCGGTCACCTACAGCGGCAGCGACTTCGAGTCGAAGAAGGCGCCGGCCACCGACGAGATCAACAAGGGCGCCATCAAGGCCGCCCGGGAGGCCGTGGCCGCGCTGGAGGACGGCGCCAAGGGCTGACCGTCCTCCAGCGCGGCACTCGTCAGGACTCGGCGGGCTCCTTGCGGCCGCCCATCAGCACCACGTACAGCACGAGCGACGTGGCCAGGCCCACCGCCCAGCCGTAGTCGGCGAGCGGCTTGAGGAACGGGATCAGCCCGTCGGCCGGGAACGGCCCGTTCCGGCTGCCGTCGGCACCCACTCCGGAGTACGAGCCGCCGACCGCGAGGACGCCGCCGACCAGGAAGGCGGCGATGGCCCGCCAGTTCCAGCCGGACGTGTACCAGTAGCGTCCGCCGGGGGTGTACAGGTCGGCGAGGTGCAGGACCGTCCGCCGGACGATCCAGTAGTCGGCGATGAGGATGCCCGCGACGGTGCCGAGCAGACCGCCGACCACGCCGAGCCAGGTGAAGATGTAGAACTCGGGCGTGGAGATCAGCTTCCACGGGAAGATCAGGATGCCGACGACACCCGTGATCAGCGCGCCCGTACGGAAGTTGATGAGCTTGGGCGCCAGGTTCGCCAGGTCGTACGCCGGGGAGACCACGTTGGCCGCGATGTTCACGGAGACGGTGGCGATCAGGACGACGACCAGTGCGAACAGCAGGCCGAAGGCGCTGTCGGTCTTGGCCGCGAGCGCGACCGGGTCCCAGATCGCCTCGCCGTAGACCGCCTCGGAGCCGGAGGTGACCAGGACGGCGAGGATGGCGAACAGGGTCATGGTGGTGGGCAATCCAAGTGATTGCCCCCAGGTCTGGGCGCGCTGGCTGGAGCCGAAGCGCGTGAAGTCGGGGATGTTCAGGGACAGCGTGGCCCAGAAGCCGATCATGCCCATCAGGGACGGGAAGAAGACGGGCCAGAAGTCGGCGCCCCAGCCGAGCTTGGACGGCTGGTCGAGCAGCGCGCCGAAACCGTCCGCCTTGACGGCGATCCAGATCAGCAGCACGAAAGCGCCGACGATGACGAAGGGCGCGGCCCAGTTCTCGAAGTGCCGCAGGAAGTCCATACCGCGGTAGATGATCGCGATCTGCACGGCCCAGAACAGCAGGAAGCACAGCCACAGCGGCCAGGGGTTGCCGGCGATCTTCCCGGCGTTCTCCCAGTGCCCGCCGGTGAGTTTGGAGCCGAGGGCGAAGATACCGCTGCCGCCGATCCAGGTCTGGATGCCGAACCAGCCGCAGGCCACGGCGGCCCGGATCATCGCCGGGATGTTGGCGCCGCGCAGCCCGAAGGAGGCGCGCGCGAGGACGGGGAACGGGATGCCGTACTTCGGTCCCGCGTGCCCGGTGGCCAGCATCGGCAGCAGCACGATGACGTTGGCGAGCGCGATGGTGAAGACGGCCTGCTTCCAGTCCATGCCGAGGGCGACCAGACCGGAGGCCAGGGTCCAGCTGGGGATGCAGTGCGCCATGGAGATCCACAGCGCCGCGAAGTTGTACGTCGTCCACTTGCGCTCGGCGACCGGGACGGGGCGGAGGTCCTCGTTGGCGAAGGGGCTTTCGGAGGGGAAGGCCTCGGGGGCGAGTTCGACGCGGCCGCCGGGGAGGGCGGTCTGCGGTATGGACGACCCCGTGGGGACTGTGTCTGTCATGGGCAGGCCAATCAATCGGGCGGGACGGGAGAGGCCGTGCGGGCCCCAGGACCCTCCCCCCCCTGCAACGAGGGGGGAGGGTGACGAGGGGTGGGGGGTCGGGTGCAGCCGTACTGCGAACGCGCCTGTGCGGGCTAGGAGTTGACGGCGGGGATGACCGACGAGCCGTACGCGTCGATCACGGCTTCCTGCGCGTCGTGCATGTCGTAGACGGCGAACTGGTCGACGCCGAGCTCACGCAGCGCGTTCAGCTTCTCGATGTGCCGCTCGACCGGTCCGATCAGGCAGAACCGGTCGACGATCTCGTCGGGGACGAAGGCGGTGTCGGGGTTGTCGGCCCGCCCGTGGTGGGAGTAGTCGTACCCCTGCCGGGCCTTGATGTAGTCGGTCAGCTCCTCCGGTACGGCCGAGGAGTGCTCGCCGTACTTGGCGACCAGGTCGGCCACATGATTGCCGACCATCCCGCCGAACCAGCGGCACTGCTCACGGGCGTGGGCGAGGGCCTCCGGCGAGTCGTCCTCGGTGACATAGGCGGGGGCGGCGACGCAGATCGTCACCTCGGCCGGGTCGCGGCCCGCGGCGGCCGCCGCGTCCTTGACGGCCTTGACCATGTACTCGGTCAGATAGAGGTCGGCCAGCTGCAGGATGAACCCGTCGGCCTCCTCTCCGGTCATCTTCAGCGCCTTCGGGCCGTACGCCGCCATCCACACCGGGAGTTCGGCGCCGGCCTTGATCCACGGGAACCGGACGGCCGTGCCGCCGCCGAGGTCGGCCTCCCGGCCGCTGCCGAGCGCCCGGATGACCTTCATCGCGTCGCTGATCCGGGCCAGGGTGTTGGGCTTGCGCCCGGCCACGCGCATCGCCGAGTCGCCGCGCCCGATCCCGCACACCGTGCGGTTGCCGAACATGTCGTTCAGGGTGGCGAAGGTGGAGGCGGTCACCTCCCAGGTGCGGGTGCCCGGGTTGGTGACCATCGGGCCGACCTTCAACTGCCGTGTCTGCGCGAGGATCTGGCTGTAGATGACGAACGGCTCCTGCCACAGCACGGCCGAGTCGAAGGTCCAGCCGTGGGTGAACCCGTTGTCCTCGGCGCGCTTCATCAGCTCGACGACCCGTGAGGCCGGCGGGTCCGTCTGCAGGACGAGTCCGAAGTCCATGTGCTCCGCTCCTAGTTCAGGTACTGACAGGTGGAGCGGGGCGTGTAGACACCGTGCCCGGCGCGGCCGGTGTACTCCCGCTCGGTGATCACGGGCTCGCCGCGCGAGAGGACCGTCTCGACCCGGCCGGTGGTCCGCCGGCCCTCGTACGCCGAGTAGTCGACGTTCATGTGGTGGGTCTCGGCGGACATGACCTGCTCGGCGTGCGGGTCGTAGATCACGACGTCGGCGTCCGCGCCCGGCGCGAGCGTGCCTTTCTTCGGGTACATGCCGAACATCCGGGCCGGGGTGGCGCAGGCGATCTCGATCCAGCGGCGGCGCGAGATGTGCCCGTCGACGACGGCCTGGTGCAGCAGGTCCATCCGGTTCTCGACGCCCGGGAGGCCGTTGGGGATCTTCGAGAAGTCCCCGCGCCCCAGCTCCTTCTGGCCGACGAAGCAGAACGGGCAGTGGTCGGTGGACACGACCTGGAGGTCGTTGGTCCGCAGGCCCTTCCACAGCTGCGCCTGGTGCTCCTTGGGCCGCAGCGGCGTCGAGCACACGTACTTCGCGCCCTCGAAGTCCGGCTCGGCCAGGTTGTCGGTCGACAGGAACAGATACTGCGGGCAGGTCTCCCCGAAGACGTTCAGCCCGTCGTCGCGCGCCCGTGCCAGCTCCGCGACCGCCTCCGTCGCCGAGACGTGCACGACGTACAGGGGCGCGCCCGCGACCTGGGCCAGCTTGATGGCCCGGTGGGTGGCCTCGGCCTCCAGAAGGGCCTTGCGCACCTCACCGTGGTAGCGCGGGTCGGTCTCGCCGCGGGCCAGCGCCTGCTCGACCAGGACGTCGATGGCGATGCCGTTCTCGGCGTGCATCATGATCAGCCCGCCGTTCTCGGCGGAGCGCTGCATGGCGCGCAGGATCTGGCCGTCGTCGGAGTAGAAGACCCCCGGGTAGGCCATGAACTGCTTGAAGGACGTGACGCCCTCCTCCACCAGCAGATCCATCTCCTTGAGCGTCTCCTCGTTCACATCGGAGACGATCATGTGGAAGCCGTAGTCGATCGCGCAGTTGCCCTCCGCCTTGGCGTGCCAGGCGTCGAGGCCCTCGCGCAGGGTGTGCCCCACGCTCTGCACGGCGAAGTCGACGATCGTGGTGGTGCCGCCCCAGGCGGCGGCCCGGGTGCCGGTCTCGAAGGTGTCGGAGGCGAAGGTGCCGCCGAACGGCAGCTCCATATGGGTGTGGACGTCGACCCCGCCCGGGATGACGTACTTCCCGGCGGCGTCGATGGTCCGCTCGGCGGTCCAGGCCCCGGCGGCCGGGGTGCCGCTCGCGGCGAGGGCGGCGATCCGGCCGTCCTCGATCAGGACGTCGGCGTGCATCTCGTCGGACGCGGTGATGACGAGACCACCGCGGATGACGGTACGGCTGCTCATTCTCCCTCTCCTCCCGTGGTCGGCACTGGGGTGGTCACGGCGCCATGATCGGGCCGTAGGCGTCGGGCCGGCGGTCCCGGAAGAACTGCCAGCGGTCGCGGACCTCGCGCAGCTTCGCCATGTCCAGGTCCCGCACGACGAGTTCGGTCTCCTTGTCGCTCGCCACCTCGCCCACGAACTGGGCCTCGGGGTCGACGAAGTACGTGGTGCCGTAGAAGTCGTTGTCGCCCAGGTCCTCGACGCCGACCCGGTTGATCGCACCGACGAAGTACTCGTTGGCGACGGCAGCCGCGGGCTGCTCCAGCTGCCAGAGGTAGCGCGAGAGTCCGCGCGAGGTCGCCGACGGGTTGAAGACGATCTCGGCGCCGGCCAGCCCCAGCGCCCGCCAGCCCTCCGGGAAGTGCCGGTCGTAGCAGATGTAGACGCCGATCCGGCCGACGGCCGTGTCGAAGACGGGCCAGCCCAGGTTGCCCGGGCGGAAGTAGAACTTCTCCCAGAAGCCCGGGACTTGCGGGATGTGGTGCTTGCGGTACTTGCCGAGGTACGAGCCGTCCGCGTCGATCACGGCGGCCGTGTTGTAGAGGACGCCGGGCTGCTCCTCCTCGTACACGGGCAGGATCAGGACGATGCCCAGCTCGCGGGCGAGGTCCTGGAAGCGGCGGACGATCGGGCCCTCGGGCACCTGCTCGGCGTACTCGTAGAACGCCTTGTCCTGCACCTGGCAGAAGTACGGGCCGTAGAACAGCTCCTGGAAGCAGAGCACTTGGGCGCCCTGGGCGGCCGCGTCCCGGACCGCCTGTTCGTGCACCTGGATCATCGACTCCTTGTCGCCGGTCCAGGCGGTCTGGAAGAGGGCGGCGCGGATCACTGGGCTCATCGGGACCTCCGGTCGCTCGGTGTGCAGCGAGCGTAGGAAGCCCGGTGATCGGCTTTGAGTGGCACCGTGTCACGTCTGCGGGCGTGGGGCGTGCCACGGTGTCACCCTGTCGTGGACCCATGTTTCACCGCCGTTTTCGCAGGTCATTGCATGTTTCAACCGTGTTGCGCGTCATGCGCGAGGAGTGCGATGTGCACCGAGGCGGCCTGCTCGAAGTCGTCGAGGTCGACTCCGAGCCGGCTCTGTATCGCCTCCAGACGGCGGTACAGGGCGGGCCGCGAGACATGGTGGAGCTGCGCGGTACGGGACTTGTTGCGGCCGGTGGCGAGGTAGGTGCGCAGGACGGCGAGCAGGTCCTCGTCGGGGCCGCACAGCAGCCCGTCCAGCTCGCGCTCGGCGAACGACTGCACCTGCGGGTCGTCCCGGAGCAGCCGGATCAGCCCGCGCAGATGGACGTCCCGCAGCCGTACGACGGCGGGGAGTTCGAGCACCGCGGAGGAGTCGGCGACGGCGTCGGCGACGTGCTGGGCCTCGCGCAGCCCGGTGGGCACCTCGTCCCACACGGTCCGGGCGTCGGCGGCGGCCACGACGGTCCGGGCGTCCCCCGACTCCGAGCGCACCCGGGCGGCGAAGTTGGCCGCGAGCACCCCGGCGTCCTGGTCCCGGGCGAGGCTGAGCAGTACGGCGGTGGCCCCGTCGGCGAGTTCGGCGACGATCCCGGACAGGCCCAGCAGCCGCAGGACCCGCTCCAGACGGGCGGCCTCGGCGTCGCGCACGACGAGCGGGACGAACGTCCGCCGGTTGACGGGCAGTCCGGCGGCCCGCGCCCGGGGCAGCAGCTGCCGGGCCGGTACGACCCCGCTGACCAGGTCGGTCAGCAGGCTCTGCGCGGACTGCTCCTCCCAGCTGTGCGCGGCGGTGCCGCCGAGCATCCGGTGCAGGACGACGGCCTCGGCGGCGCGGTCGGCGAGGAGCCGCCCGGTGGCGGTGTCGCCGCGGTATCCGCACAGCACGAGTCGGCCCCAGCGTTCGCCGCGCCCGCCGAGTTCGGCGCGGATCCAGCCGTCGCCCTCGGTGCCTCCGGCCTGGCGTGCGATGCGCTCCCAGTCGCGCAGCACGTCGTCCACGGCGGACCGCTCCCCCGCGGTGGCGAGGACGCGGTGGGCGAGGTTGGTGACGACGACGGGGCAGGCGCTGTGGGAGGCGATCTCGTCGAGCAGGCTCTGCAGCGGGGCGCCGCCGGTGATGAGCGCGGTCAGCGCGGTCCGCACCGACTCCGAGAGGCTGACGGCGGCGAACTTGCGCCGCACCAGCCGGGACTGCACCTCCTCGGTCAGCTCGGCGAACGGGAAGGGCCGGTGCAGGACGACCATGGGCAGCCCGCACCGCTCGGCGGCCCGGCGCATCACGTCGGGCGGGGCGGGGAAGGCCCGGCCGAGGCCCAGGACGAGGGCCGCGGCCTCCGCCCGGTGCAGCGAGCGGACGTACTCGGCCTGCTTCTCCTCGTCCCCGGCGAGCAGCACCCCGGTGGTCAGTACCATCTCGCCGCCGCTGAGCATCACGCCGACGTCCGGGGCCTCGGCTACGTGCACCCAGCGCACCGGGCGGTCGAGCTGGCCGGCCGCGGCCACCACCTCGGGCTCGCCCGCCAGCACCCGTTCCAGGGTGAGGACCTGACGGACCGACAGGGCGGGCTGGAGGGTCTCCCAGGGCTCCGGGGTGGTGGTCATGGCCGTGTTCCCTCGCTCATGGGTCCGGACGGGGCCCGTCACAGGCTCCTCAGGGCACTCTCCAGGATCGCGGCGCCCTCCTCGGCCTCGGCCACGGTGAGCGTCAGCGGTGGGGCGACGCGCAGGGCGCTGGTGTCGTGGCCGCCGCCCTTGCCGATGAGCAGACCGCCGTCGCGGGCCGCCTCCAGCACGGCGGACGCGGCCGCCGGGTCGGCCTCGTCGGTGCCGGGCCGGGTGAGCTCGATCCCCAGCATCAGACCGCGCCCGCGCACCTCCCGTACGTGGGGCACCTGGGCGGCGACGGACCGCAGCCGCTCCCGCAGCAGCCCGCCGACCCGCCGGGCGTTGCCCTGGAGGTCGTGCTCCAGCAGGTACCCCAGGTTGGCGAGGCCGGCCGCCATGGTGATCTGGGTGCCGCCGAACGTGGAGATGCTGTTGGCGTCCAGGCAGTTCATGACCTCGGCGCGGGCGACGACCCCACCGATGGACATGCCGTTGCCGATGCCCTTGGCGAAGGTCAGGATGTCGGGCGGGCCGGAGCGGGCGTGTGCCTGCCAGCCCCAGAAGTGGTCGCCGGTGCGGCCCCAGCCGGTCTGCACCTCGTCCGCGATCCACAGGATGCCGCGCTCGGCGAGCACCTCGCGGAAGGCGGCGTACAGGCCGTCGGGTCCGGAGGTGAAGCCGCCGACGCCCTGGACGGGTTCGGCGATCAGCGCGGCGGGCGGCCGGGTGTGCCCGAGGACGTCCTTGAGGTCGGCGACGCAGGCGGCGATGAACGCGTCGTCGTCGAGGTGCGCGAACGGGCCGCGGGTGCGCACCCCGCCGTGGACGTACAGCGTCTGCAGCGGGGAGAGGGAGGTGGGCGACCAGCCGCGGTTGCCGGTGATGCCGACGGCGCTGAAGGAGCGGCCGTGGTAGCTGTTGCGCATCGCCAGGATCGTGTTGCTGCGCCGGTAGGTGGTGGCGAGCAGCAGGGCGGTGTCGTTGGCCTCGGTGCCGGAGGTGGTGAAGAAGACGCGGGCGTCCGGGATGCCGCTCAACTCGGCGATGCGCTCGGCGAGTTCCACCATCGGCCGGTTGAGGTAGAGGGTGGAGGAGTGCAGGATGCGGCCGGCCTGCTCGCTGATCGCCTTGGTGACCTCGGGCAGGGCGTGGGCGGTCATCGTGGTGAGGATGCCGCCGAAGAAGTCGAGGTAGCGGTTGCCGTCGGCGTCCCAGACGTGGCGGCCCTCGCCGTGGGTGATCTCCAGCGGCTCCTCGTAGTAGAGGGCGAGCCAGTCGGGCAGGACGGCGTGATGGCGTCCCAGCAGGTCCTTGGTCACGGCTGCACCAGCCCTTCGTAGGCGTCGGGGCGGCGGTCGCGGTAGAACGCCCACTGCTGCCGCACTTCCTCGATGACGTCGAAGTCGAGGTCGCGGACGAGGAGTTCCTCGGCCCTGTCGCCGGCGACCTCGCCGACGAACTGTCCGCGCGGGTCGACGAAGTAGGAGGTCCCGTAGAAGTCGTTGTCGCCGTACTCCTCGACGCCGACGCGGTTGATCGCGGCGACGAAGTACTCGTTGGCGACGGCCGCCGCGGGCTGCTCCAGACGCCAGAGGTAGGAGGAGAGGCCGCGGTGGGTGGCGGACGGGTTGTAGACCAGCTGGGCGCCGTTCAGGCCGAGTTGGCGCCAGCCCTCCGGGAAGTGCCGGTCGTAGCAGATGTAGACGCCGACCTTGCCGACGGCGGTGTCGAAGACCGGCCAGCCGAGGTTGCCGGGCTTGAAGTAGTACTTCTCCCAGAACCCCTTGACCTGGGGGATGTGGTGCTTGCGGTACTTGCCGAGGAAGGTGCCGTCGGCGTCGATCACGGCCGCGGTGTTGTAGTAGAAGCCGGACTGCTCGACCTCGAAGACGGGCACGACGATCACCATGCCGGTCTCGCGGGCGAGGGCCCGCATCCGGCGTACGGTCGGCCCGTCGGGGACCGGCTCGGCCCAGGCGTAGTGCTCCGGCTCCTGGACCTGGCAGAAGTACGGAGCGTTGAAGACCTCCTGGAAGCCGATGATCTTCGCGCCCTGGCGGGCCGCCTCCCGGGCGTGCTCCTCGTGTTTCGCCACCATGGACTCGGTGTCGCCGGTCCAGGTGGCCTGGACCAGAGCGGCACGAACGACGTTGGCCATGAGCTGCTCCTTCGACGGGACGTCAGAGCCTCTACGCCCGTAGAGCGGGCTGTAGAGGCTCGAAAGTAAGCCCCTGGAACAGCCTTGCCAAGACCATCGTCGTTAACCCGCTGACTCCATCTCGTTTCACACTCCTGAGGGTGATGGATGGGGCCGGTGGGAGGGATGTGACGGGCGGTGTCCCGCGGCGCGATCAGGCCGTGAAACCGGCGACCCTGAGGGCGTGCACCAGGTCCCAGTGCCGTTCGTCGGAGACACGGCGGGCGGCCTCCAGCAGCAGCGGCACGAGTGTGCCGGGGTCGGCGGCGGCGCTACGGGCTGCCTCCTCCGGGGTGCGGACGCGGACGTACGCGTCGAGCAGCCCCCGCGCCTCCCGGTGCCGTCCCTCGCCGGCCAGGCCGGTCACGGCCCGCCCTATCTCCGGTGCGGGCCGGACCACGCCCTCCCGCAGGATGCGCTCCCCGTCCTCGGTGTGGCCGGCCGCCGTCAGCGCGTCGGCGGCGGCCACGAGGCGCTCGGCGGGCAGGGAGGCGGCTTCCCAGAGCAGGGTCGCCCAGTCCGCGGCGAGCCCGGCGTGCCGCATCTCCTCGGCGAGCAGCGGGAAGCGGACGGCGGGCCAGTACGCGATCTCCACGAGCAGGGCGTGCGCCTCGCCGGTGCGCCCGGCGCCGCGCAGCCGCCGCAGCGCCTCGACCGTCGCGAGGACCTCCTCGCGGTCGGCCGCGTCCGGCCGTGCGGTCACCGGTCGCGGCGCCTCGGCCGGCTCGTCGGCGACCCCGGCGAACCGGGCACCGCGTGGTGACGCCCGCCCGCTGACGACCGGCGCGGGCGCCGGCTCCTCCACGACGGGTGGTACGGCGACGGGGCCGGTGTCCTCCTCGACGGCCCCGGCGAACCGGGCTCCGCCCCGGCGGCGTTTACGGGGCTTGGGGGCGGGGGTCTCGGCGGGGACGTCCGGGTGCCGGACCTCGCCCGCCCGCCCCGACATCGGCGGTTCCGGTTCCCGGAGGTCCAGGGCCGCCATGCGCAGCCGCAGTTCCTCGCAGCGGGCGCTCGCGCGGGTGTGGTCGTCGCGGGCCCAGGCGAGGTCGAGGCGCAGGACGTCGGCCTCGGCGCGGGTGGCCGCGGAGGCGAGGGCGTGTTCGAGGGCCGTCCGGCGGTCGGCGGCGTAGCGCTGCTCGCGGAGCATGACGTCGAGGCGGTCCCCGAGGGCGTCGCGTCCGCCGGGTCGGGCGTCGTGGGCGGCGACGGCGGCGGCGTGCAGTGCGCGGGCCTGTTCGGTGTAGGCGGCCGTGTCGACCGTGCCGTAGCGGGCGGCGAGGTCGCTCAGCAGGGACTCCACCACGTCCCAGGGCGGCACCTCGCGGCCGTCGAGGCAGGCGCGCATGCCCTCCGGGTCGCGTTCCCAGAACACCCCGCACCAGCCGCCGCCCTGGTCGAGGCGCGCCAGCAGGCCGTCCAAGTAGTTCGCGAACTCCCGTACCCGAGACGGGAGTTGTTCCACCGACATCGACCGACTCCCCGCCAGACCGGAACACTCCGGTCCGTCAGGCAACACCAGCCGTGTTACGAACGCGCTACGGGGAGTTTTCCGGCGGAACGCAGAGTGCGCTCGCCCTGCCGGAAGGTGACGATCGTCAGGCGGCGGCCTCGGTGCCGGCGCCGGCCTCCTGCGCGCACCGGCCGATCAGCTCGTCCATGGAGAGCCCGAGGGCGGACGCCAGCGCGGCCACGGTGAAGAAGGCGGGGGTGGGGGCGCGTCCCGTCTCGATCTTCCGCAGGGTCTCGGCCGAGACGCCGGCGCGCGCCGCGACCTCCGGCATGCTCCGGTCGCCGCGCGCCTCGCGCAGCAGCCGGCCGAGCCGTTCGCCGCGTTCGCGCTCTTCGGGGGTCAGGGGGGTGCGCACCATGGCGCCCATTCTAATACCGCTCCCCGTCACCCACCCCGGCCGGGACCCCATTCAAATACCGGTATAGTAATTGGCATGGTGGAACTGAAGACGGACACGTCGATCGAAGCGATGCGGGTGACGGGACAGGTGGTGGGCCGCGCCCTCACCGCGGTGCGCGAGGCCGCCGACGTGGGCGTGTCCCTGCTGGAACTGGACGAGGTGGCCCGCGGGGTGCTGCGCGAGGCGGGCGCGACCTCGCCCTTCCTGGGGTACCGCCCGTCCTTCGCCCCCGTGCCCTTCCCCGCGGTCATCTGCGCCTCGGTCAACGACGCGATCGTGCACGGCATCCCGGACGGCTACCGGCTGCGCGACGGCGACCTGGTCTCCATCGACTGCGGCGCCCAGCTGGGCGGCTGGGCGGGCGACTCGGCCATCAGCTTCATCGTGGGCACCCCGCGCCCGGCCGACGTCCGGCTGATCGAGACGGTGGAGCGGGCGCTGGCGGCCGGCATCGAGGCGGCCGTCGTCGGCAACCGCATCGGCGACATCGCGCACGCCATCGGCTCGGTCTGCCGCTCGGCCGGGTACGGCGTCCCGGACGGCTTCGGCGGGCACGGCATCGGCCGCCGGATGCACGAGGACCCGGGCGTGCCGAACGAGGGCCGGCCGGGCCGGGGCATGCGCCTGCGGCACGGACTGGTCCTCGCCATCGAGCCGATGGTCACCGCGAGCGGCCACGACGGCTATCACGCGGCCCCCGACGGCTGGACCCTGCGCACGAACGACGGGTCCCGCGCCGCCCACGCCGAGCACACCGTCGCGATCACCGACGACGGCCCGCGCATCCTCACGGCACGCTGACCTCGGCCCCCTCCGGCGGGGCACCTCGGGCGCTCCGCCTGAGGTGCCCCGGCCCATCGATCGTGCGAAGGTGTTCTACGAACGCGGCCAGGTGTAACCGGCGCCCGCCGGGGTTACCCGACTCCGGCAGTCGATCAGCGAGGGCGACCCTGCCCGCGCAGGGACGCCGGATGGGAACGCCCATGACCAGTGGCTTCAGTGGTCCGGACGACTACGACCCCTTCGGAGAATTCCTCGCCCGCTTCTTCGGCGGACCGCGCCCAGGCCCCCGCCAGATCGACATCGGACGGCTGCTCAGCCAGCCGGCCAGGGAGCTGGTGAGGGGCGCCGCCCAGTACGCGGCCGAGCACGGCAGCCGGGACCTGGACACCCAGCATCTGTTGCGGGCCGCCCTGTCCGCCGAGCCGACCCGGAGTCTGCTCAGCCGGGCGGGCGCCGACCCCGACTCCCTCGCCACCGAGATCGACGAGCGCTCGGGCCCCGTGCAGCATCCGCCGGGCGAGACCCCGCCGCCCACGTCGCTCTCCCTCACCCCGGCCGCCAAGCGGGCGCTGCTGGACGCTCACGATCTGGCCCGCACCCGCGGCCACGGCTACATCGGCCCGGAGCACGTCCTCAGCGCCCTCGCCGCGAACCCCGACTCGGCCGCCGGGCACATCCTCAACGAGGCCCGTTTCGCGCCGTCCGGCCGGATGTCCCCCGACTCCCCGGAGGCGGCTCCGCCCCGGCCCGGGCCCGATCAGCGCCCGCGCGTCGACACCGGGACGCCCACCCTCGACAAGTACGGCCGTGATCTGACCGATCTGGCCCGGCAGGGCCGGATCGACCCGGTCATCGGCCGTGACGAGGAGATCGAGCAGACCGTGGAGGTGCTCTCGCGGCGCGGCAAGAACAACCCGGTGCTCATCGGCGACGCCGGTGTCGGCAAGACCGCGATCGTGGAGGGCCTGGCGCAGCGGATCACCGACGGGGACGTCCCGGACGTGCTCAACGGCCGCCGGGTCATCGCCCTGGACCTGACAGGTGTGGTCGCGGGCACCCGCTACCGGGGCGACTTCGAGGAACGCCTCACCACCATCGTGGACGAGATCCGCGCCAACTCCGACCGGCTGATCGTCTTCATCGACGAACTGCACACCGTCGTCGGCGCCGGGGGCGGCGGCGAGGGCGGCGCCATGGACGCGGGCAACATCCTCAAGCCCGCGCTGGCCCGCGGCGAACTGCACATCGTCGGCGCCACCACGCTGGAGGAGTACCGCAGGATCGAGAAGGACGCGGCGCTCTCCCGCCGCTTCCAGCCCATCCTCGTGCCCGAGCCCACCACGGCCGACGCCATCGAGATCCTGCGCGGCCTGCGCGACCGCTACGAGGCCCACCACCAGGTCCGCTACAGCGACGAGGCGCTCGTCGCCGCCGTGGAGCTGTCCGACCGGTATCTCACCGACCGCAGGCTGCCCGACAAGGCGATCGACCTGATCGACCAGGCCGGCGCCCGGGTCCGGCTCCGCTCGCGGACCAAGGGCACGGACGTACGGGCCATGGAGCGCGAGGTCGAGCAGCTGATCCGCGACAAGGACCAGGCCGTCGCCGACGAGCAGTACGAACAGGCGACCCATCTGCGGGACCGCATCGTCGAGTTGAAGCAGCGCATCGCGGACGCCGGCGGGGACTCCGAGGTCGACGAGGGCATGCATCTGACGGTCACCACGGAGAACATCGCCGAGGTCGTGTCCCGGCAGACCGGCATCCCGGTGAGCAGTCTCACCGAGGAGGAGAAGGACCGGCTGCTCGGCCTGGAGGAGCATCTGCACCAGCGGGTGGTCGGCCAGGACGAGGCGGTGCGCGTGGTCTCCGACGCGGTGCTGCGCTCACGGGCCGGACTCGCCAGCCCCGACCGGCCGATCGGCAGCTTCCTGTTCCTCGGCCCGACGGGCGTCGGCAAGACCGAGCTGGCCCGGGCGCTCGCCGAGGCGCTGTTCGGCAGCGAGGACCGCATGGTCCGCCTCGACATGAGCGAGTACCAGGAGCGGCACACCGTCAGCCGGCTGATCG
Source organism: Streptomyces sp. RK62 (assembly GCF_018070255.1). Classification (NCBI taxonomy): domain Bacteria; kingdom Bacillati; phylum Actinomycetota; class Actinomycetes; order Kitasatosporales; family Streptomycetaceae; genus Streptomyces; species Streptomyces sp. RK62. The sequence goes on along the minus strand of NZ_JAGPYD010000009.1, from coordinate 285,297 downwards.
GCGCCCCGCCCGGATACGTCGGGCACGAGGAGGCCGGCCAGCTCACCGAGGTGGTGCGGCGGCACCCGTACTCGCTGCTGCTGCTCGACGAGATCGAGAAGGCCCACCCGGACGTCTTCAACATCCTGCTCCAGGTGCTGGACGACGGCCGGCTCACCGACTCGCAGGGCCGCACGGTGGACTTCACCAACGCGGTCATCGTGATGACCAGCAACCTCGGCTCGGAGGCGATCAGCAGGGGCGGCACCGGCATCGGCTTCGGCTCGGGCGACGGGCAGGCCGACGACGAGGCCCGCACCGAGCGCATCCTGCGCCCGCTGCGCCAGCAGTTCCGGCCCGAGTTCCTCAACCGGATCGACGAGATCGTCGTCTTCCGCCAGCTCACCACCGAGCAGCTGAAGAGCATCACCAACCTGATGCTGGACAAGACCCGCCGGATGCTGAACGCCCAGGGCGTCGAGGTCGAGTTCACCGACGCGGCCGTGGACTGGCTGTCCGAGCGCGGGTATCAGCCCGAGTACGGCGCCCGCCCGCTGCGCCGCACCATCCAGCGGGAGGTCGACAACCAGCTCTCCCGGCTGCTCCTGGACGGGCGGGTCGGCGAGGGCGGCCGGGTCACCGTGGACGTGGAGGACGGACGGCTCGTCTTCCGTACGGAAGAGCTGCCGCCCGCCCCCGAGTTGTGAGCGTCGCGCCCCGGTGGTGAGCCGCGCCCGGCGTCAGCGCGCCGGACGCACCACCATCGCGGAGCCGCCGCCGCGCCGGACCTTCTCGGCGGCGGCCAGCCACCGGCCGTCCGGCAGGCGCTGTACGCCGGTGGCGGCGCCGATCTCCGGGTTGAGCCGGAAGCCGTGCCCGATCGCCTCCAGACGCGCCCGCAACGGGCTGTCGTACAGGCCCGGTTCGAGTTCGGTGGTGGCCGCGTTGCGCTGGCTGGCGCGCGGCGCGGCGATCGCGTCGACGAGCGGCAGCCCCCGGTCGAGGAAGCCGGTGAGCGTCTGCAACACGGTGGTGATGATGGTCGCGCCGCCGGGTGAGCCCACCGCGACGACCGGCTTGCCGTGCCGGTCCAGGACGATCGTCGGGGCCATCGACGAGCGCGGCCGCTTGCCGGGGCCCGGCAGGTTCGGGTCGTGGACGGCGGGGCTGGCCGGGGTGAAGGAGAAGTCGGTCAGCTCGTTGTTGAGCAGGAAGCCGCGCTCGGGCACCGTGATGCCGCTGCCGCCGGTCTGCTCGATGGTGAGCGTGTAGGAGACGACGTTGCCCCACTTGTCGGCCACCGTGAGATGGGTGGTGCTGTCGCCCTCGTAGGTGGTGGGGGCCGCCGTGCCGCGCGCGTCGCACGCGGCCGGGTGGCGGGGGTCACCGGGGGCGACGGGGCTGGTCAGCACCGCGTCGTCCTTGATGAGGCAGGCCCGCGAGTCGGCGTACCGCTGGGACAGCAGCTCCTTCGTCGGTACGTCCTCGAAGGCGGGGTCGCCGACCCAGCGCCCCCGGTCGGCGAAGGCGACCCGGCTGGCCTCGATGAACCGGTGCAGATAGCGGGTGTCGCTCGCCCGGGAGAGGTCGGTGTTCTCCAGGATGTTGAGGGCCTCGCCGACGGTCGTGCCGCCGGAGGAGGACGGCGCCATGGAGTACACGCCGAGCCCGCGGTAGGTGGCCTTCGACGGCGCCTGCGCCCGGACGCGGTAGCGCGCGAGGTCCTTGGCGGTGAGGTCGCCCGGCCTGGCGTTCCAGCCGGAACGGGCGTCCACGGGCGGTGTGTTGACCGTCCGTACGATGTCCCGCGCGAGGTCGCCCCGGTACAGCTCGCCGACGCCCTTGCGGACCAGCTCGGCGTAGGTGCGGGCGAGATCGGGGTTCTTGAAGGTGGAGCCGACGACGGGCAGCCGGCCGTTCGGCAGGAACAGCTTCGCGGTGTCCGGGAAGTAGCGGAACCGGGTCTCGTTGGCGGCGGTCTGCGAACGGAACGTCTCGTCGACGGTGAAGCCGTCGCGGGCCAGTCGCTCGGCCGGCTTCAGCACCGTGCCGAGCCGTTCGCTGCCCCAGGCGTCCAGCGCCTTCTGCCAGGTGGCGGCGGTGCCGGGGGTGCCGACGCTCAGGCCGCTGCTGACGGCCTGGGCGAAGGGGATCGCGGAGCCGTTCTCCACGAACAGCCCCGAGTCCGCGCTGAGCGGCGCGGTCTCCCGGCCGTCGAGGGTGCGTACGGAGCGAGACGTGGCGTCGTAGTAGACGAAGTAGCCGCCCCCGCCGATGCCGGCCGAGTAGGGCTCGGTGACACCGAGCGCGGCGGCGGTGGCGACGGCCGCGTCGACCGCGTTGCCGCCCTTGCGCAGGATCTCGATGCCGGCGGCGGTGGCGTCCGGGTCGACGCTGGACACCGCTCCCCCGTATCCGGCGGCCACCGGCACCTTCTCCACGGGCCGTGCGGCGCCGGTGCCGGGCGGAGCCGCCGCCCCCACCGACAGCACGGCGGCCGAGACCGCCAGGACCGACAGTTTCCGTGCGACAGGGCGACGCATCCGCACCTCCAGTCAGAACCGTCCGCGCAGCGTAACCGCATCCCCGGGGTCCCGACAGACCGCGTCCGGCACGCTTCACGCGAACGCCATGTGTCGAACACGGGTACGTACCAAGCGCGTCGGCCCGCTACCATGCGCGCCCATGAATGACGACGTGCGCAACATCGTCCTGGGTGTGGTCGCGGCCGGCATCAGCGCCGCGCTCGGCTGGCTGGCCCGCACCTATCTGTGGCGGCGCAAACTCCGCCGCAAGCAGGCGTTCTTCGGGCTGCCCGAGAACGCGGAGTCGCTCCTCGTGGTCAACCGCGGGGCGGGCGGGCCCGAGCTGACGGTGATGCGCTACGACGTGTTCGCCCTGCTGGAGCTGGCCGCGCTCATCAAGGACTGCCACGCCCACGCGCAGATCATCCCGCACGACGCGGCACGCCAGGGCTTCGGCGAACGCACCGAGTTCTGCGTCGGCGGGCCCGCCTCCAACCGCCGGATGGCCGCGCATCTGGCCTCGCTGCTGCCGGGGGTGCGGGTGAACACGGACTCCGAACCCGGGCCGGAGCGCGGGTCGTTCCAGATCGGCTCCGAGCGCTACCAGGTCGAGGTCGGCAAGGAGGAGTACGCGCTGCTGGCCCGGCTCACCGTCGGTGAGAGCCAGGGGCCGCGCCCCGTCTTCCTGTTCTGCGGGCAGACCGCGATCACCAACCAAGCGGCCACCCGCTATCTCGCCCGCAATCACGAGCGGCTGTCCCGCAAGCACGGCACCGGCTCGTTCGTGCTGCTGCTGAAGATAGTCAACTCGCAGGCGTACGGCCCGGACGTGGTGGAGCTGGTCGCGGACGTCACGCGGGCCGCGCAGACCGCTCTGCCCGCGCCCGCTCCTGCGCGCGGTAGCCACCGCGCCTCCTGAGGTACATCACATTCCATTAATCGTTACTGGCACGTAACTTACCGACGGGTTACTTACGGTAAACGGCCGCGGTTACCGTCGGGTCACTTTGCACTGGCACGAGTGAGGAGTGACCCGTGGGAACCCAACGCACCACCCCGCGCACGACCGCCGTGGGCATCGTCGCCGCGACCCTGGTCGCCGGTGGCGTCCTCGGGTCCGCCCCGGCGGCCCAGGCGGCCCCGCACGGCATCCGGTTCGTCGACATCGCCGGCGACGGCGGCGTCACGCTCAAGGCCAACGTCGTCACCCCGTCCAACGCCCGCGCCGGAGACCGCCACCCGCTGCTCGTCCTGCCCACGAGCTGGGGCCTGCCCCAGGTCCAGTACGCCGCGCAGGCGCAGAAACTCGCGGACTCGGGCTATGTCGTGGTCAGTTACAACGTGCGCGGCTTCTGGCAGTCCGGCGGCGAGATAGAAGTGGCCGGTCCACCGGACATAGCCGACGCCTCCAAGGTCATCGACTGGGCCCTGGCCAACACCCCGGCCGATCCCCGGCACATCGGCATGGCGGGCGTGTCCTACGGCGCCGGGATCAGCCTGCTCGCCGCCGCGCACGACAAGCGCGTCCGGGCGGTCGCCGCGCTCAGCGGCTGGGCCGATCTGATCGGCTCGATCTACTCGGGGCGCACCCAGCACGTCCAGGCGGGAGCGCTGCTGGACGGCGCGGGCCGGATCACCGGACGCCAGAGCGCGGAACTGAAGGGGATCTGGCACGACTTCTACACCTCCGACCTGTCGCGGGAACAGGAGCTGATCAACTGGGGGAAGAAACGTTCGGCCGCGACCTACGTCGACCAGCTGAACGACAGCGGCGCCGCGGTCATGCTGGCCAACGCCTGGGGCGACACCGTCTTCCCGCCCAACCAGGTCGCGGACTTCTACGAGAAGCTGACCGGCCCCAAGCGCCTGGAGATGCGTCCCGGCGACCACGCCACCCCGGAAATCACCGGCCTGCTCGGCCTTCCCAACGACGTGTGGAAGGACACCGAGCGCTGGTTCGACCGGTATCTGCGGGGCGAGGACAACGGCATCGACCGCGAGCCGCCCGTCCAGCTCAAGCCCCGCTCGACCGGCGGCTACGAGAGCTACCCCGACTGGAAGTCCGTCGCCGCCACCGAACGCAAGCTCGCCCTCGGCGAGTCGACCACGATCCGGGCGAACGTCGACTCCGGCGCGGACGCCGGCGTCGTGTTCCTCTCCAGCATCCTCGACCAGGTGGCCCATGTGCCCCCGATGGCCTCGATCCCGCTCCTCCCCCGGCGCTGGGCGGCCGTCTGGCAGTCCGGGAAGTACCCGGCCGCACAGCACATCCGGGGAACGGCCAAGCTGCACACGACCGTCACCCCGACCGAGGAGAGCGGCACCCTCGTCGCCTATCTGTACGACGTGGGCCCGCTCGGCATCGGCAAGCTGGTCACCAACGCGCCGTACACCTTCCACGGGCGCACGCCCGGGCAGCCGTTCGGACTGGACCTGGAGCTGTACTCCACGGCCTGGGACGTCCCGGCCGGGCACCGGCTGGCCCTCGTCGTCGACACGGTGGACCCGCTCTACATCGAGCACAACCCGTCCGGCGCGCGGCTGACCTTCTCCTCACCGGCGGACGACCCGTCGTACGTGTCGATCCCCCTGCGCGAGCAGTGATCTCCGGCCGGCGCCGGGCGGGTATGGCTCTGTGACTGCTGCCCCCTGCCGCCCCGTGGTCCCGGGGCCGTGGGGGGATCCCCACCCGGCAGCAGCGTCCCTGGTCGCGGACGGGGCCACCTCCATGGCCCTGGGGACGGACGAATCATCGTAGTCGAGGTCGTGGCGGGCGTGGATCGCGGTGGGGGAAACGCCGTTGACCACGCCCGCGCCGCCCTCCCGTGCGGGCGGGTCCCCTCCGTACGCGTCGACGTCACGCGGTTCGGTCATCGGATCGCCGGCCATGCCCAGCCCCAGTCCTCTTCAGCTGTGATGCGGTGGCCGCAAACTATCCAGGCCGGAGGGGACTCGACGTACGACACGCACTTTTCGGGCATAAGCCGTATTTACACCGTTCTTATCCGGAAGTGCAGGTCAAAGCCTCACGTCTCGGCCACTTCCCCGTACCACTGCGACAGTTCGGGCACCCCGTTGATCGCCCACTCATGCCCGGCGGCCACGACGTCGAACTCCCGTCCCGAGGCCAGCCGGACCAGCGGCTGCCCGTCCGCCCGGATCATCCAGGAGGCCCCCGGCACCGTCCGCACGAGGACCGTGCCGAGGTACAGCCCCGCGTCGTTGCCCAGCCACGGCAGGACCTCCGGATCGTCCCGCCAGCGCGGCAGCAACTGGTCGAGCGCCTCCAACGACTCGGCTCTGTCGTCGAGTCGCACCCCCGCCCGGAAGGCGAGGGACCGCAACAGCTCGCACTCGGCGAGGAGTTCCGCGATGCCCTCGGGGTCCACGGCACCGCGTTTCTCCGGCCGGCCGCCCAGAAAAGGGATCTTCATACCTCCAGCGTGTCATTCGCACGGCCGAACGCACCACAGGCGCGCGGACCGTCGATTCCGGGCGAGTTCACGCCGAGTTCGGGCATGGCGCGTTGACGGGTCACTCCGCCCTCCCTACTTTCTCCGTGCGTCCTGAGTCCCGGCAGAACCGGCAGAACCACTCACGAACCACTCGTCCGATGTCATGTGCGGTCGTCCACCGGCCTGAGCGGCCGGGAACGGGAGGATTCGAAGGTGCGCCTACGTACGTGGAGTTCCGTCGTCGTCCTCGCTCTGGTCACCGTGCTGGTGCCCGGGGTCGCCGCGCAGGCGGCGCCCGCGCGCGCCGCCGGACCGCAGCCGCTGGAACGGCTCTTCGACAACACGGCCGTCAGCGACGACGCGCGGCCCGCCGAGGCCGACTTCGACGGATCGGGCGCCTCGCTCTCCGCGCAGGCCCTGGCCGCCGCGGACTGGACGCCCGGCCGCGCGCTCACCGTGCAGGGGGCCCGGCTGACGTGGCGTGGGCGCGGCGGCACCCCCGACAACGTACGGGCCGCCGGGCAGGAGGTGCGGCTGGGCGGCCGGGGCGACGCGCTCGCCTTCCTCGTGGCGGGTACGGCCGGCGCCGATGTGACCGGCGCGGCCGTGGTCACCTACGCCGGCGGCACCCGGTCCGCGTTCGCCCTCACCGCCCCCGACTGGCGCACCGGCCCGCTCGGCCCGAAGGCCGTCGCCCTGTCGCACCTCAACACACCCGGCGGCCCGCTCGCCGAACGGCCCCGGCTGTACGTCGTGACCGTGCCCCTCGCGCCCGGCCGCAAGGTGGTCTCGGTACGGCTGCCTCAGGCCCCGGCGATGCATGTGTTCGCGGTCGCCGTGCGCGCCCCCGCGGCCGGCTGGACGGGCAGTTGGTCGACCGCGACCGGCGGCTACCCGGCCGTCGGGCCCTGGACGGACCGGACGCTGCGGCTCGTGGTGCACACGTCGGCGGGCGGGCCCCGGGTGCGGCTGCGGTTCGACAACACCTTCGCGGCCGGTCCGGTGCGGATCGGCGGCGCGACGGTGGCGGTGCAGCGGTCGGGCGCGGAGCCGGCGGGCACACCGGTGCGGGTCTCGTTCGGTGGGGCGCGGGGCGTGCGGATCCCGGCGGGCGCCCAGGCGTACAGCGATCCGCTGGGCTTCCGGGTGCCCGAGGACGCGAATCTGCTGGTGAGCTTCCATCTGCCCGAGGCCGTCCCGGCGGCGCCCGTGCACCGGCTCGCGCAGCAGCGGTCGTATGTGAGCGAGCCCGGGGACCACACGGCGGACGTCTCGGCCGCGGCCTACCCGACCGTGCTGACCAGCTGGCCGCTGCTGACGGGGGTCGACGTGGCGGGCGGGCCGGGGTCGGTGGTGCTGCTCGGGGACTCCATCACCGACGGCGACCGGTCGACGCCGGACGCCAACGGGCGGTGGCCCGACGTCCTGGCGGACCGGCTGCGGGGCCAGCGCGAGGTGCCGCGCTACGGTGTGCTCAACCAGGGGATCTCCGGGAACCGCGTGGTCACCGACCGGTACCCCGGCGACGGCGTCTCCACCGACGCCGCCGGGGTGAGCGCGCTGCACCGCTTCGACCGGGACGTCCTGGCCCAGACGTCGGCGCGGACGGCCGTGGTGTTCGAGGGCATCAACGACGTGCGCTGGCAGGCCACCGCCGAGCAGGTCGTGGCCGGGCTGCGGGCGCTCGCCGACCGGGGACACGCGCACGGGCTGCGGATGCTCGCGGCGACGCTCCTGCCCTGCGAGGGCGAGGCGCGCTGCACCCGGGCCGTCGACGCCGAGCGGACCGCGGTCAACGCCTGGATCCGCGAGTCCGGCGTCTTCGACGGGGTGCTCGACTTCGACGCCGTGGTCCGCGACCCGGCACACCCGTCGCGCATCCTCCCGGCCTACGACAGCGGCGACCATCTGCACCCCGGGGACGCGGGGCTGGCCGCGCTGGCGGGGTCGGTGGATCTGCGGTCGCTGGTGCCGTGACCCTCCTGCCGGAGCGCTCCTAGACGTCGAGGTCGACCACGACCGGGGCGTGGTCCGAGGCGCCCTTGCCCTTGCGCTCCTCGCGGTCCACGTAGGAGTCCTTGACGGCCTTGGCGAACGGTTCGTTGCCGTACACGAGGTCGATGCGCATGCCGCGGTTCTTCGGGAAGCAGAGCTGGCGGTAGTCCCAGTACGTGAACGGGTGGTCGTACTTCAGGGGGCGCGGGACCACGTCGGTCAGGCCGGTCTCGCGCAACGAGGCGAGGGCGGCGCGCTCGGCCGGGGTGACATGGGTGGAGCCCTCGAAGGCGGCCCGGTCGTAGACGTCGTCGTCCGTCGGCGCCACGTTGTAGTCGCCCATCACCGCGAAGGGGCGGCTGCCGCCCGCGTCCCCGGCGACGGCCGCCTTCAGTGCCTCGAACCACTGGAGCTTGTACGCGTAGTGCGGGTGCTCGACCTCGCGGCCGTTCGGCACGTAGACCGACCAGACGCGGACCGGGCCGCAGGTCGCGGAGATCGCGCGGGGCTCCGTGGAGCCGTCGTAGCCGGGGTCGCCGGGCAGGCCCTTGACGACGTCCTCGATGCCGACGCGGGACAGCACCGCCACGCCGTTCCACCGGCCGGTGGCGTGGACCGCCGCCTCGTAGCCGAGGTCGCGCAGCGCGTCGAAGGGGAACTGCTCCTCGGCGACCTTGGCCTCCTGCAGGCACAGCACATCGGTGCCGCTGCTCTCCAGCCAGGCGAGGAGCCTGGGCAGGCGGGCGGTGATCGAGTTCACGTTCCAGGTCGCGATACGCATGCCTCACAACCTACCGGGCGGGACTGACAGAGCCGTCCCGCCCGAGGCCGGGCCCCTCACACCTCGGCGGTCTCCCCCGCGCCGAGCCGCAGGTGCTCCGCGCCGCCGAGGGCGCCGATCTGCCGGTCGTAGATCGGCCGGGCCAGGTCGGTGAGCAGGGCGTCGTGGATGTCGTACGCGCGCTGCGGCTTCAGTTCGCGGACGTAGTCGATGACCTCGGAGATCTTGTTCCACGGGGCCATGACCGGAAGCATCAGCGTCTCCACCGGGCGGGAGGGGACGGTCAGCGCGTCCCCCGGGTGGAAGACCTTGCCGGCGTCGACGAGGTAGCCGACGTTGGTGATCCGCGGGATGTCCGGGTGGATGACGGCGTGCAGCTCGCCGTGCACCTCGACGTCGAAGCCGGCGGCGGTGAAGGTGTCGCCGTGGCCGACCGTGTGCACGCGGCCCGGGAAGGCCGACGAGAGCTGCTCGGCCACGGATCGCAGCGTCCAGACCTGGGTCGCCGGGTCGGCCTCCAGGGCCGCGCGCAGGCGTCCCTCGTCGAAGTGGTCGGGGTGCTCGTGGGTGACGAGGATGGCCTCGGCGCCGGCCGTGGCGTCCGCCTCCGTGAACCCGCCGGGGTCGATGACGAGCGTCCGGCCGAACTTCTCCAGCCGTACGCACGAATGCGACTTCTTCGTGAGCTTCATGGGTCCATCCTGACGCGTGCGGATGGCGGGCGCTCACCCCTCCGGGGTGGTCTCCTCGCGGATCACCTGCTGCGCGACCTTGAAGGCGCTGTTCGCCGCCGGGACACCGCAGTAGACGGCCGTCTGGAGCAGCACCTCCCTGATCTCGGCGGGGGTGAGGCCGTTGCGCAGGGCGGCGCGGGTGTGGGCGGCCAGCTCGTCGAGGTGCCCGCCCGCGACGAGCGCGGTGAGGGTGACGGCGCTGCGGGTGCGCCGGTCGAGGCCGGACCGGTCCCAGACCTCGCCCCAGGCGTACCGGGTGACGAGCTCCTGGAAGTCGCCGGAGAAGTCGTCCGCCTGCGCGAGGGTCCGGTCGACGTGGGCGTCGCCGAGGACCTCGCGCCGGACCTTGATCCCGGCGTCGTACGGGTCCGGGCGGCCCGCGCCCTGCGACGGGGCGACGGCGGCCGGGGCGATCTCGGCGATGGGCGCGGGCTGCGCGGGCGCCACGACCGGGGCGGGCCGGACGGGCGCGGCGACCACGGCCAGGTGGCCGGTGGTGGAGTCGTAGGCGGGCTGCTGCCAGGCGGTGGAGAAGTGCCGCACCAGCAGGTCGGTGACGGCGGCGGGCTGCTCGACCGGCACGAGGTGGGAGGCGCCGGGGACGACCGCGAGCCGGGCGTCGGGTATCCCGGCGACCAGGGTGCGGGCCTCGGCGGGGCCGGTGACCTGGTCGTCGGAGCCGACGAGGACGAGGGTCGGCACGGTGACGCCGCCGAGCTGGGGCCGTACGTCGAAGGAGGCGAGGGCCTCGCAGGCGGCGATGTAGCAGCCGGGGTCGGTGGTGCGCACCATCTGTACGGCCCACTCGGTGATGGCGGGCTGCGCGGCGGCGAAGCCGGAGGTGAACCAGCGGTCCGGCGAGGTGCGGGCGATCGGGTCGAGGCCGTTGGACCGCACGATCACACCGCGCTGCCGGAACTCGTCGGCGGTGCCGAAGCGCGGGGAGGCGGCGATCAGGGCGAGCGAGGCGACGCGCTCGGGGTGCCGCAGGGCCAGTTCGATGCCGACGGCCCCGCCGAGCGCGCACCCGGCGTAGCCGAAGCGCTGCACGCCCAGCCCGTCGAGGGTGGCGAGCAGCCGCTCGGTGAGATCGGTGACCGAACCGGCCGGGTGGGCGGGTGCGCCCCCGTGCCCGGGGAGGTCGAACCGGAAGACCCGCCACTGCTGGGTCAGCTCGGGAACCTGCCGGTCCCACATGTGCCAGGTGGTGCCCAGTGAGGGACCGAGGATCAGGACCGGGGCCTCTTCCGGCCCGTCGAAGCGGTATTGCAGGGTGTTCGGCGGTGTCTCACTCACGCCCCAGACCCTCTCACGTATCACGGACGCCCCTATAACAGGGGGACGCTGGATACCGCCCTGACCAGGTTGAAGACCTCTCGGGCGGCATATCGCTCGAGGCATCGGATGATCTCGCGTCGGGTCTTGCCCTCCTGGGTGCGGCGTCCGTAGTACGCCTGTGTGCGCGGGTCGTGGCGCAGGCGGGTGAAGACGATGCGGTGCAGGGCGGCGTTCGCCTGGCGGTCGCCGCCGTGGGTGAGCCGACGCGTGCGCCGCCGGCCGGAGGAGTACTCGATAGGGCTGACTCCGCAAAGGGCAGCAAAGGACGCCTCGGTGTTCAGCCGCTCGGGGTTGTCCCCCATGGTGATCAGCAGGGTGACGGCGCTGTCCGGGCCGATGCCCACCGGTACGAGCAGCCGTGGGGCGTGACGTTCAACGAGCCGGGTCAGGCATTGGTTCAGCTCATTGATCTGCCCGGTGAGCTGTTCGATACGCTCCGCGAGCCCTTACGGTCCCCCCTACTGAACGCCCGCACCGCACCTTGTGCGCCCACAACCGCAGTTCAGGAGCTCTTCGCGACCGGTTCAGTGGCGGCACACCGGCCTGGTGGGTCATCGGAAAGATGTCGACCTGAGCGGTCTTCGGAAAACCCGAGGTCAGATCCCATTTCCTGGCCCATCGCCATACATGTGGGTGCCCAGGGAGTCAAACGGGGCGTCACGGCCGACAGTCCGCCCTTTCAACCCGGTCGCTCCAGCCTTCGCCAGCACCCTGCTCGAAGCGACCGGCGTCCTCCTCGGTCAACTCCCGCTCAATCGCGACCCGGTGTGGCTGGTCGTGCGAGACGCCGGCCTGACGGATCGGCAGGTGGGCGACTCGTGGTGGAACGCTCCCTGTCAGCCGAGCTGCTGCACCTTGATCGCGTCGCTCACCCGAACCGTCCCGGCTACAGAGACGTCCAGGTGGACACCGAGCACGATGCCGGGATCCGCCGAGAGTTCGTGGACGGTCGAAGTACGCGTCAACTGGCCCGAAGACCGACCGCCAGCGTCAGTTCAAGGACCCGGTGTGGCGATGCGAGATCCGGAAACAGCTCCCGCAGCTGCGACATCCGGTACCGGACTGTCTGGGGATGGACGAACAACGCCGCCGCGACCTCGTCCCGCCTGCCTTGGTGCAGCAGCCACGCCCGCAACGTCTCCTCCAGCCGCCGTGCGGTCGCGACAGGCAAGGTGTGCAACGGTGCGAGGGCTCGGGCACGCAGGTCTGCGTACGCGTCGACGTCGGCGCTCAGCACCAGCTCGGGCAGGTGGTCCTCGGTGTCGCGGATATCAGAGGAGAGGCAGCGCGCGCGTACGGCTCGTGCGTACGAGGCCGACGCACGGGTCCATGGCCGGGCCGGGCCCACCACTGCGGTGCGGTCGGTCAGCTGCCGCAAGAGATGTGATCGGTCGGCATCGGGGACGAGCAGCACACCGGTGGCGTCCGGCAGATCGTCGAGGACGAGGGTGCTCGGGTCGAGCGCGCGGTAGGCAGGCCGGGCCTGGGCGGCGGGCAGCAGGACCGCCGTCAGCGAATCCGGGGGCTGCCATCCGGCCCGTTGAGCAGAGGCCAGCAGCACGTCCGGGCTCGCGCCGGCGAGGAGGTCGCGAGCCAGGTGTTCCAGGTGGCGCTCGTGGGCCCGGCCCCGGGCGGCCAGTTCGTCGGCGTGGCCCGCGGCGCTGGCGGCGGAGAGCTCGTCGATGTAGGCGAAGGTCAGCTCGGCGAACTTGGCGACCTCGGCGGCGGGCAGACCAGCCGGTACGGCGCCCGCTGCCAGGCATCGCCAGGCCACGCGGGCACCGACGCGGTAGGCGCTGAGCAGGGCGTCCATCGAACGGCCGTCGCGGACCTCGCCGCGGCCCAGCTCGTAGGCCGCGTCACCGCCGTCGCCGCCGGTGGCGTTCCCGCTCGCGAGGTCCAGGTAGTGCCCCAGGGCGGTGCGGACGGCTCGGCGGATGGTGGCGCCCATGTGGCCCGAGAGGGCGTTGGCGTAGGGAGGGACCTCGTCGATGATCGCCTGGACGACCTCGTCGGCGGTGGTCTTCAGCGCGGCCCGAAGTGCGGTGACCGTCGTCTCATCCAGGGCCAGTGCGCTGGCCCTCTGGGTTACACGACTCACGTTTTTATTCCCTGCGAACAATTCCACCCACCAGATTCACGTCCTGCGGTCAGGACTTTACGCCCTGAGACGCAGCAAGCTGGAGTCATGACGAGTCCAACCCTTCGCAGCAGGGCGTGGAAACTGCTGGAGATGGTCACGACGCCGCTCATGCCGTCGGACTACCTCGACCTGGTCAGCCCACTGCGTGCGGGCGCTGACCTGCGGGGGCGCATCGAGGCCGTGCACCCCGAGACGGATGACGCGGCGACTGTCGTGATCAGGCCGGGACGGGGGTGGCGCGGCCACACAGCCGGTCAGTACGTGCGGATCGGGGTCGACGTCGACGGGGTGCGCCTGTGGCGTGCCTATTCCATCACCTCGCCGACGAACCGCCAGGACGGCCACGTCACGATCACCGTGAAGGCGATCCCGGACGGCAAGGTCAGCAACCACCTGGTCCGCAGGGCGAAACCGGGCACGTTGATCCAGCTCGACCAGGCGACCGGTGACTTCGTGCCGCCGCAGGCCAAGCCCGCCAAGGTGCTCTACCTGACGGCCGGCAGCGGCATCACGCCCGTGATGGGCATGCTGCGCGACATCGAGTTCGACGACGTCGTCATGGTCCACTGCGCGCCACGGCCGCAGGACGTGATCTTCCGCAACGAACTGCACGATCTGGTCGCGGACAAGAAGCTGCGGCTCATCGAGGTGCACACCGCCACGGACGGCCTGCTCGACATCGCCCGTCTCGGCGAACTCGTGCCCGACTGGGCCGAGCGCGAGACCTGGGCTTGCGGGCCCGCGGGTCTGCTCGACGCCGCCGAAGAGCTCTGGAACGGGCACGGCGTACCAGAGCGCCTGCACACCGAACGCTTCCGCCCCAGCATCGTCGTCGCCGGCGCCGGCGGCGAGGTCACGTTCAGCGCCACCGGCAAGACCGTCGACGCGGACGGCGCCACGCCGTTGCTGGACGTCGGCGAGGAGGCCGGCGTGCTCATGCCCTCCGGGTGCCGTATGGGCATCTGCTTCGGCTGCGTCACACCACTCAAGGCGGGCGCCGTCCGCGACCTGCGCACCGGCGAGATCACCGAGGCCGAGCCGGGCGTCCTCATCCAGACCTGTGTGTCCGCCGCGGCGGGCCCTTGCGACATCGAACGGTAGGAGCACTTTGACCGCCATTGACCCCACCGCCCACCTGACGGCGGAGCAGATCGAGGAGCTCGGCCGCGAGCTGGACGCGATCCGCGACGAAGTGATCGCCGGCCGCGGCGAGAAAGACGCCGCCTACATCCGTAGGGTCATCTCGGCGCAGCGCAAGCTCGAGCTGGTCAGCAGGGGCGTTCTGCTGTTCTCGATCTTCCCGCCCGCGTGGCTGCTCGGCACCGCCGGTCTGTCCGTGGCGAAGATCATGGACAACATGGAGATCGGCCACAACATCCTGCACGGCCAGTGGGACTGGATGCGGGACCCGAAGATCCACTCCACCACCTGGGAATGGGATCACGTCTCGCCGGCCGACCAGTGGAAGCACTCGCACAACGAGCTGCACCACACGTACACCAACGTGATCGGCAAGGACAACGACCTCGGCTACGGCATCATGCGCGTCGACGAGGACCAGAAGTGGCACCCGTTCCACCTCGGCCAGCCGCTGTGGAACTTCATCAACGCCTGCTTCTTCGAGTACGGCATCGCAGCTTACGACCTGGAGCTCGGGAAGAACCTGAGCAAGCGCCGCCGCAAGAACCCGGAGTTCCGCGCGCGGGCCAAGGCCGTGGGCCGCAAGATCCGCAAGCAGGTGCTCAAGGACTACGTGATCCACCCGCTGCTGTCGGGCCCGTCGTTCCTCCCCACGCTCGCCGCCACGTTCACCGCGAACCTGGTCCGCAACATCTGGTCCCACTCCGTGATCATGTGCGGGCACTTCCCCGAGGGCGTACAGGTCTTCGAGCGCCGGTCGATCAAGGGCGAGACACGCGGCCAGTGGTACCTGCGCCAGATGATGGGCTCGGCGAACATCAGCGGCAGCAAGGCCATGCACTTCATGACCGGCAACCTCTCGCACCAGATCGAGCACCACCTGTTCCCGGACCTGCCGAGCAACCGGTACGCCGAGGTCGCGGTGAAGGTACGCGCGCTGTTCGAGAAGTACGAGCTGGAGTACGTCACCGGGCCGCTGCCCAAGCAGGTGTTCTCCGCGTGGCGCAAGGTCTTCCGGCTCTCGCTGCCGAACAAGGAGCCCAAGGTCAAAACGCCGGAGCGCGAGCAGGAGCTCGTCGCCGCCTGATTGTTGCAAGCGCCTGGCTCACGGACCCGAGGTCAGGCGCCCTTGTCCGCAGGCTCCGGAATCGCCACGCACTCCACGTGATGCGTCATCGGAAACACGTCACAAGGTGTGTGGAGGGCAGGAAAATCTGCAGTTCACATGGGGTGCCTTGGGCGTGGGCTGTGAGGCGGCCGGAGCGTCAAATGAGCGTCATGTCTGACGGACTTTAATGAGCGTCATGTCTGACGGACTTTCTCTCCTCGTGGCCGGTACCGGGCTGTCCGCGTTTCTGATGCCCGTGGCCGTCATGTTGCTGCTCGGGCGGCAGGTCAGCTGCTGGAGGTGCTGCGGGATGCCCGGCGCAGCGCTCGCCACCGGGCCGCCCGGGCCGACCCGGTGGGCCCGTGATGACGCTGGACATCAGGACCGACTCGTCGCCGGGTTCACCTCGTGCACATCGGCGTCCGCCCCCGGACGCCTGCCCGAGTGTGGCTCATGCGTCGATGATGACGGGGCGAAGGGCGGCCTGCCCTGGCGGTACGCGCCGGACGGTTCGGTCGCCCTCGCCTCCCCGTCGAGGAGAGCCGCGAGTTCTACGGCCGCCCCCCGCAACAAAACAGATTGCCGCCTTGTGCCAGACCCACGATTCCGTGAGCACGGTGGCTGAGGCGGCGTACGGCCTCGGTGCAGCCCAGTGCGTTGACGCCTTCTGCGACCGCGGTGAGGCGGGCCAGCTCGACGTGAAGGGCGTCGCCGGCGTCGCAGTGGTCGCAGCCGTCCACTCCGATGGCTACGCGGCCACCGGCCATCTCCTCGGGCTGCTGGCCGCGCTGCCCGCGCCCACCGCGGCAGGAGAGCACTTCTGGTCGGCCCTGTGGAAGTCTTCGGGCACCGCGTACCTGCTGCCCGTCAACATCAAGGATCCGGTGCTGCGTTCGCTGGCAGGAGAGGGAACCGCCCTGGCCCGGCAGATCCTCTCGGGTCTGACCGATCACCTCGCCGGCCGCGGAGCGCTGGGGCGTCGAGTCCGACCATCTGCCCGACCTCAAGACACAGGTCATCGGAGAACTGTGGCTCCGAGATCTCGAACTCACCGCCTGGCGCGTCCTGCACGCAGACCGCAGGTCGGACGATCCGGCTGGACGGAAAGCCTTCCTCGGCGCCTGGACGAGCGTCTGAACGTCGGCTCCCCCCACCTGCACGGTACCCCGCGCCAGACACGCGGCTACCGTGCCCGACGACGCTTGCAGCGACTGAGGGCAGGAAGTTCCAAGCCGTTGTCGCGGCGGCCCGGGGCCTGCACACATCAGGGGCCGCGCAGCCATGGCTGCGCGGCCCCTGATCCTGCATCGGCCCCGCACGAGAGCACGCGCCTTCGTCCAGGTGGGCGTCGGCCACCGGACGCGGGCGCGCGATCCCTCGAGCAGGTCGCGAGGTCAGACCAGGTTGATGTTCTCGGCCTGCGGACCCTTCTGGCCCTGGGTGACGTCGAACGTCACGGCCTGGCCCTCCTGGAGCTCACGAAAGCCGGTGGAGTTGATCGCGGAGTAGTGCGCGAAGACATCCGGGCCGCCGCCGTCCTGGGCGATGAAGCCGAAGCCCTTCTCCGCGTTGAACCACTTCACAGTTCCCGTTGCCATGCCTCATGCCTTCCAGTCGATGAACGCCTCCCACTCCATCTGGCAGACGGAGGTGATCGTCCTGGTCCCTGCGGCACAGCACAGCAAAACGCCCACACCAAAGGCGCGGGCAGGGAATTCCGAACCACGACAGCTGACGCAGACGTTACACGCGCACGCACCGGGTCACCACAGGAAATGATCACGCCACACACGAGACCGTGCGTGCGGTGCCCGCCGACGCTGACGGGCACGCTCATCTCATGCTGCTGCCGTCGGGTTCGCTGATTCGGCGGCGCGGCGGTATTCGGCGTTGAGGCGCTGGGCTTCCTCGAGCTGGTCTTCAAGGATGACGATCCGGCAGGCGGCCTCGATGGGGGTCCCGTGGTCGACGAGTTCCCGGGCGCGGGCGGCAACGCGCAACTGGTAGCGGGAGTAGCGGCGATGTCCGCCTGCGGAGCGCAGCGGGGTGATGAGGCGGTGTTCGCCGATGGCCCGGAGGAAGCCCTGTGTGGTGCCGAGCAGTTCGGCGGCCCGGCCCATGGTGTAGGCGGGGTAGTCGTCGTCATCGAGACGGCCGAACGTGTCGTCTGCTGTCATTGCACCTCTCGTGGAACGTGTGGAGGGGCCCTGGCGCCGTACTGGCACCAGGGCCCCGAAGGAACTACTACACCATCTGCCGGCCCTGATACTGCACCGGCCCTCTGTTTCCGCAAACCCGACCGAGACGCTGTCGGGTGCGCGGGGATCGCGGTTGCTTGACCGGAGACCACCTCACTATCGATGTCCTGCGGTACCCGGGGCCAAGAATTCCGCCCGGGCGATCCTGATGGCGCTCGGCTCCTCCGTTCTTCCCTCTTGATCAACTACTCACTAACGGAAACTGTGAACTGCTGGTGGCCTCGAACAGCGCCACTCTTCGGCAGCCAGCCCCGTCGCCCGTCCTGCGTCTGCTCTGGCTTGGAACCCCACTGCCGAACTTCCCGGTGCGCGCGTCCGCAGCTGACGCCTTCACCGAGGTACTGCTCACTGACTTCACTGCTGGGTACTGCGAACCTTCACTTACTGGTACTGCCACTGCGGTGCTGCTCATGGCGGCCCCTGATCACTGCGGGCCACCCGGTCCGGTCGTCAGTCCCGTCGCCGTCCTGCAACCGCTCTGGCTTCAGAACTCCACCACCGCACCGTCCTGCGAACTGCAACTGCGGTACTGCTGCCCGGCAGTTCATCTCTGCCGGGCCTCTCTTGATCTCGGCTACGAGAGAAACCATAACCACACCGCAGACGAATGTCTACTTCGGCTGGCATAGATTTTCGTGCACTCGACGATGAGGTAATCCGTCTCGACCAGTCCGCCTCGACCGGTCCACGTACGGTTCAAGCAGCTTCGGGGCTCAGTCCGGCGCGCAGGGATCCCCCGCCGCGCAGCACGTCGGGCTGAGCGGGACGTCGCCGACTGCGCCGCGGCTACCGTCGGCGGGCACCGGCCAACACTGCGTCTCGCGGAGAACTCCACTGGCCGGGACGGGCGTTTCCAGCTGCGACGCCCCGCAGGTCGGCCGTTGACGAGCGCGGCAGGAGTCCCTGCGCCGCCCTCGACGGTCACGATCCACCAGCTCGCGCCGGCCGTCGGGTTCGAGGTGCTGCGTGAGGTGTCCCAGCACACCCATACCAAGCTGCAGACGGTGGCCGAGACGGTGATCGCCTGAGTGCTGGGGCAGCCGCTGCCGGAACGGCGGGGCAGGAGCTGTACGCGGCCGTGCAGCGGTGCTCACGCCGGCGGGATGCCCCAGGCGCGGAAGCTGGGAAGGACGCAGTGGCCGGGCACTGCGCGGGTCAGGCGGTCAGTGCCTGGTCGACGGTGGGGTGACAGCCGATGACCTCGTCCAGGCCGACGATTCCAAGAAGCCGTAGCACCGATTCCTGGGCGCCGGCGATACGCAGCCATCCCTGATCGTCACTCGCGGCCTGGTGTGCGGCGACGAAGACGTTGATGCCGCTGGAGTCCATGAAGGTCACGCCGCTGAGGTCCACCACGGTCCGCAGGGGCGTCGCGCCGTCGTAGGACATGAGGGCCTCGCTGAGCATGTCCTTGACGGCGTGGTCGATCTCGCCATGCACGGTGACCACCCGGATGCCGTCGATGGCGGTGTGGCCGATCGACAGGTGGCCGGGCCGGGCTGCTCCGTGGGTGTCTGTCACCGTTTCCTCGACTGTTCTCGCTGATGGAACCTCAAGACCCCGGCGCGAACGCCGGTAACCTGCCTCGATGCTACGGCGAACACGCGTGCGACCCGTTATGCGGTTCTCACGGGGCATGTGAGGCATAGTGCCGGGTACGCGCAGGACGTGTGAAGGGGGAACAAGGGTGGACCCGGCTGAATCAGTCCCCCAGGGGGAGGGCAGCGTAATGCCGGACGTCCCTCAGATACAGGACACCGTGGCGCTGGACGGTGACGGGCACGTTATCGCTGAGGCGCGTCACCGGGCAGTGGACTTCCTCACCCGTGTCCAGGCGGAGCACGGCCTGCCGGTGTCCGCTCGCGCGATGGACCTGACCCAGCTGGTGGTCAGCGAGCTGGTCACCAACGCCCGCAAGTACGCCCCTGGCCCCGTGCTGATGGAACTGCGCATCATCGGCGCCGTCGTGGAAGTGGTCGTGTGGGACAGCGATCCCGTCCTGCCAGTAGCGCGGGCCGCCGATGCGGGCAGAGTCGGACAGCACGGACTGGAGATCGTCATGGCCGTCGCCCAGGGCTTCGAGGCCCAGCGGGAGCCGGTCGGCAAACGCATCACTGCCCGCATCGCCCTACCTGACGACCCCGGCGGTGACATCACCGGACGCCGCCCCCAGTAACAGCCTGCGCTCACGGACGCCCCTATAACGCGGGGGCGCTGGACACTGGTCTGACCAGGTTGAAGACCTCCCGGGCTGCGTCGTTTGAGGCATCGGATGACCTCGCGTCGGGTCTTGCCTTCCTGGGTACGGCGTTCGTAGTACGCCTGGGTGTGTGGGTCGTGACGTAGCCGGGTGAAGACGATGCGGTGCAGGGCGGCGTTCGCCTGGCGGTCGCCGCCGTAGTGGAGCCGGCGCGTGCTCCGCCGCCCAGATGAGTACTCGATGGGGGTGACTCCGCAAAGGGCAGCAAATCTCAGTGTTCAGCCGCTCGGGATTGTCTCCCATGGTGATCAGGAGAGTGACGGCGCTGTCCGGACCGATACCCACCGGTACAAGCAGTTGCGGGGCATGGTGTCCGACGAGCCGGGTCAGGCGTTGGTTGGGTCCTGCTGCTCGGCTGGTCGCGGGCGCCGTCGTCGGCCACGCTGCCGCCGGAGCGGCACCGCCGGTTCCGGCGAGTTCGGTCGTCTTGGTACATGGTCGGCCGCGCCGTCGGCACCACGGTGAAGGAGACAGGACGACGCTGTTCTTCGGCAGCAGAACGGCGGATGACGCATCAGACGCAGGGAAGCGGCGGCGAATGGGACTGACCGCGACGCTTCCGGTCGGGGTCCCGTTCAAGGGAACGTGGGTGAGCGATCTCGGCTGCGGATCATGCGCTTGTGGCGGACGACGCCTCTCAGGCCCACCGTGTTGCCCGGCTCCTGCCAGGAGCCCGCCAGGTCCGGCTGACCGGCTGAGGGAAGCAGAGCAGCCGGCCGGCGGACCTGCTGATCACCGCCGCCCACTGTATGAGTCACCCTGCACGTTCGAAAGCAGCGGTGCCCTGCCTCGTCGTTGCGCCACCTGCTGCCCATGTGGGTGACGCTCGGTCACGTGGTTCTAGTCGCGCCGTCCGACTGTTCGAGATCTCTCGGACAGGCTTTGACCTCGGAGAACGGCCAATTGACCACGCTGTGGAGCGGCAGTCGGCTGTTTACGCTGAGTGTCTGGGGCGTCCGCTCCTGTGAAGAACTCCCGGACTGAGGAGCACTGTCTTGAGCGACCTCGTACTGCTCGCCGGCGGATCGGTGACGATGACCCACCACGTCACCGGCACCTACTTCATGTGCAACGACTGGCACGACGGTATCGGCAACCACACCCAGACCTGGGCACAGGACCCGTTCGCCAAGGACAACACCTCGCACCGGTGGTTCCTGCGGCAGAACGCCGACGGCACCGTCCGTATCGAGTCGTACGCCAACCGCCGCTGCCTCACCGCAGGGGCCAACCCGCCCGACGTAGTGACCCTCCGAGAGGGCACCGACAGTCTCAGCCAGCACTGGCGGCTGGTTTCCCACGCGGAGCGGGGCAACGACTTCTACCTGGTCTCGGTCGTGCATCCGCGCTATGCCGTGGCCATCGCCGACCACCTCCAGGGCAACGACCGGCTGGTCGGTCTGACCCGCATGTGGGGCGGCCCGAACCTCTCCCAGCTGTGGCGGATCTACCCCTCGTCAGAAGACCAGGGCTGACACCGGACGAGCGCTTGGGCACCTGCGGCTGCGTCGTACTCGGCTGCCGGTCCACGCCAGGGCGCCTCGGCAGAACTCGCCGATCGTTTCCCCGGATGCGTCCGCACCGGGGGCGCCGCCCGACGCATCGGGCCACTCGTGGTCACAGGTTGTAGAGACCGTTCCTGAACAGAGGGTGCGCGGAGGCGTCGACGGGGCGGACAGAGAGGTCCTCGATGACCAGCCAGCTGCCGGGACGGACCCGGCCAACGGCCCGGTGCAGCAGTTCCTCACGCTGGGGCAGGTGGCACAGCAGAGTGCCGGCGTGGATGAGATCGAACGTCTCGGGCGGGAAGTCCTCGCGTATGGCGTCGTGCTGGAGCACCCGGACCCGCGTGGAGGGCGGGAAGCGCAGGAACCGGG
Source organism: Streptomyces sp. RK62 (assembly GCF_018070255.1). Classification (NCBI taxonomy): domain Bacteria; kingdom Bacillati; phylum Actinomycetota; class Actinomycetes; order Kitasatosporales; family Streptomycetaceae; genus Streptomyces; species Streptomyces sp. RK62. The sequence continues at coordinate 263,704 of NZ_JAGPYD010000009.1, read as the reverse complement.
TCTCCGTGTCGGCGCTCCGGCGCCCAAGTCGAGACAGTGTGCGTCCGCGGGCAGTTCGAGACAGCCGAGCACCCGCAGGGTCGCCGGGTCGAACGCGGTCTCCAAGGTGCGCAGGCGGGCGCGTTCTCCGGGGACGTGGTGGGCGACGTAGCTGTCGGCGTAGCCCTCGGCCGCCGAGTGCTCGGTGCCGGTCACAGGGTCACCTCCAATCGGCTGGGGCAGCGGTTGAGGAAGCCGGCCGGTACGGGGCGGAAGCCGCTTACCCAGCGCAGGCGGGGGTATTGCGCGACCAACAGCCTCAGACCGGGTGATGATCTCGGCGCGGGCCAGGTGTGATCCGAGACAGAAGTGCCGGCCTGCGCCGAAGGCGAAGTGGCTTGATGTGCCGCCGTACTCCGGGTCGAGGCGGTCGCCGACACGGTGCAGTGCGAAAGCGTCCGGGTCCGGGAAGCGTCAGGGGTCGCCCGAGCGCACCCTGGTCCGTAGCCCGTTCCACCCTGCGCCCCAGCCCGGCACGCCCGTCGCTTCCTGTACCAAAGCGGCAGCATCCGCCTCACGCCGCAGCCAGGCTCTGCGCTCGACGACCTGAGGGCAGGGCCCGGCTCAGGGCAAACTCATCGCCCACGAGACAGGGCGTGGGCGGCGCATGGCCCCGCCCACGGGGTTCCCAGCTGTCTCTCTGGCCGGGCTCTCACCTCGTCCCGGCCTCGAGTGGTCCAGAAGCTCCTCACTGTGTGGACTTCCCGACGCAGAGGGAGTCATGGACACGTCGCCGCAGGGAGTTGGTGAGGCGCCCTGACTTTAGAAGAAGTGCTTGCGTCCACCGACCGCGCGACCGGTCGCACCCAGGATCCACAGGATGGCGCCAACCAGAATGAGGATGCCACCGATCGTCGTCAGCAGACCCATGCCGACAAGCAGGCCGATGATCAGCAGAATAAGGCCAAGAATGATCATTTTAACCCCATCGTCAATTCCGGCTCAGGCGCGTGTGCGTATGTGCTTCACAAGGGCCTGAGTTCGTCCCTTGGCGGGAAGATCCCGACCAGCTCCGAATTTCAGGACCTCGGTGCGATAGCCCTTGTGCCCGGCGACACGGTGTTCACGCCTTCCTTCGAAACTTCGTTCAGTACGCCATCTCCTCGACCGTCCTCTGCTCCGGAAGCCCTTCCACCCCGGACGGTTCGGACGTTGGTGACGGAGACTCCGGGCAGCGGCGCCTACGAGCAGGTCCTCAGGTCCAAGGGTCTCTTCACCGTCGCCAGCCGGCCCTGGGTGACGGGGCTGTGGCCGCAGGCCGGTTCGGAGGCTCGCTTCGAGCCTTCCTCTGCTCGTGACACCGCCAACCCTTATCTGCCGCGGGCCGACCTGAACGGCTGCCTCATGCAGGAAGGCGTACCCCTGCCCGCTCCCGATCCCTTCCCTGCCTCGTCCACCCTCGGCTCCTGCGAGAGCTGCGCACATGAGCACGACCCCCTCACCCCGGTGACGGGGCACTGAAACTCCGGGTCGGTCCGTGGTCGCAGCCACGGCGGAGCTTCAATGGTCCCTGATACGAGACTCTTCTGGCGCCAGCCCCGCCCTGCCTCCCCGCGGGATTCCGTCGTCTCACGGCTGCACTGAGTGAGGAGCCGAACGCGTCCTGTGCGCCACCGCGTTCGACCTCACGGCGAAGCCGCACCGGAGTGCTCCGGTGCGGCTTCGCCGTCTCACGGATCTGCGCAGAGATCCCGTCCGGACGGACCTCGGTGGGGTCTCGGCGTATCACCCACGTGTCACACAGCCATCACCAACTGGTCAGACCCACCCGGACCAAGAGGCTCCGACCTGCAATTCCATGCCCTCACTGGACTGGCAGAGACGTACCTGGACGGTCTCTACAACCTGTGCCAGGTGGTGCCCAGTGAGGGACCCAGGATGAGGACCGGGGCCTCTTCCGGCCCGTCGAAGCGGTATTGCAGGGTGTTCGGGGGTGTCTCACTCACGCCCCAGACCCTCTCACGTATCACGGCTCCCCCCATGACGGGGGTTGCGACTGCACAGGCCCGACGGGCACTTGCTCCGTGGAGATCGCACAGGCGGTGGATCACCGTGTCCCGCTGTGCGGGTACCGTCAGGGTATGAGTCATCCCCACCCTGAGCTGAAAGCCGCACCGCCTCTTCCCGAGGGAGGGCTGCGGGTCGTCGCCCTGGGCGGCCTGGGTGAGATCGGCCGCAACATGACCGTCTTCGAGCACGCGGGCAAGCTGCTCATCGTCGACTGCGGCGTGCTGTTCCCCGAGGAGACCCAGCCCGGCGTGGACGTGATCCTGCCGGACTTCACCTCGATCCGGGACCGGCTGGACGACATCGTCGCCGTGGTCCTCACCCACGGCCACGAGGACCACATCGGCGGCGTGCCGTACCTGCTGCGCGAGCGGCGCGACATCCCCGTCGTCGGCTCGAAGCTGACGCTGGCGTTCCTGGAGGCCAAGCTCAAGGAGCACGGCATCCGGCCGCGCACGGTGCGGGTGCGGGAGGGCGACCGGCGCGGCTTCGGGCCCTTCGACTGCGAGTTCGTGGCGGTCAACCACTCCATCCCCGACAGTCTCGCGGTCGCGATCCGCACCCGGGCCGGGATGGTGCTGCACACCGGCGACTTCAAGATGGACCAGTTCCCTCTCGACGACCGCATCACCGATCTGCGCGCCTTCGCCCGCCTCGGCGAGGAGGGCGTGGACCTCTTCCTCACCGACTCCACCAACGCCGAAGTACCCGGCTTCACCACCTCCGAGCGTGAGCTGAACCCGGCGATCGAGCAGGTGATGCGCACGGCGCCGCGCCGGGTCATCGTCTCCAGCTTCGCCAGCCATGTGCACCGCATCCAGCAGGTCCTGGACGCCGCCCACCAGCACGGCCGCAAGGTGGCCTTCGTCGGCCGGTCGATGGTCCGCAACATGGGCATCGCCCGTGACCTGGGCTATCTGAAGGTTCCGTCCGGTCTGGTGGTGAGCACGAAGGAACTGGAGAAGCTCCCGGACCACAAGGTCACCCTGGTGTGCACCGGCTCGCAGGGCGAGCCGATGGCCGCGCTGTCCCGGATGGCCAACCGCGACCACATGATCCGCATCGGCAAGGGCGACACCGTCCTGCTCGCCAGTTCCCTGATCCCCGGCAACGAGAACGCCATCTACCGGGTGATCAACGGACTCACCCGGTGGGGCGCCCACGTGGTCCACAAGGGCAACGCCAAGGTGCACGTCTCCGGGCACGCCAGCGCCGGTGAACTCGTCTACTGCTACAACATCGTCAAGCCCCGCAATGTCATGCCGGTGCACGGCGAATGGCGCCACCTGCGGGCCAACGGCGACCTCGCCATCCGTACCGGTGTCGACCCCGAGCGGGTCGTCATCGCCGAGGACGGCGTCGTGGTCGATCTTGTGGACGGGCGCGCGTCCATCACCGGCAAGGTGCCCGCCGGCAACGTCTACGTGGACGGCATGGAGGTCGGCGGGGCCACCGAGGCGTCCCTCAAGGACCGCCTCACCCTCGCGGAGGAGGGCGTCGTGACGGTGGTGGCGATCGTGGACGCGGACACCGGCGCCCTCGCCGAAGCCCCCGACTTCCTGGCCCGCGGCTTCGTGCACGACGACAGCACCTTCGAGCCGGTCATCCCCGTCATCGAGAAGACCCTGGCCACCGCGGCGGAGGAAGGCGTCGGGGACGCGCGCCAGCTCGAACAGCTCATCGCCCGTGCCGTGGCGAACTGGGCGTTCCGCACCCACCGCCGCAAGCCGCTCATCATCCCCGTCATCATCGACGCCTGAGCCGCCTGAGCCGCTGGGCCGCCTGGGCCGCCTGAGCTGCGGCCGGGCGGCACGGTGGGTGAGGCACCCGGGAAGGGCTCTCAGCCGTTGCGGCGCACGAGGGCGGCCCTGCGGGCCTCGGCGAGCTTGCGGGCCTCGTCCGTCTTCCGGGACTTGCCGCCGGTGCCGCGGGAGGCGCCCTTGCTGGTGCCGAGGCCGCGGAAGGGGGCGTTGGTGTTCTTGGGCCGGGGGGCGGCGGGCCCGCCGTCGAGCGGGATCCCGGAGGGAGCCTTGGCGCCGGTGATCCGGCTCAGCTCCGCCTCGCCCGAGCGCACCTTGGTGACGGTCGGCTCGATACCGGCCTCGGCCATCATGCGGCTCGTCTCACGGCGCTGACTCCCCAGTACGAGCGTGACCACGCTGCCGGACTCACCGGCGCGGGCGGTGCGGCCCGCCCGGTGCACATAGTCCTTGGCGTCGGTGGGCGGGTCGACATTGACCACGAGGTCGAGATCGTCGACGTGCAGGCCACGGGCCGCGACGTTGGTCGCCACCAGAACGGTGATCTGGCCGTTCTTGAACTGCGCCAGGGTCCGTGTGCGCTGCGGCTGGGACTTGCCGCTGTGCAGGGCCCCGGCCTGCACCCCGCTGGCCCGCAGATGCCGGGTGAGCTGGTCGACGGCGTGCTTGGTGTCGAGGAACAGCAGGACGCGACCGTCGCGGGCGGCGATCTCCGTGGTGACGGCGTAGCGGTCGGGGCCGTGGACGACCAGGACGTGGTGCTCCATCGTCGTGACCGCGCCCGCGGCCGGGTCGACCGAGTGGACGACGGGGTCGTGGAGGTAGCGCTGGACCAGTTGATCGACGTCGCGGTCGAGCGTGGCCGAGAAGAGCATCCGCTGTCCGTCGGGGTGCACCTGGTCGAGCGCGTCGGAAACCTGCGGCAGGAATCCCAGGTCGCACATCTGGTCGGCCTCGTCCAGCACGGTGATCTTCACCCGTCCCAGACGGCAGGCTTTGCGCTCGATCAGGTCGTGCAGGCGTCCGGGGGTGGCGACGACCACCTCGGCCCCCTCGCGCAGCGCGGCGATCTGCCGGCCGATCGACGTTCCACCGACGACCGTGGCGATCCGCAGCCGCAGTGCCTCGGCGTACGGCGTCAGCGCCTGGGTGACCTGCTGGGCCAGCTCGCGGGTGGGCACGAGGATCAGAGCGAGGGGCTGCTTCGGTTCGGCGCGCCGCCCGGCCGTACGGGTCAGCAGCGGCAGGCCGAAGGCGAGCGTCTTGCCCGATCCGGTGCGCCCGCGACCCAGGACGTCCCGCCCCCGCAGGGCGTCGGGCAGGGTGGCGGCCTGGATCGGGAAGGGTTCGCGCACCCCGAGTTCGCTCAGGGTCCGCAGCACCTGGGTCGGCAGTTCCAGACCGGCGAAGGTGACGGCCGGGGTCGTCGCCCCGGGCTGAGCGGGACTGACGTGAGCGACGCCGGAGTCATGGGGGTGCTTCATGAACAGCCTTCCGTAGGGAACGTACCGAGGAAGGCCCGGCAGGTTTCAACAGCCCACGCGGAAGCTGAACGGAACGGGCGGAAACGCCCACCGCGACGACCACGCAAACCCGTGACACTAACACACGGCACGACCTCGCGCCGCTGACACCGATCGCCCGTGCCTCGCCGACCGGCACACCGCGTCATTCCGCAGGGATGCGGAACTCGAACTCGGGGCGGTCCCACGGCACGGCGGGCGGGTTCGCGAACGCGGTCCCGGTCCGCACCGCGCCGACACGGTGGTAGAAGTCCTCGGCGGGACGATGCGACACGACCTTGACGCGGTCGAGCCCGGCCGCACGGGCCTCGGCCTGCATGTGCGCGACGAGCAGCCGTCCGATACCCCGTCCCTGCGCCTCGTCGGCGACGAACAGCAGGTCGAGCTCCGGTGGATCGAGGACGAGCGAGTAGAACCCGAGGACCCGCTCTCCCTGCTGGTCGGCGCCGACGGCCACAAAGGTGCGGTGGGCCTCGATGTAATCCGGACCGACGCGGTAGCCCGCGACCGCGGCCGCGTACTTGCCCTGGTAGGCCCCTGAGCCACGCACCAGCCGCGTGAGCCGTTTGGCATCCCGCGCGACGGCCCTCCGGATCATGACCGGTCGGCTGACCGGGGAACGGCGTGCACTCATCGGGAAAGTATTTCGCACCGGAGCGAGCCGCCGCGCGGCGGGCCCGATCGACCCGATCACGGTCGCTTGTCATCGCCGCCCGCGTCGCCCCCGTCGGAACACAGGACGAGGGTGCGATGTATGCGCGGTCAGTCGCCCGTCGTCTTGTCGATCAGGCGGCCGTACGCCAGTTGCAGGGCGTCCGCGCCGGCCAGGGCGGCCAGGGCGCCCATGGCCGTGCGGGTGGCCCGGGGCCAGAGGAGTTGGCCGGCGGTCAGCGTGGAGGCCACCCAGACGCTCATGCAGAACGGGCAGGTGGCCAGTTCCCCGGCGGTGTGGCGGCCGCCTTCCGGCTTCGCCTCCTCGTGCAGTTCGGCCGGGCCCTGTGGGGCGACGTACCGGGTGAAGGGGGCGCGCAGCGGGCTGGTGACCGATGCCTTGGTCAGAAGTCTGCTGAGCCGGAACGTGGCGATCGAGGTGAGGGCCACGTCCCACGGCTCGGGGCGGTCCGGCAGGGGCCGGCCGCGCAGGCGTACGGCGGTGGCCCAGGCGGCCGTGTAGCCGGCGAAGCCCGCCATGGCCGCCAGGTAGCCGCCGAGGGGGCGGTCGTGGCCCGCCGCGTACTCCCGTCGGGTGCGCCGCAGGAGTCCGTGCAGGCGTCCTGCCGGGAGGTGATCGTCGGATACCGGGGCCGCCGGGTCGGCCGTGGGTGCCTTGTTCATGGGCTCCTGTTTCCGTGAACCTCTGGGTCTCCGTGAACCTCTGGGTCACTTCTCCTCGAAGTCCTCGGGGCTCACGCCCGCCTCCTCGAGGGCTTCCTTGACCGTGCGTCCGGTGGCCCCGGCGTCGGGGGTGCCGGCCTCCGAGGCGTTCTTCCGGGTGAGGACCTCGTCGGTCGTGTCGGTCTTCGGGCGGTTCTCTTCGGGAGTGGTCATCACGGCCCCTTGTCGCTTCGCGGGTCTGGCCGGCCCGTCCTCCGGCTGCCGGCTCCGGCGGCGGTCCTGACGGGCGGCGGGACAGACCGACTAACCTCAGCGGTGCCGGCTAAACACCTGCCCGCAGCATGCGCAGCACCGCCTGTTCGACCGGCCCGTGGGTGGCGGGCAGGCCGTCGGTGCCCTCGTCACCCAGGTGGGGCAGCGCCTCGGCGACGGTCACGCCCTCCTCGTAGAGCTCGATCACCCTCGGGTTGATGTAGGAGGCGCGGCAGACCGCCGGGGTGTTGCCGAGGTAGCCGGACACCTCGCGGGCCGCGCGGGCGATGGCCTTGCGGCGGGCGGTCTCGCTGCGCGCGACGGGGTGCGAGACGGCCAGGGCGACGGCGGCCATGACGGTGGCGTGCCAGGTGCGGAAGTCCTTGGCGCTGATCTCGCAGCCCGCCAGTTCTTTGAGGTAGGTGTTGACGTCGTCGCCCGTCACGGAGTGCCAGGCGTGCTGTTCCCAGTAGGCGAGGAGCCGGTCGTCGCCGCCCCGGCGCCGCAGCATCGCGGTGAGCGAACGGCAGGCGGCGGGGTCCACGACGGTCCGCACGATCTCCTTGCCGTGTTTGCCGGTGTACGTGATCAGCACCGCGCCGGCCTGGCAGCGGGAGTGCTCGCGCAGGAGCGTCGTGAGGCCGTAGCTGTGGTTCGATTCGGTGTAGCGCTCGCTGCCGACACGGAAGAAGCCGAGGTCGAGCAGGCGTACGGCAGTGGCGAGGACCCGCTGCCGGGTCAGTCCCCGGTCGCCCAGGTGTCCCTCGACGGCCTCGCGCACGGCCGGCAGGGTCTCGGCGACGTCGAGCACGTGCTCGTGCTTGGCCTGCTCCTGCTCGGCGCGGAACCGCGGGTGGTACAGGTACTGGCGGCGGCCCGCCTCGTCGGTGCCGACGGCCTGCAGATGTCCACCGGCCCTGGTGCAGATCCACACGTCGCGCCAGGCGGGCGGGATGACCAGGGCCTTGATCCTGGCCAGCTCCTCGGGGTCGCGCAGGGGCTCCCCGTACGGGTCCAGGTAGCGGAAGCCGCGGCCGTGGCGCAGCCGGCGGTGCCCGGGGTCGGTGGGACGGCTGTGATAGAGACGCATCCCCACCTCCGGGACGATCCGCCGCGCCGCGCGATGCGAGTGCGGGTGCGGGCCTACGGCGGCTGTGTCGTCCCGGGGTACCAACCCGCGCCCCGCGCACGCCCCGGCGTGCCCCGCCCCGCAGGCGCTCAGCCCTCCACGCCCGTGGCGGAGTCCGGCGCGCCGACGGGCTTGGACTCCGGAGAGCCGCGCTGCCGCAGGTAGATGGCCAGGACGGCCATGGAGGCGACGGCCAGCAGTTCGGACTGCCAGTTCTGCAGGGAACGGCTCCAGAAGTCCGCGGAGGACAGGTACCGGGTCCAGTCGACGGGGGCCTGCAGCCGGCGCAGTCGCTGCTCGTTGTAGGCGGCGACCCCGGTGACCGACTGGGCCAGCCAGGACAGCAGGAAGACGACGCCCATCACCAGGCCGAGGGAGTTGGAGTACAGCAGGCCGCGCCAGTCGCGGGCCGCGGCCCGGCGCGGGGAGTCCTCACGGGCGTACGGGCCCGTCCGCTGCTCCCGGTCGGACTCCGTGCCGGTCTTCCCCGGTTCCTTGGACTCCGGTGAACCGCGCTGCACCAGCCAGACGGTGGCGAGAATGTAGAGCGAGAACTGCAGGTACTCCGACTGCCAGTTCTCCGTGACGTCCACGGCGAAGTCCGACGACGTCAGATACGTGCCGAGACCGACCGGCGCGAACCCTTCGGCGACGAGCTGGTCGTTGAACTCCGCACGCCCCGCCAGCGCCTGTCCGGCGAGGGCCAGCAGGAAGGCGATCAGGAAGAAGAGGCCGAGGCCGTTGTCGCGGAGGAAGCGGCGCACCTTGCGTGCAGTGGTCCCGCCGGGCCTTTCGGGTGCCGGGGTCATCGGTGCATCAGTCCCACCGCCGTGAAGTAGGCGAGACCGACGGCGATGACGAGCAGGGTCGTGACGAAGAGGGTCCGCACTCGTCCTCACCCGCCCTTGATCTCGCACTGGTACGGGCGCTGCGGCCGGGGCCGGCACCCGGCCGCCGTGATCTTCCACCCGGTGGGGAAGTGCGCGAGGAAGACGGTGTCGTGGGCCAGCACCACGCGCGCCTGCTCGCCGTAGACGTCGACGTGCCGGACCGGGCCTGCCGGTGGGAGCCGCTGCTCGCCGATCGCCCGGTCGCAGGGGTGCCCGGCCGACTGTTCCAGTTCCTCGCGGGTGGTGGGGGCGAGGGCGGCGCACAGCCGTCGTGGCTGCTCCGCGTCCAGGGCCTGCTCGAACCGGGTCACCTGCGCGGTGACCGCGTCGCGCCGCTCGGCCGGTGTGGCGCAGGCACCGGCCGTGGCGAGGAGGACCACCGCCATGACACCGGGGCCGTACGACCGTCCGGACATCCCGCCTCCCGTGCGGCACCGGGCGGAACCGGACCGTCCCGTCACCGTGCGGGGGTGGCCGCTCCCCCATGAGACACGGGCTCCCCGGGGACCGCAAGCGGCCCGGCCGCCCACGCCTTCGGGGACGGTGATTGCCCGTGCGCCGGCGCGGGCACCCGGGCGCGGTGGCGCCGGGGAGCAGGGTTCTGCTGACGGGGTGGTTCGCCTTTCTGCACGGGGAGGCGACCGCCGGGGACGTGCTGGCGCTGGAGCGGGTGCGGGAGGTGCTCCGGCGTGCGGGGGTGCAGCATGACGTCGCGTGGAGTCCCGGGTTCCGGCCGGAGGGGCCGTCGCTGACGCAGGTCCGGCCCGAGGACTACTCCCATCTGGTGTTCGTCTGCGGTCCCCTGCACGGCCCGCAGCTCGAGGAACTGCACCGGCGGTTCGCGCACTGTGTGCGGATCGCCGTGGGCACGTCCGTCGTGGACGCCTCCTGCCCGGCCGTCACCGGGTTCCACCGGGTGGTGGCGCGGGACGCTCCCGGTGCGGAACCGAGGCCGGATCTGGCGGCGCGCGCGCCGGCTGCGCCCGACCGGCCGGTGGCCGGGGTGATCCTCACGCACGGGCAGCACGAGTACGGGGCACGCCAGCTGCACGCGCGGGTCGCCGAGGGGGTGACCCGCTGGCTGTCCGGCCGGGACTGCGCCCGGCTGGAACTGGAGACCCGGCTCGACGTGCGCGACTGGCGGCTGTGCGCGACGCCCGCCCAGCTGGAGGCGGTCCTCGCGCGGCTGGACGTGGTGGTGACCGACCGGCTGCACGGCATGGTGCTCGCGCTGCGGGCCGGGGTGCCGGCCCTCGCGGTCGACCCGGTGGAGGGCGGCGCCAAGGTGACCGCGCAGGCCCGCGCCTGCGGTTGGCCCGCGCTGGTCCCGGCGGAACGCCTCGACGCGGCCGAGCTGGACAGGTGGTGGGAGTGGTGCACGACTTCCGGCCGCGGGGCGGCCCAGGTGATCGCGGAGGGCTTCCGGCGGACCACGGGCGGGGACGGTACGGAGGAGTTGCTGGAGGCGCTGGGGGCGGCAGGCGGTGAGCGGCCTCACCGCTGAACGCACCCCTCGCGGTGCTCAGCCGACGTACCGCCGCGCCGTCGAGTGGCGTTGGGCGGACTCCAGGAGGCGCAGCCGCGACTCGACGTCCGGTGGGAGGACGCGGCGTTCGCGCAGGACCCAGGGCAGGGCGGCCGCGGCCTGCGCGAAAGCGCGCAGCGACGCCGTGTCCCGGGGGACCGTGCGGGCCAGGTGCAGGGTGCGGCGCAGGGCGCGTCCCGCGGGGCGGCGCAGCCAGGTGAACCACAGCGTGTTGCGGATGCCGTGCGTGCGGCGCCGGGTCGGGTCGCGGACGACCGACGCGTGGTGATGGATCGTCAGGTGGTCGGCGTAGGTCAGCCACCAGCCGTCGGCCGCGAGGTCGGCGGCGAGCAGTTCCTCCTCGCCACCGAGCCACAGCCGGGGGTGGAAGCCGCCGGCGGCGCGGAAGGCGTCGGCGCGCAGGACGGTCGCGGCCGCCAGGAAGGAGCCGAGGGCGGGGCCGGGCAGCCACGCGGGGCCGGTGAGGGGCGAGCCGCGCAGCTCGGTGACGATCGGGTCCTCCGTGCCGCCGGGTTCGACGACGATGCGGGCGGTGACCGTGCCGAGCCCGGCGTGCCGGTCGAGCAGGTCGGCGGCCCCGGTCAGCGAGCCCGGCGCCCACCAGGAGTCGTCGTCGCAGAAGGCCACGTACGGCGTGCGCACGTGCCGCATCGCCAGATTGCGGCCGATGGCGCCGAGGTTGCGGCCGGGGCGCAGCAGCAGGGCCTCGGGGTGGTGCCGGGTGACGGCGGCGGCGGTGCCGTCGGTGGAGCCGTTGTCGGTGACGATCACCCGTGGCCGTTCGGGGAGCTCGGCCAGCCGGTCGAGGGTGCGCAGGAGTTCGGGGCGGCGGTTGTGGGTGATGACGACGACGGTCGTACGGGGGTCGGTGGGGTCGGTCATACCGGTGCTCCCGGTGCTCCTGTTGTTTCGCGGGTCGCCGTGTCCAGGGTGCGGGCGGCCCGTTCGACCGGCGGTGGCAGGGGGCGGCGTGCGCGGAGGGCCGCGGGCAGGCGGGCGAGGGCGCCGCGCAGGGCCTGGCGGGCACGGGCGTCGTGCCGCGCCTGACCGGCCAGGTCGCGGGTGCGGGCGAGCGCGTACGGCAGTGGGCGGCGCAGCCACGCGGTGAGCAGGGCGTTGCGGAGGACGGTGACGGGGCGACCGGTGCGGGGCGACGGTGCCGGGTGGTGGTGGGCGACGACGTCGGCACAGTGGATGACGCCCCAGCCGCGCGCCGCGAGATCGTAGGCGAGCAGGGTCTCCTCGCCGCCGAAGAACAGCACCGGGTGGAAGCCCCCGGCGTCCAGGTAGGCGCTGCGGCGGACGACGCTGGCGCAGGCCAGGAAGCCGAGGACCTGGGTACCGGGGAGGTCGGTCGCCGGGCCGAGCGGCGACACGGCGAGGACGTCGTTCAGCGGGTCGGGGTCGGCGGACGGGCCGACCAGTGTGTGCGCGGAGACCAGGCCGAGGCGCGGGTGGGCGTCGAACAGGCGGGCGGCCCGGCTCAGCGCGTCCGGCGCCCACCACGAGTCGTCGTCGCTGAACGCCACGTACGGCGTGTCCAGGGCGCGGACGCCGACGGTCCGGGCGAGGGCGCCGCGGTTGGCCGGGAGGCGGACCACTTGGACCTGCGGGAACTCGCGGGCGAGGAGGTCGGGGGTGCCGTCGGTGGAGGCGTTGTCCACGACGACGACGGGCGGCCGCTCGGGCAGCCGGGTCAGCTGCCGGAGGGTCCGGGCGAGCGAGGGCGCGCGGTTGCGGGTGGCGATGACGACGCCGACGGCTGCCGGGGTCACCGGCCGACGGCTTTCCGGACGCCTGCGGCGGGGAGGGACGGTCGGGCGCGGGCGAGGAGGGGCGGTCGGGCGAGGCCGGGGAGGTTCGGTCCGGCGCGGGCGAGGAGCTGCGGTTCGACTCGGGCGAGGAGTGCTGGTCCGGCGGGGCCAGGGAGCTTCGGTCCGGCACGGGCGGGGAGGTGCGGTCCGGCACGGTCGAGGACGGGCGGTCCGGCACGGGCGGGGAGCGGGCTCTGGCGTGACGACCACCGCATACTGCCTCCCTCACGGATCGCGTTCCGCCCCCGAGTGCCCGACGCGGGACGGGGGACACACGACGGCGGCGCCGGGTGTGGGGAGAGTTGCGACGGCGGCGGGTCTGCGGAGAGAGGCGGAGTCGGCCGACGTCACACGTCGCCGCGTACCACCACCACCGGGCAGTGCGCGTGATGCAGCATCGCCTGGCTCACCGAGCCGAGCAGGAGGCCGGTGAAGCCGCCGCGGCCGCGCGCGCCGACCACGAGGAGCTGGGCGGAGCGGCTCGCGTCGATCAGGGTCTCCCGGGTCGGGCCGCGCACGGCCTCGGTGGTGACGGGCACGTCCGGGAAGCGCTCCCGGTGCCCGGCGATCGCCTCGGACACCAGCCGCTCCTCGTCCTGCGCCAGTGCGCCCGGCGCGGCGGCGTACGGACCCTCGTCCGGGGCGGGCAGCGGCGCGTTCCACGGGGTCCAGGCGTGCAGCGCCAGCAGCGGGGCCTTGCGCAGGTCGGCCTCGGCGAAGGCGAAGTCCGTCGCCGCCTCGGCGGAGAGCGAGCCGTCGACGCCGAGGACGACGGGGCCGTCGGTCCTGGGCTCCTCGCGGACGACCATGACCGGGCACCGGCCGTGCGCCGCGAGATGGACGGCCGTCGAGCCGACCAGCAGGCCCACGAACCCGCCCAGCCCCCTGGACCCGACCACCACCAGCTCCGCGGAGCGTGACTGGACCTCCAGGGTGGCCAGGGGTTCGCCGCTCACGACGGAGGAGGTGACGTCGATCCCCGGAGCGACCGTCCGGGCCCGCTCGACGGCTTGGGCGACCATCGTCTCCACCTCGTTGCGCAGCCCGCCGTCGTCCGGGCCCAGCGGGGACGGGCCCAGCGGCACATGCAGCGCGGGCCAGACGAAGGCGTGGACGACCTTCAGCGTGGCCTCGCGCAACCGCGCCTCCGCCGCCGCGGCCTCCACGGCGGCCAGACTCGACGCCGATCCGTCCACGCCCACGACCACCTGACCGCTGACACCGCTCGCACCGCTCACGATGACTCCCTCGCCGTCGTCGCCCATCTCCACCAGCGTCGCCCGCCGGGCCGCCCCCGGCATCCGGCGGGGCGCGTCAGGGGCCCTTCCCCCGAGTGAGCGGGGCGGGCGTTGCGCCATGGGGCCGATCGGCCTCACTCCGGGGACGTCCAGCGGCTGCCGTACCCCGGTCTCCCGGACGACGCTGGAGGGGTACCGCACACCGGCCCGAGCCGCCGGGCGGCCCGCTCCGGGGCCCGGCACCGATCGGGGCCGTCCCGGGAGCGCCCGGGCGGGCGTGACCGGAAGGGAGAGCACCGCCATGGTCCGTTACGTGTACGCGTTCACCGAGGGCGGCCGGGACATGGCCGAGCTGCTCGGCGGGAAGGGCGCCAACCTCGCCGAGATGACCCGGATGGGGCTGCCGGTGCCGCCCGGGTTCACCGTGACCACCGAGGCCTGCCGGGTCTTCCTCGCCACCGGTGCCGAGCCGGACGGTCTGTCCCAAGAGATCTCCGAGCATCTCACCGCGCTGGAGGAGGCCGCCGGGCGGCGGCTCGGCCAGCCCGACGACCCGCTGCTGCTGTCGGTCCGCTCGGGGGCGCGCTTCTCCATGCCCGGCATGATGGAGACGATCCTCGACGTCGGCCTCAACGACGCGTCCGTCCAAGGGCTCGCCAAGTCCTCCGGGAACGAGCGCTTCGCCTGGGACTCCTACCGCCGTCTCGTGCAGATGTTCGGCAGTACGGTCATGGGGGTCGACGGCGCGCTGTTCGAGGACGTCATGACCCGGCTCAAGCAGGACCGGGGCGCGGCGGACGACCTCGGCCTGGACGCGGGCGATCTCGCCGAGCTGGTCGAGGCCTACAAGGAGCTGATCCACCAGCACACCGGCGACCACTTCCCGCAGCTTCCGGCAGAGCAACTGCGCCGGGCGGTCCTCGGGGTCTTCTCGTCCTGGAACGTCGAACGGGCCCGGCTCTACCGGCGCCGCGAGCACATCCCGGACGACCTGGGCACCGCGGTCAACGTGCAGACGATGGTCTTCGGCAATCTGGGCCCCGACTCCGGCAGCGGCGTCGCCTTCACCCGCGACCCGGCCACCGGCCGGCCCGGTCTGTACGGCGACTACCTGCCGAACGCGCAGGGCGAGGACGTCGTCGCCGGTATCCGCAACACGGTTCCGCTGGCCGAGCTGGAACGCCTGGACCCGACGTCGTACAACGAACTGCGTGCGCATATGCGGGCGTTGGAGGAACACTACCGGGATCTGTGCGACATCGAGTTCACCATCGAGCGCGGGCGGCTGTGGATGCTGCAGACCCGGGTCGGCAAACGCACCGCCGAGGCCGCGTTCGCGATCGCCGCCGAACTCGTCGACGAGGGGCTGATCGACGCCGACGAGGGGCTGCGGCGCGTCGGCGGCGAAGGGCTGGCCCGGCTGATGTTCCCCCGGTTCGACACCTCGGGGATCGGCGAGCCGCTCGCGCGGGGCATCCCGGCCTCGCCGGGTGCCGCGGTCGGGGCCGCCGTGTTCGACTCCGCCGAGGCGGTCCGCCGTGCCGCCGCCGGGGAGAAGGTGGTCCTGGTCCGGCAGGAGACGACACCCGACGACCTGCCGGGCATGGTGGCCGCGCAGGCCGTGCTGACCAGCCGGGGCGGCAAGACCAGCCATGCCGCCGTGGTCGCGCGGGGCATGGGCAAGGTCTGCGTGTGCGGGGCGGAGGAGATCGACGTCGACCCGCGCCGCCGTCGCTTCACGGTCGGCGGCACGGTCGTCGAGGAGGGCGCGGTCCTGTCCGTGGACGGCTCCGCCGGAGCGGTGTACGCGGGCGCGGCCCCGCTCGTCGACTCCGCCGTCATGCGGTACTTCGAGACCGGTGACCGGTCGGGGCCGTCGGCGGAACTGGTCGAGGCGGTGGCCCGCTTCATGGAACGGGCCGACGGTGTACGGCGATTGGGCGTGCGCGCCAACGCCGACACCCCCGAGGACGCGGCCCGGGCCCGCCGGTTCGGCGCCGAGGGCATCGGGCTGTGCCGCACCGAGCACATGTTCCTCGGTGAGCGGCGGCCCCTGGTCGAGGCGATGATCCTGGCCCGTACGGACGCCGAACGCGACCGCGCGCTGGCCCGGTTGCTGCCGCTGCAGCGGCAGGACTTCACCGGCATCCTGGAGGCGATGGACGGCCTGCCCGTCACGATCCGGCTACTCGATCCGCCGCTGCACGAGTTCCTGCCCGACCGCACGGAACTCGCCGTCCGCCTCGCCGCCGCCCAGGCCCGCGGCACCGAACCCAGCGCCCACGACCGGGAGTTGCTGGACGCCGTGAACCGTATGCACGAGGAGAACCCGATGCTCGGCCTGCGCGGGGTGCGGCTCGGTCTGGTCGCGCCCGGCCTGGTCGCCATGCAGGTGCGGGCGGTCGCCGAGGCGGTCGTCGAGCGCAGGCGCGCCGGTGGTGATCCGCGCGCGGAGATCATGGTGCCGCTGATCGACACGGTCGAGGAACTGCGGCTCGTCGGCGAGGAGGTGCGGCGAGTGCTGGCGGAGGTGTCCGAGGAGTCCGGCGTCGTCGTGGAGTGCCCCGTCGGCACGATGATCGAGCTGCCCCGGGCCGCGCTGACGGCGGGCCGGATCGCCGAGGAGGCGGAGTTCTTCTCGTTCGGCACGAACGATCTCACCCAGACGACGTGGGGGTTCTCCCGGGACGACGTGGAGGCGGCGTTCTTCTCGGCGTATCTGGACAAGGGCGTCTTCAAGGTGTCCCCGTTCGAGACGATCGACCGCGAGGGCGTCGGCCGGCTGGTCGGGATCGCGGTCGCCGAGGGCCGCGCCGCCCGGCCCGATCTGAAGATCGGCGTCTGCGGCGAGCACGGCGGGGACCCCGAGTCGGTGCACTTCTTCCACACGGCCGGCCTCGACTATGTCTCCTGCTCCCCGTTCCGTGTGCCCGTCGCCCGGCTCGAGGCGGGACGGGCCGCCCTGGAGGGGACACCCGGGCCGAACGGCCGTGCGCGGGAAGGGAGTCGGCATGATGACCCGCATCGTCGGTGAGGTGATGACCGGGGAGGTCGTCGAGGCGCGGTGAGACACCGGCCGGGGAACTGGCCCGTCTGCTGGACCGGCATCGCATCGGCGGTCTGCCCGTACTGGACCACGACGACAAGGTCGTGGGCGTGGTGGCCCGGGCGGATCTGGCCGGACGTCGAGCACGCTGCACGGCCGCCGAGGTGATGTCGACGCCCGCGGTCACGGTGCATCCCGAGCAGCGCGTCGCGGCGGCGGCGCGGGTGATGGAGCGTCACCGTGTCGACCGGCTGCCCGTGGTGGACGAGGAGGACCGGCTGATCGGCATCGTCCGGTCGGTGTGGCGCGTCGACGGCGTGGTGAGCGTGGTGAACCACCTGACCGGCCTGACCGACTTGACCGGCCTGACGACCGAGGCCGCCGAGGCCGGGCTCGGCGTCAGTCCTGGGCGGCGCCGAGTCCCGTGAGGGCGCCGACCGGGTCCAGGTCGGGGGTCCCCCGGGGCCACCAGTCGTCCCGGCCCGGCTCGGACTCGTACGGGTACCAGAAGCCGTCCCGGCCCAGGCGGAGCTGGACGTGTCCACGCGGATGGGTGAGGTGGTTGCGCCAGGGCCGGAACGCGGGCAGGTCGGCGGCCAGAAGCAGTGGCCGGGCCCGGTCGAAGCGGCCCGCCGGTGGGTCCCACGGCTCCTCGAGGACGGACAGCCCCTCCAGACCCCCCTGGCGCCAGGCGGCGACGGCCCGGGCGAGGTCCGCCGTCGTACGGCCGGCCGCCGAGGCGAGCGAGGCGTACAGCGCACGGCTGCCGGCGGTGAGGCCGGAACCGGGGCGGGCGGCGGCGAGCCGTACGGCGTCCTGCCAGAGCGTCAGCCCGCCGACCGGGTCCCGGCCGGACTGCAGCAGGGTGTGCGCCCGGGCCGCCGCGTCCGTGGCCAGCTGATCCAGCGCGAAGGGGTCCGGGCCGCCCGGCGCCGCCGGATACACCGGAGGCTGCTCGGGGTGCGACAGGGCGGGCAAGGGCGGCGGCAACGGCGCGAGCCGGCGTTCGGGTGACAGTGCCTCGGTGGCGCGTACGCCCGCCAGGGGCGCCGGTTCCCGTTCCTGCGCGGCACGGGCCGCGCGCGCGGCGTTGCGCCGGGACAGCGCGTCGAGCAGTTCGCGCTCGCCCCGGCCGCGCAGCAGGAACAGCACGAACGGGTCGGCGTCCAGCAGACGTGCCGTCTGGTAGCAGAGCGCCGCCGCGTGCTTGCAGGGGTGCCCCCGGTCGGGGCAGCTGCACCGGGGGTCGAGGTCACCCGGACCCGGCAGCAGCGGCACGTCCCCCTCGGCGAGGGACTGCGGCATCTCCTTGTCGAGCAGCGCCGCGATATGCGCCGGGCGCTCGGTCACGGCGTCCAGGAACCGCGCCCAGTCGTCGTCGCCGAGCGTCCGCAGCCGCACCTGCACGCGGTATGGCCTCGGTCGGCTGCCGCGCACGTACGCCAGCACCAGCCCCGGTGTCACCGTGATGGCGTCGACATGTCCCTCCTGTGCGTAACCGCGGCCCCGGGCCAGGCGCTTGACGTCCAGGGCGCCCTCCTCCAGAGCCGCCACCCAGGCGTTGCCCCACCAGGTCTCCGCGAACCCGGCGTCGTCCGTCGGACGCGGCGCGAACGCCGGGAACGTACGCCGCAGTTCACCGTCCCGGCCGGGGGCGGCCATGGAGCGGGGCACCTGGGGGGTGGCCGGCGGGGCGGGGTCCGGGGCGGGGGTTGGGGTACGGGACGGCTCGGCCGGGGGCGCGTCGTCGGCGGCTCGGATCGTGGAGTCGGTGCGTGACGCCGGGGCCGGGTCGGACCCCAGGTCGTCGGCGTCGCCGGGGCGGTCGGCACGGCCGGAGTGGCCGACACGGCTGGAGTGGCCGACACGGTCGGCACCGTCGGCACTCCCAGCGCGGCCGGCGCCGTCGGCACGGTCGGCGCTGCCGGTGTCGTCGGCAAGGTCGGCGCGGCCCGGATCGTCGCGGCGCTCGGCGTCGTCCCCCTCGTCCCAGGACGGCATCCGGAAAGCGCCCGCCACCAGGCGTCTGACCTCGCGGGCACGCTGGGCGGCGGTGTCCTGGGCCTCTCCCCCTCCCGTCCGCTCCCCCGCCGCGCCACTGGGCGCCGCGCGCAGGGGCCGACGTGCTGCGTCCCGGCCCTCCCGAGCGGCCTCCTCCGCGGCCCGCCGCCGCTCCTCCAGGGCAGCGCGCAGCGCCTCCCTGGCCCCCTCGGCGGCCCGCCGCGCCGGGCTGGGACCGACAGCCGCCCCCTCGGCGGCCCGCCGCGCCGAGCGGTGACCGGCGGTCGCACCTTCACCGGCATCGGAACCGGAACCGGCGTCGGCACGCGCTTCCGAACCGGTATCCGCATCCGGCGCCGACGCCGACGCAGCCCGCCGAAGCGCCGCACGAGCCGCGTCCCCCGGCCGGACCTCGGCCCGCGCGGACCCGCCGCCGGACACCTCGCCGTCGGCACCCGCCTCCCGCTCCGCCTCACGCCTCTCCCGGGCGGCCCGCAACGCCTCCCGGGCCGCATCGGCGGGGCTCTGCGCGCGCTCGTCGCCCCCCGTCATGACTCCCTCCTCAGCGACACCAGGTCGGTCAGCTCACGGTCCGTCAGCTCCGTGAGGGCGGACTCGCCGGTGCCGAGGATCGCGTCGGCCAGGGCCCGCTTGGAGGCGAGCATCTCGGCGATGCGGTCCTCGATGGTGCCCTCGGTGATGAGCCGGTGGACCTGGACCGGCTGAGTCTGGCCGATGCGGTAGGCGCGGTCGGTGGCCTGCTCTTCCACGGCGGGGTTCCACCAGCGGTCGAAGTGGACGACATGGCCCGCACGCGTCAGGTTCAGCCCGGTGCCGGCCGCCTTGAGGGAGAGCACGAGGACCGGGGTCGCGCCGCTCTGGAAGCGGTCCACCATCCGCTCCCGCTCCGGGACCGGGGTGCCGCCGTGGAGCATCTCCACCGGGACGGCCCGGGAGGCGAGGTGGGAGGTGATCAGCCGGCCCATCCCGACGTACTGCGTGAAGACCAGCGCCGAGCCGTCCTCCGCGAGCAGGGTGTCGAGCAGTTCGTCCAGGAGTGCCAGCTTCCCGGAGCGGAGAGCGAGGCGCTCGCCCGACGGGTCCTCCTTCAGGTAGAGCGCGGGGTGGTCGCAGATCTGCTTCAGCGACGTCAGCAGCTTCAGCACGAGGCCCCGGCGGGCCATGCCCTCGGCGGTCTCGATGGCGATCAGCGACTCGCGCACCACCGCCTCGTACAGCGCGGCCTGTTCGCGGGTGAGCGGCACCGGGTGGTCCGTCTCGGTCTTGGGCGGCAGCTCGGGGACGATCCCGGGGTCGGACTTCCTGCGGCGCAGCAGGAACGGCCGGACCAGGCGGGCCAGCCGCTCGACCGCCTCCTCGTCCTCGCCGTTCTCCACGGCGCGCGCGTGGCGGGCGCGGAAGGACTTCAGGGGGCCGAGCAGGCCCGGGGTCGTCCAGTCGAGCAGGGCCCACAGCTCGGAGAGGTTGTTCTCGACGGGGGTGCCGGTCAGGGCGACGCGCGCCGGTGTCGGGATGGTGCGCAGCGCCTTCGCGGTCGCCGAGTAGGGGTTCTTGACGTGCTGGGCCTCGTCGGCGACGACCATGCCCCAGTCGGCGGCGGCGAGCGTGGGCGCGGCCGAGCGCATGGTGCCGTAGGTGGTGAGGACGAAGCCGCCGTCGAGGTCGTCCAGGGTGCGGTCCGGGCCGTGGAAGCGGCGGACGGGGACGCCGGGGGCGAACCGGTTGATCTCCCGCTGCCAGTTGCCGAGCAGGGAGGCCGGGCAGACGACCAGGGTGGGCGCGGTGCGGGCGCGCTTGAGGTGCAGGGCGATGACGGTGATCGTCTTGCCGAGGCCCATGTCGTCGGCGAGGCAGCCGCCGAGCCCGAGCGAGGTCATGAGGTCCAGCCAGGCCAGGCCGCGCAGCTGGTAGTCGCGCAGGGTGGCCCGCAGTCCGGGCGGGGGCTCGGCCGGGCGGATCCCGGCGGTGAGGCGGTCGCGCAGGGCCGCGAGGGCGCCGACCGGTACGGCCTCGACGGTCTCGCCGTCGACCTCGGCGGTGCCGGTGAGGGCGACGGACAGGGCGTCGACCGGGTCGAGGAGCCCGAGTTCGCGTTTGCGGGCCTTGCGGACGAGGGCCGGGTCGACGAGCACCCACTGGTCGCGGAGCCGGACGACCGGGCGGTGCGCCTCGGCGAGCGCGTCCATCTCGGCCTCGGTGAGCGGGTCGCCGCCGATGGCCAGTTGCCAGCGGAACTGGAGCAGTGCCTCGCTCTCGAAGAAGCCGGTGCCGTCGGTGGCGGAGCCGGGGGCGGGCCGTACGACGGCGGCGGCGCTGAGGTCCTGGGCGAGGTCCCGCGGCCAGTGCACGGCGACGCCGGCCGCGGCGAGGCGGGTCGCCGCGACGCCGAGGAGATCGCCGAGCTCCTCGTCGGACAGGGCGAGGACGTCGGGGGCGTCCTGCTCGGCCAGGCGGTCGAGCGGCGGCCAGACGCGGGCGGCACGCCGGACGGCGAGCGCGGCGTCGATGCGGGCGCGGGGCCCGAAGGCGGCGTCCGCCTCGCCGGACCACAGGGCGGCGGCGTCGGCCACGAGGGTGGGGTCGGCGAGGCTGTGCACCTGGACGATCGCGGCGCCCGCGCTGCGTGAGCCGCCCCCGTCCTCGTCGAACAGGGTGTGCGCCGACAGGTCGAGGCGCAGCGAGATGCGTACGCCCGCGTCCATGCCGGCGGCGACCTCGGCCGCCCAGGCCTGCGCGGTGGGCAGGGGCTGCGCCTCGCGCGCGGCGAAGGGGCGGCCGGCGGCGTGGGAAGCGGCCGGGGTGCGGGGCAGGGTGTCGGCGACGGCGTCCAGGAAGGACCGCAGGAGCGCCTCGGGGTCGGGCAGCCGCAGCGGACCCGGGCCGGGCAGCGGGACGGCATGCCCCTCGGGGGGCAGGGCGGCGGCGATCGCCCGCAGGTGGGTGATGTCGTCGGGGTCGAGGGGGCCGGCCCGCCAGGCGTCGTGGCCGGTGGAGGTCAGGCCGGGCAGGAGGCGGCCGCGCGCGGTGAGCCGCAGGGCGTGCAGGGCGGCGGCGCCCCAGCAGGCGGTGGCGGGGTGGGCGGCCGGGTCGTGCCGGGCTCGGACGAGCAGGGGCAGCGCCTCGGTGAGGGGCAGGGTCAGCGACGGGGTGGTGCGGCGGCGGACCGTGGATCCGTGCGGCCGTACGACGGTGAGCTCGCCGTCCGGGGAGGGCAGGGGGCCGCCCCGCGGGTCCCAGAACGCGATCCGGCCCTCGCGCGGGAGCGGTGCGGGCAGGAACACGGCGGCGAGCCGGACGGGCGGCACGCTCTCGTCCGTGCTCACGGTCGTCGCGGGTGCGCTGCTCATACGTCCTGTCACCTCCCTCCCCGACGTCGGACCGACTGTCTCCGACTCTACGGGCGGGGTCTGACAATCGGCCCCGGCCACCGGGGCGGGCGCCCCTGGGCCGTGTCCGCGGGCTACGGGACGGTGCGGGCGACGACGAACACGAAGGGCTTCTGCGGATCGGCGAGGTTCACCACGATGTCGTGGGTGGGTGCCGGGTTCTTCCGCTTGTCCACGACGCCGTACCAGGGTCCCTCGCCGGTGAACTTCCAGCCGGTGATCTTCTGGTCGCGGGCGCTGATGGTGAAGTCGTCCCGCTTCAGGTCGCCCCGGTCGAGCCCCATCGTCTTCAGATAGGAGTCGAGTCCGGCGGGGACGGTCTCGAACTGGACGTAGAGCCGGCTGGTCTTCCAGTTGTTGGTCTCGTAGTAGGCGACCTTGTACGACGGGACCGGGATGGTGACCTTGTAGATGTGGCGCTGGACACGGGCGGGCCAGCCCGCGGTGAGGCCGGTCGCCGAGTACTTGGCCTCCTTGTCCTTGCCGCTGTCACGGCTCTGGTTGGCGGAGATGACCAGATAGCCGGCGGGGACGCCGATGAGCAGCACGATGATGAGCAGCGTGAGCGCGCGGCGGCGGTTGCGGTGGCGGCGGTCCTCGGTGGGCTGCTTCGGCTCGTCCGGGGAGTCGGCCTGACGGGGTACGGACACGGTCACGCCGACCCCTGGGAGGTCCGGCGGGACTCCGTGAAGCGCGCGTACCGCTCGTAGCGCTCGACGCGGCGCCGGTTGGCGCGGCGGAAGCGCCGGGCGACCAGGCGGGCCAGGTCGGCGGCGCCGACCATGCCGGCCTCGGGGCCGAGCTGGGCGCGGGCGATACGGGCCTCGGGGCGGTAGCCGCGGCCGGTGAGCTGGCGCTTGAAGGCGTCCCGCGCGGGGCCGATGAGCAGGTCGTCGGCGGCGGAGACCCCGCCTCCGATGACGAAGCAGGACGGGTCGAGGGCGGCGGCCAGGTTGGCGATGCCGACGCCGAGCCACTGGCCGATGTCCTGGAGCAGTTCGATGCACATGGCGTCGCCCTCGCGGGCGAGCTCGGTGATCATCGGCCCGGTGATGTCGGAGATCTGGCCCTTGACGTGCTCGATGATCCCGTAGGCCACCGGGGAGTCGGCGGCGGCCAGCTCGCGGGCCTCGCGGACGAGTGCGTTGCCCGAGCTGTACTGCTCCCAGCAGCCGCGGTTGCCGCAGGGGCAGCGGTGGCCGCCGGGCACGACCTGCATATGGCCGAACTCTCCGGCGACGCCGTACTTGCCGCGCTTGACCTGCCCGTCCTCCAGGATCGCGCCGCCGATGCCGGTGCCGAGGGTGATCATGACGAGGTGGTCCTCGCCGCGTCCGGCGCCGAAGCGCCACTCGGCCCAGGCGGCGGAGTTGGCGTCGTTGTCGACCAGGACGGGCACGGCGAGGCGGCCCGCGAGACGGTCGCGCAGCGGTTCGTTGCGCCACGACAGATGGGGGGCGAACAGGACGCGGTTGCGGTCGGCGTCGACCCAGCCGGCCGCGCCGATGCCGACGGCGTGCACGTCGTGGCGGTCGGAGAGGTCCAGGACCAGCTCCACGATCGTGTCCTCGACGACCTTCGGGCTCTTGGACTTGTCCGGCGTCTCCGTGCGGAGCTTCTCCAGGATGTTGCCGTCCGCGTCCACGACGCCCGCCATCACCTTGGTGCCGCCGATGTCGATGCCCACGGTGGGCACGCGGGGAGCCGACAGATGCGAGCGGCGCTCTCTGGAGCCGACCGTTCGCAGAACGGGAGCCCGGCGGGAGCCGATCGGTGCGGTGAAGTCGCGGTAGGTGCTCATCAGGCCCGATTCTGCCGCACGCCCACACGGGGTGCCGAGCGGGGGAACAATGGGACGGTTGCCGCGAGTGACCCGGATCGGGCGGGAATGCGCAGCGGGAGGTGGGCGCCGGGACACGCGAAGTGGCCGTCCATTTGTCCTGACATTGCTACGTACCGGCCGGTCCGGTCAGGACCGTACGAGGAGCTGGAACTCGAACGAGTAGCGGCTCGGCCGGTAGGTGTGGGTGCCGTACTCGACCGCGCGGCCGGTGTCGTCGAACGTCACCCGCTGCATCGTGAGCAGCGGGGCGCCCTCCTTCTCGGCGAGGCGGTCGGCCTCGGCGGCGGTGGCGGCGCGGGCCCCGATGGTCTGCCGGGCGCTGTGCAGGGTGATCCCGGCGGCGCGCATCAGCCGGTACAGGCCGGTGGCCTCGAGCTGCTCGGTGTCCAGGTCCAGCAGGCCGGGCGGCAGGAAGTTGCACAGGTGGGCCATCGGTTCGCCGTGCGCGAGGCGCAGCCGTTCGATCCGGTGCACATCGCTGCCCTCGGGGACCCCCAGGGCGGCCGCGACCTCGGCGGACGCGGGGACCACGGTGTTGACGAGGACGCTGGTCGCGGGACGCTGCCCCGCCGACTCCAGGTCGTCGTAGAGGCTGCTGAGCTCCAGCGGGCGCTTGACCTGGCTGTGCACGACCTGGGTGCCGACGCCGCGACGGCGCACCAGCAGACCCTTGTCGACCAGGGACTGGATGGCCTGGCGGACGGTGGGACGGGACAGACCGAGGCGCGCGGCGAGTTCGATCTCGTTGCCGAGCAGGCTGCCGGGCGTGAGCGCTCCGTGCTCGATGGCGGCCTCGAGCTGCTGCGACAGCTGGAAGTACAGCGGCACCGGACTGCTCCGGTCCACGCTCAGCTCGAGTTCCACGGTCGGGTCCACTTCTGGTTTCGGCACGGCCCGACTGTAGCTCTACGACCCATTGACGGGAAGTTGTGTAGTTCGATTGTCCGGACATTGTCATTGACAGCGTCCACACCGAACGCGCACTTTGTTTCCATGCGCATCGGGGTCATCGGGACGGGCCGCATCGGCACCATCCACGCGAACACGCTCAGTCGCCATCGTGACGTCGGGTCGCTGATCCTCACGGACGCGAATCCGTCACGCGCCCAGGAGCTGGCCCAGCGGCTCGGCGAGACGGCGGCGCCGGGTATGGACGAGATCTTCCGGTGGGGTGTGGACGCGGTGGTGATCACCACGGCGACCTCCGCGCACGCCGAGCTGATCGGCCGGTCGGCCCGCTCGGGTCTGCCGGTGTTCTGCGAGAAGCCGATCGCGCTCGATCTGCCGGGGACGCTGCAGGCCATCGCCGAGGTGGAGACGGCCGGGACGATTCTGCAGATGGGGTTCCAGCGCCGCTTCGACGCCGGGTACGCCGGGGCGCGGGAGGCGGTGCGGTCCGGCCGGCTGGGGCGGCTGCACACCGTGCGGGCCCTCACCAGCGACCAGGCGCCGCCGCCCGCCGCGTGGCTGCCGCTGTCGGGCGGGCTCTACCGGGACACGCTGATCCACGACTTCGACATGCTGCGCTGGGTGACCGGGCGGGAGGTCGTGGACGTGTACGCGGCCGGTTCGGACGCCGGTCCCGTGATGTTCCGCGAGGCGGGCGACGTGGACACGGCTGCGGCGGTGCTGACGCTGGAGGACGGCACGCTGGCCACGGCCACGGCGACCCGGCTGAACGGCGCCGGGTACGACGTGCGCATGGAGCTGGCCGGCGAGCTGGACCAGGTCGTGGTCGGCCTGGACGACCGTACGCCGATCGCGTCCACCGAGCCGACCGGGCCGCCCGCCGCGGACAAGCCGTGGACCGGGTTCCTGGAGCGGTTCGGCCCCGCCTACGAGGCCGAGCTGAACGCCTTCGTCGAGGTCGTGCGCGGCGAACGGGCCAACCCCTGCGACGGGCGGGAGGCCCTGCAGGCGCTGCGGATCTCCGAGGCGTGCGAGCTGTCCCGGCGCGATCGAAGACCGGTGGCCCTCGGCGAGCTCCCGGGCGGAACGACGACCGCCGCCCTGTGAGGCGCCCCTCTAGTCGTTGACGTCGTCGACCTCCACCAGGAGCCCCGCGTCGTACGTCAGCAGCGCGATCTGCACCCGGTTGTTGAGGTCCAGCTTGGCCAGGACCCGGGAGACGTGGGTCTTCACGGTCGCGACGCTCATGTACAGCTCCCCGGCGATCTCGGCGTTGGACAGGCCCCGGCCGACGGCGACGGCGACCTCGCGCTCACGGTCGTTGAGGGCGGTCAGCCGCTCGCGCGCGTGGGCGCGGCGGGTGTCGGCGGCCGTGCCGGCGGCGTGGTCCATCAGCTGCCGGGTCACGGTGGGCGACAGGACCGGGTCGCCGGCGGCCACCCTGCGCACCGCGTCGACGATCTCGGCGGGCGGGGTGTCCTTCAGTACGAACCCGGCGGCCCCGGCGCGCAGGGCGCGCAGCACCTGCTCGTCGGCGTGGAACGTGGTCAGCAGCACGACCTGCGGCGGGTCCTGCCGGGCGCGCAGCCGTTCCGTGGCGGTGAGGCCGTCGACGCCGGGCATACGGATGTCCATCAGGACGACGTCGGGCCGGGTGCGGTCGGCCAGCGGTCCGACGTCGGCTCCGTCGGCGGCCTCGCCGACGATCTCGATGTCGTCGGCGCCGCCCAGCATGAGGGACAGCCCGGCCCGGACCAGCGGGTCGTCGTCGACGAGAAGCAGTCTGATGGCAGTCATGGCCCTCACGTAATCACGGTCGTCCGGTGCGCGGGAGCGGGCCGGTCCCGGACGTCCGGGACACCCGGGTTCACCCCCACGGCAGCCAGGCCCGGATGCCGAACCCCCCGTCGGCGGCGGGCCCGTGCTCGAGCCGCCCGCCCGCCAGTGTCGCGCGCTCGCGCAGCCCGATGAGCCCCTGGCCGGAGCCGGGCACGGGCGGCACCTCCCCCTGGGGCGCCCCGTTGCGCACCGCCACCGTCAGGCCCTCGCCGGGCACGCCGGTGACCGTCACCGTGACCTCGGTGCCGGGGGCGTGCTTGCGGGCGTTCGTCAGCCCCTCCTGGACGATGCGGTAGGCGGTGCGGCCCACGGAGGCCGGTACGCCGGCCCGGTCGGGGACGCGCTGGTCGAGGGTGACCTTCATGCCGGCCTCGCGGCACTCGGCGACCAGGCCCTCCAGCGCGGCGAGCGTCGGCTGGGGCCGGCCGGAGTCGTCGGACTCGCCGGCCCGCAGGACGCCGATGATCTCGCGCAGGTCCTGCAGGGCCTCGTGGGCGCTCTCCCGGATGACGCCGGCCGCCCGCTGGATCTCGTCGCGGGGCGCGTCGGGGCGGAACTCCAGCGCGCCCGCGTGCACGCTGAGCAGGGTCAGCCGGTGCGCGAGGACGTCGTGCATCTCGCGGGCGATGGCCTCGCGGGCCAGCCTCTGCGCCTGCTCGGCGCGCAGCCGGGCCTCCGTCTCGGCGCGCCGCGCACGGTCGCGCAGGCTCACCATGAGCTGCCGCTTGGACCGGACGAACATGCCCCAGCCGACGACGGCGCCGGTGAGGACCACGACCAGGACGACGGCCGAGGCGAACGGGAGGTCGGGGTCGGGGCGCAGCCAGAAGTACAGCGGGCTCAGCGCCACCGACGCGCCGGCGACCCAGGCCACGTACCGGAAGGGCCGGTGCACGGCGAGGGTGAACAGGGCGACGACGCCCGCGCCGCCCGCGGTGTTCGACACGAAGCACACGGGGACCAGGGCGACGGCGAGCCCGAGCGGCCAGCGGCGCCGGAGCCATACGGCGGCGCAGGCCAGGGCGCCGATCAGCTGGTCGGCGGCGGCGAGGCCGCTCGGGATGTCCTCCCGTGCCACGGTGTCCGCGGTGACCAGGCCGAGGAACACGGCCAGCAGGAAGCAGCCGAAGTCGACCACCCAGTCGCGGGCCGTGCGCCGGGGCCGGCCGGGGCGGTCGGGATCGAGGTCGAACTCCTTCGCCAGGGCGGAGGGCAGCAGCCAGCGCCGCCCCACGAGGAGCTGCGGTGCGGGCTGTTGCGTATCGGGGTTCACAGTCGACAAATCTACGCAGCGCGGGGAACCGGCGGCGGTCCCGCGACGGCATCGGCGACCAAAGTCGCGGCACCGCAGACTTTGGTGGCATCGCTCCGCCCGGACCGTCGACTTCGGCCTTACCGTCCGCGCCCGGTGGCCGATGTGCGCGGGGCGCCGGGCGGCGAGAGTCGGGGCATGAAGCAGTTGCTGGAGTTCCTGGGGTTCATCTGTCTCGTCCAGGGCGTCATGGGCCTGGTCCACGAGTTCACCGACTGGCACTGGGGTCTGGTGCAGCGCGTCGGATTCCTCGACGGCTACGAGATCTACGCGAGCGTGGTCCTGCTGGTACTGGCGATCGCGCTGTTCGCGGTGGCGGAGAACCGGGAGTCAGGCTGACCGCCTCGCGCGCCGATGGCAACGGCGTGAAAATTGAGGGGACATCCGGCGGAGAACCGCGAGGTTGACGTTGACATGCCATCTTCTACGCGCGTCATCATACGGCCATGAGATTCCCCCCACACCTCACACGCATCGGCTCCGCGGCGGCGCTGCTGTCCGCCCTCCTCGTGGGCGGCACGGTGTCCGCCACCCCCGCGGCGGCGGCGGTCGGGAGCATCTGCCAGAGCGCCCTGCCCTCGCAGGCCCACGACACCCTGGACCTCATCGAGCAGGGCGGCCCCTTCCCCTTCGAACAGGACGGCACCGTCTTCCAGAACCGGGAAGCCATCCTGCCGAGCCAGTCGACCGGCTACTACCACGAGTACACGGTGATCACGCCGGGCTCCGACACCCGGGGCGCGCGGCGCATCGTCACCGGTGAGGAGCCGCAGGAGGACTACTACACGGCCGACCACTACGCGTCCTTCGACCTGATCGACTACGGCTGCTGACGCCTGACGCCTGACGCCTGACGCCTGACGGCAAGGCACCACCGATCGCTCGCCCCGCGGACCCCCCACAGCACCACGGCCGCGGGGCGAGACCGTTCCCTGGGGCCTCTCGTTTGGATCACGCCGGGCTCGCGGGGTCTGGCACCGCACCCTGATCCGGCCTGATCCAGACGAAAGACCCTAGCCGCCGAGTTCCTGGTGGCGGGCACGAAGTCGCGCGGCGCCCTGCTCGGTCAGGGAGCCGTGCAGACGCAGCCGGGAGATGCCGCCGTCCGGGAAGATGTCCACGCGCGCGTGCGTGCCGACGGCCGGGGCCGGCAGGACGAAGCGGTGGTCGGTGTCGGGCTGGAGGCGGGTGCGCGGGACGATCTCCGTCCACTCGCCGCTCTCGCCGTCCCGGACCGACACCGACGCCCAGCCCGCGCTGTTGCCCTTGAGATACGCGGTGTCGATCTCGACGGCCCGGATCTCGGCCTGGGCCGCCAGCCGGTAGCGGATCCAGTCGTGGCCCCGGTCGCGGCGCCGGCGGGTCTCCCAGCCGTCGTCCATCTTGCGGGAGCGGCCCGGCTGGATGGTGTTGGTGGCGGGCGAGTAGAAGAGGTCCGAGGCGTCCTCGACCCGGCCGCCGTTCTCCAGGGCGACGACGTCGAAGGTGCCGAGGGCCGCCAGCCACGCGGGATCGGGCACGACCTCGCCGTACACGCGCAGACGCGCTATGCCGCCGTCGGGATGCTGGTTGACCCGGAGGTGGGTGAAGCGCTGCTCGACGGCGACGGCGAAGCCGTTCGCGGCGTGGCCGCCGACCGGGGTGCGCGGGACGAGGGTCGTCCACTTCACGTCGTCTCCGAGCAGTTCCTCGGGCGACGGCGAGCCCGGCACGGCGGCGCCCTCGACGGACACCGCCTGCGGGTAGTTGCCGCGGAAGTGGGCCGTGTCGACGACGATGCCGCGGATCACGCCGGGGGCGCCGAGGCGCACCAGCGCCCAGTCGTGGTCCTCGGCCGTCGGCCACGGGTGCTCGGCCGAGGCGCCGCGCCGCCGCCGGGTCTCCCAGCCGTCCATGATCTTGCCCTTGTGGCCGAAGTGCTCGGGGTCGAACTCGGCCCGCCCGGGCAGCAGGAGGTTCTCGCGCTGGGCGAAGAACTCGTCGTTGGCGGCGATCACGGCGGCGCCGAGCCGCCGGTCGGCGAGATCGGCGTGGCGGGTGAAGTCGAAGTCGGCGGTGCGGTAGTCCGCGTACGGGTCGCCGCCGCCGTAGGGGCGTGCGTCGCCGGTGAAGCTGGGGATCGCCGTCACGGTGATCAGGTCTGCCTTTCGTCGTCGGTGGGGAGCCGGCCGGCCCGGGTGAGGAGGCGTCCCTTCGGGTCGGTGAACTCGCCGTCGGAGTAGATGCGTTCGCCGCGCAGCCAGGTGGAGCGCACGACCCCGTGCAGGGTCCTGCCCGCGTACGCCGTCACACGGTTGCGGTGCTGGAGGGCGGCCGGGTCCACGGTGAAGGCCGCGTCGGGGGCGAGCACGGCGAAGTCGGCGTCGCGGCCAGCCTCGATGGCGCCCTTCTGGCCGAGGCCGACCAGTTCGGCGGTCCGGGTGGACATCCAGCGGACAACGTCCTCCAGGCCGTGGCCGCGCCGGCGCGCCTCCGTCCATACGGCGGCCAGGCTCAGCTGGAGACCGGAGATACCGCCCCAGGCGGTGGCGAAGTCGTCGGTCTTGAGGTCGGCCGTGGACGGCGAGTGGTCGGTCACCACGCAGTCGACGGTGCCGTCCGCCAGGGCCTGCCACAGCAGGTCCTGGTTGGCGGCCTCGCGGATGGGCGGGCAGCACTTGAACTCGCTGGCGCCGTCCGGGACTTCCTCGGCGGTCAGGGTGAGGTAGTGCGGGCAGGTCTCGACGGTGATGCGTACGCCGTCCCGCCGGGCCTGGGCGATCAGCGGCAGCGCGTCGGCGGAGGACAGGTGCAGGACGTGCACGCGCGCGTCGAGGCGTCTGGCCTGGTCGATCAGCCGGGCGATCGCCGTGTCCTCGGCGTCCCGGGGCCGGGAGGCGAGGAAGTCGGCGTACCGGGGGCCGCCCCGCTGGGGGGCGGCGTCGAGGTGGTGCGGATCCTCGGCGTGGACGATGAGCAGTCCGCCGAAGGAGGCGATCTCGGCCAGGGAGCGGGCGAGTTGGCCCTGTTCGAGGTGTGGGAACTCGTCCACGCCGGACGGCGACAGGAACGCTTTGAAGCCGAACACCCCGGCCTCGTGCAGCGGGCGCAGGTCCCCGGTGTTGCCGGGCAGGGCGCCGCCCCAGAAGCCGACGTCGACGTGCGCCTTGTCGGCGGCCGTCTTCCGCTTGACGCGCAGATGGTCGACGGTCGTGGTGGGCGGGAGGGAGTTGAGCGGCATGTCGACGAGGGTGGTGATGCCGCCGGCCGCCGCGGCGCGCGTGGCGGTCCAGAACCCCTCCCACTCGGTGCGCCCGGGGTCGTTGACGTGGACGTGCGTGTCGACGAGGCCGGGCAGCAGGACGTCGTCGCCGAGGTCCTCCAGCCGGGCGCCGGACGGGACGCCGGCGTCGTACGGGAGGACGGCCGTGATCTTTCCGGCGGCGACGGCGACCGAGGCGGGCCGTGTCCCCTCCGGGGTGATGACGCGCGTCGAGCGCAGCACCAGTTCGACGTCGGACACCCGGACCCCTCTCTGCCGCCTTGGTTCCCATGGCCACTCGGACCACGGGAATTCAACGTTCTGTTGAAGGAGTCTTCACTCCCGTCGCGGCGCCGTCAAGGGCACACTTCTCCACAGTGCACCTCACCTCGCGGCTCTGGACAGTTCCGTAGAGCGGAATTACACTTCCGGCACGCAGAACGTGTAGACGCCCTCACGGGGAGTCGACCGACCGGCGGGTAGGCTTCTGCCCTCTCCGGTCCCGAAAGGAACGCGCCGTGCCGACGTCCAGCGCCAGCACCACCGACTCCGCCCGGTCCAGCGGCGGCGTCCAGTCCCTGGAGCGCGCCTTCGACCTGCTGGAGCGGATGGCGGACGCCGGAGGCGAGGTCGGCCTGAGCGAACTGTCCGCCAGCAGCGGTCTGCCCCTGCCGACCATCCACCGTCTGATGCGCACCCTGGTGGCCTGCGGATACGTCCGCCAGCAGCCCAACCGCCGGTACGCGCTCGGCCCGCGGCTGATCCGGCTCGGCGAGTCCGCCTCCCGGCTGCTGGGCACCTGGGCCCGCCCCTACCTGGCCCGCCTGGTCGAGGAGACCGGCGAGACCGCCAACATGGCCCTGCTCGACGGCGACGAGATCGTCTATGTCGCGCAGGTGCCGTCCAAGCACTCGATGCGCATGTTCACCGAGGTGGGTCGGCGCGTCCTCCCGCACTCCACGGGCGTCGGCAAGGCCCTGCTCGCCGACTTCCCGGCCGACGAGGTGCGCGCGCTGCTGTCGCGGACCGGTATGCCGGCCGCCACGGAGCGCACGATCACCACGCCCGACGGCTTCCTCGCGGCACTGGAGGACGTGCGCCGCACCGGCTACGCCGTCGACGACAACGAGCAGGAGATCGGGGTGCGCTGTCTCGCGGTGCCCGTGCCCGACTCCCCCACCCCGGCCGCCATCTCGATCTCGGGCCCGGCGGGCCGGGTCACCGAGGCGGCGACGGAGCGGATCGTGCCGGTGCTCCAGCAGATCGCCGGTGAACTGGCCGAGGCACTGGCCAGCCAGAACCAGTCCTGACGGACACCGGCCGCGTCCCACAGCACGTGAGCCCCTTCCGGGGGACGTCCCGCCCCGCTGTCCCCCGCGCGAGCCACAAGCGAGTGTCCACTCCACGGTGACGACTCCCCCGACCCCGAATTCCTAGTGTTCGACTCACCGCGGAACGCCGGGC
This sequence comes from Streptomyces sp. RK62, assembly GCF_018070255.1. Classification (NCBI taxonomy): domain Bacteria; kingdom Bacillati; phylum Actinomycetota; class Actinomycetes; order Kitasatosporales; family Streptomycetaceae; genus Streptomyces; species Streptomyces sp. RK62. The sequence goes on along the minus strand of NZ_JAGPYD010000009.1, from coordinate 231,109 downwards.
CGCGGGTCGGAGAAGGAACCGGAGTCGGAACCGGCAAGGGGAGTCCACGTCATGAAAGCCTGGAAGACAGTCCTGCAGATCGTCGTCGTCTTCGCGGTCTACGCGCTGTGCGGCGGTCTCGCCAACGGGGTGAAGGACAACCCCTGGCTCTCGCTCCTGGTGGGCGCCTTCACCGTGGCCGTGATGACCTTCGTCTACCGGTGGGCCGTACGGCGCACCGAGAACCGCGAGGTGACCGAACTGCGGGGGGAGGGCGCGGTGGGCGCGGCCTTCCGGGGCCTGGTCATCGGCACGCTGATGTTCCTCTGCGTCATCGGCAACATCTACCTCCTCGGTGACTACGAGGTCCACGGCATCGACTCGGTGAGCGGGGCCATCGGGCTGATCGGCTTCATGGCGGCCGCCGCCACGACGGAGGAGATCATCTTCCGCGGACTGCTGTTCCGGCTGCTGGAACGCGGCACGGGCACCTACATCGCGCTGATACTGTCCGGCCTCGTGTTCGGCGCCATGCACCTCCTCAACGACGACGCCACCGTCACCGGTGCCCTGGCCATCGCCATCGAGGCCGGCGCCATGCTCGCCGCCGCCTACGCCGCCACCCGCACCCTGTGGCTGCCCATCGGCGTGCACTTCGCCTGGAACTTCATGGAGTCCGGCGTCTTCAGCACCCAGGTCTCGGGCAGCGGCGAGACCCACGGCCTGCTGGACTCCACCCTGTCGGGCAACCACCTGATCACGGGCGGCGAGTTCGGTCCCGAGGCGAGCGTCTACTCGGTGCTCTTCGGCGCGCTGCTGACGGTCGGCTTCCTGGTCGTGGCCCACCGCCGCGGCACCATCGTCCCCCGGCGCCGCGCCGAGCGCGTCGACAGCCTCGCGACGCTCGCCCGATGACGGATCAGCGATCCGCCGGTTCGCCGGAGCACCGGTCGGCCGGAGCCGGACCCCGCGAGAGCGGTGCCGGGTTCCGGACGGCCGGGCTCCGGCTCCGGCCGTTGGCCAGCGAGTCCCGCCCGGACGGCATCCGGCACCGTCCGGACAGCGCCCGGAAGCGAGTCGGTGGAGTCTGGTACCGGCTGGACGTCGTCGTCCGGGACCTTCCGTTCGGGCTGCTCCTCCTGATCGGTTCCTTCCTCCCGGCCCTCCGCGGCAACGGAACGGTCATCGGGGGTGTCCCCGACCGCCCGCACGACGCCCTGGCCGTCGTCGTGATCCTCCTGGAGTCCCTGCCCCTTGCGGTGCGCCGGCGGTGGCCGGCCGTCTCCCTGACCCTGGTGTCGGGCGGGTTCGCCGCCGACCAGCTCCTCGGCTACCACACGTTCGCGGCCTCCGCGCTGGGCGTCGCGCTGGTGAGCACCGGCTCGCACCTGGAACGGCACCGCCGGCTCTTCCTGGCCGGCCTCACCGTGGCGTACGTGGCACTGGCGGTGGGCCTCTCCCGCCTCGGCACGGGCGAGACCGCCACGGAGTTCACGACCTTCTACATGGCGCTGGGCCTCGCGTGGGGCGCTGGGAGCTGGCTGCGCACCACCCGGCGGGCGGAGGCCGAACGCCGCGAGCGGGTCGCGGTGGAGACACGGAACGCCGAACGCACCCGGATCGCACGGGAGTTGCACGACGTCGTGACCCACCATGTGACGGCGATGGTGGTGCAGGCGGAGGCCGCCCGCTATCTGACCGCCGCGCCCGAGCGGCTGGAGCAGTCCCTGAGCGCCGTCTCCGACACCGGGCGCCGGGCGATCACCGATCTGCGGCACCTGCTGGACCTGCTCAACCCCGATCACGGCACCGGGAACGGCGATCATGCCGCGGCCGAGCCGAGGACACCGGCCGTCGGGCGCGTCCTGACCCTCGTGGAGCAGACCCGCCGGGCGGGCCAGCCGGTGGAGTTCACCGAGGAGGGCACCCCGCCGGAGTCCACCGGCAGTTCCGACCTCGTGGCCTACCGGGTGGTGCAGGAAGCACTCACCAACGCCCTCAAGTACGCTCACGGCAGCCGCACTTCGGTCGCCGTGCGGCACGGCGAGAGGGAGATCACCGTGGAGGTCAGCACGGACGGCACCGGCTCACGGGCCGCCGCCGTCGGTGGCGGCGGACGGGGGCTGGCCGGTCTGCGCGAGCGGGTCGACGTGCTCGGCGGGGAGTTCAGCGCGGGCGCCGTCGCGGGCGGCGGCTTCGTCGTCCGGGCGCGGATACCGGCCGGGGGCCGCTCGTGACCACACCTCCTCCCCCGGGGGCCGCACCGACCCGGGTGCTCGTCTGCGACGACCAGGCGCTGATCCGCACGGGCCTGGTCACCATCATCGACGCCCAGCCCGACATGGAGGTGGTCGGCGAGTGCGGTGACGGCCGGAAAGGAGTCGACCTCGCCCGCGAGCTGGACCCGGACGTCGTCGTCATGGACATCCGCATGCCGGTCCTCGACGGCCTCGAAGCCACCCGCCTGCTGGCGGGGGCCGGGGTCGCCCACCCCGCCAAGGTCCTCGTGGTCACCACGTTCAACCTCGACGAGTACGTCTACGAGGCGCTGCGTGCCGGAGCGAGCGGCTTCCTCCTCAAGGACGCCCCGCCCGACCGCCTGCTGCACGGCATCCGCACGGTCGCCATGGGCGCGGCGCTTCTCGACCCCGAGGTGACCCGGCAGCTCGTCGGCCGGTACGCGACCCGCATCCGCCCCACCGAGGGCGCCCCCGAGGACGTTCCGCTCACCCCCCGCGAGCTGGAGGTGCTGCGGCTGATCGCGGACGGCCTGTCCAACAGCGAGATCGCCGCCGCCCTCGTCATCAGCCAGGAGACGGTGAAGACGTTCGTCTCCCGCATCCTCACCAAGCTGAACCTGCGCGACCGCGTCCAGGCGGTCGTCTACGCGTTCCGTCACGGCCTGGCGAGCTGAGCCTCACTCCAGATCGCGAAGGACACGACCTAGCCCCGCCCGCGCGGCGGTGACCCGAACATCTCCACCGCGTCGCGGACCTGGGTGAGTCCGGGCGACAGCGCGCTCACCGAGCCGATGGCCCCGGCGATCAGCAGTAAGGACCGGCGCAGCCGCGGCGCCTCGGGCGCCCCGTCGGCCGTCATCGCGGCCAGCGCGGCCAGTTCCTCCTCGGCGATCCCCCGGTCGGGGAACTCGACCGGATGCGCGGCGAGTTCGCGGCGCAGACGGGACACGGCCGTCCGCAGCTCCGCCACCCTCGGGTCCTCGCCCGTACCCGTCACCGACCTCTGCCCCAAGCTCCGCAACAAAGCTCTCCCCCTCGCACGCCGTTGTGCGCCACCAGCCGCGCGCCCTCGCCGAACGCCCCTCCGGGCGCCGGGGACGCCGGTCAGTAAACGCCACCCCGTACCGATCCGCCACAGCGCGGACGGAAATTCAGCCCTGCGGGTCGGCTCGTCGCGCAGGTGTCAGGTATGCAGGACGCATGACGGACTCACAAGCCCTCCCGGTGGCCGGTCTGCTTCTCGCGGCCGGCGGTGGACGACGACTGGGCGGACGGCCCAAGGCCCTGCTGCCGCATCGCGGCCGGCCCCTGGTCGAGCACGCCGCCGGGGTACTGCGCGCGGGCGGCTGCGCGCGCGTGCATGTCGTCCTGGGGGCGCGCGCCGCGGACGTACGCGAGCGGGCGGCGCTCGACGGGTGCGTGCTGGTGGAGAACCCGGACTGGGCCGAGGGGATGGGCTCGTCGCTGCGGGCCGGTCTTGACTCGCTGGCCGGTACGGACGCGCGTGCGGCGCTCGTGCTGCTGGTCGACCAGCCGGGCATCGGGCCGGAGGCGGTCGCGCGGGTCCTCAGGGCGTACCGGGACCCGTCGTCGCTCGTCTCCGCCGTCTACGACGGGGTCCGGGGGCATCCCGTGCTGTTCGGCTCGGACCACTGGGCCGGTGTCGCCACGACCGCCACCGGGGACCGGGGGGCGCGCGCCTATCTGAAGGAGCACGCGGCGTCGGTGGCGCTCGTCGAGTGCGGGGACGTGGCACGGCCGTACGACATCGACACGGAGGCCGATCTGGCACACCTGGAGTGACCGTGGTGGCACTCGGCGCCACCTCTCCTCGACCCGGAGAATCTCGATATCAACAAACCATTGAACTTCCACCATGAGGAAACTAGTATCCACTGATCAGAAGCGCCCCGGCCGTCCGGCGGGCGCTCACCCCCGCATCCGGGAAGACTGGCACCCGGTGCCACGCTCGACCGCTCGTCCCCCAGCCCGCTGAAGGAAGTGACAGCTCATGTCCGCACCAGCGCCGTCCCCGCTGGCCATCGTCGACGCCGAGCCCCTGCCCCGGCAGGAGGAGGTCCTCACCGACGCGGCCCTCGCCTTCGTGGCCGAGCTGCACCGCCGCTTCACACCCCGCCGTGACGACCTCCTCGCCCGCCGTGCCGAGCGCCGCGCCGAGATCGCCCGCACCTCCACGCTCGACTTCCTCCCGGAGACGGCCGCGATCCGCGCCGACGACTCCTGGAAGGTGGCCGAGTGCCCGCCCGCGCTCCAGGACCGCCGGGTCGAGATCACCGGCCCGACCGACCGCAAGATGACGATCAACGCCCTGAACTCGGGCGCCCGGATCTGGCTCGCGGACTTCGAGGACGCCTCCGCGCCGACCTGGGAGAACGTCGTCCTCGGCCAGCTCAATCTGATCGACGCCTACACCCGGAACATCGACTTCACCGACGCCGGCTCGGGCAAGTCGTACGCCCTGCGCCCCGCCGACAAGCTCGCCACCGTCGTCATGCGCCCGCGCGGCTGGCACCTGGGCGAGCGGCACCTCCAGCTCGACGGGCAGCCCGTGCCCGGCGCCCTCGTCGACTTCGGCCTGTACTTCTTCCACAACGCCCAGCGTCTGCTGGACCTCGGCAAGGGCCCGTACTTCTACCTGCCGAAGACCGAGTCGCACCTCGAGGCGCGGCTGTGGAACGACGTGTTCGTGTTCGCGCAGGACTACCTGGGCATCCCCCAGGGCACCATCCGCGCCACGGTCCTCATCGAGACGATCACGGCCGCGTACGAGATGGAGGAGATCCTCCACGAGCTGCGCGACCACGCCTCCGGGCTGAACGCCGGCCGCTGGGACTACCTGTTCTCCATCGTCAAGAACTTCCGTGACGGCGGGCCGAAGTTCGTCCTGCCGGACCGCAACGCGGTCACGATGACGGCCCCGTTCATGCGGGCCTACACCGAACTCCTGGTGCGCACCTGCCACAAGCGCGGGGCGCACGCGATCGGCGGCATGGCGGCGTTCATCCCGTCCCGCCGGGACGCCGAGGTCAACAAGGTGGCGTTCGAGAAGGTCCGCGCCGACAAGGACCGGGAGGCCGCCGACGGCTTCGACGGCTCCTGGGTCGCCCACCCCGACCTCGTCCCGATCGCCATGGAGTCCTTCGACAAGGTGCTCGGCGACAAGCCGCACCAGAAGGACCGGCTGCGCGAGGACGTCCACGTGGAGGCGGCCGACCTCATCGCGATCGACTCGCTGGACGCCCGGCCGACGTACGCGGGTCTGGTCAACGCCGTCCAGGTCGGCATCCGGTACATCGAGGCCTGGCTGCGCGGCATGGGCGCGGTCGCCATCTTCAACCTGATGGAGGACGCGGCCACGGCCGAGATCTCCCGCTCCCAGATCTGGCAGTGGATCAACGCGGGCGTCGAGTTCGAGAACGGCGAGAAGGCGACGCCCGAGCTGGCCCGCCGGATCGCCGCCGAGGAGCTGAGGAACATCGAGGCCGAACTCGGCGCGGAGGCCTTCGCGGCCGGCCACTGGCAGCAGGCCCACGACCTGCTCCTGGAGGTGTCCCTGGACGCCGACTACGCCGACTTCCTGACCCTGCCGGCGTACGAGCGGCTCAGGGGCTGACGGCGTCCGGACCGGTCCTGTCCGAGTGGCCCAGGGGCTTCCCCGGGGCCACTCGGTCGCGTACGGCGCGCTTGACGGCCGTGGGCTCGGGGAAGCCCTGCTCGCGCCGGTCCCAGACGGGCTCGCCGTCGACCCGGACGACGAAGACCCCGCCCTTGCCCGGCCTCAGGGCCAGCTCGGACAGCTCCGCCTCGAAGGTGGTGAGCAGTTCCTGCGCCAGCCAGGCCGCGCGGGGCAGCCAGCCGCACTGGGTGCAGTACTCGATCTCGACGCGGCCGCTCATTTCAGGTGCACCGACCAATCCTGTTCCGCGGCCGGCTTGCCGTGCAGGTCGGGGACCCGCTTGAGCCAGTCCGGCCGGCCTCGCTGTGTCCTCGCCGCCCGCTCGCTCTCCTCGGCGGCCAGCTCCTCCCGGGTGGGGAAGCCGGTGGGCAGCCACGCGGCGGACGCCCGCACACGCGCGTGCAGATGCTCGACATAGGCGTCGCGGGCCTCACCGGGCGTGCCGAAGTCAGGTTCGGCGGCCAGCCAGGCGTCCGGGACCGCCCCCACGACCCGCCGCAGCAGCTCCTCGGTGACCTTCGGCGCCAGCTCGGCGTCGGCGGCGCGCACATCGGGGCCGTACTGGCCGAGCGCGTGGTGGCGCAGGTCGTAGGACCGCTCGGGGTCGGAGGCGTCCCAGCGGTGGTGGAAGACGAGGGCCGCGCCGTGGTCGATCAGCCAGAGCCGGGGCGGGACGGTGCCCAGGGTCGGCCAGACCATCAGGTTCGAGCTGTGCACGGTCCGGTCGACGTTCGCGGTGAGCGCGTCCAGCCAGACGACCCGGCCCGCCTCCAGCGGGTCCACGGGGAACGTCTTCGCGACCTCGGGGGTGAAGTCCCGGGCGCCCGGCAGATAGTCCATGCCGAGATTGACCCCGGCGCTGGCGGTGTGCAGGTCCCGCACCTCCTGGTGCGGCTCGCTGTCGGCGACGGCGGGGTCGAAGTGCACCAGGACCAGCTCGGGGAAGCGCAGGCCCAGCGCGCGGGCCAGTTCGCCGACGATCACCTCGGCGACCAGCGCCTTGCGGCCCTGCGCGGAGCCGGTGAACTTCACGACATAGGTGCCGAGGTCGTCGGCCTCGACGACGCCGGGGACGGAGCCGCCGGACGTCAGGGGTTCGACGTAGCGGGTGGCTACGACCTCTCTCAACATCCGACCCCTGCTTCCGGCCTCCGGTACGCGTCGAGCATAGTCGCGGTCACGGTGTGCCGGCGCGGGCGGCGGCGGCCTCGGACGGCTCGGCCGGCTCGTCGTCGGGCAGCCCCGGCTCCCGGTCGTCGGAAGGCCGCTCCTCCCGCGACGTCCGGCCCCGGCGCCGGGGCCGGACGGCCCCCGCGGCCTCCAGGACGCGCGCGAGCAGGTGCGCGCGCCCGGCGAGGATGGGGCCGAGCACCGCGAGGACGAGGACATAGCTGGCGATGAACGGGGCGAGCCGTCCGTCGAGTCCGGCGGTGGCGGCCATCGCGGCGAGGATCAGCGCGAACTCCCCCCGGCCCAGCAGGGTCGTGGCGATGTTGGCGGTGGGCCCGGGCCCGTAGCGGTACAGCCGGGCCGCGAAGAGCCCGGCGATCACGTTCATGGCGATCGTCAGGGCGACGGCCGCGGCGACCGGGCCGGCGACGGAGACGAGGTCGGCCGGATTGATGGCGAGCCCGAAGGCCAGGAAGAAGATCGCCGCGAACGCGTCCCGCAGCGGGTGCACGAGCCGGCGGATCCGGGGCCCGGACGGGGTCCCGGCGAGGATCAGGCCGACCATGAAGGCGCCGATGGCGTCCACCACGCCGAGCACCTCGGAGACGCCGGCGACGAGGATCGCGGCGCCGAGGAAGCTGATGACCAGCAGCTCGTTGTCCCGTACGGCGATCAGGCGGCCGATCAGGCGGGTCCCGTAGCGGGCCGCGATGGCCAGGACGAGCAGGAAGCCGAACGCCTTGGCGGCCTGCAGAATCGTTTCGCCCGTGCCCTCCGCGCCGCTGATCACGGGCTGGAGCGCCGCCAGGTACAGGGCGAGGAAGATGTCCTCCACCACGGTGACGCCCAGGATCAGCCGGGTCTCGGGGTGCCCGATGCGCCCGGAGTCGACGAGCACTTTGGTGACGATCGCCGACGACGAGATGCCGAGGACCCCGGCGAGGACCAGCGCCTCCCGCAGCCCCCAGCCCAGGGCGAACCCGAAGCCGAGGCCCGCCCCGACGTTCAGCAGCAGATAGACGCCGCCCGCCGCGAGCAGACGTCTGCCGCCGGCTCTGAGGTCGTCGAGCTGGAACTCCAGACCGAGGTAGAACAGCAGGAGCACGAGACCGAGCGCGGAGAGCATCTCGAAGTCGTGCGCGTCCCGCACCAGGACCAGGCCGGGGGTGTGCGGGCCCAGCAGGATCCCGGCGAGCATGAACAGCGGAATGGTCGGCAGGCCGATCCGGCGGCCGAGGCGTGCGAGGACGGCGGCGGCCACGAACGCGCCGCCCATCGCGAGCAGGGTGTCGGCATGCCCCACGGGTCACCACCTTCCACAGCGGGGCGGACAAGGGCTACGGAAGCGGGCGGGGTGCCGCGCCCGCTTCTCGTCAGGCGTCGTCGGGCGTGCGGTCGGTCGGGGCGTCGGGGCGGGCCGGCTCCGGGAAGCGGGGGCGCGGGGGCTCGGGCTTCTCGGGCGGGGTGAGCATCTGGACCGCCATTCCGGCCGCGACCAGGCCGGAGGCGAGGAGCAGGCCCTGCGGCAGCATGGCGCCGGCGGTCAGCATCACCACCGAGGCGGCCAGCAGCGCCCAGGCGCCACGCCGGCCGCGCGGGCCGCCCGGCGGTGGACGGCCGGTCTCGGGGCCCCGGGTGAAACGGGGGTCGCGGTGCCGAGGCCGTGCGTCGAGGGGGTGCGGGGATCGGGTCGGGCGCGGTCGGGTCGGGTGCGGCATACCTCCTCCTTCCGGTGACCGGGAGGCCGGGGGTTCACTGTCACCCTCACATGCGGCAGGGGGCCGGGACCATCGGGTCCAGTACCCATTTCGCGGCATATGCGGACCCGGGGGTCAGCCCCCGGTCATCCCCCGGCCAGCGGGTTCGGCAGCGGCAGATAGCGGGCGTCGGCGCCGTCCGCGCCCGTCCAGCGCAGGAGCAGGTTGGTCTTCCCGGGGAGAGTGGGGGACGACAGCAGGGCCGGGATCTCGGGGAGGGCGTGGCGGGCCAGTTCACGGCGGACGGCGGGCCAGGGGTCGAAGGCGCGGTGACGGGCGACGAGGGCGCCGGCGATCTCGACGAGGTGGTTGACGACCAGGCAGTACACCAGCCGCTCCCAGCCCGCCGCCCGGGACACGTCCCCGAGAAGCTTCACGCCCTCGGCGTCCCGGAACAGGGCCTGCGCGGGCAGACCGTCCGCGTCGAAGGCGACCAGCGTGTTCTGCAGATGCGCCTCCAGGACGACACCGTGCGCGTGGAACGCCGTCAGGGCGGGCGGGACGACCTGCCGGAGATACGCCTCCCACCAGCTGGCCGGGTCCCGGGCCGTGTCCAGCGGGCTGCCGTCGAAGCCCTCGACCAGCGCGGCGGCCAGCAGCGGTGTGGTCCCCGGCCGCACCCGGCCGCGCAGCCCGTCGCGCACGAGCACCGCCAGTTCCTCGAAGGCGAAGGAGGCGGTGCGGTAGCCGCGGTCGCTCAGCCAGGCCGCGTCCTGCCCCGCGAAGGCCGTCGTGGCCGCCGCGTCGGTGCGGCGCAGCCGCAGCAGGTCGTGCCGCCACAGCCGGCGGATGTCGTTGGTGATCCGGACGTCGAGGCTGAACTTGAGGAACAGGTCGTGCCCGGGCGTGTACACCGTGCGGATCGCGGCCGTCGGCCAGGCGTCGAAGGCGGTCGTGCCGAGCCGGATCAGCCGGCCGTCGGCGAAGGCGGGCGCGAGGTCGACGAGGCCGAGCTGCCAGGGGTGCGCGGGCAGCAGCCGGTAGCCCGGCGGGGCCTCGCCGAGGGCGTCCAGGGCTCGCGTGTCACCCTCCTCGACGACCGTGTCCTCGCGCAGCCCGAGCAGGGTCAGCGGGAAGCGGGCGTACGCCTCGGGGGCGTACGGCAGCCAGGCCGCCACCGGGCCGCCGCCGCGTGCCTTGGGCGCGGGGTGGTGGGGGTGCCCGGTGAGGAGGGACTGCTCGGAGCGCAGGTAGAGGTCGTCGGGCGGTACGGCACGCGCGCGTGCCGTGAGCAGGGCGGCCAGCGCGTCCCGGCTGTCGATCATCTCGGCGGGCAGTTCGTGGTTGGACTGCCCGGTGTGCCGGCGCAGCTCGTCCGCGACGAGTTTGACCAGCTCGGCGTGGCCGACGCGGTGCCAGGCGCCGCCGGTGTGCACCTCGGGTTCGGCGGGCCGCCGGTCGCCGAGGACGCGCAGGAGGCGGCCCGAGCCGCGCAGCCGGTGCACCCGCCGCTCGTCGTCCGGCACGTCCGGCCGCGCCGTCCCGTCCCGCTGTGGTTCGGCGACCTCGCGGAGCAGGCAGTTGAGCAGCGGGGCGATCGCCAGGGCGTCGGCGCGGGCCGCGGTGGCCGCGGAGTTCGGCGGGGTGAGGTGCACGCGATCCACTGGTTCCCTACGGTCCGTTCAGGCGGGAGACGATCAGTATGTCTGTCGTCGGCGGCCGTCCCGACGTCCTACTCGTACCCGAGGAGCCCACCCGTGCACCGTCACCCCAGTGCCGAGGCCGAGATCGCCGCCGAACTGGCCGAAGTCCGCCCCGCGCTCGTCCCCGCGTACACGGCCGCGCTGCCGGGGGCCCGGGCCGCGGTGCTGACCCGGCTGTGGCGTGCGCCGGCGTACGAGCCGCTGACCTGGGTGACCGGCCGGGAGCGGGGCCCGGACGGGCTCACCCTGCGACTGGCGGACGGCCGCCGGCTGCACGGCCCGCGGCCGGACCCGTACGCCACGGACGCCTACGTCACCTCCGTGCGGCTGGACCGGACGGAGTACGACGATCCGGTCCGGCTGCTGACGGACCTCGCCGTACCGCACAGTGCCGCCTTCACCGCCGAACTCGGGCACAGCGTCGCCTCGTTGGCCCTCGCGCGGGCCGATCAGGAGTCTCACCCGAAAGAGTGGCCGGAGCACGAATGGGAGTGGGAGCAGCGGGTGGTCGACGGGCATCCGTTCCACCCCAACTGCCGTTCCCGGCCCGGCTTCTCGGTCGCGGAGCAGCTGGCGTACGGGCCGGAGCACCGCCCGGTCGTGTCGCTGGCCCGGGTGCCGGTGCCGGCGGAGGGGTGCCTGGTGACGGGCGAGTGGCCGGGGGAACTGCGGGACGGGGGACGGCTGTTGATCCCGGTCCATCCGTGGCAGGCCGAGCATGTGCTGAAGCGGCCGTACGAGGAGGGGTTCGCCGCGCATCCGCTGATGGCGCTGCGTACGCTCGCCGTGCCCGGCGGGCCGCACGTCAAGACGGCGCTCAGCGCGCGGCTGACGTCGTCGGTGCGGGACATCTCGGTGTACTCGGTGGGGATGTCGGACACGCTGTCGCGGTTCGCGGCGGATCTCGGGGACCGGCTGGACGGCCTGGTGCACTTCACGCGCACACTGGGGGCCGTGACGGCCGGTTCGGCGGAGCTGGCGGCGGTGCTGCGGGAGCCGCCCGGGGTGTACGCGGGGGCCGGGGAGCGGGTGGTGCCGGTGGCGGCGCTGCCCGGTACCGGGCTTCCCGCCTCGGATGCGTGGCTGGCGGCGTTCGCGCGGCTGGCGCTGACGGCGGGGCTGCGGCTGCTGGAGATGGGCGTGGCCCTGGAGGCGCACGGCCAGAATCTGCTGGTGGTGCTGGCGCCGGACGGGGCGCCGGTGCGGCTGGTGTACCGCGATCTCGCCGACATCCGGATCAGCCCGGCCCGGCTGGCGCGGCACGGTGTCCCGGTACCGGAGCTGACCGGCCGGATCGTCACGGACGACGTGACGGCCCTGCGCCGCAAGCTGTTCGGCTCCCTGGTGGCCGGGGCGCTGGCGGGCACGGCGGGCTCCGGGGCGGCGTTGCGCACGGCCCTCGCGGCGGCCGTGCCGGACCTCCCTGCGACCGCCGACCTGGCGGCCCTGCGCGAGGAGGAGCTGCCGACGAAGGCGCTCACCCTGATGCGGCTGTCGCCCGGCGTGTCCGGGGACCAGTGGACCCTGCTGCCCAACCCGTTGCGCGCCGACGTGTTCTGACCCCGTTTTGGAGCGGGCACCCCAGGGTCACTAGGATCCGCCGATGATCATACGAACACGGCTGGCGGCCGGGGCCTGCGCCCTGCTCGCCCTGCTCGCAGCCGGGGTGGCCTTCCCGGCCGGGGCGGCCGCCGACGAGGTGAGCGCGATGGCACCCAAGGTCGATCTCGTCCTCGACGTGAGCGGTTCCATGCGGGCCCGGGACATCGACGGCCAGTCGCGGATGGCCGCGGCGAAACAGGCGTTCAACGAGGTGCTGGACGCGACGCCCGAGGAGGTGCGGCTCGGCATCCGCACCCTGGGCGCCAACTACCCGGGCGACGACCGCAAGACGGGCTGCAAGGACACCGCCCAGCTCTACCCGGTCGGCCCGCTGGACCGCACCGAGGCCAAGGCCGCGGTGGCCACGCTGACGCCGACCGGCTGGACCCCGATCGGCCCGGCGCTGCTGAAGGCAGCTGAGGACCTCGACGGCGGTGAGGGCTCCAAGCGCATCGTGCTCATCAGCGACGGCGAGGACACCTGCGCGCCGCTCGACCCGTGCGAGGTGGCCCGGGAGATCGCCGCGAAGGGCATCGGCCTGACCATCGACACGCTCGGCCTGGTGCCGAACACCAAGCTGCGGCAGCAGCTGAGCTGTATCGCGGAGGCGACCGGCGGCACCTTCACTTCGATCGAGCACACCGAGGAACTCACCGACAAGGTGAACCAGTTGGTGGACCGGGCGGCCGATCCGGTGGTGACCCCGGTCGCGACCGACGGCGCGGACCGCTGCGAGAAGGCGCCGACGCTGAAGTCCGGCCTGTACACGGACCGCGAGGAGTTCGGGCAGCAGCGCTGGTACCGGGTCGACGTGCGTCCGGGCCAGGAGCTGCGGGCCTCGGTGAGTGTGGCGGCCGACCGGGCGGTGAACCCGTCGTACGGCGTGCTGGTGCGGGCCGTGACGACCTCGGGCCGCGAGATCGTGCGCGGCGAGGCGGCCGGCACCGGCCGGACGGACGTCGTGTCGGCCGGTCTGCGCTACCCGAAGGCGGAGGCGGACGACGACGAGGAGAACGCCCCGGCGGAGGCCGTGTGCCTCCAGGTGACGCACTCCTTCTCGGCGGGCTCCGGTGTGAAGACCACGCCGGGGCTGCCGCTGGAGCTGACGGTCGACGTCGTGGACGGGCCGTCGCCGGCGCGTGACGTGGCCTCCTTCGGCCTCGGGCGCGGCTGGTGGCTGCTGGGCGCGCTGATCCTCGCCGGCTTCCTCGCCGGTCTCGTCTGGGGCTGGCTGTCACGCTGGCGCGTCGCGGTCTGGAGGACCAACTGATGCGGATGACACGTGTGCTGGGCGCCGCCCTGCTGACCCTGGGACTGGCCGCGGGGCCCGCGGCGGCGGACTCCTCGCCGTCGCCGGGCGCCTCGGAGGACACGGACGCGCCGACACGGGCGGGCACCTCGTTCCGTACGGCCACCGAGATCGAGCAGGGGCAGACGGCCACGGCGAACGCCTCCACCGGTGACTACCTGTACTGGTCGTTCCCGGCGGACACCGGTCAGCGGCCGACCGTCGAGGCGACGGTGAAGCTGCCGGCCGAACACGCCGCCGAGACCTGGCAGATCGACGTGTACGACGGTCTGCGGCGCCGTCAGGCCTGCCGGTTCGGGGCGCAGACGCGCACCGCGGCGGCCGGTGCGGCGTCGGTCGAGCTGGCGTGCGCGCTGCGGACCGTGCGCGGCTGGGCGGAGCCGTGGTCCGGTGACCCGCTGCCGGGTACGTACTACGTGCGGCTGACGGCGGTGGACGTGCCGGCCTCTGTGCTGGGGCAGCCGGTGAGCGCCGAGGTGCGGGTCGGCTCGCAGGACGCGGGCGGGGCGGCGGCGGTGGACGGCTCGCTGGCGGAGCCGCTGGTGCCGGGCGCCGGGGTCACCCGCGACGAGGAGGAGAAGTCCGGCGACGAGGCACTGCTCGCGAGCCTGGAGCCCGACGACGGCTGGGCCTCCGGCTGGTGGTCCGACCGCTGGGTGTGGACCGGGCTCGGCGGTGTACTGGCCGCGCTCGCGGGCATCGGCGGGTACGCGCTGACGCGCGGTGCGGGACGCCCGCCCCGGGTGCCGCCGGCCGCCTGACGTCACGTCAGGACGACGCGTGGGCCCCGCCGTACCGGTCGTACGGCGGGGCCCTCGGCGTTCACGCCTCCAGCAGCGCCTTGGCCAGGGTGCCCTCGCCGGTCACGGTGGCCCGGCCGTCCCGGACGGCGTCCGCGAGGCTCATCTCGCCGCGGGCCAGCGCCTCGCAGGTCGCGAAGTCCAGGTCCAGCCGTGCGTCGGGCTCGCGGGGCGCGGGTCCCTCGCCGTACACGGGCCCGTCCTCGGCACCGGCGTACAGATGGAAGTCGCCCTCTTCCAGGTGCACTTCGAGCACTCCCTCGCCCTCCAGGGACGACAGCAGCGGCAGGGCGAACCAGTGCGCGCGGACGGCGTCGGTGGGCCGGCGCTCGCCCAGTTCGGACCGGCCCCACTCCCCCAGCGCCAGCAGCACGGGCAGCAACCGCCGTCCGCGGTCGGTGAGTTCGTAGACGTAGGCCGCTCCGGGCGGGGGGAGCCGGCGGCGGGTGCTCAGGCCGTCGCGCTCCATGTCCTTCAGCCGCGAGGCCAGTACGTCCGTGCTGACGCCCGGCAGGTCGGCGTGCAGGTCGGTGTAGCGCCGCGGACCGGCCAGCAGCTCCCGGACGATCAGCAGGGTCCAGCGGTCGCCGACGGCGTCGAGCGCGCGGGCGGCGGAACAGTACTGGTCGTAGCTTCGGCGAGGTGACATGCGACGCAGTCTAGACATGTTGTTGGACTTTCCAAGCTCTCACTTGGTAAAACCAAGCAACACACGAATCCGGAGGGGCGAGCGCGCATGGAGTTCCGGCAGTCGAGCAAGCTGAGCGAGGTCTGCTACGAGATCCGCGGCCCGGTGATCGAGCAGGCGAACGCGCTGGAGGAGGCGGGCCACAGCGTGCTGCGCCTCAACACCGGCAACCCCGCCCTCTTCGGGTTCGAGGCGCCCGAGGAGATCCTCCAGGACATGATCCGGATGCTCCCCCGGGCGCACGGCTACACCGACTCGCGCGGCGTCCTCTCCGCCCGCCGCGCGGTGGCCCAGCGCTACCAGACGCTCGGCCTGGAGGTCGACGTCGACGACGTCTTCCTCGGCAACGGCGTCTCCGAGCTGGTCTCCATGGCCGTACAGGCCCTGCTGGAGGACGGCGACGAAGTCCTCATCCCCGCGCCGGACTTCCCCCTGTGGACCGCGGTCACCAACCTCGCCGGCGGCAAGGCCGTGCACTATCTGTGCGACGAGCAGGCCGACTGGTACCCGGACCTCGACGACATGGCCGCGAAGATCACCGACCGCACCAAGGCCGTCGTCATCATCAACCCCAACAACCCCACGGGCGCGGTGTATCCGAAGGAGGTCGTCGAGGGCATCCTCGATCTGGCCCGCCGGCACGGCCTGATGGTGTTCGCCGACGAGATCTACGACCAGATCCTCTACGACGACGCCGTCCACCACTCGGCCGCCGCGCTCGCCCCCGACCTCGTCGTCCTCACCTTCTGCGGGCTGTCGAAGACCTACCGGGTGGCGGGCTTCCGCTCCGGCTGGCTTGTGGTCACCGGGCCGAAGCAGCACGCGAAGGACTATCTGGAGGGCCTGACCATGCTGGCCTCCATGCGGCTGTGCGCCAACGCCCCCGCCCAGTACGCCATCCAGGCCGCGCTCGGCGGCCGGCAGTCGATCCAGGACCTGACGCGGCCCGGCGGCAGGCTGCGCGAACAGCGCGACGTGGCCTGGGAGAAGCTCAACGAGATCCCCGGCGTCTCCTGCGTGAAGCCCAAGGGCGCCCTCTACGCCTTCCCGCGCCTGGACCCCAAGGTGCACCGCATCCACGACGACGAGAGGTTCGTCCTGGACCTGCTGCTGCGCGAGAAGATCCAGGTGGTCCAGGGCACCGGCTTCAACTGGCCCTCCCCCGACCACTTCCGCATCCTCACGCTCCCGTACGCCGACGACCTGGAGGCGGCGATCGGGCGGATCGGGCGGTTCCTGAGCGGCTATCGCCAGTAGGCGTGGATGTTCGCGGATTCGCGGTCGCGGAGAACGGGGATGCCATAGAGTGCCGCCACCGTTCGCAGCATCCAGGGGATAGGGGGACCCCGGAATGAGACCGTCCCGCCGGCGTGCCGCGGGCACGCCGTCCGGCTTACGCGGCCGTCCGCTCCTGCTCGTAGCGGTTCTGCTGATCGTCGGCAGCGAGTGGGTGCAGCGGCCGCTGAGCGAGCACTACTGGGAGCTCTACCTTGAGAGCGGCGAGCAGCCCTGGCTCCTCTCCGTGGCCTCGCTGCCCGCCTGGGGATACGACCCCGACCACTACGCCGGCGGTTTCTGGTATCTGGTCGGCAACGACCTGCGCGTCCTGGCGCTGATCGCGGGCATCGTCCTGGTCCCCGCCCGGCTGCCGGCCCGGATCCCGGCCTGGCTGCGCCACATCGTCGGTGCCGTCCTGGTGGCGGTGGTCCTGCAGACGCTGCTGTGGTCCCTCCCCCAGCTGTTCCGGCCCGAGGAGTACCGCTTCGACCAGTCCGCCCCGGTGCTCTGGCAGCTGCTGCGCCAGGGCCTCGTCTTCGGCGTCGCGACCGGCGTGGTGCTCGCGCTGCTCGCGGCCGCGCCGTCCGTCACCGTCCCGTCCCCCGGTGCCCGGCCGGCGCCGGCCCGTCGCAACAGAGAGGGAGGAACCGGCATGACGACCGGTCCGGTCCACATGCCCGTCGGAAGAGAGCCGGGCGACGTCACGCGCTATCTGTGCACGGCCGCCTACGTCGACGAGCAGTTCGCCGACCGGGTCGTGGAGGAGGTGCTCGCCGACGAGGCCGGCGCGGTGGCCCCCTCCCCCGACGTCGACCTGGTGTCGGTCGTCCGGCACTGCCTGACCGCGCGGGACCTCCGCCAGCAGCGGGACCTGCGGCTCACCTGCGCGTTCGCCCTGGTCGCCGTCCTCGCCCCGCTGTGGCTGCTGTTCTCCATGGTGCTGCTGTCGACCGCCCGGCGCACCGGGGGCCGTCCGAGCCACGCCACCCGCGGCCACCACCAGCCCGAGAGCCGGGTGCTGATCGGCACCGGTCTCTCCGCCGTCGTCATGGTGTTCGTCGCCTTCTACTTCGGCTACGGCATCTCGGCGGCGCCCGTGTCCGGATTCCCGGCCTGGCTGCTCGGCGCGTACGGGGGCGGTGTCCCCGCCGTCCTGGCGTCGATCGCCGCCGTCGCGTTCGCATGCGCGACGGTCGTACGGCACGATCTCGCCGTCGACGGGCTGCTGCGCACCACCATGACCCGCGAGGCGTTCCCGCACCGGCCGCGCCCGACCGTGCCGCGCCACAAGTGGATCGCGGACCGGCTGACGGCGATCCGGGAGGCGCAGAGCGGCAACGTCACGGTGTACAGCGGCTACACGCCGTTCGTCGGCTACGCCGGCACCGACTCCAAGTGGTCGATCGCCGTGCCGCTGCTCCCCGCCGACGACTCCGCCGGGGTGAAGGCCCGCCCCGCCGAGCCGGAACCCTTCACCGTCACCGACCTCGTCGACCATGTACGCCAGCGGCTGCGCACGGTCGCCGAGCGCGGTGCCGTGGACGGCGCGGCGGACGAGGGCGCGGACGCCCTGCGGTCCCTGTTCGTCGAGGACCGCGTCTTCGCGAGCGGGACGGCCATCGGGGACGACGACCGGTTCACCAGCGGCACCGCGCTCGCGCCCGTGGCCCGGCTGTCGCCGCCGGAGGTCGACCGGATCATCGAGCGCCCCTCCGGTGCCGTACGGCACTATCTGGCCGTCCATGTGCCGCTGTGGGGCGGGGATGTGGTGCCCAGCGTGTTCCTGCACTTCTCCACGGCGGGCCGCACCCTGCATCTGCACTGCGACAACCACGTGCTCGGGCCCGTCCGGGCCGACTACCACGTCGTGGACCGGCTGCGCGGCGAACTCCGCGACGACGCCCGGCGCGGGCTGCTGGTGACCTCGCTGTCCCGGACCGGCCCGGCGTTCCTCGCCGCCCCGTTCCGCGCCGTCCGGTACGCCCGCTTCGAGACCCGGCACCACAAGCGCATGATGGACGAGCTGAAGGCCATGGAGCAGGACCCGGTGTTCGACTTCGGTGCCCGGGTGAGCGTGCGCGAGATGGCCCTGAGCCCCGACTACCACAACTACTTCCAGGTCGTGGACGCCGGCCGGATCACCGCCCTGGTGGAGCGTCACGCCCTGGCGGCGCTGAGGGAGTTCCTCGACTCGCGCGGCTACGACATCACCGACTTCCGCGCCCAGCAGCAGACGATCCTCAACCAGGGCGTCATCCAGCAGGGCGGCATGAGCATCGTCGGCAACCAGGCGGTCGGCGCGGGCGCGAGCGCCAACCAGACCGTCCCGCGGCAGACCGGCCCGGCCGCCGTCAGCGGCACCGACGGTTCCGAGAAGTAGGAGGACGACGGCTATGCGGCACGACGACGGACCCCAGGACCCTCCCGTCAACAACGGCATCGTGATCAGCGGCGGCAGCCACTACGTGGGCAACCAGGCCGTCGGGCACCGGGCGCAGGCGTTCTCCGGTTCGGTGTCGTTCCCGGCCCAGGACGCCGGGCAGGCGGCCCGTACGGCCGAACTGCTCGCCCAGGTCGAGCGGTTGCTCCAGGAGCACCGGGCGGCCCTGGCCGACCCCGACGCCACCGACCGGGAACTGCGACGCCTGCGTGAGGAGTTGGAGGAGGAGGAACCGCAGCCGTCGGTGCTGCGGCGCGCCCTGGACCGGCTCACCGCGTTCGTGCAGCCGGTGGCGCCGCTGGTCACCGCGGTCGGCCAGCTCGCCCAGTCGGTGCAGGCGCTGCCCGGGCCCTGAGCGGGGCCACCGCGGCCGGCGACGACGACCGTCCGGCCCAGTCCGCTGCGCGCCCCGGAGCCGCCGTGTGGCAGGGTGTCGGCAGGCGAGCGGGAAGGGTGCGCGGTGGGTGAGGTCTTTCTGGTCCGGCACGGCGAGACCGAGTGGTCGCGGTCCGGGCGGCACACCGGCTCGACGGACGTGCCGCTGACCGAGCACGGCCGTGAGGAGGCCCGGCGGCTGGTGCCGCTGGTCCGTTCGCACCGCATCGGTGCCGCGTTCACCAGTCCCGCGCAGCGCGCCCGGGAGACGGCCGAACTGATCGGGCTGCACGACGTACGCGTCGACGTCGATCTGCGCGAGTGGGACTACGGCGGCTACGAGGGCGTGACGACCGTCGAGATCCAGCGGGAGCGGCCCGGCTGGTTCCTGTTCACGGACGGCGTCGCGCCCGGGCCGCCGGACCACCCCGGCGAGAGCCCGGAGGAGGTCGGCGAGCGCGCCGACCGGATGCTCGCCAAGGTCCACGCGGCGCTCGCCAACACGGAGGGCTGTGTGGTCCTCGTGGCACACGGGCACTTCCTGCGGGTGCTCACCGCCCGCTATCTCGGCCTGCCGCCCGGCGACGGCGCGCTGTTCCAGCTGGCCACCGGGGCGCTGTGCCGGCTCGGCACCGAGCACGGCCGCCCGGTGATCACCGGCTGGAATGTCAGACCCGGGTCGTAGCCTTCCGGAGGAAGGGGTCGCCGCGTCCCCGCGCGGGCGGACGCCGTACGGACCCCGGGGAGGAGCACGCCGTGACCCGGCCGCCGACCGCCGCCCAGCGGCGTGTCATCGACGCCGCCGACCCCGTCACCGGGCGGCTGAAGGGCACCCCGGCCCAGCTCGCGGCGCTGGTGGGGCGGGGTCTGGCCTTCCGGCACCCACGCCCGCCGCACGATCACTTCCTGACCCCGGCGGGGCACCGCCTGCGGACGCCGGAGGAGCCGGCGACCGAGGCCGTGGCCGAGCCCGCCGCACCGCCCGCGGGCGGCGGTGTCTTCGCCGCGCGGATCGGCGGGGAGGAGCGGCCGGCCGGCGGGCCGGCCCGGGCGCGTGAGGTGCACAGCGCCTGGCAGGGCCTGCTGGAGCTGCGCCGGATGACCAACGCGGACGGGTCCGTGGACCGGCCGTGCGCGTGGGAGCGCGGGCATCTCGTGCAGGCCGCCGCGCTCGCCCTGGAGGCCGCCGGGCACCGCCCGGCCCAGGGGGACGCCGAGGAGGGCTACCGGGTGCGGGCCACGCCCCAGCCGGACGCGGTCGCGGTGCGTGAGCCGGACGGCGCGCGGCTGCGGGCCTGCGCGGCCACACTGGAGGAGGCGGGCTGGCAGGTCGGGGAGCACACCGAGCCGCGCGGCCGGGCGCGCTATCTGCTGGCGTCCCCGCGCAGGGCGTGAGCGGCGTGCCAAGATCGGTGCACCGGGCATCGACCATCGAAGGGGTACCAGTGAGCGAGCCGTTCTCCGTACGGATCACCGTCCGCGGATACGAGACCGACGTGCAGGGGCACGTCAACCAGAGCGTGTACATCAACTACGCGGAGCACGCCCGCTGGTCGCTGCTGCAGGCCGCCGGGATCACCCAGACCGGGCTCATATCCAAGGGGGTCGGTCCGGTCGCCCTGGAGACGACGATCCGCTACCGGCGCGAGCTGCTCGCCGGGGACGAGGTCGACGTGACGTGCGTCTTCGAGTGGACGGGCGGCAAGACGTTCCGTATCCGGCAGGACATGGTGAGGGCGGACGGCACGGTCGCGGCCGAACTCACCGCCGTCGGCGGTCTGCTGGACCTCAAGGAGCGCCGGATGGTGGCGAACCCGCAGGACTACTTCAAGGAACTCGCCACGGATCCGGTCCTGTTCGGGATCTGAGCGCACATCGTCAGGAAGATTCGTCGACACGGCGTCAGATTCGAGCACAACCATTCGCATACCCCGCGGGTCACACCATGCAGGAGCAACCGACTCCAATGGACACCAGGGGGAAATATGCGATACGCGCGTTCTGTCCTGTCCACCGTGGCGCTCGCGGCGCTGACCGTCGGCGGTACGGCCGCCCTCGCGGCGCCCGCCTCCGCGGCACCCAACACCACCCCGCAGAAGGTCTGCGGCAGCGGCTACAAGACGGTGAACTCGGCCCCCGTGGGCTCGCTCGGCACCGTGTACCTGACGTACAACTCCGGCAACGGCAAGAACTGTGTGGCGACGATCCGCAACACCCCGGGCACCGCTCAGGACATGTCGGCGTGGATCTACGTCTCGGACACCGACGAGTACGACGAGGACTACGGGCTCTACACCTCGTACGCCGGACCCACCTACGTCTACGGCAAGGGGCACTGCGTGGACTGGGGCGGTCACATCAAGAACGTGTACGTCCAGGTGACGGGCTCCAACTGCGGCTCCCTGATGAAGGAGAGCCGGGTGACCTACACCCGCTGATCCGGCACCCGCACGGCCGCGCGCCCCAGCAGGACTCCTGAGGTCCGGCCGGGGCGCGCGCTGTCGCAGCACGGCTCAGGGGCGTGCCGGCGCCCTCGTCAGCTCCTCCCCCGCCTCCATCGGATGGGTCACGTCCTGGGCGTCCCGGCCGCCGCGACCCAGATGGTTGAAGACCAGGTTGAGCAGCACCGCCGCCACACAGCCCGTGGAGATTCCGGAGTCGAGCACGATCCGCGCGGTCACCGGGAAGGCGTGGTAGAACTCCGGCGCCGTGATGGGGACGATGCCGACGGCCAGTGAGACGGCGACGATCAGGACGTTGTTGTCCTTGTCGAGCCCGGCCCGGACCAGCGTCTGGATGCCGCTCGCGGCGACCGACCCGAACAGGACGACTCCGGCGCCGCCGAGCACCGGGCGGGGCACGACCGCGATCAGCGAGGCGGCCATCGGGCACAGCCCCATCAGCACCAGGAAGCCGCCGCCGGCCGCGACGACGTACCGGCTGCGGATCTTCGTCATGGCGACGAGACCGATGTTCTGGGCGAAGGCGCTGCACATGAACCCGTTGAACAGCGGGCTCAGCGCGGAGCCGAGGGTGTCGGCGCGCAGCCCGGCCGCGATGGTCCGCTCGTCGGCCGGGCGGTCGACGATCTCGCCAAGAGCCAGCATGTCGGCGGTCGACTCGGTCATCGACACGACCATCACCACGCACATCGAGATGATCGCGGCGAGCTGGAACTGCGGGGCCCCGAAGTGGAACGGCGTCGGGAAGCCGACGACGGCCGCGTCCGCGACGGGCCCGAAGTCGGTGGCGCCGAACGGGATCGCGAGGAGCGTGCCGGCGACCAGGCCGAGCAGGACGGCGATCTGCTTGACGAAGCCGGTGGTGAACCGGCGCAGCAGCAGCACGATGAGCAGGGTGACACCGGCGAGGCCCAGGTTGGTGGCCGAGCCGTAGTCGTGGGCGGCGGGGTCGGGGCCCTGGGCCCAGCCGAAGGCGACCGGCAGCAGCGATATCCCGATGAGGGTGATCACGGTGCCGGTGACGACCGGCGGGAAGAAGCGGATCGCCTTGCAGAAGACGCCGGCGGCGAGGAAGCCGAGGAGCCCGGCGACGATGACGGCGCCGAAGATGATCGGCAGGGCGTCGGACGGGTCCGCGGTGGAGGCGACGATCGCGGTCATGGGGGCGACACCGGCGAAGGTGACGCCGTTGACGAACGGCAGCCGGGCGCCGATCTTCCAGATGCCCAGCGTCTGCAGGAAGGTGGCGAGGCCCGCGGTGAACAGGCAGGCGCCGGTCAGAAAGGTCAGGTCGGAGGCGGAGAGGTCGATGGCCGCGCCGACGATCAGGGGTGGGGCGACGACACCCGCGTACATGGCGGCCACGTGCTGCAGGCCGGTCGTCGCCATCTTGAGCGCGGGGAGTTTCTCGTCAACGGGGTGGTCGGCCACGGCGGCTGCCCTCCGGTCGGTTACACGGCAGCGTGGGACTGCCGTGGGTGTCAGGGAGGTGGTGCGGGTGGGCGGGGGGTGCCCTCCTGCTCGAGCGGAGCCGAGAGCTGGGGGAGGGACCGGTCGTACGGGGACGGTGGACCGGGCCGGGGCGCGCGTGTGCACGCCCCGGCGGCGGCCGCCCCGGGACCCGGGGGTCCGGGGCCCCGGCCGGGAGCCGTCCCTCCCGGCCGGAGTTCATGGGGGTGTTCAGTCGCGCGCGGCGATCTCGGCCAGCCGCCGCGCTTCCGCACGGGTGCTGCGGGCGATGGCGTCCTCGTCGGCGGTGAGCAGCCGGCCGTTCTCGACGATCTGGCGGCCGTTGACGAAGGACGCGGTGACCGGTGCGGCCGCGCCGAACACGAGGGCGGTGACCGGGTCGGCGATGGAGGCGTGCGCGAGGGTGTCCATCCGCCACAGCACGAGGTCGGCGAGCTTGCCGGGTTCGAGGGAGCCGATCTCGGCCGCCCGGCCGAGGACCTGGGCGCCGCCGTACGTCCCGAGGCGCAGGGCCTGGCGGGCGTTGAGGGCGGACTCGCGGTGGGCGCCGAGCCGGTTGACGAGCAGGGCGTTGCGCAGTTCTGTGTGCAGTTCGCCGGACTCGTTGGAGGCGGTGCCGTCGACGCCGAGGCCGACGGGGACGCCGGCGGCGAGCATGTCGGGGACGCGGGCGATCCCGGCGGCGAGGCGGGCGTTGGAGGACGGGCAGTGCGCGACGCCGGTCCTCGTGCGGGCGAAGGCGGCGATGTCGGAGTCGTTCATATGGACGCAGTGCGCCATCCACACGTCCTCGCCGAGCCAGCCGGTGGACTCGAAGTAGTCGGTCGGGCCCATGCCGAACAGCTCGTGGCAGAACTTCTCCTCCTCCACGGTCTCCGAGCCGTGGGTGTGCATGCGTACGCCGAGCCGACGGGCGAGTTCGGCGCCCTGGCGGAGCAGTTCGGTGGAGATGGAGAACGGGGAGCAGGGGGCGACGGCGACCTGGGTCATCGCGTCGAAGGAGGTGTCGTGGTGGCGCTTCACCGTCTCCTCGGTCGCGGCGAGCGCGCCCTCGAGGGTCTCGACGGCGAAGTCCGGGGGCAGTCCGCCGTCCTTCTCGCTGCGGTCCATGGAGCCGCGGGCGAGGGTGAAGCGCACCCCCATCTCGCGGGCGGCGCCGATGATCGCGCCGGACAGGTCGCCGGAGCCCTTCGGGTACACGTAGTGGTGGTCCATGGCGGTGGTGACGCCGCCGCGGGCCATCATCGCGAGCGAGCCCTGCGCGGCGGCACGGACCATCTGCTCGTCGATGCGCGCCCAGGTCGGGTAGAGGGCGACGAGCCAGTCGAAGAGGTTGTGGTCGGTGGCCAGGCCCCGGGTGATCCACTGGTAGAAGTGGTGGTGGGTGTTGACCAGGCCGGGGGTGACGAGGTGCCCGGTGGCGTCGATACGGCGGACGACGTTCTCCAGGCCCTCGGGGGCGCTGCCCGCGCCGAGGGACTCGATGCGCCGGTCCGCCAGGACGACGTGTCCGGTGGCGTACTCGGTGTCGTTGGCGTCGACGGTCGCGATCGCACAGTTCTCGATGACGATGCGCTGGGCTGCTGCCATGGTCGGTCCTTTGCGCTTTCGTGGAGAGGGCACGGCAGGACCCCGGGGGTTTGAGTGCCGCGGCCGGCGGGCCCTTCAAAGAGCCCGGCCCGCCGCCCGCGGGTGCCGAAGTAGGTGCGTGGGTCTACAGGTTGGTGAGGTCCGCCGGGATGCGCGCCTCGCTGCCGTCCCGCAGGACGGTGGCCTCGATCAGGCCGTAGGGGCGGTCGGCGGCGAGGTACACGGCTCCTTCGGCGGTGTCGTTCTTCAGCCCGAACGGCTCCAGGTCCACCAGGAAGTGGTGCTTGTTCGGCAGGGAGAAGCGGACCTCGTCGATCTCGTCGCGGTTCTCGATGATGCGGGCGCCCATCTCGTACAGGGTCTGCTGCAGGGAGAGCGAGTAGGTCTCGGCGAACGCCCGGAGCATGTGCCGCTTGGTCTGCTCGTAGGACTCGTTCCAGTCGGGCGCGGGCTGCTCGCCGTCGGTCCAGCCGAAGCGCCAGCGGGCGGAGACCTCGGTGGCCAGGATGCGGTCGTGGGTCTCCTTGAGCGTCGTGTACTTGTCCTTGACGTAGCCCCAGAATTCGGAGTTCGTCGAGTTCAGCACGACCAGGTCCTTCAGGCCGGAGACGACCTCCCAGCGCTCGCCGTCGAAGGTGATCTGGGTGAGCCGGGTCTCCTGGCCCTGGCGGACGAAGGAGTGCTTGATCTCCTCGCCGTCGGCGCCGGTGCCCTCGACCCGCTCCCAGGCGTACTCCTCGATGCGGATGCGCGCCCGGTGGATCGGCTCCTGGCTGGTGACGAAGTGCCGGGCGAGATGGATGCCGAACTGCTCGGCGGACTCGATGCCGTGCTCCTTGGCGAACGCGAACACCGTGTTCTTGGTGGTGTCGGTCGGCAGGACGTTGGCGTTGGAGCCGGAGTAGTGGACGTCGTCCATGTCGCCGGACAGGGCGACGGAGACGTTGAGGTCCTTGATGTGGTGGGTGGTGCCGTCCCGCGTGATCCTGACGACTCGGTTCTCGGCCTTGCCGTACTGGTTCTGTCCCAGAAGCACAGGGCGGGCAGGGCTGGAATGGGCGGTCATGTAGCTAGCTCCCTCGGTATACGGAGTAGCCGAACGGGTTGAGCAGCAGCGGTACGTGGTAGTGCTCCCCGGGCGTCACCGCGAAGGTGATCGCCACCTCGGGGAAGAACACGGCACCGCTGTCCCGATTCGCGGGGGCGTCCTGCTGCGCATCGGCTTGCTTCTCGAAGTACGGCTCGACGGCGAAGTCGAGCCGGACGTGGGTGGTGCCCTCCGGCGGGGCCGGGAGGTCCTTGCACCGGCCGTCCGCGTCGGTCGCGGAGCCGCCGAGCTCCCGCCAGTCCGTGTCCCGGCCCGCGCGGGCGGAGAGACGGACGGCGACGCCCTGGGCGGGCCGGCCGGCGCTGGTGTCCAGGATGTGCGTGGACACGGAGGCGGTGGTGCTGGTGCTCATGGTCGGCGTCCTTTGTCAGTCGTCGTCGACGAGGCGGGCGAGCCGGATACGGTTGATCTTTCCCAGCTCGGCGCGGACGATCTCACGCTCCTGCTCGGGCGCGTTGCCGATCCGCTCCTTGACCGCGTCGCGCATCTGTTCGCCGGTGCGGCCGGTGGCGCAGATCAGGAAGACATGGCCGAACTTCTCCTGGTAGGCCAGGTTGAGTTCGAGCATCTCCGCCTTGAGTTCCTCGGAGGCGCCGGCCATGCCGCGCTGTTCGCGGGCGGAGGCCGGGTCGCCCGGCCGGGGGCGGCCGATCGGCGGGTGGCCGGCCATGGCCTCGGCGAGGTCGTCGGCGGTCAGCCCGGCCATGGCCGCGTCGCTCGCCTGGTGGAGCGCGTCGACGGTGGCGTAGGGGCGGGCGGCGAGCAGCCGCTCGACCCAGGCGGTGGAGGCGCACACCTCGTGGAGGGCGGCCTGGGCCGCGTGCTCCTCCAGGGCGTTGAACCGGGCCAGGCCCGGGGGCGTGGAATTCGGCGTCACGGGAGCCTCCGTGGCCGCGAACGGCCTTCGTGCTGAACGGGCGTGCCGTTAGCTAACGCCCAACGGCGACAGCGCGTCAACACTTTGTTGAAAATTCCCGGTAACGAAACCGGGGAGTCTCAGATCAGGGGTTCTTGTCCCGGTTCAGGTAGTTGTAGACCGTGAAGCGGCTGACCCCGAGCGCGCTCGCGACGGTCTCCACGCCGTGCCGTACGGAGAAGGCGCCGCGCGCCTCGAGGGTGCGGACGACCTCCTGCTTGGCCTTGCGGTCCAGGTCGGCCAGGGGTTTGCCCATCCGGCGCTCCATGGCGGCCAGGATGTGGTCGAGGGAGTCGGCGAGCTGGGGCAGTCGTACGGCGACGACGTCGGCGCCCCGCCAGGCGAGCACGACGTCCTCGGGGCCGGCCTCGTCGGGCGCGAGGAGCTCCCCGCCCATGGCGTCGACCAGCGGCTTCACGGCCGCGATGAAGCTGTCGTCCCCGTCGCCGGTCACGCCCCGCCCTCCTCGATCACATTGACCTGGAGCGTGATCCGGGTGGCGCCCGCGTCGAGGCTCTTGCGCAGCAGGGCGTCCACGGCCGCGAGCACCGCGTCGGAGCCGCCCTCGGCGGTGTTGCCGAACGGGCCGACGTCCACCGCGTCCAGGTCGGCCGCCTCGATGACCTCGCGGGCCGCCACCGCGTGCGCGGGCGCCTCGTCGAGGTCGAAGGGCTCGGTCGTGAACTCCACTCTCAATCGCACGCGCACAACCTAACGCGCGGCGAGGCCATCCGCCGAGCCCTCTTGACAACCCCGGACACCCGACGGCACTCTTCCAATACGCAGAAACCAACTTCCGCAATACGGAAACTGCGGAAGCTGAGCCACGGAAGGGAGCGTCGGCCCCGATGCCAGGCCTTGGATGGGACGCAGCCGCAGAGCAGCGCTTCGACGTCAACCTGTCGATCCTCTTCACGGAGCTCCCGCTCCTGGAGCGCCCCGCGGCCGCCGCCGCGGCCGGCTTCACCGCGGTCGAGCTGTGGTGGCCCTGGATCGACTCCCCCACCCCCGAGCGGTCCGAGCTCGACGCCCTGAGAAAGGCGATCGAGGACGCGGGCGTACAGCTCACCGGGCTGAACTTCTACGCCGGACAGCTCCCCGGCCCGGACCGCGGCGCCCTGTCGGTGCCCGGCGAGGAGTCGGAGCGGTTCCGCGCCAACGTCGAGGTCGCGGCGGAGTTCGCCGGCTCCCTCGGCTGCGGGGCCCTCAACGCCCTGTACGGCAACCGCGTCGACGGCGTGGACCCGGCCGAGCAGGACGCGCTCGCGCTGGAGAACCTGGTCCTCGCGGCCCGGGCCGCCGACGGGATCGGCGCGATCCTGCTGATCGAGGCGCTGAACAAGCCGGAGTCCCCGCTGTACCCGCTGGTCAGCGCGCCCGCCGCGGTGGGCGTCGTCGACAAGGTCAACGCGGCGACCGGGCTGGACAACGCCGGGTTCCTCATGGACCTCTACCACCTGTCCATGAACGGCGAGGACCTGCCGGCGGTGATCGAGCGGTACACGGCGAAGACGGGCCACGTCCAGATCGCCGACAACCCGGGCCGCGGCGCACCGGGCACCGGCTCGCTCCCCCTCGAGGACCTCCTCGGCCGGCTGCGGAAGGCGGGCTACGACGGCTGGGTCGGCCTCGAGTACAAGCCGGGCGACCGCCCGAGCGCCGAGGCCTTCGACTGGCTGCCCCGCTGACCTCGTTACCGAAAGGCACCCCATCATGAGCAACGCCCTTGCAGATTCCTCCCACCCGACCCGCCCTGCGATCGCCTGGATCGGCCTCGGCATCATGGGCTCCCCCATGTCCGAGAACCTGATCAAGGCGGGATACCGGGTCACCGGCTACACGCTGGAGCAGGACAAGCTGGACCGGCTGGCCGCCGCGGGCGGCACCGCGGCCGGCTCGATCGCCGAGGCCGTGCGGGACGCCGACGTCGTGATCACCATGGTCCCCGCCTCCCCGCAGGTCGAGGCCATCGCGTACGGCCCCGACGGCATCCTGGAGAACGCCCGCTCCGGCGCGCTGCTGATCGACATGTCCTCGATCACCCCGCAGACCTCGGTGGACCTGGCGAAGGCCGCGCGGGACAAGGGCATCCGGGTGCTGGACGCGCCGGTGTCCGGCGGTGAGGCCGGCGCGATCGAGGCGGTGCTGTCGATCATGGTCGGCGGTGAGCAGGCCGACTTCGACGAGGCAGAGCCGATCTTCGAGGCCCTCGGCAGGACCATCGTGCTGTGCGGTCCGCACGGCTCGGGCCAGACCGTGAAGGCCGCCAACCAGCTGATCGTCGCCGTGAACATCCAGGCGTGCGCCGAGGCCGTGGTCTTCCTGGAGAAGTCCGGCGTGAACCTGAAAGCCGCGCTCGACGTCCTCAACGGCGGTCTGGCGGGCTCGACCGTGCTGACGCGGAAGAAGGACAACTTCCTGAACCGCGACTTCCAGCCGGGATTCCGGATCGATCTGCACCACAAGGACATGGGCATCGTCACGGACGCCGCCCGCAATGTCGGCGCGGCCCTGCCGGTCGGCGCCGTGGTCGCCCAGCTCGTCGCGTCCCTGCGGGCGCAGGGCGACGGCGGCCTGGACCACTCGGCGCTGCTGCGGGCCGTGGAGCGCCTGTCCGGCGCGTCCCACTGAGGCCCTCCGAGACCTCCGGGTGGTGCCGGTGCCGACACTTGTCCTGTCGCGCCCAGGCACCGGCACCGCCCGGACACCCGTCCGCGCCCCGCGCGGACCGGGACCGTGTACGGCGTCCGGCTCCTGACGGGAGGTCATGAGCCGGACGCACCCGCCCGCGTCCCTCCGCCGGCCGGCCCGGATGAGGGGTGGCCGCCCGGAGGGGGGCGCGGGCAGCGTGAGACCGCGGCGGCGAGCGAGCCAGTGCGGTGGTGAAGGTCCCGGCCGTCTCCTTCGACCTGAGGGGAGACGGCGCGGGCTCCGTCGCTCCCGCCGCGGTCCCGGCCTGATCGACAAGACACGACCGAGACCCCGTCCGGCGGCGCGAATGTCCTGTCGCGCCCAGCCTCGCGCCGTCGGACGGCCACCACCGAAGAGCGCCACGGCGCCGGGTACGGAAAGGTCCGTACCCGGCGCCGTGGCGCTCTTCCGGGTGCGGAGCGGGGGCTTTCGCAGCAGCCTGGAGGCATGACGGCACGACCGACGGAGCATCCGCACGTCGTGGTGCACCCGCCCGGGCTGGACGGCTCCCGGCGGGTCACGGCGGGCGACGAGACACTGGGCATCGCCACGCACGAGGACGACGTCAGCGAGATCCTGCGGCTCGCCGACCTGTATGTCACCGACGTGGCGGAGAGCGACTTCATCGAGTGGCAGGGCGGCGGCCCCGACGACTGGCCGGGGCTGTCGGAGCACCACGAGGAGAGTTGAGCGCGCGCGTACATCCGGCGGCGTAGGACGCCTACGTCATGCTCAAATCAACCTCTGAACTCCGTTCAACATGCTTCGACAGCCCTCCGGGCAGGGCAGATTGTCGTCACACGGGGCCCGCCGGCACGGGGGCAGCGGGTCCCGTGACGGGGGAAAGCACAGGGTATGTATGGGGGAACAACGGGGGCACACAGAGAGGGCGGTCCGGCTGCAGGCCGGACCGCCCTTCGCGGTCGCTGGGGGGGGACGTAGGGCCCCGGGTGGTGGGATCAGACCTTCAGCGGCCTGATCGACGTGGGCGCGTGCCCCGGCTCGGTCGCGATCTCCTCGAATTCGGTCACGTCGCCGATGTCGTTGGTGGTCGACATCGAGATGTTGGTGACGCGCTCCAGGATCGCCTCCACGACCACCGGCACCTGGTGCTCCGCCGCCAGCTTCTTGGCCTGCTCGAAGGCCGCGCCCAGCTCGGCCGGGTCGGTCACCCGGATCGCCTTGCAGCCGAGGCCCTCGGCGACCTTGACGTGGTCGACGCCGTAGACGCCCAGCTCGGGGGCGTTGATGTTCTCGAACTCCAGGTTGACCTGGAAGTCGATGCCGAACGCCCGCTGCGCCTGACGGATCAGGCCCAGGTAGGAGTTGTTCACCAGGACATGGACGTACGGGATCCGGTGCTGCGCCCCGACCGCGAGCTCCTCGATCATGAACTGGAAGTCGTAGTCGCCGGACAGGGCGACGACCTGCGCGTCCGGGTCGGCCGTGGCGACGCCGAGCGCGGCCGGGATCGTCCAGCCCAGCGGGCCCGCCTGGCCGCAGTTGATCCAGTGCCGGGGCCGGTGGACGTGGAGCATCTGGGCGCCGGCGATCTGTGACAGGCCGATCGTGGAGACGTACCGGGTCTCCGGGCCGAACGCCCTGTTCATCTCCTCGTAGACGCGCTGCGGCTTGATCGGGATGTCGTCGAAGTGCGTACGACGCTGGAGGGTCGCCCTGCGCTCCTGGGCGGAGGCGGCCCAGGCGGAGCGGTCGGGCAGCCGACCCTCGGCCTTCAGCTCCTTCGCCACCTCGACGAACAGCTCCAGGGCGGCCTTGGCGTCGGAGGCGATGCCGTAGTCCGGGGCGAAGATCCGGCCGATCTGGGTGGGCTCGACGTCGACGTGCACGAAGGTGCGGCCCGCCGTGTAGACGTCGAGCTTGCCGGTGTGGCGGTTGGCCCAGCGGTTGCCGATGCCGAGGACGAAGTCGGACTCCAGGAAGGTCGCGTTGCCGTAGCGGTGCGAGGTCTGCAGGCCGACCATGCCGGCGTTCAGCTCGTGGTCGTCGGGGAGGACGCCCCAGCCCATGAGCGTCGGTACGACGGGCGTACCGGTCAATTCAGCGAACTCCACGAGGAGTTCGGCGGCATCGGCGTTGATGACACCGCCACCGGCGACGATCAGCGGCCGCTCGGACGCGTTCAGCAGCCCGAGGGCCTTCTCGATCTGCGCACGACTGGCGGCGGGCTTGTACACGGGGAGCGGCTCGTACGTCTCCGGGTCGAACTCGATCTCGGTGAGCTGGACGTCGATCGGCAGGTCGATGAGAACGGGCCCGGGCCGTCCGGAGCGCATCAGATGGAACGCCTGCTGGAAGACGCCCGGAACCTGGGCCGCCTCCAGGACGGTGACGGCCATCTTGGTCACCGGCTTGGCGATCGAGGCGATGTCGACGGCCTGGAAGTCCTCCTTGTGGATCACGGCGGTCGGTGCCTGGCCGGTGATGCACAGGATCGGGATGGAGTCGCCGGTCGCGGAGTAAAGACCGGTGATCATGTCGGTGCCGGCGGGGCCGGACGTGCCGATGCAGACGCCGATGTTGCCGGGGTGCGCGCGGGTGTAGCCCTCGGCCATGTGCGAGGCGCCCTCGACATGGCGGGCGAGGGTGTGGCGGACGCCGCCGGCCGCCTTGAGCGCCGCGTAGAAGGGGTTGATCGCCGCGCCGGGCACACCGAACGCGTCGCTGACGCCCTCGCGCTTGAGGATCTCGACTGCCGCGCGGGCAGCGGTCATACGAGCCATTGAGGTCTCCTGCTTCGGCCGTCGGATTCGCACTCCCGTCGCGCCCCGCGGTGAGCAATTCCGTGACAAGGTAGATCCGCCGTGCCGCTAATTCCGCATGACGGAAGTTACTTTCTACTATCTGGAAGCAATGTAAGTGGACCCGTGGAGACCGTCAAGAGGGGGACAACCGGCCCCCGGCAGGAGGACGATGGGGCGCTGTCCGATGCGAACCGTCCTGGAGCGGGCCATGTCCGAGAGCGTGCCGGTGCGCTGCCCGGCCTGCCGGAGCGAGCACCACTACGAGGCACCCGTCTATCCGTGCGCGTGCGGGGCGCCCGTCGCGCCCCAGCTCGACCCGGCCGGGACCGCCGTCCCCGTCACCCAGCGGGCCTGGGACGACGAGTGGGTCACCGTGAATTGCGCGGCGTGCGGCAGGGAGAGCGAGTGGCCCCGCCCGGAACTGGGCTGCCCCTGCGGCACGGTCCTGCGCGTCCCCCTGGCGTCCACGACCGCCCCCGAGCCCAAGCGGCCGCCCGCACCCCGCCGCGCCTTCCAGCCCGTGACGATCCGCACCGCCCGGGACGCGGTCACCGCGGCGGCGGTCTATCTGCGCTGGCTCGGCTACCGGGACATCCGCCGCGCCGACCAGCGCCCGACGTCCGGCATAGGCCTCGCCGCCCACGGCCTCCTCGCCCAGATCGACCCGACCGTCGACCCGGCCTCCCGCCGGGACGTGGAATGCCTCTGGCTGACGGCCATGACGGAGTCGACGCACTGCGCCTACTTCTCCCTGGCCGGCTACACCCCGGACGCCCGATCCCGAGCCGACTCCCTGGGCATCCCGTTATTCGTCCTAGACCTGACAGGCACCCCCCAGCCGGTCAACAGCCAGGCAGACACACTGGACGCGACGGGCGCGGGCTGAAATCCGTTGGCGGCTCGCCTCTCTCACCATGACACTCGCCCTATGCGTATCCGTTCCGTTCTGGCCAGTGAGCTCGGGGTCCTGCAGGAGATCGAGCGGGCCGCCGGAGGGCTGTTCCGGGAGGTCGGGATGGTGGAGGTCGCCGAGGACGAGCCGTTGTCCGTGGAGGTGTTGGAGGGGTATCGGCGGGCGGGGTGGGCGTGGGTCGGGTGTGACCCGGAGGATCGGCCCGTGGGGTACCTGGTGGCCGAACCCGTCGATGGGGCGCTGCATGTCGAGCAGGTGTCGGTGCACCCCGGTGCGGCTCGTCGGGGTGTGGGGCGGGCCCTGCTCGCGTATGCCCAGGAGCGGGCCCGGGAGGAGGGGCTGGGCGGGCTGACGTTGACCACCTTCGCGCAGGTGCCTTGGAACGCGCCGTACTACGAGCGGCAGGGGTTCCGTGTGCTGGCGGCGGGCGAACTCACTCCCGGGCTGCGGGCGATCCGTGCCCGGGAGGCGGAGTCGGGGCTCGATCGGTGGCCGCGCGTGTGTATGCGGCGGGACATCGCCTAGTCCGTCGCGTACCTGCGGCGTAGTTCCACCTTGCGGACCTTGCCCGACACCGTCATCGGGAAGGCGTCCAGGATCGTCAGGCGGCTCGGGATCTTGTAGTGCGCCAGCTGGCCGTCGCAGAAGGCGCGCAGTTCGTCCAGGGTGAGCGGGTCGGCCGCGTCGCGCGGGATCACGCAGGCCAGCACCTCCTCGCCGTACCGTTCGTGCGGGACGCCGACGACCTGGACGTCCGCGATCTTGGGGTGGGCGTAGAGGAACTCCTCGATCTCGCGCGGGTAGATGTTCTCGCCGCCCCGGATGATCATGTCCTTGATGCGGCCGACGATCTCCACGTAGCCGTCCTCGCGCATCATCGCCAGGTCGCCGGTGTGCATCCAGCGGCCGCGGTCGATCGCCTCGGCGGTCTTCTCCGGCTCGTCCCAGTAGCCGAGCATCACGCTGTAGCCGCGGGTGCAGAGTTCACCCGAGGTGCCGCGCGGAACGGTCACGCCCGTCGCCGGGTCGACGATCTTCACCTCGATGTGCGGCAGGACGCGGCCCACCGTGCCGGTGCGGTGCTCCAGGTCGTCGTCCATACGGGTCTGGAGGGACACCGGCGAGGTCTCCGTCATGCCGTAGCAGATGGAGACCTCCTCCATGTGCATCTCCGCGACCACCCGCTTCATCACCTCCACCGGGCACGGCGAGCCCGCCATGATGCCGGTGCGCAGGGTGGAGAGGTCGTAGGCGGCGAAGTCGGGGAGGTTCAGCTCGGCGATGAACATCGTCGGCACGCCGTAGAGCGAGGTGCAGCGCTCCTGCTGGACCGCCTCCAGGGTGGCCTTCGGGTCGAAGGACGGGGCGGGGATGACGATGCAGGCGCCGTGCGAGGTGGCGGCCAGATTGCCCATCACCATGCCGAAGCAGTGGTAGAAGGGCACCGGGATGCACACCCGGTCCTGCTCGCTGTACGCGATCAACTCCCCCACGAAGTAACCGTTGTTCAGGATGTTGTGGTGGGAGAGCGTGGCCCCCTTGGGGAAGCCGGTGGTGCCCGAGGTGTACTGGATGTTGATGGCGTCGTCGCAGGACAGCTCGGGGAACGGGGCCGGTGTGCCGCGGGCGATCAGCGCGTCCCAGCTCGGGTCGCCGATGTAGACGGTCTCGCGCAGCCCCGGACACCGGCCGCGCACCTCCTCCACCATCGCCCGGTAGTCGCTCGTCTTGTGCTGGAGCGAGGCGAACAGCAGCGAGACACCGGCCTGGTTGAGGACGTACTCCAACTCGTGGGTGCGGTAGGCCGGGTTGATGTTCACCATCACGGCGCCGATACGGGCGGTCGCGTACTGGACGAGCACCCACTCCGGGCAGTTGACGGCCCAGACGCCCACCCGGTCGCCCTTGGCGACACCGCTCGCCAGCAGTGCGTACGCCAACTCGTCCACAGCGGCCGCGAATTGAGCGTACGTCCAGCGCCGGCCCGACGGCACGTCGACCAGGGCCTCACGGTCCGGCCAGGCGGCGACGGCCCGGTCCAGGTTCGCCCCGATCGTGTCGCCCAGCAGGGGCGTGTCGCCGGTTCCGTGGGTGTACGAGTTCACCGGAAGTCCTCCTCGCGGTACTCGGCGTCCGACCCCGCGGCGGTGGCCTCGCGCAGTTCGATCCGGCGGATCTTGCCGGAGACGGTCTTGGGCAGCGTCCCGAACTCCAGGCGCCGCACCCGCTTGTACGGCGCCAGGACCTGCCGCGCGTGCTCGAAGAGCACCTTCGCCGTGTCGGGCCCGGGCTCCCAGCCCTCGGCGAGCACGATGTACGCCTTGGGCACCGCGAGCCGCAGCTCGTCCGGCGCGGGCACGACGGCCGCCTCGGCGACGGCCTCGTGCTCCAGCAGGGCGCTCTCCAGCTCGAACGGACTGATCTTGTAGTCGCTGGCCTTGAAGACGTCGTCCGACCGGCCCACGTAGGTGATGTAGCCGTCGGCGTCCCGGGAGCCGATGTCGCCGGTGCGGTAGTAGCCGCCCGCCATCGCCTCCGCCGTACGCTCGGCGTCGCCGTGGTAGCCGGTCATCACCCCGACCGGGCGGGCGGAGAGGTCGAGGGCGATCTCCCCTTCGTCGGCGCCGGGTGCGCCCGTGACCGGGTCGAGGAGTTCGACGCGGAAGCCGGGGCTGGGCCGGCCCATCGAGCCGGTCTTCAGGGGCTGGCCGGGGCTGTTGGAGACCTGCACGGCCGTCTCGGTCTGGCCGAAGCCGTCCCGGATCGTCACCCCCCAGGCGCGCCGCACCTGTTCGATGACCTCGGGGTTCAGCGGCTCGCCCGCGGCGACGACCTCGCGGGGCGGGGTGCGCAGCGCGCTCAGGTCGGCCTGGATGAGCATGCGCCACACCGTCGGCGGGGCGCAGAACGTGGTGACGCCGGCCCGGTCCATCTCGGCCATCAGCCGGGCCGCGTCGAAGCGCGTGTAGTTGTGGATGAACACGGTCGCCTCGGCGTTCCACGGGGCGAACAGATTGGACCAGGCGTGCTTGGCCCAGCCCGGCGAGGAGATGTTGAGATGCACGTCGCCGGGCTTGAGCCCGATCCAGTACATGGTGGCCAGATGCCCGATCGGGTACGAGGTGTGGGTGTGCTCGACCAGCTTGGGGCGGGCGGTGGTGCCGGAGGTGAAGTAGAGCATCAGCGGGTCGTCGGCGCCGGTCGGCCCGTCGGGCGTGAACGTGGCGGCGGCGTCGTACGCGTCCTCGTACGTCAGCCAGCCGTCAGGCGCCCCGCCGACCGCGATCCGCGTGTAGTCGCCGGGCACGTCGTCGAACTTGCCGGTGTCCTCGGAGCGGACCAGGACGTGCCGGACGTGTCCGCGGTCCACCCGGTCCCGCAGATCGGCCGCGCCGAGCAGCGGGGTCGCCGGGATGACGACGGCGCGCAGCTTCATCGCGGCGAGGGCGGTCTCCCACAGCTCGGCCTGGTTGCCGAGCATGACGAGGACGCGGTCCCCGGCGCCTACGCCCCGCTCGCGCAGCCAGTTCGCGACGCGGGCCGAGCGTTCGGCCATCTCGGCGAACGTCAGCCGGACCTCGGTTCCGTCCTCCTCGACGATGTGCAGGGCGACCCGGTCGTTGCCGGCCGCGACGGCGTCGAACCAGTCGAGCGCCCAGTTGAACCGCTCCGGCCGGGGCCAGGTGAAACCCTCGTACGCCGTGGCGTAGTCCTCGCGGTGTTCGAGCAGGAAGTC
This sequence comes from Streptomyces sp. RK62, assembly GCF_018070255.1. Classification (NCBI taxonomy): domain Bacteria; kingdom Bacillati; phylum Actinomycetota; class Actinomycetes; order Kitasatosporales; family Streptomycetaceae; genus Streptomyces; species Streptomyces sp. RK62. The sequence continues at coordinate 194,480 of NZ_JAGPYD010000009.1, read as the reverse complement.
CCGCGCCCCGCGGAACAGCTCCGTCCCCGTCATCATCTGTCCTCCTGGTTACCGGACCTTGCCGGGCGGCCCTCTGCCATCGTGTAATCCGTGACGTGGGTCTCACTACCCCCGAACGGGGGTGTGCGCTCGGCAGGCAGCGGGTGAAAGGGCGGACAGGTGACGGTGGACGCGGCCGCGACGGTGGAGATCGGGCGTGCGCTGGTGCGTCTGCGCCGCTCGACCGGGCTCCCGGTCGCCTTCGGCGGCCTCGTCGAGCCGGGCCGCCCGCGCGTGCGCATCAGCGAGCTGAACGGCACCGCCACGGACTCCCTGCGCCGGCTGGCGGTCACCGCGGGCAACGGCCTGGGCGGCAAGGCCGTCGCCCTGGCCCGCCCCTGCGCGGTCACCGACTACTCCGCCTCCCGGCAGATCACCCACGAGTACGACGCCGCCGTCGCCGCGGAGGGCCTGTGCTCGGTGGTGGCGGTCCCGGTGGTCGTACGGCGCCGGGTGCGCGGAGTCCTGTACGGCGCCCTGCGCACCGCCCAGCCGCTGGGCGACCGCACGCTGACGGCCGCGGTGGACGCGGCACGGGACGTGGAGCAGGCCCTGGTGGTGCGGGACGAGGTGCAGGGGCTGCTGGAGGCCGCCGAGCCCCGGCCGGCGCCGGCCGAGGGGGGTGCCGCCTGGGAGCAGGTCCGGGAGGCGCACGCGGCGCTGCGGGCGCTGGCCCCGCGCATCGGGGACCCGGCGCTGCGGGCCGAGCTGCTGGACGCGGCCGGTCTGCTGGCGGTGGGATCCGGGCCGCGGGCCGTGCAACTGGCGCCCCGCGAGGTGGACGTGCTGACGTGTGTCGCGGCGGGCGCCACCAACGCGGCGGCCGCCGGACGGCTGGGTCTGCGCGCCGAGACGGTCAAGGGCTATCTGCGGTCGGCCATGCGCAAGCTGGGTGCCCACACGCGCGGGGAGGCCGTGGTGGCGGCCCGCCGGGCGGGGCTGCTGCCGTAGCCGTGGACACGGACCGGTGGGTGCGGCGGGCGGCCCCGGACGGGGGCGGCCCGGGCCCCGCGCGGCGGGCTCCGGGGGCTCCGGACGGGCCGGTCCCGACGACCCACCATTCATTCATCCACGCTGTGAATTTCTCTATGCGGCGCGGCTGTTATTCGGCTCACCTCCCCGCAGCTCCGAAATTCAAAGAACTGTTGCCTAATATTGGCCCGAACACGACACACGGAGGGGAGCGGTGACCGTGCGACGGGACTTCAAGGAGCCTGCCGGCTGCCGCTCCGAGCAGGTCATCGGGCGCACAGAGCTGTTCACGGCGGCCCGCGAGCAGCTCGGGCGCGGCGGCAGCGTGCTGCTGCACGGCCCGGCCGGAATTGGTAAGTCGACCGTCCTGCGGGCATTGGCCGCGGAATACGGCCAAGAGGCACGAACCGTCTTGCGCTGCTCCCCCACCGAGTCCGAATCCCACCTCCCCTTCCTGGCCCTGGCCGACCTCCTCGGCCTGGTCCTCGACGAGGTGTCCGAACGGCTCCCCGCCGCCCAGCGCACCGCCCTGGAGGCGGCCCTCACCGGACGCGGCGAGTCCACGCTCCAGCGCGACGGCCTGGCCCTGCGGCTCGCCGTCCTGTCCGCGCTGCGCGCCCTGGCCGACGCCGGGCCCGTCCTCGTCGTCGCCGACGACGCCCAGTGGCTGGATCCGGCCAGCGCCGAACTTCTCGGCTTCGCGGCCCGCCGGCTCGGCGAGACCCCGGTGCGGATGCTGTGGGCCGTACGCACCGAGGGCGAGGAGTACGACCGGCATCTGCGCGCCTCCCCGCCGGACACCCTCGCGATACGGCTGGGCCCGCTGTCCCGGGCCCAGATGTCCGTCCTGCTCGACCGGCGCGGCTACACCGGCCTGCCCCGCTCCACCGTCCGGGACATCCACCGCACCAGCGGCGGGAACGCCCTGTTCGCGCTGGAGCTGAGCCGGGCCCTCGCGGAGAACGCGACCGCGCCCCGCCCCGGCGAGCCGCTGCCCGTACCGACCTCGCTGCGCGCCCTCGTGCTGAACCGGCTGGAGATGCTGTCGGAGGAGGCCCGCCGCACCCTCCTCGTCGCCAGCGCGGGCGCCCGCCCCACCCTCGCCCTGCTGCACGCGGCCGGGAGGGCCAACGCCGAGGCCGAGACCGCCCAGGCCGCCGCGCTCGGCCTGCTCGCGACCGAGCCGGAGGGGCCCGCCGTACGGTTCGCGCACCCCATGATCTCGGCCGCGCTGTACGCGGAGGCGCCCGCGCAGGAACGCCGGGCCGTCCACTCCGCGCTGTCCACGGCCGCCTCCGACCCGATCGAACGCGCCCGGCACCTCGCCCTCGCCACCAACGGCACCGACCCGGAGGTCGCCGCCCGGCTGGCCGAGGCCGCCGCGCTGGCCCGCGACCGGGGCGCGCCGTCGGTGGCCGCGCAGCTCTGCCTGCTCGCCGCCCGGCACACGCCGGTGGACGGCGACCCGAGCCCGGACGCCCTGCGGCTGCAGGCCACCGAGGACGCGATCACGGCGGGCGAGCTGGACCTCGCCCGGGACATCGCCCGCGAGGTGCTGTCCCGCACCTCGGTGCCCGCCGAGCGGGTGCGGGCCTGGATCGCGGTGATCGAGACCGCCGGCCACGCCATGTCGGAGGTCGACGCGATCTTCCCGCAGGCCCTGGCCGACGCCGGTGACGACCCACGGCTGCTCGCGCTGGTCCACTACCAGCTGACCTGGCGGGCCGTGCTGGTCAAGGGCGACTTCGACGAGGCGCGCGAGGAGGCCGCGTACGCCGCCGAGCTCGCGGCCCGGGCCGGCGCCCGGTACACCGAGCTGATGGCGCTCGCCTTCCAGGCCCAGATCGAGACGCTCATGGGCCACCCGGACGCGCCCGCGACCATCAAGCGCGCCCTGGAGGAGCCGCAGGACCCGCGCGTGGCCTGCCACCACAACGGCGCCGGGTACTCCCGCTTCCGCTGGCTGATCATGAGCGACCAGCTGCCGGAGGCCCGGGCGGCCGTCACCGGGCTGCTGCGCGAGGTGCGCCGGCACGGGTGGGTGGAGAGCGAGGTGCACTTCCTGCGCGGGGTGGCCGAGACCGAACTGCACTCCGGTCAGTGCGGACGCGCCCTCGATCTGGCCCGCGAGAGCCTGCGGCTGGCCCGTGACACCGGGATCGGCGAGGTGGCCTCGGCGGTCCTCACCTCGCTCGCGGAGGCGGCGGGCGGACAGGTGGACCGGGCGCTGACCCTGGCCCAGGAGGCCGTGGAGCACGCCGAGGAGGACGGCGACCAGATGTACGTCTCCCGCGCGCTGGCCGCCCTGGGGCACGCCGAGCTGGTGGCGGGCGATCTGCCGGCGGCGGTGCGGTCGCTGCGCCGGGTGCGGGAGGTGGAGCAGGGCCTCGGCATCACGGACCCGGCCCGCGGTCGCTGGCACGCGGACCTCGCCGAGGCGCTGGTCGGCACCGGTGAGCTGACCGAGGCCCAGGACCTCATCGACGTCACCCGGGAGCAGGCGCTGCGGCTGGACCGCGACAGCGTGCTGGCCGTGCTGGACCGGGCGGAGGCATTGCTGCGCGCGGCGCGGGGCGACCGGAAGGCGGCGATCTCGCAGCTGACGGCCGCTCAGGACCGGCTCGCCGCCCTCGGGTACGGCCTGGAGGGGGCCCGCGCCGCCTTCGCGCTGGCCCGGCTGCGCCCCGACGCGGGCCCGACGGCGTACGACGAGGCGGCCCGGCTGTTCCGCCGCTGCCGGGCGCTGCCGTGGCTGCGGCAGGTCGAGGCGGCCGCGGCGGAGCGCACCGCGGCGGCCGTGCCCCCGCAGGCACCGGCGCCGGGCGGCCCGGCGGGCCTGGACGGACTGGACGGGCTGGCGTCGATGGAGCGTCAGGTCGCGGGCCTGGTCATGGAGGGCGCGACGAACCGGGAGATCGCCGCGCGCCTGTTCATCAGCGTCAAGACCGTGGAGGCGACGCTGACGCGGGTGTACCGCAAGCTGGGCATCCGCTCCCGCGTGGACATCGTCCGGCTGGCGGCGGGCCGCCGGGCGCCCTGAGCCGACGGGCGCCCTGACCTGTTGGGCTCCCTGCCCCCGGCGGGGCGCCTGACCGGGCGGGGCGTCCCGGAACCGTCACTGACCGCCCCCCCCCCGTGCGTCGTACGACTCGGCTTCGGGGGTATGTTCGGCCGGAGTTCACCCCATTGCGTCGGCGTGCCCTGGTTTACCCGGCACGACCGAGGGTTTTCCCTGCCCAACTCCCTTAGGGGGTTCCCTCATTGGGCAGGGGATCAGCCGGGACCTACCTTGTGGGTGTGCCGCTCGCCGGGCACGCGGGGTCGGTCCCTCGGCCCCACTGAGACCTACCGCCCGCGCGACCCCCCACCGGCTCATCCCCCCACCGAGGAGTCTCCTTGTCCGGGCTCACCCGTCCCAGAAAGACCGCCATCGTCACGGCGGCGGTGGCCGCCGCGGCGGCCGCACTGCTCAGCGCACCCACCGCTGAGGCCGATACCCGCATCGTCGGCGGAACCACGACCACCACGTCCGCGTACCCGTTCATGATGCAGATCACGGACGCCTCGCAGAACCAGTTCTGCGGCGGGACGCTGGTCTCCCCCACCAAGGTCGTCACCGCCGCCCACTGCATGGCCGGCGAGACCCCGTCCGGCGTCCGGGTCGTCGGCGGACGCACCTACCTGAACGGCAGCGACGGAACGGTCGCCAAGGTCAGCGACATCTGGGTCCACCCCGACTACACCACGGCCACCCGCGGTGACGACGTGGCCGTGCTGACCCTGTCGACGTCCATGCCGTACGCCACCGCCTCCTACGTCGGCTCCTCGGACACGGGGGTGTACGCGGCCGGCACCAGCGCCCGCATCCTCGGCTGGGGCACCACGTCCTCGGGCGGCAGCTCCTCCAACCAGTTGCGTACGGCCACCGTGCCCACGGTGTCCGACTCGAGTTGCGCCGGTTCCTACGGCTCGGACTTCGTCGCCTCCGACATGGTCTGCGCCGGCAAGACGTCCGGCGGCGTCGACTCCTGCCAGGGCGACAGCGGCGGTCCCCTGCTCATCGGGGGCGTCCTGGCAGGGATAACGTCCTGGGGCGAGGGCTGCGCCCAGGCGGGGTACCCGGGGGTCTACACCCGGTTGACCACGTTCTCGGCGGAGGTGACCGACCAGGTCCGGTCCTAGCCGGGACCCGAAGACCTGGGGGCTTTGGGGGCCTCCACGTGGGGCCCCCAACGCCCCCTGTCCATTCCCCCGCTTCCGGCCCTTCACGGGCCTGTCCGTTGTCAGTGGCTCCTGTTTGAATGAGCCACTGACAGGGATGTGGGGGTGAGGTCATGGTGTCCACCGACCGGATGCTGGCGTTCGCGGTGATGTCGCTGCTGGTGATCGTGATTCCGGGCCCCAGCGTCCTGTTCGTCATCGGCCGCGCCCTGGCGCACGGACGCCGTACGGCCGTGGCGACCGCGCTCGGCAATGTCGTCGGCTCGTATCTGCTGGTGGTCGCCGTCGCGGTCGGGATCGGCTCCCTCGTCGAGCGCTCCGTGACCGTCTACCTCACGGTGAAGCTGGCCGGTGCCGCCTATCTGGTCTGGCTGGGCGTGCAGGCGTTCCGGCACCGCAAGGAGCTGAAGGCGTCCACGATCCACACCCGGCCGCGGGAGCCGGCGCGCGGCGATCTGCGCACCCTCCTGGACGGCGCGCTCGTCGGCGTCACCAACCCCAAAGGCGTGGTGTTCTTCGCCGCCGTGCTCCCCCAGTTCGTGGACCACTCGGCCGGTCATGTGCCGCTGCAGATGCTGCTGTTGGGCCTCGTCCCCATCACCATCGGCCTGGTCACCGACACCCTGTGGGGCCTGACCGCCTCGGCGGCCCGCACCTGGTTCGCCCGCTCCGACCGCCGTCTGTCCCTGATAGGCGGCGCGGGCGGCTGCACGATGATCGGCCTGGGTGTGACGGTGGCGGTGACGGGCCGCGCCGACTGACCGCCGGGCGGCCCGGACTCCCGGTTCAGCCGCCGCCGGCCTCCGGTGCTGTGCGGATGTTCGTCTGGTCGCCGTTGACCACCGCGTTCACCGTGCCGTGACCCGAGGCGTGGTTCTCCTGCGCGACCGACGGGACCCGGGCGGCCCGGGGCGGCGGGAGTTCGGCGATGGCGGACCGCAGTTCAGCGGCGGCCTCGGGGTGCTCCTCCAGCAGGTCGCTCAGACGTTGCCGCCAGGCGCTGCGGGCCTCGGCCAGCGCGCGCTCGTTGCCCGGCTCCTCGGCGCTGCGCCGCAGGGCGTCCAGCCGCCGGGCCGCCGTCTCGGTACGCGCGGGGTCGCCGCGTCCGAGGAGCCGGAGGAAGCGCTCGCGCGCGGTCTGCCATACGTCCGTGGAGGCCGCGTTGACCAGGGCGGCGGAGCCCGCCGCGGCGAGGGTGGTCAGCCAGTCGGGGATCAAGGGGGTGCCTTTCGCTCAGGAGCCGGAGCGCCGCGCGGTCCAGGGACCGGAGGCGTCGTAGCAGTCGGTCTTGAAGGTGCCGCGCATGGTGTCGCCGTCGACGCGTCCGGTGAACGAGATCGCCTCCGAGGTGGCCACGCTGCCGAAGGTGATGCGGTCGCCGTCGAGCGTCCCGGTCACGGTGCCGTCCAGGGCGCACGGCACCCCGTGCACCTCGAGGTCCCCGGACAGGCGATTGCCGTCCTGGGTGAGGTCGGCCGTGAAACCGCCGGTGCCGAAGCCCGTGCCCCAGGTGCCGGTCCAGGCGCCCGTCAGGGTGGCCTTCTCCTCCGGTGAGGGAGCGCCGTCGGACGGCGGGGCGGACGGCGTGACCCGCAGACCGAAGTCCCAGTAGCGGGCCGTGACGGACGGCCGGTCGCCGGACGCCTCGGTGGAGAGCCGGACCAGCCGGCCCCGCTCGTCGATCCGCGCGCGGAACTTCACGGGTGAGCCGGTGGTGGCGGGTGAGCTCGTGGGATCAGTGGGTCCGGGGGTCTTCGCCGCCGGGCCGGAGGTGCCGGCCACCGTTACCACCCTGCCCGCCACCGGGCCCCGCCCCCGAAAGGCGGCAGACCCCGCAGTCCCCGCAGACGTGTTGGTCCCGCCCGAGTCGCCGGGCCCCGCCGGGGCCGCTCCACCCGTCAGCGTGCCCTCGAACGAGCAGCCGCGCCGCCGCGCCTGGGCCACCGCACGCAGGTCGCGGGCCGGGCCCGCCGGGTCGACCGCGTCGAGGAAGGCCCCGTCGGCCCGCACCCAGCGGGGATCGAGGCCGGACGGTGTGGTCGTAGCGGCCGGCAGGACGACCTTGCCCCGGTCGATCGTGCCGGCGGTGACCGGACCACCGGTGAGGCCCTGGCGGAACCAGGCCGTGCGGGCGTGCGGGTCCGCTGCCCCGGCGACATGCTGCCGGCCGCGCGTGACGTCGTATCGGAAGCTCGTGCGCTCCACCCGCTCGGCCGCCTCCTCCAGGACCGTGGCGGCCGTGCGGTCCCCGACGGCGGCGTCGCACGACGCCTTGTTCTGCTCGGTACGCACCACCACCGTCACGGTGGTGGTCACGACCACGGCGACCGTGACCACGGACACCACCACCGGCACGCTGACGCCCGCGGCACCCGCGCCGCCGAGGCCCACGGTCTTGGCGACGGCGGCCGCGGCCTTCGCGAACACCCCGGCGTGGGAGGCGGAGCCGGCCGTCTGTGCCGCCGTGCCAACCGCCTGCGCCGGGTCCGCGAGCGGCCCGCCCGGCGCAGGCCCGGCGGCGGTCTCCTTCACGGCCTCGGAGGCCAGGTGGTCGGCGGCGAGAACACCACCCGCGACCGACACCCCGGCCCCGGCCCCCGCGATGCCGACGGCGGTACCCAGGCCGGTCGTGCGGCGCGGCCGCGGGGCGAGGCCGAGGACGACCTGGTAGTAGATGTTGCCGTTCGTCACGGCGTTGACCGTGCCGTGCCCGGTCGCCACGGCGACCTGGGTGGCGGTGCCGTCCGGCGGCGGCAGCAGCGACCGTACGGAGTCCGCGAACCGGCGTGCCTCGGCGGCGCGTTCGGGGTCGTCGGCCAGGACGGCCTGGATCCGTTCCCGCCAGGTGGGCAGCGACTCGGTGAGGAAGCCGGTCAGTTCCTCCCCTTCACGGAGTGCGGCCTCGGCGGCCCAGGCCTCGACCCGCTCGTCCATCCCGGGTTCGTCCTGGGGCAGCAGACAGAGCACCCCGTCCCTGGCCCGTGCCCACGCCGGTGTGCCGAGTGCCGCCGCCAGGTGTTCCGCCGCGTCCTCGGCCGGGTCGTCGGACCGCCCGAACTCCTCGTCGTCCCGCGTTCCTTCGGGCATGACACCGCTCCCCCCGTGTCCCCGCACGGTGTCCCCCGTACGCTCCGTCGGCGCGAAGCTAGCAGCGCCGCGCGCGGGCGACGGTCCCTTCGGGGAACGTCCGCCGGACGGTCTGTGGTGCGACGGCATGCCGGGGGCGCGCGGCGTGCCGGCCGCCCTGTCCGCCCCTCCCGATGCGCCCCCTCCGCCGTCGGCGCGCACGCCGTGGTGTGAGGTTCCTATGAGGTCGGCCCGGCGGCTGTGCCCGGGCACACACACAGCGTGAAACCTGTTACGATCATCGTACTTTCGGCAGACTGACGCGGCGTCATGCCGCGCGCGGGGGGACAGTCGCCTCCAGGACCCCATCGCGAAGGAGTCGCTGTGGACCCGTGCACCCGGCCCGCAGGGCGGGCGAGCCGACGGCCCCGGAAGGAACCGCGCTGTCGGACCGTCACATCCCGGCCGGCCGGCGTACTCCACCACCGATGAACCAGCCTCGCTGAACAGCAGGCAACTTCCGTCCACAGAAGGCGTGTTGGCCTTGCGGAGGAACGGTGGCACGCTCTTCGAGGGTTGTCGCGCCGGTGATAGCATCCCCGCATCTGCGACCTTGATCCACTTACTTCAAGCGTTGACTTGAGGTCCGCACGCTCAGCAGCCACAGAGCTCGGGTAGGCGGCATGGTTTGTCGTGGGTGCGTACTCGCGGGGGAGTTATCCGTCTACGTCCGCATTTCATGCGCCGGGAAAGGTTTCCATGTCTCGAGACGCGCTTGCGTGGTGCCTGGTTGCGATGACGGCGATAGCCGTCGCAGCGATCGTGGCACTCGTCGTCCGCAACAGAGCCCTGGGGAGGAGAAAGCAGCAGGCCGAGCAGGCGCTGAAGACCGAACTCGCCACCGCGCAGGGCCACCTCACCTCGGTGCAGGCCGAACTGGCCCGGTACAAGCACCAGTTCGACACCACCATCCGGCAGGCCGAGGAGGCCGCCGAGGACAGCACGAAGGCGGTCCTCAAGGGCTCCGCCCGCTTCCTGCAGAGCCTCGCCGCCGAGCAGATGACCGTCCTGGAGGGCATCCAGGGCAAGTACGGCAACCACCCCGTGCTCGCCGAGCTTCTCGAAGTGACGCATGCCAACGCGCAGATGCAGCGCAAGGCGCAGGGCATCGCCGTGCTGTGCGGCGCGCCGGCCGGCCGCCGCAACCGGCCGGGCAGCGTGTACGACGTGGTGCGCAACGCGCAGGGGCAGATCCGCAACTTCCGCCGGGTCGAGATCATGCAGCAGACCGGTTTCGCGCTGAAGGCGTCGGCCGTCTCGCCGGTCGCGCTCGCGGTGGCGGAGCTGCTCGACAACGCTGCCAGCTTCTCCCAGCAGGACGCTCCCATCGAGGTGACGTTCCAGCGGATCCAGAAGAACCTGTGCATCGTCATCGACGACGCCGGTGTCGGCATGAACGACGAGGAGCGGCAGCGGGCCACCGCCCTGCTGTCCGGCGACTTCGTCCCGCGCCTCTCCCAGCTGGGCAACCAGCCGAAGTTCGGCTTCCCCCTGATCGGCCTGCTCGCCCGCCAGTACGGCTTCCGGGTCGACGTCACGGGCATCTCCCGGTACGGCGGTGTCCGCGCCGTGGTGCTGCTGCCCGAGGAGCTGTGGACGGAGGAGCAGCCGGCCCCCGTCGAGGAGGCTCCGGCGCCGGTGAGCATCGTGCGGGACGAGCAGTCCGCGCCGAGCCGGCCGCGCACCGTGCACGGTCTGCCCAAGCGCGTGTCCCGGGCGGCCGCTCCCGAGGACCAGCGGCAGCCGTCCCGGACGGCCCAGGACACCGGACGCGTCTCCGGACGCAGCCGGGGTGCTCTGGGCGCCCTGCAACGAGGCACCATCTCGGGCCGCACGTTCGATTCCGCAGCCACTGAAGGGCCCCAAGACGCATGACCACCGACCTGTCGTGGATGCTCGAAGACATCGTGACCAATGTGCCCAAGGCACGGCACGCCGTCTTGCTCTCCGCGGACGGCATCTCGCGGGGGGCCACCCAGGGTCTCGTCGACGACGACCTGAGGACCATCTCGGCCGCCATGGCGGGCATGCAGGCACTGAGCCGTGCCGCGGCCCGTTTCATCGAACCGGTGCAGGACCCGCAGTGGCACCAGACGATCATCGAGTTCTCGCACGGGTGGATCTTCCTCATCGGGGCCGGTCAGGGGGCCTATCTGGCCGCCGCAGCGGAACTCGACGTCGACATCCAGCAGATCTCCTTCCGGATGCACCGGCTGGTCGCGCGGCTGGGCAACAATCTGACGACCCCGCCGCGGGTCGACGCCGAGGAACCGTCCCTGCACGGGGCGGACGCCTCCAACGGGTCGGAGCAGGGCGGACGGACCGGCACGGTCCTCGCCGACCTCGACGAGGTGATCTCCGGGGTGCACGGGGCGCGGCACGCGGTGCTGCTGGGCGCGGAGGGCCTGCCCCTGGGGGCGACCAGCGGGATCGACCGGGACCTGGTCGACACCATCTCCGCCGCCATGATGGGCATCCACGCCTACAGCCGGGTCACGTCCCAGTTCGCCGGCGTCCAGGCCGGCGCGGAGTGGCGGCAGACCGTCATCGAGTTCCAGCACGGCTGGATCTTCCTGATCGCCGGTGACCACGGCCGGCTGCTGGCCGCCGCGGCCGAACACGACACCGACATCGAGGAGTTCACCACGCGTCTGGGCGAGGTGGTTCCCCGGCTGACCGAGGAGCGCATACCGCGACAGGAGGCGCCGAGCGATGTCTGACGCACACGATTCCGATCCGGAAGTGGAACTGACCTCCGCGTTAGTGCCGTTCTTCGTGATCACCAACGGCCGGGCTCTGCCGCCGGACCAGCAGTACGAGCGCACCGCCCTGGTGACCGCGCACATGGACACCGCCGCCACGGCCCGCACCCTCGCGCCGGAGGAGCAGGCGATCATGGATCTGGTCGCCAACCGCATGCTGGCCGTGGCCGAGATCGCCGGCCGCACGCACCTGCCGCTCGGCATCGTGCGCATCCTCCTGGCACAGCTGGAGGAGAGCGGTCTCGTCCTCGTCAGAAAGCCCGCCCCGCGGGCCGACAACAAAGACAGAGAACTGCTCAGTGCCGTCCTCGAAGGCCTGAAGAACATCGGAGCGTAACCCGTGTACCTGGACGCAGACGACGTGCGCTCGGTGAAAGTCCTCGTCGTAGGGCCCTTCGGAGTCGGAAAGACCACCTACATCGGCAACATCTCCGAGATCGAGCCCCTGCAGACCGAGGAGGAGATCACCGAGGCGAGTGTGGGCTACGACGACCTGTCGCGCACACCCGACAAGACGACCACCACCGTCGCCATGGACTTCGGCCGGCTCACGCTCAGCGACGAGCTGGTCCTCTACGTCTTCGGAACGCCCGGTCAGGAGCGTTTCAAGGAGATGTGGGAGGAGCTGTCCCGCGGAGCGCTCGGCGCGCTCCTCATCGTCGACCCGCAGCGGCTGGACGAGTCCTTCCCGGTCCTGGACCTGGTCGAGCGCTTCGGCCTGACCTACGCCGTCGGCGTGAACCACTTCGAGGGGGCGACCACGTACCCCCTCGACGAAGTCCGCGAGGCGCTGAACCTGCACCCGGACACCCCGGTCGTGGCCTGCGACGTACGCGACCAGAAGTCCGCGCTCCAGGCCCTGATCGCCCTCGTGCAGCACCTCATGTCCCTGCTCGACTAGGAGCTCGCCATGCAACAACCCCACGCCTCACGGGGCATACCCGCCGGGTGCCCCGCGCACGGCAACGCGCAGCTGTACGGTCCCGAGTTCGCCGCCGACCCCGAGGCCACGTACGGCCATCTGCGCACCCTCGGCCCCAGCGCGCCGGTCGACATCGCGCCGGGCGTCGAGGTCGAGCTGGTCACCAGCTACGACGCCGCGCTGTACATCCTGCAGAACCCGGCGTCGTTCGTCCGTGACTCGCGGCGCTGGAACGCCCTGAACGAGGGGCGGGTGCCGGCGGACAGCCCGGCGCTGCCCATGATGGGCTACCGCCCGAACGCCCTGTTCAGCGACGGTGCCGCGCACGCGCGGCTGCGGCAGGCGGTCGTCGACAGCCTCGCCACCGTCAACGAGCTGCATCTGCGCCGCAAGGTGCAGCAGTCGGCGGACTATCTGATCAGCCAGTTCAGCGGGGACTCGTTCGGGCAGGCCGAGCTGATGTCCGCGTACGCGATGCCGCTGCCGCTGCTGGTCTTCAGCGAGCTGTTCGGCTGCCCGCCCGAGCTGGGCGACCGGGTCATCGCGGGCATCAGCGGCATCTTCCAGGGCACGCAGGGGGCCGACGAGGTCCTGGGGACGGCGCTCGCCGAGCTGATCGCTCTCAAGCACCGGAGGCCCGGCGACGACCTGACGACTCAGCTGATGCAGCATCAGGCCCGGCTGACCGACGAGGAGGTCCTGCACCAGCTCGTCACACTGCTGTCCGGCGGTACGGCCCCGCTGGCCGCCGCGATCGCCACCAGCACGGCCCTGTATCTGAGCGAGGACGCGCAGGCCGCGCTCCCTGTCGAGGACGCGGTCGCGCAGACCCTGTGGAACTTCGCGCCGATCGCCAACTACGCGGGCCACTACCCCACCCACGACGTCCAGTTGGGCGGCAGGATCCTCCGGGCGGGCGACCCCGTCCTGATCTCCTTCGCGGCCGCGAACACCGATCCGAAGCTGGCGCAGCACCGCGAGCAGCTCAGTGCCAAGGCCCATCTCGCCTTCGGCGCCGGTCCGCACGCGTGCCCCGCGAAGGACCCGGCGTTCATGATCGCGGTGAGCGCGGTGGAGTGCCTGCTGAACGGGCTGCCGGACTTGGAGACGCGCGTCCCGTTCAAGGACCTGCAGTGGGGTGAGGGGCCGTGGAGCCGTTCGCTGGCGTCCCTGCCGGTCCGGTTCACGCCGCGTCCGGCCGGTCCGGCCCCGGCCGAATCCGCTCGCCCGGCCGCGCCTCAGCCCACCGTCTCCGTCCCGCAGCACGCCGGGACCGCTCATTCCCAGCCAACCGCCCAACCCGCCCACCCGCGTGGCCTGTTCTCGCGTTTCCGGGCCTGGCTGGGTGGCGAGTGACGAAGGTAACCGTCACCTGACCTCCACAAGTGGATGCTTCAATCACCGCATGGGTACGTATGGCGGCTGATCTCCCAGGAAGGAGCCGCCATCGTGGTGGTGGACGCTCGCCCGTCGCACGACCGTCGTTCGACCGTCAGCCTCTTCGCCCGTCTTCGGACGGCGGAGGGGCAGGCCGATCCTTTCCCCTACTACGCCCGGCTCAGGGCCATGGGCCCTGTCACACCCGCCCCTTGGGGCAATGTGCTCGTCACGGGTTTCGACCTGTGCGACCAGATCCTGCGCTCGCGTGACTGGCTCGAACCGGACAAGCGCTGGCGGGACCAGCAGGGCGCGGGCACCCGCTGGAACGCTCCCTCCTCGCAGGAGATGAGCAACACGCTGCCCGCGCTCAACCCGCCCGAGCACACCCGAATACGCAGGGCAGCAGGAACGTTCGGCCGCAAGACCCTGGAGCGGATCGGACGCACGGTCGGCCGGACCACCGACCGCCTCCTGCTGTCCCTCACCGAGCAACTGCGCGACGGCGCCGCCGACTTCGTCGCCACCGTGAGCGAGGAACTGCCCGTCGCCACGATCGGCGACTGGCTCGGCGTGCCCGCGGCCGACTGGCCCCGGCTGCGCGAACTCACCCACGAGCAGGTCTTCACGCAGGAACTCCTGCCGACGGCCAGCCAGTTGGCCCGCTCCGACGCGGCGACGGCCGAACTGCGCGCGTACTTCATGGACCTGGTCCGCCGACGCCGCGAGCAGCCCGGCGACGACCCCGTGTCCCTGTGGATCCACACCTTCGACACCCTGGAACCCGACCGGGAGCGGGCCGACGAGTCCGTGTACTTCCTCGCGCTCTTCGTGCTGCTGGCGGCGCTGGAGACCACGTCGACCTTACTGTCGACCATGGCCCTGCGGTTGCTGGAACAACCGCTGCGCTGGGACCTGCTCGCCGCCGACCCCACCCTGGTGCCCGCCTTCGTCGAGGAGACGCTGCGCCACGACCCGCCCACCCATGTGATCAGTCGCGTCGCGGCCCACGACACCGTTGTCGGGGACGTCGAGGTCGCGAAGGACGACATGGTCCACCTGATGGTCGGCGCGGCGCACCGCGATCCGGCCCGCCACCCCGACCCGGACCGCTTCGACCCCGAGCGGGCCCGCTCCGACCACCTGGCCTTCAGCAACGGCATCCACTACTGCCTCGGCGCCCCCCTGGCCCGGCTGGAGGCCCAGACCCTGCTCCACCACATGATCAGCCGTCTTCCCCGCCTCACGCTCGCCCAGCGCCCCACATGGGAGCCCCGGGTGGCCTTCAGGCGCCTGTCGAACCTGGACGTCGCCCTCGCATGACCGACACCCCCGCTCCCCTCACCCCCCGCGCGCTCAAGGCCGTGGCCGTCGACGAGGACGGCCCGGTCCTGCGCGTACGCCTCAATCCCGAGCAGGGCGACGACACGCTCGGTGTCGCCGCCCTGGACGACCTCCTCGCCATCCTCGACGGCCTGCACGAACGGCCCGACCTCCGCGTCCTCGTCCTGTCGTCCGACGGCACGGACTTCTGTCTGGGCGCCGACCGTACGGAGTACCAGGCGGCGCTGGCCGGCGATCCGAGCGGCGGTGAGCTGCGGCGCGTCGCGGACAAGGCGCACCGGCTCTGCCAGGCGCTGGAGACCACCCACGTCGTCACCGTCGCCCGGCTGCACGGCAAGGTCGTCGGCGCGGGACTGGCCCTCGCCTCCTACTGCGATCTGCGCGCCGCCGCCGACACCACCCGGTTCCGTATGCCCGAAGTGGGGCTGGGCCTGCCGCCCGCCTGGGGCGGGGCCATGGGCCGTCTCGTCGCCGAGGCCGGGGCCGCCCGTATCCGTGAACTGATGCTCACGTGCGAGCTGTTCGACGCGGCCACCGCCGAGCGGCTCGGCCTCGTGCACCGGACCTCCCCCGCCGAATCGCTGGACCAGGTCGTCCGTTCCTGGGTGAACCCGCTCCTGCGCAGACAGCCGGAGGCACTCGTCCTGACCAAGCGGATGCTGGCCGGCTACGCCCGCGCCGACCGCACCGCCGATGTGTCCCTGCTCGACTCGCACCTGCTCACGGCACGGCTGACCGCCCCCGCCGCGCGCCCCTAGGGCCTCTCGTTTGGATCATGCCGGCCTCGCGGGGTCTGGCCTGATCCAAACGAAAGACCATAGCCGGACCCGCACCCCGGTCCTGCCCCTCCGTCCCGGGGGCCTGACCGGGGGCGCGCGTGTGTGTCAGGCGATGACGGTCCCGAAGCGGACGTCGTACGACTCCTGCGCGTGCAGTACGCCGAGGACGCGCTCGGCCTCCTCGGTCACCTCCTTACGCTCGGCCCGGCTCAGGTCGGTGAACGGCTCGATGACGAGGGCGTCGCCGATGATCCGCCACACCCCGGCGAGGAAGCCGTCGACCAGGAGCGGGCAGTAGAAGGTGTTCGCCTGCCAGGTGCGGCCGCGGTTCGCGGGCGGGATGACCCGGGTCCGGTCGGCGTGGGAGAGCAGCAGGTTGTCGAACTCGGGCAGCAGGCGCGGCGGCGCCGGGGTGTCCGGGTCGGGGCGCGGGGCGTCGGGCAGGTCGAACAGCTCGACGCCGTTCTCGTCCCGGAAGGTGGCCAGCCGGGGCCGCAGCCGCTCGAAGACGGGGCGCATCCGGGTGAGGCCCGCCCAGGTCTGCAGGTCCTTCACGGACGCCGGCCCGAAGGCGGCCAGATAGCGCAGGACGGTGTCGTCGGCGGAGGCGGCGGGCTCGGCAGGGCGCCCCAGCCAGTGCTCGATCGTCGTCAGCGACACCTGGGCGCTGCGGCCCCACTGGCCGCGCGGGGTGATCTGGACCAGCGGGAGCCGGCAGCGGGCGGCCACGGCCAGCGACTGCGGGTCGGCGTCCGGCCACTCGGCGCTCAATGCCTCGCGCAGCTGCTTCATCGTGCGGGGCTCGTCCTCGACGAGGTCACGGGCGAGCGTGGCGAGCCGGTCCAGGTCGACTCCGACCAGGCCCTTGCGGAAGTAGCCGATCTCACGCTCGCGGGCGGGCTGCACGAGCGGACGCAGCGTCAGGCCGTCGGCGGCGGTGTGCAGGTGGATCGTGGAGCGCATGGTGACCATGCGGACCAGCGACCGGTCGCCGAGCGGTTCCGACAGCGCCTCGGGGGTGAACCCGTCGAGGCGGGCGGCGAGCGCGTAGTACGGCGGCTTCACCTCCTGCCCCTGGAGGCCGACCAGGTGCGTGACCGCCTCCGGGACGGACAGCGGGGAGCGGCGCAGCAGCAACTGCCGTGCCAGCGTGGCGCGGTTGAGGGCGCGGGGGCTCAGAACCGGGTCCGTGCCGCTCATCGTCGTCGCCGCCTTCGTCGTGGTGGAGGTCCGCCGCTTCGTCATGCTCCGCAGGGTATGGAGGATCGAGGACAGATCGTGTCCTAGTGCGGAGGCTCGGGGCGGGCCGGGCCGAGTGGCGGTGCCGGGCTACGTCATTCGGTGGCCTTTGACCGCCTCGGCGTTATTCATATCAGCCGATTTCCTATTCATTCCACTATCCGGCTTGGTGCTGACCCGCCGTCACGAGGCCCTGAACACAGTCGAGGAGAGTGGAAGATGAGGACACCGCCGAGATGGCGATCCGTCCTGGCGCCCGCCGCCATGGCAGCCGCGCTCGCCGCAGCCGCCCTGGGCGGTACGGGTGCCGCCCATGCCGATGACCACGACGCGCCGCACGCGGCCACGCCCGCGCCGGCCCACGGGCCGCAGCCCGCACACCCGGTGAAGCCGGATCACCCGGCGGAGCCGGGCCGGCCGCAGTACCCGGGCAAGCCGGACCAGCCGGTGCACCCCGCCAAGCCCGAGCAGCCGGGGCACCCGGCCAAGCCCGAGCAACCGGAGCAGCCGGTGCACCCGGCGAAGCCGGAGTACCCCGTTCACCCGGACAAGCCGCAGTACCCGGGCAAGCCCGAGCGCCCTGTCCATCCGGACAAGCCCGCGCATCCGGCGAAGCCGGTCACGCCGGTTACGCCGGTCAAGCCCGAGTATCCGGCGCACCCCGCCAAGCCGGTTCACCCGGAGAAGCCCGCGCACCCGGTCACGCCGGAGAAGCCCGCGTATCCGGCCAAGCCGGTGAAGCCTGAGTACCCGGCCAAGCCTGCGCATCCGGCTACGCCCGCGAAGCCCGCCTACCCCGCGAAGCCTGCCAAGCCTGAGCAGCCGTCCAAGCCCGCGTACCCGGCCAAGCCCGCCAAGCCTGAGTACCCCGCCAAGCCCGCGCATCCGGCTACGCCCGCGAAGCCCGCCTACCCGGCGAAGCCGGCGTACCCCGCCAAGCCTGCGAAGCCCGAGTACCCGAGCAAGCCCGCGAAGCCGGACTACCCGGCCAAGCCCGCCTATCCGGCGAAGCCCGCCAAGCCCGAGTACCCCAGCAAGCCCGCGTACCCAGCGAAGCCCGCGAAGCCGGAGCAGCCCTCCAAGCCCGCTTACCCGGCGAAGCCCGCCAAGCCGGACTACCCGAGCAAGCCCGCCAAGCCCGAGCTGCCCGCGAAGCCGGCGTACCCCGCCAAGCCCGCGAAGCCTGACTACCCGGCGAAGCCCGCACACCCGAGCAAGCCGGCCAAGCCTGCCTACCCGGCGAAGCCGGCGAAGCCCGAGCAGCCCTCCAAGCCCGCGTACCCGAGCAAGCCCGCCAAGCCGGAGCAGCCCTCCAAGCCTGCCTACCCGGCGAAGCCCGCCAAGCCCGCGCACCCGGCGAAGCCCGACCACCCCGCCAAGCCGGCGTACCCGAGCAAGCCCGCGAAGCCGGAGCACCCTTCGAAGCCGGCGTACCCGAGCAAGCCCGTGAAGCCGGACCACCCCTCCAAGCCCGCCCACCCCAGCAAGCCCGTCAAGCCGGATCACCCCAGCAAGCCGGCGCACCCGTCCAAGCCCGATCACCCCTCCAAGCCCGCGAAGCCCAGTAAGGGCAAGCACTCCGGGCATGAGGACAAGGGGCACGGCGGACACGAGGGTCACGGCGACTGATGTCCTGAGCCGTGGCTGACAGCGGCCGGGTCCGGATCTCCGGGCCCGGCCGTCCCGTGTCCGGCACCCAGTGGCACCCGGAAAACCTCCTTTGACCGCCCTGCAGATCGGCGGCGCCCTCGGCACCTCGGTGCTGGTGTCGCTGCTCGGCAGCCGGGTCGGGGCCACCCTGACCGGTGAGCTGACCTCGGCCGGGGTGCCCGCGGCGGCGGCCGAGGGCATGGGCGGGGCGAAGGACGCGGTGGCCATGGGGGTCGCCCCGGTCACCGCCGACATGCCGGAGCAGCTGCGGGCGGCGGTCGCCGAGGGCAGCCGGGCGGCGTTCATGAACGGCGTGCACACGTCCGTGCTGGTCGCCGGGACGCTGTGTGTGGTCGGCGCGCTCGTCGCGGTGGCCGGGGTGCGCGGCACCCCGGTGGCGGACCGCCCCTGAGCACGGGTCAGGGCAGTTCCTGCTCGGCCCAGATGATCTTCCCCTCGGGTGTGTAGCGGGCGCCCCAGCGGTGAGCGAGCTGCGCCACCAGGAACAGGCCCCGGCCGCCCTCGTCCGTGCTGCGGGCGTGGCGCAGCCGGGGCGCGGTGCTGCTGGCGTCGGCGACCTCGCAGGTCAGCCGGGAGTCACGCAGCAGCCGTAGCCGCAGGGGCGGTTCGGCGTAGCGGATGGCGTTGGTGACGAGTTCGCTGACGATCAGTTCGGTGGTCATGGCGAGGTCGTCGAGGTGCCAGGCGGCCATCTGCCGGGTGGCGCGGGCCCGTACGTCGGCGACGGCGGCCGGGTCGACGGGCACCTCCCAGGAGACGACGTTCTCGGCGGCGAGGGCGTGGGTGCGGGCCAGCAGCAGGGCGATGTCGTCGGACTGCTGCTCGGGCACGAGGTCGCGCACGGCGGACGAGCACAGGGCGTCGAGGTCGAGGTCCCGCCGGGCGAGCAGGTCGCCGAGCCGGGCCATGCGGCTGTCGACGTCGGCGGTCTCGCTCTCCACGAGGCCGTTGGTGTAGAGGCCGAGCAGGCTGTGCTCGGCGAGTTCGATCTCGGCTGACTCGAAGGCCAGCCCGCCGAGCCCGAGCGGGGGCCCGGCGGGCGGCTCGGGGTAGGAGACCTGTCCGTCGGGGCCCACGACGACGGGGGGCGGGTGTCCGGCGCGGGCCATCGTGCAGCGCCGGCTGACCGGGTCGTAGACGGCGTACAGGCAGGTCGCGCCTAGGAAGCCGGCCGAGCCCCGGTCGGCGGCGCCGGGCCCCTCCCCGGGCTGCTCCTCGCTGAGCCGCAGGACCAGGTCGTCGAGGTGCGCGAGGAGTTCGTCGGGCGGCAGCTCCATGTCGGCGAGGGTCTGCACGGCGGTGCGCAGCCGGCCCATGGCGGCCGCGGCGGCGATACCGTGCCCGACGACGTCGCCGACGACGAGCCCGACGCGGGCGCCGGACAGCGGGATGACGTCGAACCAGTCGCCGCCGACGCCGTCCGCGGGGTCGGCCGGACGGTAGGCGGAGGCCACCTCGACGGCCGTGCCGCCGGTCAGGGCCTGTGGCAGCAGGCTCCGCTGGAGGGTGACGGCGGCCGTGTGCTCGCGGGTGTAGCGGCGGGCGTTGTCGACGCAGATCGCCGTGCGGTCCACCAGGTCCTGGGCGACGAGGACGTCGTCGGGCCGGAAGGAGGCGGTGTTGCGCGAGCGCAGGAACGTGGCGAGGCCGAGCGCGGTGTCGCGGGCCCGCATGGGCACGCAGATCAGCGAGTGCAGCCCGTAGGCGCGCATGCTCGCCGCCCGGCGGGGCTGTTCGGCGGCCCACCGGGAGTCGAACGGGTCGAGGACCGGGATGAGGACGGGGGCGCCCTCGGTGAGGAGGTGCTCGTCGTGCGGCGGCGGGACGAAGTCGACCCGGTCGCCCACCTGCGCGGCGGCCTCCGGGCTGCCCTCGCGGACCGAGCGCAGTCCGGCCCGGCGCATCGCCGCCCCGACGAGGACCGGGCCGGCGTCGGTGAGCCAGGCGCCGTGTCCCTCGGTGCTGAGCACCGGCTCCAGCAGGTCGACGGCGACGAAGTCGGCGAACGCGGGTACGGCGAAGTCGGCGAGCTCCTGCGCGGTGGACAGCACGTCGAGGGTGGTGCCGATGCGGGTGCCGGCCTCGTTGACGAGGGTCAGCAGCCGGCGGGCGGTCCACCGCTCGGTGATGTCCAGGACCATGTAGCAGACCCCGCTGACCGTGTCGTCGGGGTCGACGAGCGGGAAGAACGACGTCGAGTAGGCCCGCTGGCGGTGCGGGTCGGCCCAGCTCCAGCCGACGTACTCGTAGTCGATGACCGGGGACCCGGTCTCCAGGACCTTGCTCATCAGGCCCTCGATGGTCTCCGCCTCCAGGCCGGGCAGCAGATCGCCGAGGCGGCGGCCGAGCCGCTGTCCGCGCGGGACCCCGCCGAGGCGCTCCAGGGTGTCGTTGAGCCAGACATAGCGCAGCTGCGTGTCGAGTACGGCCATGCCGACGGGCGAGCGGGTCAGGAAGCCGTTCAGGACGGACTCGCCGGCGACCCACTGGGGCGGCCGGTCGCGGGCCGAGACGAGGTAGCACTCCTCGTGGCCGACGCGGAAGCCCGGGGAGACCCGTACGTCGACGTCCAGGAGGTGCCCGTCGCGGTGCCGTACCGGGAACCGGCCGCTCCATCCCGAGCCGGACCGGCAGCGTTCGGCGACGGCGGCCGCCCGCGCCCGGTCGCCGGGTGTCGCCAGCAGCCGCAGCCCGGGGGTGCCGACGACCGCGTCCGCGGGGAGGCCGAGCAGCTCTTCGGCGGCCCGGGTCCAGGCGATGACCAGGCCCTCCCGGGAGACCACGGCGGCGGCGTCGCCGGCCGCGTCGATGGGCTCCCGCCGGGCCTCGGCCCGGGGGCTGTCCTGGTTGTCTCGCGGAGCGTCCATGGCTCCTCACGCTGTGTCCGTCGGTCCCGTCCTCACACGACCCATGTTCCTGCTTGCGTCTCCGTCGCGCACGGGAGGCCCGCCCGGTGCGCGAGACGCGCGGTGGAGGGAGCATGGAGGTGCCGGCCCGGCCGTCGCCGTGTGCGAGGGCGGCCGCGGCGGGTGAGCCCACCGGGGGTGTCACCGGGGGTGGAGGAGGCGCCGCGATGACAGCCGGATCCCTGGAGTCCGAACCGGGCGGCCATGGCGCGGAGCCGCCCCGGCCGACGGGGCTGCTGGACGTGCTCAGCGTGGCCGCGGTGGTGGTGGACGCCGAGGGGCGCATCGTCTTCTGGACCCCGCAGGCCGAGGAGCTGTTCGGCTACTCCGCCGAGGAGGCGCTCGGCACGCACGCGGCCCGGCTGTTCATCCACCCCGAGCATCTGCCGTCGGTGACGAAGCTGTTCGCGGAGGTGCTGCGGACCGGGCAGAGCTGGGCCGGCACGTTCCCGGTGCGGCACAAGGACGGCAGCACCCGGATGACGGAGTTCCGCAACATGCGGCTGCTGGACGACCTCGGGGACGTGTACGCGCTCGGCATCGCGGCGGACCACTCGCTGCTCCAGCGGGTCGAGACGGATCTGGCGCTGTGCGAGCGGCTGATCAACCAGTCCCCCATCGGGATCGCGCTCGTCGGCCCGGATCTGCGGTTCCTGCTGGTGAACCCGGCGCTGGAGCGGGTCGACAGCACCCCGGCCGGCGAGCATGTGGGCCGCCCGCTGCGGGAGACGCTGCCGCTGTCGGACATCGACACCATCGAGGCGTGTCTGCGGCAGGTGATCACCACCGGGACGCCGCTGCTGGACCAGTACCACGTGGGCCGTCCGCCGGACGAGCCCGATCAGGAGCGGGCCTGGTCGCTGTCGTTCTACCGGCTGGAGGACCCGGGCGGGCGGGTGCTGGGCGCGGCCATCTCGTTCGTCGACGTCACCGAGCGGCACCGGGCGGCCGCGGCGGCCGATCAGGCCCGGCGGCGCCTCGCGCTGATCGCGGAGGCGTCGACGCGGGTCGGCACCTCGCTGGAGGTGGAGCGGACCGCCGACGAGCTGGCGGACGTGGCGACGCCCGAGCTGGCCGACGTGGTCGCCGTGGACGTGCTGGACGCGGCGCTCGCGTGCCGCCGCAACCGCCGGCCGGAGAACGGCCCGGAGCTGTTCCGCGCCCTCGCGCTGAAGTCGGCGTATCCGAGCGCCGCGCTGCGGGCCGCCGACCCGCCGGGTGATCTCGCCGCGTACGAGGGCGACCGGCTGGTCACGCTGTGCGTGCACACGGCGCGGCCGGTGCTGGTGCGGCACGTGGGCGCGGCGGATCTGCCGCGGATCGGCCGGGACGCCCAGGCCACCGAGCTGCTGGCGCGGGCGGGGGTGCACTCGTACCTGGCGGTGCCGCTGATCGCGCACGGCGAGGTGCTGGGCGCGCTGGATCTGAAGCGGACCCGCAATCCGGTGCCGTTCGACGAGGACGACGTGGTCCTCGCCCTCGAGCTGGCCGGCCGGGCCGCCGTGGCCATCGACAACGCGCGCTGGTTCCAGAGCGTGCGCAACACGGCGCTCACCCTGCAGCGCAGCCTGCTGCCCGACCACGCGCCGCACCACACGGGTCTGGAGCTGGCCTCCCGCTACCAGCCGGCGCAGGCGACCAGCGAGGTCGGCGGCGACTGGTACGACGTGCTGCCGCTGGAGGACGACAAGACCGCCCTGGTCGTCGGGGACGTGATGGGCAACGGCATCGACGCGGCCGCCACGATGGGCCGGCTGCGCACCGCGACCTGCGCGTACGCGGACCTCGACCTCGATCCCGGCGCGGTGCTCCACCACCTGGACAAGATCACCTGCGATCTGGAGCACTACATCGTCACCTGTCTGTACGCGGTCTACGATCCGCGCACCCGGCAGTGCCAGGTCGCGAACGCCGGGCACATGCCGCCCGCGCTGTCCCGGCCCGGGGAGCCGCCGCGGCTGCTGCGGCTGCCGTCGGGCGCGCCGCTGGGGGTGGGGGGTGTGCCGTTCGAGACGACGACGGTCGAGCTGGTGCCGGGCGATCTGCTGGTCCTGTACACGGACGGGCTCGTGGAGACACGGCACCACTCCATCGACGACCGGCTGGACGTACTGCTCGGCTTCCTCGACGAGCCGCGCCGGCCCCTGGAGGAGACCTGCGACCTGCTCCTGTACGGCCTGCGCCACCCCGACGACCACGACGACGTGGCGCTGCTGGTGGCCCGGGTGGTGTGACCGCCGGGCCCGCCTTGCCCGGGGGTGCGGCGGGGCGCACCCTTGTCCTATGGGTGCTCCGAGCGGTCCCACCCTCATCGGCTCCGTCCAGCGGGCCTTCCGGCTGCTGGAGGCCATGAGCGCGCACGACAACGGCGCGCCCGCCAAGCAGTTGGCGCGGGAGACCGATCTGCCGCTGGCGACCACCTACCACCTGCTGCGGACGCTGGTGCACGACGGATATGTGCGCAAGCTCGACGACGGCGGGTTCGTGCTGGGCGACCGGCTGGGGACGCTGCGGTCGTCGGGCCGGGCGCAGACCCTGCTCAGCCGGGTGCGTCCGGCGCTCGCCGCGCTGCGGGACGAGCTGTCGAGCGCCGCCTACCTCACGTTCTACGAGGACGGGGAGATCCGGGTCGCCGAGATCGTGGACGGTCCGCGCGCCCCGCGGGTCGATCTGTGGGTGGGGTTCGAGGACGCCGGGCACGCGACGGCGCTCGGCAAGTCGGTGCTGCGGGAGCTGGACGAGGAGGCGCGCCGGGAGTACCTGTCGCGGCACCACCTGGCCGATCTGACGCCGAGGACGATCACCGATCCTCCCGAGCTGCTGCGCCGGCTGGACACCTCGCCGATCGCCCCCGCGGTCACGGACATGGAGGAGTACGCGCTCGGCACGGTCTGTGTCGCGGTGCCCGTCTACAGCGGCGGCACGCTCGGCTCGCTGGGGGTGTCGCTGCGGGCGGACGGCCGTGCGCGCCTGGAGGACGTCGGCGCGCTGCTGCTGCCGACGGCGGAGCGGGTGACGCGGAGCCTGTCGCTCAGTATCTGAAATCCCGTGGCTTGCCCGGACCCACCTCATCCCGGTTTCCTAATAAATAGGACATATCAGGTTTCCGGGGTGCTTCGCCCTGGGCGTACAGACGAGGACAGCGGACAGATAATGAGCCGGGCCCCTGAGAACGGACCTGACCACTGGTCGCGGCGTTGGATCGTCGCCGCGGCCGTACTGCTGATACTGATCGCCTCCGGGCTCGCGCTCGTGGACCTGCTGGGCGGTTCGAAGACGGCCTGGGTGGCCCTGCTCGCCACGGTGCCGGCGCTCGCCGCCACCGTCGGCGGGCCCCGCACGGTCCTGTGCGGGGGGCTCTTCGCCGGCGTTCTCGGGGTGGCCCTCGGTCTCCATCACCATGTCCCGGGCCGTTTTCTCGGCATGACGCTGGCCGCCCTGGCGATCATCACCGCGGCGTGCGGGCTGACCAGCGCGCTGCGCGGACGCCGTGAGCGGGTGCTCGCGGCGGTGCGCTCCGTCGCGGAGGCCGCGCAGCACGCCCTGCTGCAGCCGGTGCCGTCGACGGTGGGTCCCTTCCAGGTCGCGGTGCGCTACAGCGCGGCGGCGGCGGAGGCCCGGATCGGCGGCGATCTCTACGCCCTGGTGTCCACGCCGTACGGGGTACGGCTGATCGTCGGCGACGTCCGCGGCAAGGGGCTGCCGGCCGTGGGGACGGCGGCCCTGGTCGTCGGCGTGTTCCGGGAGGCCGCTCACGACGAGCCCGACCTGCTCGACGCGGTCGCCCGGATCGAGCGCAGCCTCGCGCGGAACCTGGGGCCGGACGACTTCGTGACCGCCGTGGTCGCCGGATATCCGCGCACCGGGGAGCTGGAAGTGGTCAACTGCGGGCACGCGCCGCCGCTGCTGGTGCGGGACTCGGCCGTGGTCCCGGTCGAGCCGGACCGGCCGGCCCCGCCGCTCGGTCTGCGCGGCCTGTCCGGCGAGACGCCCGACCTGCATGTCCTGCCCTTCGCCGACGGCGACCAGCTGCTGCTCTACACCGACGGCGTCACCGAGGCCCGCAACCACGACCGCGAGTTCTACCCGCTGGCCGAGGGACTGGCCCGGCACACCTGCGACGAGCCGGCGGACACCGTCACCGCCCTCCACGGCGAGCTGCTGCACCATGTCGGCGGGCATCTGCACGACGACGCGGCCCTGCTCCTCCTGCGCAAGCCGGTCCCCGCCGAAGCGCCCGTGCCCGCACCCGCGGCCCCGCAGGAGGCCGGGCACGTCGGCACCTGCTTCTCCTGAGACCAAGTCCCCCCTTCGCCACCACCCGGCTGCTCGCCCCGGGCAAGGCCGAGCCCGGCGAGGTGTACCGGTGAGCCGGGCGTGACCAGCGCCGATCGCGCGAGGGCGTTCCGTAGGATCTTCCCGTGGCCACCTTTCTCCTCCAGCGCACGGTCGCGCTCCCCCTCGACGAGGCCTGGCGCCGTCTGACGGAGTGGCCGCGCCACGGTGACGTCGTCCCGTTCACCCGCATCCGGGTCCTCACCCCCGGGCCCACCCGGGAGGGCACCCGCTTCGTCGCCCGCACCGGGCTCGGCCCGCTCGGCTTCGACGACCCGATGGACGTCACGCTGTGGGAGCCGCCCGGCGACACCGCGCCGGGGCGGTGCCGGCTGGAGAAGCGGGGCCGGGTGATGACCGGCTGGGCGGAGATCGAGGTGCGTCCGGGTCCCGGCGGCCGGACCCGGGCCGTGTGGCACGAGGAGGTGCGTGTCCGGTTCGTGCCGGGCGCGCTGGACGGTGTGGTGCGGCTGGCGGGCCGTTACCTGTTCGGACGGGCGATGAACCGGCTGCTGCGCACCCCCTGACTTGGGTCGACGTCCGTGCCGTTACGTAGGGTTGGGGTCCGACCGGGGTGACGGGGGGACGATCGTATGAGCACTGCGGAGGCCGGGCCGATGACGGCCGGCGAGGTCGAGGCGCTGGCCGTGGACGGGCTGCGCTGGCTGATCGGCACCGGGCGGGAGACGGAGGACGGCGGGCTGGGCTGGCCGGTCCGGCCGTCGGACGAGGCGATCGACCCGATGCTCTACAACGGCACGGCCGGGGTCGTCCCCGTACTCCTGGAGGCCTGGCGGCACTTCGGGGACGACGCCTACGCGGACACCGCCCTGCGCGCGGCCCGCGCCCTGGAGGGGTTCGCGGAATCGTGGGAGGACGACTCCCTGTACTTCGGCCGGACCGGTATCGCGCTCGCCCTGCGGGCCGTCCACTCGGAGCTGGGCGACGCCCGGGCCGGGGCCGCCGCCGTACGCGCCCTGGAGCGGGTGGCCGCGAACTTCGACGGGGAGCGCTGGGGCGAGCTGTACGAACTCATGGGCGGCAACGCGGGCATCGGCCTGGGCGCCCTCCTCGCCGGGGACCACGACCTGGCTGTACGGGCGGTCGAGCCGTACGCACGCACGGCCGAGCCGACGGCGGCCGGGGTGCGGTGGCCGTTCCGGCCCGAGGTCGAGGGGCGGATGCACCACATCTCGCACGGCACCCTCGGCGTCGTGTACGGGCTGGCCGCGGTCGGCGGGGCGACCGGACGGTCCGATCTGCTCGAACTCGCCCTCGCGGGGGCCGCCGACGTGGTCGCGCGTGACGAGGACGGACCTGACGGCTTTCTCGTCCCCCACTCCGACCCGCCGCACTTCCCCGACGTCACCCCGCGGTACAGCTACGGCTGGTGCCATGGCCCGGCCGGTGACGCCCAGGTGTTCCGGCTGCTGCGGGACGTGACCGGCGACCCGGTGTGGCCGGAGCTGGCCGACCGCTGCTGGGGCACCGTCACCCGCTCCGGGCTGCCGCGCCGGCTGCGCCCCGGCTTCTGGGACAACGACGGGCGCTGCTGCGGCACGGCGGGCGTCCTGGCCCTCGCCGGCGACCGGATCGCCGAGCAGGGGGACTCCCCCGCCTTCTCCCGTACGCTCGTCGCCGCGCTCGGCGCGCACGCCGTACGGGACGCCGACGGCGCCCGCTGGTCCAACGTGGAGCACCGCGCCACCCCGAGCGGCCTCGAACCGGAGTGCGGCTGGGCGTCGGGCAGCGCGGGCATCGTGCGCGAACTCCTGCGCCATGTACGGATCGTGGGCGGCGGCGACCCGTCGTACGCCGTCGCCTGGCCCGACCAGCCGGTGGCCCGGACTCAGGCGACGGACCCGATCCGGGCCTCCGCGGGCCGGGACGTGGCGTCGTGATGGATGGGCGTGTGCGCCCCGGTCAGTGAGACCCCGCTGCCGCCGCGCCGGCTCGCGACGATCTCCGCCGCGATCGACAGGGCCGTCTCCTCCGGGGTGCGCGCGCCGAGGTCCAGGCCGATCGGCGAGCGCAGCCGGGCCAGTTCGAGTTCGGTGACCCCGGCCTCGCGGAGCCGTTCGTTGCGGTCCAGGTGCGTGCGGCGCGAGCCCATCGCGCCGATGTAGGCGACGGGCAGGCGCAGGGCGAGCCGCAGCAGCGGTATGTCGAACTTGGCGTCGTGGGTGAGCACGCACAGGACCGTGCGCGCGTCGACGTCGGTCCGCTCCAGGTATCGGTGCGGCCACTCCACGACGACCTCGTCGGCCTCCGGGAAGCGGGCCTTCGTCGCGAAGACCGGGCGGGCGTCGCACACCGTGACGTGGTAGCCGAGGAACGCGCCGACCCGGACCAGCGCGGAGGCGAAGTCGATGGCGCCGAAGACGATCATCCGGGGCGGCGGCACCGAGGACTCCACCAGCACGGTCAGCGGCTGCCCGCAGCGGGAGCCCTGTTCGCCGATCTCCAGGGTGCCGGTGCGCCCGGCGTCGAGGAAGGCGGCCGCCTCGGCCGCCACCGTGCGGTCCAGCTCGGGGTGTCCGCCGAAGCCGCCCTCGTGGCCGCCGTCCGGGCGGACCAGGAGCGCGCGGCCGATCAGTTCGGCGGGCCCGGACACGATCCGGGCGACCGCCGCCGCCTCGCCGGCCGCAGCGGCGGCCAGTGCCGCCTCCACGACCGGGCGGACGGGGTCCTGTGCCCGGACCGGGGTGACCAGGATGTCGATGACGCCGCCGCAGGTCAGGCCGACCGCGAAGGCGTCGTCGTCGCTGTAGCCGAAGCGCTCCAGGACGGACTCGCCGTCCCGCAGCGCCTGTCGGCACAGCTCGTACACCGCGCCCTCCACACAGCCGCCGGAGACCGAGCCGATCGCCGTGCCCTCGGCGTCCACCGCGAGCGCGGCGCCGGGCTGACGGGGAGCGCTGCCGCCGACGGCCACCACGGTGGCCACGGCGAAGTCGCGTCCCTGCCCGGCCCACCGGTGCAGTTCCTCGGCGATGTCCAGCATCTCTCGGTCTCCTTGGAGCGGTTGTGCGGAGGGGCTCACCCAGTCAGTGGACGCCCATCCAGCTCTCGATGGGGTTCAGGGCGAAGTAGACGAGGAACACGGCGGTCAGGACCCACATGAAGGCGCCGATCTCGCGGGCCTTGCCCTGGGCGACGCGGATCGCCACGTACGAGATGACGCCGGCGGCGACACCGGCCGTGATGGAGTACGTGAACGGCATGATCACGACGGTGAGGAAGACCGGGATCGCGGTGGCCCGGTCGGACCAGTCGACGTGCCGGGCGTTCATCATCATCATGGCGCCGATCACGACCAGCGCGGCGGCCGCCACCTCGCCCGGCACGATCGCGGTGAGCGGGGTGAAGAACAGGCAGGCGGCGAAGAACAGACCGGTGATCACGGAGGACAGGCCCGTGCGGGCGCCCTCCCCGACCCCGGTCGCCGACTCGACGAACACGGTCTGGCCGGAGGCGCCGGCCACTCCGCCGATCGCGCCGCCCGCGCCGTCGATGAACAGCGCCTTGGACAGGCCCGGCATCCGGCCCTTGTCGTCGGCGAGCTTCGCCTCGGTGCCGACGCCGATGATGGTGGCCATCGCGTCGAAGAACCCGGCGAGGACCAGCGTGAACACGATCATGCCGACGGTCATCGCGCCGACCTCGCCCCAGCCGCCGAACTCGACATGGCCGAAGACCGAGAAGTCGGGCATGGACACCGCGCTGCCGTGCAGTTCGGGAGCGCCGCCCGCCCACTGCTCGGGGGCGATCACGTCGAGCGCGTTGAGGACGACGGCGAGGACGGTGCCGCCGACGATGCCGATCAGGATCGCGCCGGGGACGCCGCGCGCCTGGAGCATGAAGATGGCGAGCAGCGTGACGGCGAAGAGGAGGACGGGCCAGCCGGCCAGTTCACCGGCCGGGCCGAGGCTGAGCGGGGTCGCCTTGCCCTGGTGCACGAAGCCGGCCTTCACCAGGCCGATCAGGGCGATGAACAGGCCGATGCCCATGGTGATGGCGTGCTTGAGGGCGAGCGGGATCGCGTTCATGATCATCTCGCGGAGGCCGGTGACGACCAGCAGCATGATGACGACGCCGTACATCACGCACATGCCCATGGCCTGCGGCCAGGTCATCTGCGGGACGACCTGTGAGGCGAGCACGCCCGAGACGGAGAGGCCGGCGGCGAGGGCGAGCGGCACCTTGCCGAAGAAGCCCATCAGCAGCGTGGTGAAGGCCGCCGCGAACGCGGTCGCGGTGATGAGGGCCTTCTGCGCGAGGGTGTCCCCCGCCGCGTCCTTGCCGGACAGGATCAGCGGGTTGAGCAGGAGGATGTACGCCATCGCCATGAAGGTGGTGACGCCACCGCGCACCTCGCGCGCGACCGTGGATCCTCGGTGGGATATGTGGAAGTACCGGTCGAGCCAGGACCGGCCGGCCGGGACGCGGGTTCCTTCACCCGCGTCGTCGGCGGTGACCGTGGGCTCGAGTGACTGCTGGGTCATGTGGGCCTGCTCCCAAGGTTCATAGGGGCACCCGTGGCCGCCGTCGGCGGTGGAGCACGGGATTTGGGGAGGTGCACGACCCGGGGGACGGCCCGAGACGAACGCGGAACTTGCTTGGCCGGCGCCGGGGGTGAGCCGTGGAGTGTGCTGTGCCCGGCGCCGGGGTGCCGTTGCGCCCACCCGTGCCGCTGGGGGTCCCCCAAGGCCCTTGAGGCACTGGGGGAGGCACGACTGCCCGCAACCGCGCGGACGTTACGCGGTGCCCGTCAGGTGTTCGGGGCGTACCGGGGTCCGGTTCAGCTCCAGCCCCGTCGCGTCCCGGATCGCCGCGAGGACGGCCGGGGTGGACGACAGGGTGGGGGCCTCGCCGACGCCGCGCAGCCCGTACGGCGCGTGGTCGTCGGCGAGTTCGAGCACGTCGACGGGGATGGTCGGCGTGTCGAGGATCGTGGGGATGAGGTAGTCCGTGAAGGAGGGGTTCTTCACCTTCGCCGTCTTCGGGTCGACGATGATCTCCTCCATGACGGCGACGCCCAGGCCCTGGGTGGTGCCGCCCTGGATCTGGCCGATGACGGACAGCGGGTTGAGCGCCTTGCCGACGTCCTGGGCGCAGGCCAGCTCGATCACCTTCACCAGGCCGAGTTCGGTGTCGACCTCGACGACGGCGCGGTGCGCGGCGAACGAGTACTGGACGTGCCCGTTGCCCTGGCCGGTGCGCAGGTCGAAGGGCTCGGTGGGGCGGTGCCGCCACTCGGCCTCGACCTCGACGCTCTCGTCCTCCAGGACGTCGACGAGGTCGGCGAGGACCTCGCCGCCGTCGGTGACGACCTTGCCGCCCTCCAGGAGGAGTTCGGCGGTGGCCCAGGCCGGGTGGTACGAGCCGAACTTGCGCCGCCCGATCTCCAGCACCTTCTCGCGGACCAGCTCGCAGGAGTTCTTCACGGCGCCGCCGGTGACGTACGTCTGCCGGGAGGCGGAGGTCGAGCCGGCGGAGCCGACCTGGGTGTCGGCCGGGTGGATGGTCACCTGGGCGACGCCGAGTTCGGAGCGGGCGATCTGCGCGTGGACGGTGACGCCGCCCTGGCCGACCTCGGCCATCGCGGTGTGCACGGTGGCCACGGGCTCACCGCCGACGACCTCCATCCGGACCTTGGCCGTCGAGTAGTCGTCGAAGCCCTCGGAGAAGCCGACGTTCTTGATGCCGACCGCGTAGCCGACGCCCCGGACGACGCCCTCGCCATGGGTGGTGTTGGACAGGCCGCCGGGCAGCTGCCGTACGTCGGCGCCCTCGCTGGACTCCCACTGGCGCTCCGGCGGCAGGGGCATCGCCTTGACGCGGCGCAGGAGTTCGGCGACCGGGGCCGGCGAGTCGACGGGCTGGCCCGTCGGCATGATCGTGCCCTGCTCCATGGCGTTGCGCTGCCGGAACTCCACCGGGTCCAGGCCGAGTTCCTTCGCCAGCTTGTCCATCTGCGCCTCGTAGGCGAAGCAGGCCTGGACCGCGCCGAAGCCGCGCATCGCGCCGCAGGGCGGGTTGTTGGTGTAGAGGGCGATGGCCTCGATGTCGACGTCGTCGACCACGTAGGGGCCGATGGAGAGCGAGGAGGCGTTGCCGACGACGGCCGGGGAGGCGGAGGCGTAGGCGCCGCCGTCGAGCACGATCCGGCACTTGACGTGGGTCAGCTTGCCGTCGCGGGTGGCGCCGTGCTCGTAGTACAGCTTGGCGGGGTGGCGGTGGACGTGCCCGAAGAAGGACTCGAACCGGTTGTAGACGATCTTGACGGGCTTGCCGGTGCGCAGCGCGAGCAGACAGGCGTGGATCTGCATGGACAGGTCCTCGCGGCCGCCGAAGGCACCGCCGACGCCGGACAGCGTCATCCGGACCTTGCTCTCGGGCAGGCCGAGGACGGGGGCCATCTGGCGGAGGTCGCTGTGCAGCCACTGGGTGGCGATGTAGAGGTGGACTCCGCCGTCCTCGTCGGGCACGGCGAGGCCGGACTCGGGGCCGAGGAACGCCTGGTCCTGCATGCCGAAGGTGTACTCGCCGGTGACGACCACGTCGGCCCGTTCGGCGGCGCGGGCCGCGTCGCCGCGGACGATCGGCTGCCGGTGCACGATGTTGGGGTGCGGGACGTGGCCGGCGTGGTGGTCGTCGCGGTTCTCGTGGACGAGGATCGCGTCGGGGGCGGTCGCGGAGGCCTCGTCGGTGATGACGGGCAGCTCGCGGTACTCGACCTTGATCTTGGCGGCGGCGCGGCGCGCGGTCTCCGGGTGGTCGGCGGCGACTAGGGCGACCGGTTCGCCGTGGTGGCGGACCTTGCCGTGTGCGAGGACCGGGGTGTCCTGGATCTCCAGGCCGTAGTGGCGGACCTCGGTCGGCAGGTCGTCGTAGGTCATGACGGCGTACACGCCGGGCAGGGCGAGGGCCTCGGAGGTGTCGATGGACACGATCTCGGCGTGCGCGACGGTGGAACGCAGGATCTGGCCCCAGAGCATGTCCTCGTGCCACATGTCGGACGAGTAGGCGAACTCGCCGGTGACCTTGAGGGTGCCGTCGGGGCGGAGCGTGGACTCACCGATGCCGCCCTTGGTCGGGGCGCCCTGGGTGATCTTCGTGGGGGTTCCGCTGGGGGACGCCATCGTCAGACCGCCTCTCCCTGCCGTGCGGCCGCGAGGCGGACCGCGTCCATGATCTTCTCGTAGCCGGTGCAGCGGCACAGGTTGCCCGACAGGGCCTCGCGGATGTCCGCGTCGGTCGGGTTGGGGTTGTGCTCCAGCATCTCGTCGGCGGCGACCAGCAGACCGGGGGTGCAGAAGCCGCACTGGACGGCGCCGGCGTCGATGAACGCCTGCTGGATCGGGGCGAGTTCGGTGCCCTCGCCGGTCTGTGAGTCGGTGCCCTTGGCCTGCCACGCCTTCGCCTCGTCGAGCGAGGTGCCGTGGGCGTCGCCGCAGGACCGCTGCCGGGCGTGGTCCGCGAGCCCCTCGACGGTGACGACGTCGCGGCCCTCGACCTGGCCGGCGGCGACCAGGCACGAGCACACCGGCACGCCGTCCAGACGGACCGTGCAGGAGCCGCACTCGCCCTGTTCGCAGGCGTTCTTGGAGCCCGGCAGGCCGAGCCGCTCGCGCAGGACGTACAGCAGGGACTCGCCCTCCCACACGTCGTCGGCTTCCTGCGGACGTCCGTTGACAGTGAAGTTGACACGCATCAGGCGACTCCCTCCGTGGTGGCGGCGGTGCCGCGGTACGACTCCCAGGTCCAGGTCAGCGTGCGGCGGGCCATCACGCCGACCGCGTGGCGCCGGTAGCTCGCGGTGCCCCGGACGTCGTCGATCGGGTTGCAGGCGCCGGCGCACAGTTCGGCGAACCGCTTGGCGACCG
The DNA here is from genome assembly GCF_018070255.1 of Streptomyces sp. RK62. Lineage (NCBI taxonomy): Bacteria > Bacillati > Actinomycetota > Actinomycetes > Kitasatosporales > Streptomycetaceae > Streptomyces > Streptomyces sp. RK62. The sequence goes on along the minus strand of NZ_JAGPYD010000009.1, from coordinate 160,898 downwards.
ACGGGGTGATGATCTTGCCGTTGTCCCAGAAGCCGCCCTCCTCGAGCGCCGCGTTCAGGAACTCCTCGGCGGTCGTGGCGCGGATCGGGGTGGGCGCGGCCGAGCCGATGCCGGTCCGGACGGTCCGCGTCTCGGGGTGCAGGGCGAGGCCGAAGGCGCACACGGCGATCACCATGGCGTTGCGGGTGCCGACCTTGGAGTACTGCTGGGGTCCGTCGGCCTTCTTGATGTGGACGGCGCGGATCAGCTCGTCGGGCGCCAGCGCGTTGCGCTTCACGCCGGTGTAGAAGGCGTCGATCGGGATACGGCGGCTGCCGCGCACCGACTCGGCCTCGACCTCGGCGCCGGCGGCGAGGAGGGCCGGGTGGGCGTCACCGGCCGGGGAGGCGGTGCCGAGGTTGCCGCCGACTCCGCCGCGGTTGCGGATCTGCGGGGAGGCTACCGTGTGCGAGGCCAGGGCGAGGCCCGGCAGCTCGGCCCGCAGGTGCTCCATGATCCGCGTGTACGGCACGGAGGCGCCGAGCCGCACGCTGTCCTCGCCGACCTCCCATTCGTAGAGGTCTCCGATCCGGTTGAGGTCGAGGAGGTACTCGGGCCGGCGGTGGTCGAAGTTGATCTCGACCATCACATCGGTGCCGCCCGCAATCGGCACAGCGGTGGGGTGCTCGGCCTTCGCGGCGAGCGCCTCCTCCCAGCTGGCGGGGCGAAGGAAGTCCATGACCGGCTCTCTTCTTCGTCTCGTGGGTCGTACGGATCGAGCCAGATCGGGTGCGGCGGGCCCGGCTCGTTCATGTGCTGTTCACGCTGATGGACGTCAGTACACAGGCCTGTGCTCCACCGGTGTCAGTCACGGAAACCATGAAGGAGTTGGCTGGCCACGACGGGCATCTTGTAGATTCGTATGAACGGAGGACATCCGTAACCTCCCTGCTTCCCCGGGGAAACATCCGGCACGGCTCTGTGACCTGGGACACCGTCCGAAAGACGACGAGCGCGCCGCCCGTGGGGGCCGCTCGCGGCCCGTGCGCGGGCCTGCCCGGACCCCTCAAGATCCATCGTAGTTTTCGAGACAGAAGAACGGCGGCGACGAGAATGCGGCTGCGCGCACTGCTGGACACCGATGCGCTGGGCCTGAAGCTGCTCGGCGGCGAGGACGAGCTCGACCGCACCGTGCGCGGGGTCATGACCACGGATCTGAGGGACCCCAGCCGCTATCTGTCGGGCGGGGAGCTGGTGCTCACCGGGCTGGCGTGGCGGCGGGACGCCGCGGACTCCGACCCTTTCGTCCGCATCCTCGTGCAGGCCGGTGTGGCGGCCCTGGCGGCCGGTACGGCCGAGCTCGGCGATGTCCCGGAGGATCTGGTGGTGGCCTGCGCCCGGCACCGGCTGCCGCTGTTCGCGGTGCACGAGTCGGTGGCGTTCGCGACGGTCACCGAGCATGTCGTCCGGCAGGTCAGCGGGGAGCGGGCCGGGGATCTGGCGGCCGTCGTGGACCGGCACCGCCGGCTGATGACGTCGGGCCCGGCGGGCGGCGGCCCGGACGTGGTCCTCGATCTGCTCGGCTCCGACCTGGACCTGCGCGCCTGGGTGCTGTCCCCGGCGGGACGGCTGATCGCGGGCTCGAAGTCGGCCGGCCCGGCGCTGCCGCCCGACCTGTGCGCGCGGCTCGCGGCCGGCCATCTGGCGGCCGCCCGCTCGGGCCGCCGCGGCCCGCACCGGGTGACGCTCGGGAACACCGTGTACTCGCTCTTCCCGATCCGCAGCGGCGGCCGGCCGGCCGGGGACCCCCGCGAGACGGTGCTGTCCGAGTGGCTGCTGGCCGTGGAGGCGGACGCCGGGGACTGGCCCGCCGAGCGGCTGGACCTCCTCCAGGGCGTCACCCAGCTGATCGCCGTGGAGCGGGACCGCCGGGACGCCGCCCGCACGGTACGGCGCAGGCTCGCGCAGGAGGTCCTGGAGCTGGTCCAGACGGGCGCGGCGCCCGCCGAGATCGCCGCCCGGCTGCGGGTGGCGGCCCCGGTGCTGCTGCCCGGCCTCGGGGCGGCCCCGCACTGGCAGGTCGTGGTCGCCCGGGTCGAGTGGGCGGACGGCGATATCGAGCCGGGTCCGGCCGCGCAGGCCCTGCTGGAGGAGATCCTGGTCGACCCCCGCGCCACCGGCCCGGAGCCCTCCGACCGGATCGCGGTGGCGCACACCGGCGAGGAGGCGATCGCGCTGGTGCCGCTCCCCGCGGTCTCCGCCGAGCACGACGGCTCGGAGGCCGGCGTGCTGGCCGACGCGCTGCTGGACGCCGTGGCCGAGCCGCTCTCCGCGGGGCTGGACGACGACGGCCGGATCACGCTCGGGGTGAGCGCGGCCGTGCACTCCGCGGAGGGGCTGCGCGGCGCCCTGGAGGAGGCCCGGCACGCACGCCGGGTGGCCGCGGCCCGGGTGGGCCGGGTGTGCGCGGCCGGCCATCAGGAGCTCGCCTCGCACGTCCTGCTGCTGCCGTTCGTGCCCGACGACGTCCGGCGGGCGTTCACCGCGCGGCTGCTGGACCCGCTGCGCGACTACGACCGCCGGCACCGCGCCGAGCTGATCCCCACCCTGGAGGCGTTCCTCGACTGCGACGGCTCCTGGACCCGGTGCGCGACCCGGCTGCACCTGCACGTCAACACACTGCGCTACCGGGTCGGCCGGATCGAGCAGTTGACGGGCCGGGACCTGTCCCGGCTGGAGGACAAGCTGGATTTCTTCCTGGCATTGCGGATGAGCTGAACCGGCGCGGGGGGCGCGCGGAGGTGGCACCAAGTGCCGTCCGTGTCCCACGACTTTGTGAAATCCTTCACCCACCCTCTTGGCCGGGCGCGATGATTCGTGCTGAGATGCCGCCACCACTCAACAGCTCGATGGCGTGCTCGGGGAGGGCGAGGTGGCGTATACCGCCATGTCTGGTAACGGAACGACCGGCGGCGACGATCCACTCCAGACCGCGGTATGGCGGCTGCGCTCACGCGCGTGCTGGGCGGACGCGGCGGCCCTGCTCCAGCCGGTCACCGCACAGGCCGCGCTCCAGCGCGCGGCCCTGCTGGTGGAACGGTGCCTGTACACCGAGCGGGGCTGGGCGGAGGCCGAGGACGCGCTGCGTACGGCCGAGGCGCTGGCCCACACCGACGACGAACGCGGCGCGGCCGCTTGTGAACGAGGGCAACTTGCGTACGCGGCGACGCTGCACTCCGTGCGCGACCGGGCCGACGAGGCGCGGGCGGCGCTGGGCCGGGCGGCCGCGCTGATCGCGCCGGGGGCGCCGGGCCGGGCCCTGCTGGACTTCCGCCGCGGTCTGCTCGCGGAGAACCTGGCGCGCTCGCCGCAGGCCGCCCGCGCCGCCTACCGCCGGGCCCACGCGGGCGCCACGGCGCACGCCGACCCGCTGCTGCTGTCGTTCACCTGGCGGCACCTGGCCGGCCTCGCGCTGCGCGACGGGGAACTGGCCGAGGCACGGCACGGCTTCGCCGAATCCCTGCGCATCCGCGAGGAGTTGGGCTATCTGGTGGGCACGGCCCCGGCGCTGGCGTCGCTGGCCGACACGGAGTCCGAACCGGAGGCGACCCGCCTCCGCGAGGAGGCCCGCCGACTGTTCCGCCTCCTGGGCGGCGTCCCCACCTGGCTGGCGGACCAACTGGCCCCACTGCCACCGGCGGCGACGGCCTGAAGGCCATAAGGAACAAGCCCTAATGCGCGCCTGCGAAGTGCTCGTCGACCAGCGCCCGTACGACCTCCAGGTCGCGGGCGATCAGGGCGTCGAGGAGGGCCGTGTGCTCGGAGGCGTCGGCCAGCAGGTCGGCGTGGCCGCGGCCGGGTGTGCGGGCCGGGCCGGTGAGCGGCCACTGGGCGCGGCGGTGCAGGTCGTCGGCGATCCGCACGAGCTGGGCGTTGCCGGCCAGGGAGAGCACGGCGCGGTGGAAGGTGCGGTCGGACTCGGCGTAGGTGGCCCGGCATCCGGTGGCGGCCGCGCGGACGGTCGCCTCGGCCAGCGGGCGCATCTCGGCCCAGCGTTCGGCGGGCACCGCGTGGGCGAGCCGGAGCATGACGGGGACCTCGATGAGCGCCCGGACCTCGGCGAGTTCGGCCAGGTCCCGGGCGCCGCGCTCGACGACCCGGAACCCCCGGTTGGGGACCACCTCGACGGCGCCCTCCAGGGCGAGCTGCTGCATGGCCTCGCGGACCGGGGTCGCGGAGACGCCGAAGCGGTCGCCGAGGGCGGGTGCCGAGTAGACGGCGCCGGGGGCCAGCTCGCCGGTGACGAGCGCGGTGCGCAGGGCGTCGAGGATCTGCCCGCGCACCGAGGCGCGCTGCACGACCGGGCGCGGCCCGGGGATCGGCGTCTCGCTGTGGGTGTGCTCGCCGCGCGCGGCGGGCGGCGTTCCCTGCGAGGGGACCCGGGGTTCCGGGACGGCCGCCGCGGCCTCCTGGACGTGCGGTGTCCGCGGTGTCCCCGTCGTCGCGGAGCTTCGCGCGCCCTGCTTCACGGGTCCTCCTCCGGGACGGTCGGTACGTGGGGTATTACGGCGGCTTGTTACTCACCCGTCAAGCACCTTAGGCGCAGAACGCGACAGTTCAAACCTCGCCGATCTAGGGGTAAGGTAAGGCTTACCTTCAATGCCTCGCGGATTGGCGGCTCCGATGCCCGTGCCCTCCTCAGCTCTCGAGCACGCCTACGCCCGTCTCGCCGAGGTCCTCCCGGGGCTCGACATCACCCAGCCGGCCACCGCCGCGGCGCTGCCCCGGCACGGCGGCTGGGTCACCGCGAGCGCGCTGGCGGAGGGCGGCCCCGGGCTCGACGCGTTCCTCGCCTGGGACGACGCCCAGGTGCTCCGGGACTACGGGCGGTCCGCGCGCCCGGACGTCGTCGCCAGCTTCGGACTGCACCGCTACGCCTGGCCGGCGTGCCTGCTGATCACCGTGCCGTGGTTCCTGCTCCGCCGCGTCCCGCGCTTCCCCGTGACGCATGTCTCGTACGACCGTACGGACCCCCGCGCACCCCTGGGCCGTCTCGCCGCGCGTCCGGTGTCCTTCGCCTGCCTGCCCGGCGACCCCGCGGCCGGCCTGCCCGGCGCACGCGTGGTCCCCGACGAGGAGGCCCTGCGGGCCGAGGTGCGCGCGGCCGTCGCCGAGCACCTGGAGCCGGTCCTCGGCGGCTTCGGCCCCCGGATGCGGCGGCGCGGGCGCGCCCTGTGGGGCATGGCGACGGACGAGGTCGTCGAGGGCCTGTGGTACGTGGCGCATCTGTTCGGGGACGGCGAGCAGGAGCGGGCCCGGCACGAGCTGGAGCTGCTGCTGCCGGGCGCGACGAAGCCGTACGTGGGCTCGGCCGCCTTCCGTGAGCTGACGGGTCCGGACGGCGAGTCCCTGCCGACCCGTGACCGGGCGAGCTGCTGCATGTTCTACACGGTGCGCCCCGAGGACACCTGCGCGACCTGTCCGCGCACCTGCGACGCCGACCGGCTGGCCAAGCTCCTCGCGGCCTGAAACGACCGGCAACGACCGCGAACGGCCGTTTCTCGTACAGCCGTTCGGACGCGCTCGTTTCACAGCTTCCACACTTTCCGCAGGAACTTTCCACGGAACCACCCGCACGGGTAGTGTTGTTCGAACTCAACTCCCGCCCCTCAAGCGGCAGTTCGAGCAGAACGCCGCCCTGGGCATCCCCTTGCACCTCCTTGGCGGCCTCTTGCCCCGAAACCCCCTGAGGGCCGCAGGGATTGGGCCACTATGGCGGGCGTTACGCCCTATCCCAATGCAAGGGACCCCAGATGAGATTGACCGACATATCGCTGAACTGGCTGCTTCCGGGCGCCGTACTGCTCCTGGGCATGCTGGCGGCGGTGGCGGTGCTCGCTCGCGGGAAACGGTCCGGGGAGCACGTGACCGAGGACTCCTGGGAGCGCAACGAGGAGCGCCGCAGGCGCAAGGAGGCCATCTACGGCACGGCGTCCTATGTGCTGCTCTTCTGCTGTGCGGCCGTCGCCGCCGCGCTCTCCTTCAAGGGCCTGGTCGGCTTCGGTGAGCAGAACCTGGGCCTCAGCGACGGCTGGCAGTACCTGGTGCCGTTCGGTCTCGACGGTGCGGCGATGTTCTGTTCCGTGCTCGCGGTGCGCGAGGCCAGCCACGGCGACGCGGCGCTCGGCTCCCGGATACTCGTGTGGACGTTCGCGGGCGCCGCGGCCTGGTTCAACTGGGTGCACGCGCCCCGCGGCCTGAGCCACGCCGGCGCCCCGCACTTCTTCGCCGGCATGTCCCTGTCGGCGGCCGTCCTGTTCGACCGTGCCCTCAAGCAGACCCGCCGGGCCGCGCTGCGCGAGCAGGGCCTGGTGCCGCGCCCGCTGCCGCAGATCCGCATAGTGCGCTGGCTGCGGGCGCCCCGCGAGACCTACAAGGCGTGGTCGCTCATGCTGCTGGAGAACGTCCGCAGCCTGGACGAGGCGGTCGACGAGGTCCGCGAGGACAAGCGGCAGAAGGAGGCGGCCCGCCTGCGCCGCCGGGACAAGGAGCGCATGGAGCGCGCCCAGCTCAAGGCGATCAGCCGCGGCCACCGCGGGTTCATCGGCCGCGGCGGCGGCCGGCAGGGCGAGCCGCAGGCCCTGGAGCCCGCCTCGTCCCAGGTCACCGCGGAGCCCGCCATATCCTCGCCGGAACCGCTGCCCGTGCGTACTCGCCCTTCTCTTGAGCCCGTACGCACCGGTTCGGAACCGGTGACCGTCGATCTGACCGCGGAGGACGACACGATGGCGCTGCCGCGGCTGGACTCCCTGGAGCGCAAGCTCAAGGACCTGGAGCAGCAGTTCGGCTGAGCCCGTCCCAGCCACGCATCTACGGGAAGGGGCGCGACCCACGGCACGGGTCGCGCCCCTTCCCGTCGTCCGGCGTCACACGTCGACGCCGAGCTCGAACCAGACGGCCTTGCCCACGCCGTGCACGCACACGCCCCAGGCGTCCGCCAGGGACTGCACGAGCAGCAGACCCCGGCCGCTCGTACCGGTGTCGGCGTCCGGTACGCGCATCCTGGGCCGCCGGGACGTGAAGTCCCGTACCTCCACGCGCAGTCCGTCCGGTCCCACGGTGGCGGTCAGCACCGCGTCCCGGTCGGTGTGCACGAGTGCGTTGGTGACGAGTTCGCTGGTGAGCAGTTCGGCGGTGTCGGAGCCGCCGCCCCTGCCGCACTGCCGCAGCAGTTCGCGCAGCGCCCTGCGCGCCTCCGGTACCGCCCGCAGATCGGCCCGGCCGAGTCTGCGCCTGAGCTGGGAGGTCCGTATGTGGTCCCCGGCGCCCCCGGTCCCGTCCTCCGCCTTCTTCGCCGAGGAGGCCCCGACCGCCGTGGTACCGCCTCCCCGTGCCTGCCTCTTCATGACCCCCGCCTGCGTGCCGATGTCGGTTCCCCTCCTGGCTCGAACACGTTCACGGGAACCATTCCCCGGTCGCGGTGGCGAACAGTCATGTCCCGTCATCAACTACCAGGTGTTCGGCCATCGGCGGCCGGTCCGTACCGGTGGGTGAAAGCCGGAACACCGTGTTTCGGGCGTCCGGAGCGGCGGGCGGGCCGGTTCCGTCACCTGTCCCGCCGGGAGGACGGGGCGGGACGGGGTTTGCGACGGCATGAGGCGGGGCCGTCCTCCGGTGCGGGCAGGAGAGGGCCGTGCGGCGCCCCGGCACACGCCCCTCGCGCCGACCCGCGTACGGGCGTCCGGACCGTACGGGATCACGCGGAACGCCGACCCGGCCCTGCCGAAGTCGGCGTACCCGGTGCGGACACCCGGGTGGACGGAGGAGTCGGCGGCCGGGACCCCTCGGCGCCGACGCCCCCGTCCTCGGAAAGTGGCTGAAACGGGACGCTGTCACTCCCCCGTGGGGCCGCCCGCCCGACCCCCGTGCGGGAGGGCGGCCCCGTGACGCGCCGGCCGTGCGGTCAGTACAGCTTGTCGACCGCGGTGGTGGTCGTCTTCTTGAACGCCTTCACCGGGGCGTCCGAGAAGTCCCCCATCTGCCCCCAGCGCACGAGGGTGACCGTGCCGCCGTCCCGGCCGACCGAGGTCAGGTCGATGTCCATCGCGCCCCACGCCGCCCGCGTGTGCACCGCGTGCACCCGGGCCCCCTCCTCCACCGGCAGGGTCCCGTAGGTGCGGTACTCCGCCTCGATCTCGGGGTCGGCGCCGGCCCGCAGCGCACAGCGCCGGACCTCCCGGTCGAGGCGCCGGGCGAGCGCCTCCGCCTTGGCACTGTCACCGACCACGACGACGATCTGCTGGGCGTTGGTCTCCAGTTCGGTGCGGAAGTCGCGGTGACGGATGTCGTAGGCGAGCAGTGCCTCCCCGAAGCAGTACTCCAGCTCCACCGGCACCCCGTCGGTGACCGGGCCCGCGGTCCAGCCCGTCGGGTGCGGCGGCAGCTGGGACGCCGTCAGGAATCCGGGCGCGGCCTTCGGCGCGGCGCCGGCCGGTGCGGCGGTGAGCGCGGCCCCGGCGGTCAGCCCGGCCACGGCGAGCGCGGCGAGCACACCGGTGCGGATGGTCGTGGACATGGGCGGCCCCCCGTGGGATGAGTCGGTGCGTGTGACGACCGTGGTGAAAGGCCGTCACCGACGCCGTTCGGTCGTCGCGGCTCCAGGCCGGTGCGGCACCAGAAGCATCAGCCGCCCCAGTGGGCCGCCGCAAGCGCCGGGCGCCGATCGGCGACGGTGGAACCATCCCAGCCCCGTTGACGTGCAGATAAGGGGAGTGCCTGGGATGCCGTCCCGGGACGGACTGGACACGGGGGAACGGGTGTCGGAAGTGCGGGACGACGTCCAGGAGTTCGCGACGCTGCTCAGACGGCTCAAGGAGCGCACCGACCGCAGCTACGGGCAGTTGGCCCGCCGCCTCGCGATGAACACCTCCACGCTGCACCGCTACTGCGCCGGGGAGGCCGTACCGCTCGAGTTCGCCCCCGTGGAACGGTTCGCGGCGCTGTGCGCGGCGACCCCCCAGGAGCGGCTGGAGCTGCACCGGCTGTGGCTCGCCGCGGTGGCGGCCCGTCAACGGCCCCGCGGCCGGCAGAGCCCGAACCCGGAGACCCCGCAGCCGGAGACGCCCGACGAGGCGGAGACGACCACCGAGACGCCGACGGAGACCGGTGAGGCCCCCTCTGCGGAGGCCCCCGGCACGGACGAGGCGGCCACCGACGTCACCCCGGCGCCCGCCCCCGCGCGCAAGGACCATCCCCGCCCCCGGCGCCGCCGTCTCCTCGTGCTCACGGCCGCCGCCACCGCGCTCCTCGCCGGTGTCGGGGCCCTCGCCGCCCTGCCGGACGACCGGACGCGCCGGCCCGACCAGGTGCGGGCGGTCGACCCGACCCGTACGACGGCCCCGCCGACGTCTCGCCCTTCGCCGCCCCGCTCCGCCTCCCCCACCCCCACGACGGCGTCCCCCTCCCCCGGCGTCTCGACGAAGTCCGCGCCGGGGAAGAAGGGTGGCGCGGAGCCGTCGGGGAAGGCCACGAGTCCACGGCCCCCGGGGGGCGTGCCCCTGGCCTGGAGTGTGGACTCGCACGTGTGGCAGGCCGGCTGCGGCCACGACTACGTCCTCACCCGGCCCCCGGAGCAGGTGCCCCCGCCGCCCCCGGGGCAGGACGCCCGCGCGTGGGCGACCTCCCTGGGGGCGGTGCACGGGCGGCAGACCATGGTGAAGGTGACGGTGCAGGGCCGCAGTTCGACCGCCGTCGTGCTGGAGGCGCTGCGCGTCCGGATGGTGAGCCGTGCGGCGCCGATGAAGGGCACCGCGTACGCGATGGGCTCCGGCTGCGGCGGGGCGCTGACGCCGCGTTACTTCGACGTCGACCTGGACAAGGACCGGCCGATCGCGCGCCCCCAGGACGGCAGCGACTCCGGCACCCCGATCCCGGCGATGCGGCTGCCGTACCGGGTGTCCGCGACGGACCCGGAGGTGCTGCTGATCACCGCGCAGACCGCGGACTGCGACTGCTCCTGGTACCTGGAGCTCGACTGGTCCTCGCAGGGCCGTACCGGAACCGTCCGCATCGACGACCGAGGCCGTCCGTTCCGTACGACGGGCATCGGCTCGCTGCCGCGCTATGTGTACGAGACGTCGGAGCGGGCGTGGGTGCCGTACACCTGATCAGGCCTCCCAGACGGCGGCGGCCGTACGGTCGTCGGCGTACCCCTTGACCCGGACCCGGGTGTCGGCGAGGAAGTCGGCGAGGCCGGGCGGCGGGGAGCCGGACCAGCGGCGCCGGAGGTGGGCGGCGAGTTCCGGTTCGCCGCGCAGCGGGTCGGCGAGACCGCCCGTGCACAGCAGCAGGGTGTCGCCGGGGCGGGCGACGGAGGCGCGGAAGCGGAAGGGTTCACGGGGCGGCTCGGGCGCCGGTTCGTAGGGGCTCGGGGGCGTCGGGACGCCGAGGTCCATGGTGAGCCGGTCGCCCTCGGGGGTCTCGGCGGGTGCCGAGCCGAAGCCGACGACGGGTTCGCCGGCCGCGTCGGTGACGCGCGGCTCGATGTCCTGCCATTCACCGTCCCGCAGCCGGAACAGCCCTCCGTCGCCGGCGCCGAAGAAGACCCGGGTCCGGCACTCGGGGTCGGCGGGCAGCAGCAGGCAGCGCAGGGTGGCCGCGTACTCCTCGGGGTCGACGCCCTGCTCGACGGCGCCGGCGCGGAGCCGGCCGAGGCTGCGGCCGGTGAGCCGGTGCAGCCCGGACTTGAGGTCGCCGCGCCGGCCGGCCCGCATGTCCCGGGCGAGGCGTTCATGGCTGGTGCCGACGGCCCGGCCGATCCAGTGGCACGCCTCGGCGGCGGCCCGGTGGGCCCGCGGGGTGGCGCGGGCGCCGGTGGCCATCGCGACCAGCAGCAGGGCGTGTTCACCGGTGCCGAAGCGGGCGGTGAGGAGGGAGTCGCGGCGGGGTTCGCCCCGGTAGCGGGCGGAGTCGCCGCGCAGGGACACGGCCCGCAGGGTGGCGGTGCCGTAGCGGGCGCCGTCGAGGACGGTGTCGGGGACCAGGTCGTCGAGGCCGTCCGGGTCGGCCGGGGGCAGGGCGGTCGGTTCCGGGTCGTAGGTGGGCGGGCCGGCGCCCACGTAGTCGAGGGTGCGGGCCGGCCGGTCCGGGGCGGGCGGCGGGGGCGGCTCCTCGTCGGCCGGTGCCCGCGGGTCCTCCACGGTGAAGCCGGGCGGGCGGGGCAGCCCTTCCGGGAACGCCGAGGGCGTCCGCTCGGGGGCGTTCGCGCCGGTGCGCTGCGCCGGGACGTCCGGGCGCCGGCTCCCGTCCGGGCGCTGGTTAACGTCCGGGCTCTCGCTCCCGTCCGGGCGCTGGTTCACGGTCCCCGCGGCCGAGGCGTACCGGTCGTCGAGCGAGTCGGGCGCCGCGGACGGGCCCGCGTCGTCGGCGTCGCCGTACAGCTGGCCCCACCAGTCGTCCTCGTGACCGGTGGGCTTGCCCCCCTGCTGATTCATGCCCCCGATTGTCCCCCGCGGGGCCCGGATGGGAACGGGGCATCGGCAAATCCGGCCGCGCAGAGCGCCGAGAGGGACACGTCGGGTGACATGGCGAACGGGCGTACGAGACGCCCGGTGCCGTTGGTGGTGCCCGGGCGGCAGTGCCTGATCTGCGCGTCCTCGCGTGCTCCTGCACTCTGGTCAGATGGGAGTCTGGGACCTCGTGCTGGTGGGCCTGGTCCTCCTGCTCGGCCTGTGCGGGGTGATGGTGCCCGGGGTGCCGGGGTCCTGGCTCGTGTGGGCGGCCGTCCTGTGGTGGGCGCTCGCGGACGTCGAGCCGGTGACGTGGTGGGTGCTCGTCGGGGCGACCGTCGCGCTGTTCCTCTCCCAGGTGGTGCGCTGGGCGCTGCCGCCCCGGCGCCTGCGCCCCGGCTGGGCCGGCCGCCGGACGGCGGTGTACGCGGCGGCGGGCTCGTTCCTGGGATTCTTCCTCGTCCCGGTGGTCGGTTCGGTGCCCGGGTTCCTGGGCGGCGCCTATCTGGAGGCCCGGCGCCGCCTCGGCCGGCACGGCGAGGCGCGGGCCGCGGTGCGCACGGCGATGCGCTCGGGCGGATGGAGCGTGCTGACGGAGCTGTTCACCTGCCAGCTGATCGCGGGCGCCTGGCTGGGCGCGGTCATGTGGGGCTGACCTACGGCAGGGTGCCCTCCAGGGTGAGCAGCCGGATCTTGCGGTCGAGCCCGCCCGCGTACCCCGTGAGGGAGCCGTCGGCGCCGATCACCCGGTGGCAGGGGCGTACGACGAGCAGCGGGTTGGCGCCGATCGCGCCGCCGACGGCCCGGACGGCGGGCCGGGACGCGCCGATGCGCGCGGCGATCTCGCCGTAGGTCGTGGTGGCCCCGTACGGGACGTCGTCGAGGGCGGTCCAGACCCGCTCGCGGAACTCGCTGCCCGGCGCGCTCAGCTCCAGGTCGAACTCCTTCAGCTCCCCGGCGAAGTAGGCGGCGAGCTGCTCCCGGGCGGCGCGGAAGGGCCCGGGGTCGTGCCGCCAGTCCGCGAGGACCGTACGGCCGCCCCTCTGGCCCGGCACGGACACGGAGGTCAGGGCGCCGGTGGCGGGGTCGGCGGTGAGCAGGAGGGGGCCGAGGGGGCTGTCGACCTCGGTCCAGGGGATACGGGGGGCCATGGCGGTCCTCTCGGTCGTGGTCATCGGGGGTCGGGCTCGCCCGCGGCGCGCAGATGGCGCAGCGCGTAGGAGCGCCAGGGCCGCCAGGCGTCGGGCAGGTCGGTGCCGGGCGGCGCCACGTCCGGGTCGGCGAGGGCGCGGGTACGGATCACGGCGGCGGTACGGGCGTCCAGGCCGGGCAGGTCCCGCAGGGCACGGTACGCCTCGTCCCGGTCGGCGCCCGCGTCGAGGCGCAGGGCGCCGTCGGCGAGGGCGGTGGTCAGCGCGCCGAGCGCGCCGCCGGGTTCGGCGCCGGCGAGCACGGCGGGCTCGGGGAACAGATGGGTGAGGCCGCCGCTGGGCGCGTCGAGCGTCTTGCCGTACCGGCGCACCAGCTCGGCGGCCCGCCCGGGCCCGGCGAGGGCCCGTACGGCCAGTTCGCCGGGGTCGGCGGCGCCGGGCGAGCGCAGTCCGGGCCGGGCCGCGACCAGGGGCGCGAGCCGGGGGTCGGCGCCGAGCCGCGCGTCGACGGCGTACGGGTCGGCGTCCAGGTCGAACAGCCGGCGCAGCCGCTGTACGGCGGTGGTGAGATCGCGGAGGTCGGTGAGGTGGAGCCGGGCGTCGAGCCAGCCCCCGGGGTGGGCGGCCCCGCCCCGGCCGGACGCCGGTGCCCGTTCCGCGACGGCGGCGACGGCACTGCCGTGGGGCAGCCGCAGGGTGCGGCGGTAGAGGCGGTCGCCGGGCGGTCCGGTGACCTCCTCGACGCCGGGCACGGCCTCCTCGGCGAGCAGGTCGAAGACCGTTGTGGCGTGGTATGGGCCCCGGTGGGCGAGCCGCAGCGGGATGCCCGCGGACGGGGCGGCCGTACGCCCGGCGGGGCGGCCGGCGCGGGGTGCGTCGGCGCGCAGCTCGGTCGGGGTGCGGGCGTAGACGGCCCGGATCGTGTCGTTGAACTGGCGGACACTGGCGAACCCGGCGGCGAACGCGACCTGCGTGATCGGCAGGCCGGTCGTCTGGAGCAGCACCCGCGCGGTGTGGGCCCGCTGGGCCCGGGCCAGCGCGACGGGCCCGGCGCCGAGCTCGGCGGTGAGCTGCCGCTGCACCTGCCGGGCGCTGTAGCCGAGCCGTGCGGCGAGCCCGGCGACACCCTCCCGGTCGACGATCCCGTCGCCGATGAGCCGCATCGCCCGCCCGGCCACGTCCGCCCGTACGTCCCAGGCGGCGGAGCCGGGCACGGCGTCCGGACGGCACCGCCGGCAGGCCCGGAAACCGGAGCCCTGCGCGGCGGCGGCCGTCGGGAAGAACCGCACGTTGTGCCGCTTCGGCGTGACCGCCGGGCAGCTGGGGCGGCAGTAGACGCCGGTCGTCTCGACGGCGAAGAAGAACTCCCCGTCGAACCGGGCGTCGCGGCTGCGCACCGCCTCGTACCTGCTGTCCTCGTCCTTCACGCTGTCCAGTGTCCGCCCCGCCGCGGGCCGGCGCTGGCGGGAATCGGACACCGAGCAGGACGGGCCCGCGTCACCGCAGCCGGCCGCGCTTGGCCTCCATCGCGGCCCGGCCCTGCGCGCCCTTGCGCTTCCACTCCCGGCGCATCTCGGCGCGCAGCCGTGCGTCGGTCTTGGCGACGATGTACTGGTTCTCCCGCTTGAGCTTGCGGTAGCTCTCCAGCCGGCGGACGGGCAGCTCGCCGGAGTCGATCGCGGCCAGGACGGCGCAGCCGGGCTCCGCCTCGTGGGCGCAGTCGTGGAAGCGGCACCCCTCGGCGAGGGCCTCGATCTCGGAGAAGACCTGGCCGACGCCGGTCTCCGCGTCGTAGAGGCCGACGCCGCGCAGGCCCGGGGTGTCGATGAGGACCCCGCCGCCGGGCAGCGCGAGGAGGTTGCGGGTGGTGGTCGTGTGCCGTCCCTTGCCGTCCACGTCCCGGGTGGCCCGCACCTCCATGACGTCCTCGCCGAGCAGCGCGTTGGCGAGGGTGGACTTGCCGGCGCCGGACTGCCCGAGCAGGACGCTCGTGCCTCCGCCGACCAGGGCGACGAGCACGTCGAGGCCGTCCCCGTCCACGCTGCTGACCGGGAGCACGGGCACGCCGGGGGCCGTGGTCTCCACGTCCCGCACGAGGTACGAGAGCGTCATGGCGTCCGGCACCAGGTCGGCCTTGGTGAGGACGACGACCGGCTGGGCGCCCGACTCCCAGGCCAGCGCGAGGAACCGCTCGATCCGGCCCAGGTCGAGTTCGGCGGCGAGCGACACGGCGACGATGGCGTGGTCGACGTTGGCGGCGAGGATCTGCCCCTCGGACCGCTTGGAGGAGGTGGACCGCACGAAGGCGGTGCGGCGCGGCAGATACGCCTGGACGTAGCGAGGGTGGGCGCCTTCGGGGTCGACGGCGACCCAGTCGCCGGTGCACACGACCTTCATGGGGTCGTGCGGGGTGACGAAGGCGGTGTCGGCGCGGACGACGCCGTCGGCGGTGACGACGTCGCACTGGCCCCGGTCGACGCGGACGACGCGTCCGGGGAGGAGTCCTTCGGCCGCGTGCGGCGCGAAGGCGTCCGCCCATGCCTCGTCCCAGCCGTAGGGGGCGAGAGCGGTGCGGACGGAGGAGGAAGCGGCAGAGCTGGAAGTCAACGGGTGACCCTTCACAAGGGCGGCCCCGGCCGTCGCGCGTGAGGACGCGCGAGGAAGGTGGGTGTCAGCCGGCGGCCACGGAGGTGGACGGGATGGTTCGCATGCGGGCAGCGCTCATCGCGATGACAGCCATCGGTCGACACCTCCTCGTCACTTCCGCCGGACCGCGGCGGCCAGGGGCCACCGCTGTGGGAACGCCGTCACTCTGCCGGGCCGCGCTCCCGCCCGTCAACCGGTTTTCAGGGCGCAGGTCCTGCCGTCGAGGGTGAGGTCGTACGCCGGGGAGTTGGCGCCCCGCCAGGAGCCGAGGAAGCCGAAGGTCAGCTTGCCGCCGGCCGCGACGGACTTGTTGTAGTCGGCGGCGGTGGCGGTGACCCGGGGGCCGTTCTGGGCGTACTCGGCGTCCCACATCTGGCCGACCCGCTGGCCGTCCCGGAACGACCAGGCGACGCGCCAGTCGTCCAGGGCGCGGTCGGTGGTGACGGTGACGATGGCCTGGAAACCGTCGGTCCACTCGTTGACGACGTCGTAGACCGCCGTGCAGGACGGGGGTTCGGCCGTGGACGGCCGCGGTGTCCTGGGGCGGGCCGTCGTGGACGGGGTGCCCTGCGGTTCGGGATCGGGGTCACGGGTCGCCCGGTCCGCGCGGGGCGAAGGGCTCGCGGACGGCTTCGGCGTCTTGGAGGCCGGGCGGGTGGCGGCGGTGACCGGCAGGGAGAAGCCGGGGTCGGTGACGGGCCGGCGTGCGGAGAGGTCGCCGTCGGCCGCGCCGGTGCCGGCGGACGAGCCGCCCTGGGTCATCGACACGGCGAGGGCGAGCGCGGAGACGAGGACGGCGGTGACGAGCAGGGCGCCGCGGACCATCCGCGCCTTGTGGGCGCCGGGGCGGGCCGGGGCGTCCGGGTCCGCGCCGGGGTGGGCGGCGAGACGGGCCTCGGCGGCCCGGCGGCGGCGCTCCAGATAGGCGAGTCCGCCCCAGCCGAGGACGCCCCCGGCGAGGGCGGCGGGCAGCCCTCCGCCGTGCGGCCGCAGACAGGCGGCGGCCTCGGCACACGGCACACAGGTGGCGAGGTGGCGGGAGAGGTCGCCGGGGATGTCGGCGGCGGGCGAGCGGTGCACGGCGTCGAGGAGGCGGGCGTAGCTGCGGCACCGCGCGTCCATCGGGGTGTCGAGGTGGTTGCGCCGGCAGCGGTCCCGGAACAGGCCGCGCACCTGGGCGACCTCGTCGGAGACGGTGGCCGGGTCGAGGCCCAGGGTGCGGGCGACGACGTGCGGCGGCAGCGCCTCGACCTCGGTGAGCCAGAGCAGGGCCGCGTCCGGTTCCTGCATGTCGCGCAGTCCGCGCAGCGCGACGGGACGCCCGAGCGGGGGCCCGGTGTAGCGGGCGGCGTGCTCGGAGTTGAGCCACAGCCGCAGGTCGGGGTCGAGGCCGTCGCCCCGGCCGCTCTCCTCCCAGGCGGCCGCCGTGGTGCGCACGGCGACCAGCAGCAGGGGGATACGGGGCAGCCGGGCGGGGCGGCGGGCGGCGCCCGGTCCCGTCCCGGCCTCGCGGGCCTCGCGCAGCCCTGCCGCGAAGGCCTCCGAGGCCAGATGGCCCGCCGACTCGGGGCCGACCGTGCACAGGTCGGCGTACGACAGCACGGCGTCCCAGCACTCGGCGAACAGGGCGGCCTCGGTGGCGTCCTGAGGGGTCGGCAGGTCGGGCATGAGTCTCCTGCATCCACATCCGAGGTCAACTCACCCCAGGGAAAGGGGAGTTGAGGGGACCCTCGCGGCAGGGCAGGAGCTTTGCACGTCTCCGTCACAACTGACAAGCGCTGTGTTCAGAGCTCATGACGGACCGTGGCGCCCCGCCCCCGTGGCCCCTTGTACGGATGCGGACCCCGTCCGGCTCACCCGTCACCCCACCTATACCGTGCTGGACTCCTCCGCGGGAAGGCTGTCCATGAAGGAACTCACGGAGAACACCGCGCGGCCGGGGCCGGGCTCGCCGTAGCCGGGGGGCGACGACAGGCCGAACTCCTCCATCGTCTGCCGGTACGCCTGGAGCAGCCGGATGTGGTACTCCAGCGGCGCGCCCTGCGGGTTGGCCTTGCCGAGCGGGGTGGTCGGCTCGGGGCACCAGGTGGTGAAGCGGGGCGTGATGCCCTTCGACATGAAGAAGCGCAGGCCCTCCGTGGTGGACGCGATCGCCTCGTCGACGGTCTTGAACCCGAACGGCTCGGCCATCTCCACACCGGCCACGAAGTTGGGGATCACGTTGCGTGCGCCGAAGATCTCCGCGGAGTCGAGGATGCGGCGGTGCCACTCGTCACGGCCGACGTACCGCTCCTTGCCGGGGCAGTACATCTTGAACAGGTACTCGTCCCACACCTCGTAGTTGGGGTGGTAGATCTGCACGCCGTAGTCCTTGAAGCGCTGCACGTCGTCCTTGGGCAGCGCCTGGGCGACGACCTTGCCGATCCAGCGGCCGGGGAAGCGCTCCTCGATCGCCTTGGCGTAGTGGCCGTAGAAGTCGGCCTCGTCACGGCCGGAGACGGTCTTGGTGATGGCGCCGCCGGTGAGGGTGTAGGCGGTGGACGCCTTCGCCGTGTCGTACCGGTCGATGATCTCCAGCGCCTCGAGGACCTCCTCGACGTCCTTCACGCCGGTGTAGGGCCGCCCGGCCGCCTTGTGCTGGCGCCAGTTGTGGTTGATGTCGCAGTACTGGCACTCCTCCTTGGCGCCGAAGTACTGGCAGACCCGGAAGACGGTGAGGTAGATCAGGTAGCCCCACTGGATGGTGGGGGCGACCTCCATCACGGACTTCCCGTTGGACAGCTTGTGCCGGTAGTACTCCGGCATCGGCGGTACACCGACGTCGGAGATGCGCTTGCCGTCCAGGTAGAGGCCGAGCATGCCGTGCTCGTCGGCGGCGACCCGGTAGGGGGACGCCGGGTTCACCCGGACCGACACGACGGTGCGGCGCAGGTCGTAGGGGCCGCCGGTGAGGATGATCTCCTCGGGCGGGCGCCGCAGGGCGGCCTCGCCGAGCTCGGGCAGGGTGCCGTGGTCGAACGAGAAGATGAAGTACGACTTCGGTTTGACCTCACCGCCCTCGTTGTCGCTCAGGGCCGACGGGTCGAAGGCGACCCCGCCCCGGAGCAGATCCTCCTTGAAGACGGCTTCCCGCGGAACGTGCGGGAATCGCTCCATCAGATCCTCGACCAGTGCGGTGCGGCTGCCCATCCGTAATCTCCTCCCGGCACAGGCTCTCTGCGTACGACTCCTCACGGTATGCCCCTGCCCTCGGGCGGGCCGCGCCGGGGCCCCTTCCAGCAGGTCGTGGCGTGTGCCGGGGGTCACGCCTCGCGTGCCAGCGCGGCCGGGTCGACGGCGTGGGCGAGGGGTGAACCGGCGGCCAGGCGGGCGGCCTCCTCGGCGACGACGAGGCCCAGCCGGGCCGTCTCGTTGCCCTGGGAGCCCGCCCGGTGCGGGGTGAGCACCGCGTTCGGCAGGTCGTACAGGGGTGACCCGGCGGGCAGCGGCTCGGGGTCGGTGACGTCGAGGATCGCGGAGAGCCGGCCGGTGCGCAGCTCGGTGACGAGGGCGTCGTGGTCTAGGAGCGAGCCGCGCGCGGTGTTGATCAGGACGGCCCCGTCCGGCATCAGGGAGAGTTCGCGGGCGCCGATCAGCTGCCGGGTCTCGGGGGTGGCGGGGGCGTGCAGGGTCACGACGTCCGAGGTGCGCAGCAGCTCGTCCAGCGGCAGCAGCGGGACGCCGAGGGCGGCGGCCGTCTCCTCGTCGGCGTACGGGTCGGTCAGGGCCGGCACCAGGTCGAAGGGGCGCAGCAGCTCGATGACCCGGCGGCCGATGCGCGAGGCGCCGATCACCCCGACCCGGCGGCCGAGATTGCCGATGCCGGGGAGCAGCCCCCAGCCATTGAAGGCGTCCCGCTCGGCACGCAGCCGGTCGCGCACGGCGAAGAGGTCCTTGCCGGAGAGCAGGATCATGGCGAGCGTGTACTCGGCGACGGGCAGCGCGTTGGCGGCCGCCGCCGAGCCCACCGCGATCCCCCGGCGCCACACCTCGGGGGTGACGATCCCCTTGACGGACCCGGCCGCGTGCAGCACGGCCCGCAGACGCGGGACGGCGTCCAGGGCGGCGGCGTCCAGCAGGGGGCCGCCCCAGCCGGTGACGAGGATCTCGGCGCGGGCCAGGGCGTCCTTCACCCGGGGATCCGTGAAGTCCTCGGCGACCAGGGCCGCGTCGATGTCCACCGTCTCGCGCAGCCGGGCCAGCACCGGGGGCGGGAAGACCAGGGGGACGTTCTCCGCGGACAGGGCGAAGACGGCGTACGGCCGCTGGGTCAACGCGTGGCCTCCGGCTCGGTGGAATGGGCCCGGGACGTCGGTCGTGGAAAACGGTCTCTACCGTAGGCATCCGCGGATGAGAGGGTCAACGCGACAGACACGCACCGTGAAGGGCGACAGGATGACCGGGACGATCACCAACTGGGCGGGCAACATCACCTACGGCGCCGGGGAGCTGCACCGCCCGGCCTCGGTCGACAAGGTGGCCGCCCTGGTGGCCGCGAGCACACGGGTGCGGGTGCTGGGCAGCGGGCACTCCTTCAACGAGATCGCCGAGCCCGGTCCGGACGGGGTCCTGCTGTCCATCGCGGCCCTGCCCCCGCTGGTCGACGTGGACGGCGCCGCGCGCAGGGTCCGCGTCTCGGGCGGCACCCGGTACGCCGAGCTGGCCCGCGCCGTGCACACGCACGGCCTGGCGCTGCCGAACATGGCGTCGCTGCCGCACATCTCGGTGGCCGGTTCCGTCGCCACCGGCACCCATGGCTCGGGCGTCGGCAACGGCTCGCTGGCGTCGGCCGTGCGCGAGGTGGAGCTGGTCACCGCCGACGGTTCGGTGGTGCGGATCGGCCGGGACGATCCGCGGTTCGGGGGTGCCGTCACCTCGCTGGGCGCGCTCGGCGTGGTCACCGCGCTCACCCTGGACCTGGAGCCCGCCTTCGAGGTCGAGCAGCACGTGTTCACCGAGCTTCCGCTGGCCGGACTGGACACGGCGGCGTTCGAGGCGGTGATGTCGGCGGCGTACAGCGTCAGCCTGTTCACCGACTGGCGTGCGCCGGGCTTCAGGCAGGTGTGGCTCAAGCGGCGCACCGACCAGCCGCTGCCGGAGATCACGGGGGCCGCGCCCGCCACCGAGAAGCTGCACCCGGTGCCGGGGATGCCCGCGGTCAACTGCACCGAGCAGTTCGGGGTGCCGGGCCCGTGGCACGAGCGGCTGCCGCACTTCCGGGCCGAGTTCACGCCGAGCAGCGGCGCCGAGCTCCAGTCGGAGTATCTGCTGCCCCGCGACCGCGCGCTGGAGGCCCTGCACGCGGTCGACGCGATCCGGGACACGGTCGCCCCGGTCCTGCAGACCTGCGAGGTGCGCACGGTCGCCGCCGACGAACAGTGGCTCAGCCCGTCCTACGGGCGGGACACGGTGGCCCTGCACTTCACGTGGATCGAGGACACGGCGGCGGTGCTTCCGGTGGTGCGGCGGCTGGAGGCGGCGCTGGACGCCTTCGCGCCCCGGCCGCACTGGGGGAAGGTGTTCACGACGCCCGCCGGGGTGCTGCGCGACCGGTATCCGCGCCTGGACGACTTCCGGGCGCTGGCGCGTGAGCTGGACCCGAAGGGCACGTTCGCCAACGCGTTCGTACGGGATGTCCTGGGCGAGTGAAGAGGCTGCGGGGGACTTCGTACAGCCCCTTTCCTAAGCCCTTGTCCAACGGCGGGCGCACGCCATAGCCTGACGCCGCGCCGGTGCCCATCCGCCCGGCCCGGACGAAGGGACGGGGGCACCCCGTGAAGCGCACGTCACGCGACATCCGTACCGCGAACCGCTACGAGGTGCTGCGCCAGATCATCGCCGCGTCGCCGACCTCGCGGCAGGAGCTGGCGGCGGCCACCGGGCTGAGCCTGGCCACGGTGGCCACCCTCGTGGGCGAGCTGCTGGACCTGGGGATGATCACGGAGGTCGGCTTCGAGGACTCGGCGGGCGGCCGTCCCCGGGGCCTCGTCGCCGTGCACGCGTCCGGCGGCACCCTGATCGGCGTCGACATCGCGGAGACCTACGTCCGGGTGGAGCTCTTCGATCTCGCGCTGAAGGTGCTGGCCCGCGCGGACGAGGAGATGCGCCCCGGGGAGAGCCGGCCCGAGCAGGTCGTCGGCCATGTCGCGGCCGCCGTCGGCTCGGTGGTCGCGCAGGCCGGGGCGGAGGGCGCGCGGGTGCTGGGCGTCGGGGTGAGCGTGCCGGGGCAGGTGGACCGGGCGACGGGCGTGTGCGAGTACGCGCCCAACTGGGACTGGCACGACGTGCCGTTGCTCGATCTGCTCGCCGAGCACATCGCCTATCCGCTGCACCTGGACAACCCGTTGCGCGCCTGCGCGGTGGCCGAGCTGTGGTTCGGGGCGGCACGGGGCAGCGAGGACGCCGTGGTGGTCAACCTCGGCACCGGCGTCGGCGCGGGCCTGGTGCTCGGCGGCGGACTGCACCGGGGCGTGAGCAACAGCGCGGGCGAGTGGGGCCATACGACGCTCGTCCTGGACGGCCGCCCGTGCCACTGCGGCGACCACGGCTGTGTGGAGACGTATGTGGGGGCGCCCGGCATCATGCGGAACCTGCGGGAGGTGGACCCCGCGAGCCCGCTGCTGCACGACGGCGACCAGACGGCCACGATCGACGCGCTGGCCCGCGCGGTGGCCGCCGACGACCCCGTGGCCCTCGAGACGGTCCGGCGCACCGCCCGCTATCTCGGCGCCGGCATCGCCGACCTGGTGAACCTGCTCAACCCGCAGGTCGTGGTGCTCAGCAGCTGGGTGGCGGCGGCGCTCGGCGAGCCGCTGCTGCGCGAGGTCCGCGAGGCGGTGGCCCGGCACGCGCTGCGCCGGCCGCTGACCGGCACCCGGATCGTCCTGTCCCCCATCCCCACCGACCCGGTCTGTCTGGGCGCGGCCACGTTCGCCCTGGAGGGCGCCCTGCAGTCCGTGGGGCAGCGGATCAAGAGCCGTACGGTGTCCACCTCCTGACGGCCCCTCAGGGGCAGTCGCGTCCGGTATGCCGAACGGCGCACAACGCTTCGCACAGACTTCGTCCAACCCCTTGCCGAAGTATTGGCCGAAGGTTAGCGTCCGGCACCGCACCCTCCTTGGACCGCCTGCCGCCGGGCCCCCGCCGGCCACGGGCGGCGCAGAGCCGCACTCGAGACAAGGACGTCAGCATGTCGGCATCGAGCAAGAGCAACTGGGACCGCCGTACCGTTCTCCGGGCCGCCATGGGACTGGCCGCCGCCGGCGGGCTGACGGCGTGCGGCGGCAACACCGGCCGCGGCGGCGGGTCGGGCACCCGTCTCACGCAGTACTTCCACGCGTACGGCGAGGCCGGGACCGAACAGGCCGTCAAGAGGTACGCGAAGGCGTACAAGGGCGCGACCGTCAGCACGCAGTGGATCACGTCGAACGACTTCGAGAACAAGCTGTTCGCGACCCTGCTCACCGACAACGCCCCGGACGTCTTCGAGTTCCATCCGCAGATCCAGCTGGTCCGCAGCGGGCAGGTCGCCGACCTCACCGACCTCGTGGAGCCCGTCAAGGACGACTTCAACCCGGCCGACATCGCCTCGCACACGGTCGACGGGAAGACGTACGGCATCCGCATGATCGACGACCCGCAGTTCTTCTTCTACCGTCCGTCGCTCCTGGAGAAGGCGGGCGTGGAAGTGCCGGAAACGCTGGACGAGTTGATCGAGGCGGCGGCCAAGCTCACCACCGGCAAGGTGAAGGGCCTCTACCTCGGCAACGATCTGCACGCCGTCATCAACCCGATGATCTGGTCCGCCGGGGCCGACACCCTCGACGAGAAGAACCAGATCGCCTATCACACGGACGGTGTGGTCGAGGGCCTGCGGAAGATGCGCTCGCTGTTCACCAGCGGCGACCTCCTGCTCGGCGCCCCCACCGACTACTGGGACCCGTCCGCGCTCAACCAGGGCCTGTGCGCCATCCAGTTCTGCGGGATGTGGGCGATGCCGCAGATGCAGCAGGCCCTCGGCGACGATCTCGGCGTCTTCCCCTTCCCGAAGGTCACCGACGATGGCGCGCCCTCCGTCTACAACGGCGGCTGGTCGATGTTCGTCAACGCCAAGGGCAGGCATGTCGACGAGGCCAAGGAGTACGTGAAGTGGCTGTGGATCGACCAGAAGGACCACCAGGAGGACTGGGCCACCTCCTACGGCTTTCACATACCGCCGCGCACCTCGATCGCGGAGCGGGCGGACAAGCTCAAGTCGGGGCTGGCCGCCGAGGGTGTCGAACTGTTCAACGAGTACGGGCACTTCGACAACATCGGCTGGACCCAGGCCATGATCACCGCGCTGGAGGACGTCTTCGCCGACTGCGTCCGCAAGGGCGGCGACCCGGAGGCCGCCCTCGACAAGGCGGACAAGGCGGTCGGCCGTGAGCTGACGAAGCTCTTCGGATAGGCCGGCGGACGGATCACGACATGCCGACCACCACCGAATCCGCCCCCGCGCGGCCCGCACCGCGCCGGCAGGGGCTCCGCCGTGGCAACGCTCTTCAATTCTGGCTGTTCACCGGGCCGTTCCTGATCGGGCTCGCCCTCTTCATCTACGTCCCGATCGGCTGGAGCGTCTATCTCAGCTTCTTCGAGGCCCGGTTCACGGTCACCCCGGAGAAGTTCATCGGGCTGGACAACTACCGGCACATGCTGACCAACGACGACTTCGTCGGGTCGCTCGGCACCTTCACCGTGTTCGCCGCGTTCATCGTGCCCACCACCTGGGCGCTGTCGCTGGCGCTGGCCCTGCTGGTGCACCGGCTGCGGTTCCTGCGGGGCTTCTTCCGCTCGGTGTTCTTCCTGCCGACCGCGTGCAGCTATGTCGCCGCCGCGCTGATCTGGAAGATGTCCCTGTTCAGCGGGGTGCGCTTCGGTCTGATGAACACCGTCCTCGGCTGGTTCGGCGTCGAGAACATCGCCTGGCTCGCCGACCCCGACCCGCCCTGGTACTGGCTGGTCATCGTCACCGCGCGGCTGTGGCTCCAGGCCGGCTTCTACATGATCCTGTTCCTGGCCGCGCTGCAGAACATCCCGGGCGAGCTGTACGAGGCCGCCGCGATCGACGGGGCCCGGCCGGGCTGGCAGACCTTCCGGCACATCACCCTGCCCCAACTGCGGGCCACCTCCGCGGCGGTCGTCCTGCTGCTGCTCGTCGCCGCGTACCAGGCGTTCGACGAGTTCTACAACCTGTTGGACAAGACGACCTGGGGCCGGCCGCCGCTGGTCGAGCTGTATCTGAAGGCGCTGGGCGAGAACCAGGACTACGGCGCCGGCAGCGCGGGGGCCGTCATCCTGACCGCGCTGATCTGCCTCGTGACCCTGTTCCAGGGCAGGCTCATGGGCTTCGGCCGGGGGGAGGGCGTCAAGTGACCACCACCGCACCAGGGAAACGGACGAGGCGCGGCGGCGTCATGAGCAGCACCGGTCTGTACATCGCCACCGGCGTCGCGGCGCTGCTGTTCCTCGTGCCGTTCTACGTCCTGGTCCGCAACGCGCTGTCCACGGACGCCCAGATCACCGGCGAGGACTGGACCCTCTTCCCGACCGACATCCAGTGGGGCAACGTCACCGCGCCGTTCGACGACTCGCAGGTGCCGTTCGCCCGCTCGCTGTGGAACTCCACCGTGGTCGCCGTGCTGCACACGGCGGGCGTCCTGCTGGTGTGCTCGCTGGCGGGCTACGGCCTGGCGCGCATCCCGTACCGGCACGCCGACAAGGTGTTCTACGTCGTCCTGGGCACTCTCATGGTGCCGACGGCGGTGACGTTCGTCCCCAGCTTCGTGCTGGTGTCCTCGCTGGGCTGGGTGGACAGTTACCGGGGGCTCATCGTCCCGGGCCTGTTCAGCGGCTTCACGTGCTTCCTCTTCCGGCAGTACTTCCTGGGGTTCCCCCGGGAGCTGGAGGAGGCGGCGCGGGTCGACGGGCTCGGTCACTGGGGCGCGTACTGGCGTGTCGTGGTGCCGAACTCGCTGAACTTCTTCGCGGCGATCGCCACCATCACCTTCATCAACGGCTGGAACTCCTTCCTGTGGCCGCTGGTCATCGGCCAGGACCCCGGCGCGTGGACCGTCCAGGTCGCGCTGTCGTCGTACACGACCGGGCAGACGGTCGTGTTCCACCAGATCTTCATGGCGACGGCGATATCCATCCTGCCCCTGCTGTTCGTGTTCCTCTTCCTCCAGCGCTGGCTGGTGCAGGGGATCGCGCAGACCGGCATCAAGGGCTGAGCAAGGAGACACATGTCAGTGCGTACTTCCCCCGCCCATGGCTACGTCGAGGACGTGTCGCCCGGTAGCGGAGCGCTGCCTCCGCGTGCCTGGTACGCGGACTCGGACGCGCGCTCCCTGTCCCTGAACGGCCGGTGGCGGCTGCGGGTCTCGGCGACCGCGGACGCCGAGGACGAGGCGTTCGCCGCACCGGGGTTCGACGCCGGGGGCTGGGCCGAGGTCGCGGTGCCCGGGCACTGGGTGCTGCAGGGCGACGGGGCGTTCGGCGCGCCGATCTACACCAACCACCTCTACCCGTTCCCGGTGGACCCCCCGCACGTCCCGACGGAGAACCCGACCGGCGACCATCTGCGGGTCTTCGACCTGCCCGGCGACTGGCCCGCGGACGGGGAGGCGCTGCTGCGGTTTGACGGTGTGGAGTCCTGCGCCCGGGTCTGGCTGAACGGCACGGAGCTCGGGGAGTTCAAGGGCTCGCGCCTGCCGCACGAGTTCGCGGTCGGGCATCTGCTGGAGCCGGCCGGGAACGTGCTCGCGGTCCGGGTCCACCAGTGGTCGGCGGGCTCGTATCTGGAGGACCAGGACCAGTGGTGGCTGCCCGGCATCTTCCGTGACGTGACCCTGCTGCACCGGCCGGTGGGCGGCGTGGGCGACTTCTTCGTGCACGCCTCCTACGACCATGTCACCGGCACGGGCACCCTGCGCGTCGACTCCGACACCGAAGGGCGCGTGCTTGTCGAGGAGTTGGGAGTCGACGTGGCGGCCGGGGAGCCGGTGACGCTTCCGGTCGAGCCGTGGACGGCGGAGACGCCCCGGCTGTACGACGGCGTCCTGGTCACGGCGGGCGAGCGCGTCCCTGTGCGCATCGGCTTCCGTACGGTCGTCGTCGAGGACGGCCTGATCAAGGTGAACGGGACTCCCCTGCTGTTCAAGGGGGTCAACCGGCACGAGTGGCATCCGCGCACGGGCCGCGCCCTGGACCTCGGCACGATGCGCGAGGACGTGCTGCTGATGAAGCGGCACAACGTCAACGCGGTGCGCACCTCGCACTACCCGCCGCACCCGGCCTTCCTCGACCTGTGCGACGAGTACGGGCTGTGGGTGATCGACGAGTGCGACCTGGAGACCCACGGCTTCGTCGAACAGGAGTGGCGGGACAACCCCGTCGACGACGACCGCTGGACCCCCGCGCTGCTCGACCGCGCCGCCCGCATGGTGGAGCGGGACAAGAACCACCCGTCGGTGGTGATGTGGTCGCTCGGCAACGAGGCGGGCACCGGACGCGGACTGACCGCGATGGCCGACTGGATCCACGGCCGGGACCCGTCCCGCCCGGTGCACTACGAGGGCGACCTCGGCTGCCGCGACACGGACGTGTACTCGCGGATGTATCCGTCGCACGAGGAGGTGGAGCGGATCGCGCGGGGCCTGGACGGCGGCACCCACCGCAGGCGCCAACTGCCCCTGATCCTGTGCGAGTACGCGCACGCCATGGGCAACGGCCCCGGTGGGCTCACCGAGTACCAGGAGCTGTTCGAGCGGTACGAGCGGCTCCAGGGCGGCTTCGTCTGGGAGTGGATCGACCACGGCGTCGAGCACCCCGATCTGGGCTACGCGTACGGCGGTGACTTCGGCGAGGAGCTGCACGACGGCAACTTCGTCTGCGACGGGCTGCTCTTCCCGGACCGCACGCCGTCGCCGGGCCTGATCGAGTACAAGAAGGTGATAGAGCCGGTCCGCATCGAGGCGGGCGACGCGGACGGCACCGTACGGGTGACCAACCGGTACGACTTCGCGGATCTGACCCATCTGGAGTTCTCGTTCTCCTACCAGGTGGACGGCATGCCGACGGGGGCGCGCCCGCTCGCCGTGCCCCCGCTCGCCCCCGGGGAGTCGGCGGAGGTGAAGCTGCCCGAGGCCCCGGACGGCAGGGGCGAGGAGGTGCGGTGGACGGTGGAGGCGCGGCTCGCCGAGGACACGCCCTGGGCCGGACGGAACCACGAGGTGGCCTGGGCGCAGGGGACGGTGACCCGACGCGCCCC
This sequence comes from Streptomyces sp. RK62, assembly GCF_018070255.1. NCBI lineage: Bacteria > Bacillati > Actinomycetota > Actinomycetes > Kitasatosporales > Streptomycetaceae > Streptomyces > Streptomyces sp. RK62. The sequence goes on along the minus strand of NZ_JAGPYD010000009.1, from coordinate 133,266 downwards.
GGCGCCCGCGGCGACCGGCGTACGCCCCACTGTCGACGGCGACCGGATCGCTCTGGGCCCCGCGGTCTTCTACGCGCGCACCGGCGCGCCGCGCACCCTCCTCGGTGTGCCGGTGAGCGGTCTGCTGCTGGACGTGTGGCGGGCGACCACCGACAACGACGAGGGGGCGGCCTGGCAGACGGGCACCCGGTACGGACCGCTCTGGCGCGAACTGGGCCTGCACCGGATGCGGCACCGGCTGGAGGCCGTCGAGACGGACGGTGACGCGCTGACCGTACGGACCCGGGTGGCGCCCGCCGCCCGGGAGATGGGCCTGCGCACGGTGTACCGCTGGACCTCCGACGGCACCCGGGTGCGGCTGACCGTCTCGGTCGTGCCGGACGGCGAGTGGCGGGTCCCGCTGCCCCGGCTCGGCATCCGCTTCGGCCTCCCCGGAGCCACCCCCGAGGACGCCGTCTTCTGGTTCGGCGGCGGGAACGAGTCGTACCCGGACACCCGGGCGGCGTCCAAGGACCTGCTGTGGGACGCGAGCGTCCGGGAGCTCCAGACGCCCTATGTCCGCCCGCAGGAGAACGGCGCCCGCGCCGATGTGCGGTGGGCGGAGATCGGCGGTCTGCGGGTCGACGGCGAACCGGAGTTCTGGTTCACGGCGAGGCCCTGGACCACGGAGCAGCTGGACGCCGCCCGGCACCGCACCGACCTCGTCCCCGGGGACACGGTGTGGGTCCACCTGGACCATCGGCTGCACGGCATCGGCTCCCAGTCCTGCGGTCCGGGCCCGCTCCCCCGGTACCAGCTGTGGCCCGGGCCCGCCGAGTTCTCCTTCGTGTTCTCGGCGGCCGAGGCCGACTGAGGCCCCGGCCCGCCGCCCCGGTCACTCGCCGCGCAGCACCTCCGCGATGGTGAGCCGTCCGGCGCGGCGGGCCGGCACCAGGGCGCCGAGCACGGCGATGGCCACCCCGGCGAGGGCGAGCGCGGTGAGGGCCGGGGCCCGCCACACGTCGGTCATGTACGCGGGGAGGGTGATGTCCACGGCGTCCGCCATGCGCGGGACGACGACTTCGTAGCCCGCCACGCCCAGCGGGATGCCGAGCAGGGAGCCGAGGACGCCGAGGACCCCCATCGACGTCACCGTCATCAGGGTGACCTGCGCCGGGGTCATGCCCATCGACTTCAGCGTGCCCAGATCGCGGCGCCGGTCACGGGTGTTGAGGACGACGGTGTGGAACACGCCGAGCGCGGCGACCAGCGCGAGCATCAGGGTGAGGGCGGTGGCGGAGCCCACGATGGTGCGGGTGACGGTGTCCGGGCCGCGGGGCGCCGGGGTCACCCCGGTGTCGGCGTCCCGGGCGGCGCGGGCGTAGGCGTCCGGGTCGGCGCCGGCACGGAGCCTGACGTGGTAGGCGATGGGCTTCTCGTCGGGTGCGAGCGCGGTGACGGCCGGCCAGGCGGAGACGACGACCCGGGCGTTGTTCCCCATGAACTCCCCGACGACGCGCACCCGCAGATCCCGGCCGCCCTTCTCCAGGGTGATCCGGTCGCCGATCCGTACGCCGTTCTGCCGCAGGAAGGCCGAGCCGGCCACGACCTCGTGGTCGCCGCGCATCCACCGGCCGCCGGTGAGCACGTCGCCGAGCGGGAGGCGGTCCCCGCGGCGCCCCTCCAGGAGCACCGGGTGCGCCGAGCCCACCAGCCGTACGTCCACGGCGGAGCGGGCGGTGACCTCGGTGGCGCCCGGCAGACCGGCGAGCAGGGCGTGCAGTGCGGGGTCGGGGTGGCGGGGCTGGATCTCCCGGCCGTCGTGGTACCGGGAGGCGTACACGGTGACCTGGAAGGCGTCCCGCCCGGCGGTGCCGAACCGTTCCATCGTCGTCGCGAGTCCCGTCGCGAACGTCACCGTGGTCACCCCGAGGACCACCGCCGCCAGCGTCAGGGCGCTGCGTCCGGGCCGGGCGAACGGCAGGCCCACGCCCAGGCTGACCGGGCGCGGCAGCGCGCTGCCGGCGAGCCGCCGCTGCAGGCGCAGCGCCCGTCCGGCGCGTGGCGCGCTGCCGGCGCTGATCGCCCGTGCCGCGGGCATCCGGTGCACGCGCAGCGCGGGCGCCAGCGCGGCGAGGAGGCAGACCGCGGGCAGGCCGAGCAGGGTGACGGCGTCGACCCGGCCCGAGACGGAGACGCTGTCGTGCAGCACCCCCGCGTCGGGCCCGGTGAACACGGCCCCGAAGAAGGGCTGGGCGAGCAGGTTGCCGAGGGCCGTGCCGAGCGCGCAGCCGGCGACCGCCGGCACCGAGACCATCGTGAGGTGGACGGCGACCACCTGGCCCGGGGTGAAGCCGAGCGCCCTGAGCACACCGATCTGCCGGAAGCCGGAGATCACCGCGCCGCTCACCACGTTGGCGACGATGAGCACGGCCACCGCCACCCCGAGGACGCCGAAGGCCGTCAGATACGGGGTGTAGGCGCGGGCCGAGCTGCTCACCTGGTGCTTGAGGGCGAGATACGACCGGGACGCGGTGAGCGCACCGTCCGGCAACGTCTCGGTGACATCGGAGAGTTGGGCGCGCAGCCGGGACTCGGAGGACGTGTCCGGGAAGCGGAGCAGCAGTTGGGTGGCGGTCGGGCGCAGGGCGCCGATCTGGCCGGGCGCCACCCAGGCGTCGGCGGTCCGGCTGAGGTCGAAGGCGAACCCGACGACGGTGAGGGCGGGACCGCCCGGCCGCACCGGGATCCGTTTGCCGAGGTCGTCCGCGGTCCAGTCGGACTGCCGGTTGAGGACGATCTCGCCGGGCCGGGTGGCCCAGCGCCCCGCCCACAGGTCCAGCCGGTCCACGGGCCCGCCCGGGTCCGCGCGGCCGACGACGGTGATCTCGGTGCCGAGACCGAACTCCATGGCGTCCCGGGGCAGTTCGACGGTGGCCTGCCGGAAGGGGCCGGCCATCGCCTCGACGCCGGGGTGGTCGCCGACCCGTGCGAGCCGCTCGTCGGTGACCTTCTCCGGGTCGAGGACGGCGACCATGTGCGGGCCGCGCTGTGCGCCGAACGCCTTGTCGAAGGGGGCGGAGGCGGCGTCGAGCAGGCCGAGGGCGAACACCAGGGCCGTACTGGAGGTGAGCGTGACCAGGGCGATGACGAGGGTCTGGAGCCTGCGGCGCCGTACCGCCGCGCGCGCGGCCCGCCACACGGCCCTCACGCGGACACCTCCAGGGCCTGTTCGCCGGTCACCCGGCCGTCGGCGAGTTCGACGAGCCGGCCGGCGCAGCGCCGGGCGAGCCGGGCGTCGTGGGTCACCAGGATCAGGGTCTGCCCGATCTGGTTGAGGTCGAGCAGCAGGTCCATCACCTGTTCCCCGGCCCGGCTGTCGAGGGCGCCGGTCGGCTCGTCCGCCAGCAGCAGGGCCGGGCGGTTCATCAACGCCCGGGCGACGGCGACGCGTTGGCGCTCGCCTCCGCTGAGCACGGCCGGGTAGGCGTTGCGCCGGTCGGCGACGCCGAGTTCGTCGAGGAGTTCCAGGGCGCGGCGCCGGGCCTGCCGGGCGGGGGTGCCGGTCAGCTGGGCGGCCAGCGCCACGTTGTCGAGGGCGGACAGGTCGTCGATCAGGTTGAAGAACTGGAAGATCATGCCGATCCGGTGCCGCCGGTACAGGGCGAGTTCCTTCTCGCTCGCCTCCCCCACGTTCTCGCCGTGGACGACGACGCTGCCGCCCGTGGGCCGGTCCAGGCCGGCGATCATGTTGAGCAGGGTGGTCTTCCCGCACCCCGAGGGCCCCATCACGGCGACCGCCTCACCGGCCCTGATCTCCAGGGACACCCCGGCCAGCGCCGTCGTCTCCCCGTATTCCTTGTGTACGCCGTCGAGCCGTACGACGGTGTCGTGTTCGCTGTCCTCGGTGACCATAGACACGACGCTACGAGCCGCGCGCCGCCGCGGACATCCCTCTCCGGATGGCATCCGGGCGTCCTCTCATCCCCGGGATGCAGGCACTGCATCGCCCGGCCGATGCGCGCGGCCCCGGCGGTCTGCCAGGGTTGTCCCCATGGGGGACTGGAACGCGGGCTGGGCCGCCGCGGCGGTGGCGTGGGCGGCCGTGGTCGTGCTGGCCGCCGCGCTGGTGCGGACGCGGCGGCGGTGGCGGGCGGCCGTCGGCGAGCGCGGCTGGCTGCTCGAACGGGAGCGGGAGAGCGCGGCACGCACGGCCGTCGCGGCCGAACGGGACCGGATCGCACGGGAGTTGCACGACATCGTCAGTCATACGGTGAGCCTCATGGTCGTCCAGGCGGGTGCGGCCCGCGAGGTGCTCGGCACGATGCCGGACGAGGCCGCGGCGGCTCTGCGGGCCGTGGAGGACGCGGGGCGGGGCGCGATGACGGATCTGCGGCATCTGCTGGGGGTGCTCGCCCCGCCGGCGGACGGCCGGGACGAGGCGGACGGGGACCCGGGGACGGGCGGGGCGTCCGTGCCGGCTCCGCAGCCCGGCCTCGACCGGCTCGGGCAGCTGGTGGACCGGGTGTCGTTCGCGGGGCTGCCCGTGGAGGTGCGGATCTCCGGCGAGCCGCGCCCGCTGCCGCCGGGCATCGACGTGACGGCGTACCGCATCGTCCAGGAGGCTCTGACGAACGCCCTCCGGCACGGCGACGGCGGCCGGGCGGAGGTCAGCGTCCGCTACGCCGACCACGCGCTGCGCGTCGAGGTGCTCACCACCGGCCCGAGCGTGCTGACGGGCGGCCCGGCGGTGCCCCGCCCCCGCGAGGGCACCGGCCGCGGTCTGCTGGGCCTGCGCGAGCGGGTCGCGCTGTACGGCGGTGACCTGGACGCCCGCCGGCGCCTCGGCGGCGGTTACCGGGTCCGCGCCCGCATCCCCCTGGACCGGCCGTGACGGCGCCGGTGGACGGGCCCGGGCCCCGGGTGCTGGTCGTCGACGACCAGACCCTGATCCGCACCGGTTTCCGGCTGATCCTGACGGTGCGCGGCATCGAGGTCGTCGGCGAGGCCGCGGACGGCGTGGAGGCGGTGACGCTGGCCCGTGAACTCGTTCCGGACGTCGTCCTGATGGACATCCGCATGCCCACCATGGACGGCCTGGAGGCGACCCGCCGCATCCTCCGGGAGGCGCCGCACTGCCGGGTGCTGATGCTCACCACCTTCGACCTGGACCGGTATGTGTACGCGGCCCTGGCGATGGGGGCGAGCGGCTTCCTGCTGAAGGACGTGACGCCCGAGCACCTGGCGGCGGCCGTACGCCTGGTCGGCACGGGCGACGCGCTGCTCGCGCCCGCCATCACCCGCCGTCTGGTGGAGCGCTTCGCCGCCGGGGACACCGCCGGGCAGCCGGCCGTCCCCGCCGACCTGGCCGCGCTGACCCCGCGCGAGCTGGAGGTGCTGACGCTGCTCGGCCGGGGTCTGTCCAATGCGGAGCTCGCCGCGCACCTCACGCTCAGCGAGGCGACGGTGAAGTCCCATGTGGCCCGGATCTTCGCCAAGCTGGACCTGCGGGACCGCGCCCAGGCGGTCGTCCTCGCGTACGAGACCGGCCTGGTCCGGCCGGGCGGCTCCGACGGACGGGCGTGAGGCCCCCGCCCGCACCCGGCGACTAGCATCTCCGCTTGTCACCCCGCCTCTCACCACCGAAGGACCTCCATGGCCCGCGCAGGACTGACCGCCGACCGCCTCGCCGCGGCGGCGGCCGAGCTCGCCGACGAGGTGGGGTTCGAGAACGTCAGCCTGTCCGCGCTGGCCCGGCGTTTCGGTGTGAAGGACGCGAGCCTCTACTCGCATGTCCGCAACCTCCAGGACCTGCGGACCCGGGTGGCGCTGCTGGCCGGCGGCGAGATGATCGACCGGATCGCGGCGGCCGTGGCGGGACGCGCCGGCAAGGACGCCCTGGTCGCCTTCGCGGCGGCCTACCGGGCGTACGCGCTGGAGCACCCCGGACGGTACGCGGCGACCCAGATGGCGATCGACCAGGAGCTGATCGCCGACTCCCCCGCCCTGCGCCGCACCGCCGAGATCACCTACGGCATGCTGCGCGCCTACGGCCTCGAGGAGCCCGACCTCACGGACGCCGTCCGGCTGCTGCGCAGTACCTTCCACGGCTACTGCTCCCTGGAGTCCACCGGGGCGTTCGGCGCCCCCCGGGACGTCGAGGAGTCCTGGGACCGGGCCGTCGACGCCCTGCACGTGGCCCTCTCGCACTGGCCGCGGGGCGGGCTCGGCGGGCGGCCACCCCAGGCGCCCCGCTGACCACTTAGAGCTCCGAACAAAAGTGGAGCCCGGCTCACGACGCCTGGCCCGCACGCTCGCCGCGTTGCCGGAAGCCCCTGGTAGCGCCGCTACCAGGGGCTTCCGGCGCCTTGCGATCGCACGCGCCAGACGCCGTGAGCTGATCGGACTCCACTTGTGTTCGGAGCTCTTAGACTGGAAGCTTCGCGGAAGCCACACGCGGCCGCCACGGGGGAGGGAGCGCGTCTTGTCCCAACAGCAGTTAGGACGCGGCCCGTTGAGATCCCGTCGCCCCGGTCCCGCCCCTCCCGCCGCCGACGGTGAGGACCCGGCCGGCTCGCCGCCGGCCCGTTTCGTCGGCTGGCTCGGCGGACTCGGCGCGGCGGCCGCCGGATATGCCGTCTTCCAGGCCCTGTTCGGGGTGCTGCCGGACTCGCTGGACGGCTCCGCGGCCCGCTATCTGATCTCCGGGGTCAGCGGCCTCGGCACCTTCGTCGCCGTCTGGCTGGCGGCGGCCCTGCTGCGCGCCCGGGCCGCGGCGGGCGACCGGGGCGGCAGCGGCCCTGACCTTCCGGGCACGGGCGCGTCCGGCCCGCTCCCGCAGGTGTTCGCCTCCGCGTACAACGCCCTCGTCGAGCAGGTGTGCGTCGTGGAGGACCCGCGGCGCGGGCGCCTCACCGGCTGGCCGCACTCCCTCGGCGAGAGCACCCCGTCCTGGCCGACGTCCGTGGGCACCGCGTACGGCCTGCACATGATGCTCGACCTCGGGATGCCCGACGGGCGGCTGAGCACCGGCGAGCTGGTGGACACGCTGTGGCGGCTGCGGCTGCCCGAGGGCGGCTGGTCGGCGCGCTCCCAGGGCTCCCAGGCGCGTCCCGAGGTCACCGCGCTGGTGCTGGGCGCGCTGGCCCGCGCGGGGGTGCCGGCCGACCGGCTGGGCGCCGAGGTGGACCTCTGCACGGCCGGCTTCACCCGGGAGCTGGACCGCGCGGGCTGGGAGTCCACGCATGTGGTGACGACCGTGCTGCGCGGGCTGCTGCGGGCCGCGCCCGGCTCCCCGCTGCTGTCCCTGCTGCGCGAAGCCCTCGCGGACGGCGCGATCAGCGACGGGCGCCGGGACCATCTGCGCTGCTGGGGCTACCGGCTGCAGCCGCCGTACGGCAGGCCGTCGCCGCTGCACACCGCGCAGGCCGTGGTCGCCCTGGACCGGGCGGCGCTAGTCCTGGGCGAGGACGCCGACGCGCGGGGCGAGCGGGCGCGGACCGCGCGCGAGGACGGCATCCGCTGGCTGCTGGCCTGCCCGGACGCACCGCACGACACCTGCCCCGACCTGGAGAACCTGCACGAGGAGGTGCGCCGCCCGCGTACCGACGACCCGTCCCGGCACGAGGTGCTGAGCGTGCGCCACTTCACCGCGTCCTGGCTGGTGCGCGCCCTTCTGACGCCGGGTGCCGTGGCCGTCGCGCGGGCCGAGGGCCTGGAGGCCGAGTGGCGGGTCCGGCTGGACGGGGCGCTGGCCGCGGTGTGGGCCGGGCAGCGGGGCGGTGTCTGGGTGTGGGGGCGCGGCGGCGACGGCACCGAGCTGCGCCGGCCCATGTGGATGACGTATCAGGGCCTTTCGGCGCTGCGCGCCCATGCCGTATGGATGTATCAGCCACGCGGATGAGCCGCTGCGGTACGGGAGGACGGGTGCATGGGTGGTCGGCGGGTGCGGGCGGCACGGCGGTTGCTGGCGGAGGCGCTGGACGGCGAGCTGCCCGAGCACGAACAGGCGGCGGCCGCCCGCCGGGTCGTCGGTGAACTCGGCGCGGACGGCGCCCTGTCGGCGCTCGTCGCCGAACTGGCCTCCGGCGCGGGCGATCCGGAGGGCACGGCCCGGCTGTCGTACCGGCATGTGCTGGGCTTCGACAAGCTGCTGCTGATCGACGCGGGGCCGCGGCACATGCTGCGCGCGCATGTGTGGCATCCGGACGCGGGGACGATCGGCAAGGAAGACATCCACAACCACCGCTCATCGCTGGCCTCTTATGTGGTGCGGGGCCGGCTGGCGATGGAGCTGTACGAGGTGTCCGGCGACGGCGGCGGTCTCACGGCGGCCCGCTACGAGGAGTCGCTGGCGCACGGCTCGGCGGACTGGACGCTGGCGGCGGCGGGCGAGGCGCGGCTGCGGCTGACGCACACCGGCCAGTACGCGGAGGGCAGTTCGTACGCGCTGCCCGCGCACACCCTGCACCGGGCCTGGTGCGACACGGACGAGCCGACGGTGACGCTGTTTCTGGAGACGGGGGCCGGACGGCGGCGGCACACCGACGTGTTCACGGCGGCGGGCCCGCATCCGGGCGCGGTGGCGAAGGTGCCGCTGGCGGTGCCGGAGTATCTGGCGGCGCTGGGCGCGCTGGCGGACCGCCTCAGGTCGCGCTGAAGGCCTGCTGGACGACGTCGAGGTTGTACGCGTCGACGTCGACCGTCGTCAGCTCGGCGCGGCTCAGCCAGACGGAGTCCTGGTCGGGCTCGGGCAGGGTGATCGCCGAAGTCAGCGGGCGGACCAGGAAGTTGTCCTGCCAGTTCTTGATCTCGTGGCCCCGGTACTCGCTGAGGAAGGACGACTCGCCGACCTTGCGGACGACCTCGCCGAGCAGGCCGGTCTCCTCCTTGAGCTCCCGCAGCGCGCCGTCCTCGGGGAGCTCGCCGGGCTCCAGCTTTCCGCAGGGAACACCCCAGACCCGGGGCAGGAACCGCTCCTTGACGCTGCGGCGGACCAGGAGGACCCGCCGGTCCTCGTCCATCACGACGGCGGCCGCCAGTCGCCTGTCGCCGGGGATGTCCATGGTCATGGTTCCTCGGTCCCTCGCCGGTGATGAGTCCAAAGGGTCTGATACCCGGGAAAGCTTCAAGGCTAACAGGGGCTCACCGCACGCCGCCGTGTCCCGCGTCACCGCGCCGTCCCAGCTTCTCGACATCCCGGTACGAGGGGACGGTCCCGGCCAGGGGCCGTCCGGCCGCGATCGCGCCGACCGCGTCGAGCGCGGCACCCAGGGCCACCCGGTAGAGCAGGGAGCCGAGGCTGACGCGGCGGACGCCGAGTTCAGCAAGGCGGGGGAGCCCGGGTCCGGCCGGGCTGTGCAGGACGTTCAGGGGGACGTCGAGATCCTTCACCAGGGCGGCGATCTCCCGGGCGTCGGTCAGCCCGGGCACGAACGCCCCGTCGGCGCCCGCCTCCCGGTAGGCGTCGAGCCGGCGCCTCGGGTCCTCGCTCCCGTCGCCCAGCCAGTGGGTGTCGGTACGGGCGTTGACGAAGAGACCGGGGACGGCGGCCTTGACCGCGGCGATCTTCACCGCGTGCCGGACGGGGTCGCCCAGCCGGTCCTCCAGATTGACGCCGACGGCTCCGACGGCGGCGAGCTGCCGGGCGAACGCGGCCACCTCCTCGGGGTCGTCGCTGTAGCCGTCCTCCGCGTCGACGGAGAGCAGGTAGGGCCCGGAGCCGAGCACGAGGGCGAGGCGCAGGGTCTCGTCGCGGGTGGCGGAGGAGCCGTCGGGCAGCCCGGCGGCAGCGGCGGCCCCCAGACTCGTCGTGCCGACCGCCGGGAAGCCCCGGGCGGCCAGGGCGGAGGCGGAGGCGTGGTCCCAGGCGTTGGGCAGCAGCAGGGGGGCGTCACCGTGGTGGAGCGCGGCGAACGGGGTCGTCGACGTCATACGGGGAACGCTAGGGCCCGATCGGTTCGGCCCCGGCCGAAGTGTCGACCACCGGGCACTCCCGCGCCGGCCGGACCCGCATCCGGCGGCCACTGCTCCACCGGACATCCACCGTGCCGTCCCCGGACGGCCGAACGGACACCAGATCGGTCAGCGGGCCGGGATCGGTCTCGGCTGTGAGACGGGCCAGGACGGCGAACAGGGTGGACCCGGCGGACGTCACCCCGGTCGGCTCACCCTCCCCCGACATGCCTAGCACCGGCACGAGTTCGGACCGCAGCCCGCCGGACGCGGCCCACCCGGTCACCCGTACCTCCGTCCCGGGCGGCGCGCCCGTGACCTCGTGGATCCGCACCTCGGCCGCGCCCTCCGCCAGCACCACACTGGTGACACGGACCCCGTCGCCGACCGAGTGCCGGGACGCCGCCCAGCCGTCGCCCACCCCGAGCGGCACGATGTCCGTACGGCGTGGATCGCCGCCGACGATCACGGAGTTGTCGTACGACGGTGAGGGCGCCGTGGCCGTGGAGTAGGCGAGCCGCGTGTAGTACGGGTCGTAGCGGACGTCCTCGCTGCCGTGGTTGTGCAGCCGGACCAGCCCGTCCGAACGCGTGGCCTGCAGCAGCCAGTTGGGGGCGGCGAGGGCGGTGACGGCGTCCTCGCGCTCGACGGGCGCGAGTTCCTCCACCGCCGTCCACACCGGGTGGCCGGCCGGGAGCAGCAGGCCGAGGAAGCCCTTGCTCGCCCAGTACGGGGACGCGGGCCCCGAATACCCTTGCAGAACCGTGGAGTCGGGGCCGTGCCAGCCGAGCGTCAGCAGGCCCTTCTCGTCCACCGCGCCGCGCTCCAGGAAGTAGGTCAGCGCGCCGGACGCCAGGCGTCGGGTGACACCTGGCGCGAGGGGCGTGTGCCCGGTGAGCGCGCCCAGGCACAGCGGGGCCGCCGTGGCGAACCGGTAGGTCAGGGAGCGACCCTGGCGCATCGGGGCACCGTCGCCGCCGAACAGACGGGCGTAGTCGGCCAGATGGCGGGACAGCCGGCCGCCGTACAGGTCGAGGAGGGCGGCGTCACCGGCCAGCCAGGCGTGCAGCACCGGGTAGAGGTGCATGGCCCAGCCGTTGTAGTAGTCGAACTTGCGGCCGTCGCCGTCCGTGTACCAGCCGTCGCCGACGTACCAGTCCTCGATGCGGGCCAGGCCCCGGTCGATCGCCGTACGGGACGCCTCGGACGCGTGCCCGATCTCCTGGAGGAAGCCGCCGACCGTCACCGGGAACAACTCCCAGTTGCAGGGCCAGGGTTCGGCGGTCAGCGCGTCGCCGAGCCATGCGGCCGCCCGCTGCCGCACCCCGTCCGGCAACCGGTCCCACAGCAGGGGCCGGGTGAGCCTCAACGCGAGCGCGATCGACGCGGCCTCGACGAGCGGCTGTCCCCGGTCCTCGATCCGGGGCCACACCCCGGAGACGCCGGCCGCGAGTCCGTCGGCGTAACGCTCCAGCACGGTCTCGTCCCGGCGGAAGGCCGCGAGGAGCAGGGTGCGGGCGTAGCCCTCCAGGCCGTCGGAGAGCCGGCCGGACCAGCTCGGGCGGTCGCCGGGCAGGTGGTAGAGGGCGCGGTCGCCGGTGGCGTACGGCTCGACGGCGGCGAGCAGGGAGTCGGCCGTCGCCTCCCAGTGGGCGCGGGTGCGACCGGTGTAGGGGCTGAGGGCGGGGTCCCCGTCCAGCGGGACGTCGGGCGACGGCGGCATGGCTCTCCCGGCTCGTGGGCTGGTCTACGGTCGTACGCCGGGGGGCTCCTTCCGGCGACGGGAACAAGACCCCCACGCCCCCATCCCACCCGCACCCACCCCCACCGCGCCAGACCCCCTCCCGCCCCGCGTTCGACTACCGTCACGTGCATGAACGGCACGCCGACCCTCGCCGAGGCCCTCGCTACGGGCACCGTCGTGCTCGACGGAGGACTGTCCAACCAGCTCGAGGCCCAGGGACACGACCTGAGCGACGAGCTGTGGTCGGCGCGGCTGCTCGCGGAGGAGCCCGGGGCGATCGTCGAAGCCCACCTCGCGTACTTCGAGGCGGGCGCGGACGTGGCGATCACCGCCGGCTACCAGGCGACCTTCGAGGGCTTCGCGCGGCGCGGAGTGGACCGGGAGCGGGCCGCCGGGCTGATCGCGTCGAGCGTGGAGCTGGCGCGTGAAGCGGCGCGGCGGGCGCGGGCGCGCGGAATCGGCCGTCCGCTGTGGGTGGCGGCGTCGGCCGGACCGTACGGGGCGATGCTCGCGGACGGCTCGGAGTACCGGGGGCGGTACGGGCTGAGCGTGGCGGAGCTGGAGCGGTTCCACCGGCCCCGGCTGGAGGTCCTCGCCGGGGCCCGGCCCGACGTGCTCGCGCTGGAGACGGTCCCGGACACCGACGAGGCCGAGGCGCTGCTGCGGGCGGTGCGCGGGCTGGGCGTCCCGGCCTGGCTGTCGTACACGGTCAGCGGCGACCGCACCCGCGCCGGGCAGCCGCTGGAGGAGGCGTTCGGGCTCGCCGCCGGCGCCGACGAGGTGATCGCGGTCGGGGTGAACTGCTGCGCCCCGGAGGACGTCGAGGGTGCCGTCGCGATCGCCGCCCGGGTGACGGGCCTTCCGGTGGTCGCCTACCCGAACAGCGGCGAGTCCTGGAACGCGACGACCCGAGCCTGGGACGGCCGAGCCACCCTCTCCCCCGCCCTGGCCAGGCAGTGGCGTGCATCGGGCGCCCACCTGATCGGCGGCTGCTGCCGCGTGGGCCCCCCGACGATCACGGCCCTCTCCCGAACGCTGACCCCTGGGGCGTGACGTCCCGCCCTCAGTGCCGCCGGACCGCCCCCGGCAGGCGCAGACGGCGGACGACCGCTCGCATCTCGGTGCCCCGGGCCGGGGTGCCGTTGGCCGGGGCGGGGGCGGGGTCCGGGGGGTGGGGTGCTGGGGTCCAGAGGGACAGTTCGGCGTCGCGGGGGCCGAGGTCCGTGCGGGGGGCGCCGTCGCCGAAGACGCGGACCGGGTGGGTCGCGTCCCAGGGCTGCCAGCCGGGGTCGCCGTCCGTCGCGAACCGCACCCACGTCCCGTGCATCTCGTCGGCGAGCGACTGCGGCGCGCCCTCGCCGGCGAGTCTGCGGGACTCGGGGGCCTCCCCGGTGTCGAAGACGAAGCCCAGTTCCAGCGCGTGGCAGGAGCCCAGGCCGGGCAGGTTGGAGGGCCAGGCGAACTCGTACATGTACGACGATCCGGGGCGGGCGTCGGCCAGGCGGTGCAGGGGGCGGCGCAGCAGGTGGTCGGTGACCATCTGGCCGACCGTCTCGGCGGTGCCGGCCTCCGGGTGCAGCGCGCGGTAGCCGCGCGGGACGTCGGAGCCGACGTGGCAGCGGGCCATGGCTCCGGCGAGGGCGACCGCGCCGAGCCGGTCGACGCGCTCCAGCAGCCCGCCGGGCACCAGCCACAGCCGGTACTCGTCCCTGGTCCAGCCCATCATCAGCTCGACGCCCGCCGCCGCGCCGCCGTCGGTCAGCGCCTCCAGCGGGTCGCGGGGCACGAGGTCGCCGTCGACGACGATCCCGAAGGCCGGGCCGCCTAGCACGGGCGAGCTGAGCCGGCCCACCTCGCCCTGGATGCGCAGCAGCAGCTCGCGGTCGACCTCGGCGAACGCGGCGGCGGTCGCCGGGATCTTCAGCCGGGTCGCCATCCGGCGCACCATGCGGCGCACCTTGTCCCGTTCGCCGGCCTCGGGCGGCCCGCTCTGCAGGATGGCCCGCCGGACCAGGCCCTGGGCCTGCGGGGCGGCGAGCAGCGCGCCGATGCTGATGGCGCCGGCGGACTGCCCGAACAGCGTGATCCGGTCGGGGTCGCCGCCGAACGCGGCTATGGACGCGTGCACCCACTCCAGCGCGGCCAGCTGGTCGCGCAGGCCCGGGTTGGCGGGGGCGTCCGGGAAGTAGCCGTAGCCCTCGACGCCGAGCCGGTAGTTCACGGAGACCATGACGATGCCGTCGCGGGCGAAGGCGCGCCCGTCGTAGACCGGCACCGCGGAGGAGCCGCGGGTGAGGGCGCCGCCGTGCAGCCACAGCATGACGGGCAGCCGGGCGCCGGGGGCCGGGTCGGGCGTCCAGACGTTGAGGTTGAGACAGTCGTCGCCGGGCACGGTCGGGTCGGACAGATACTGGGCGAACGCCTCGGAGTAGGGCGGCTTCGGCGCGGTCGGGCCGAAGGCGAGCGCGTCCCGCACGCCGTCCCACGGCTCGGGCGGCTCCGGCGGCCGGAACCGGCGGGGGCCGAAGGGTGGTGCCGCGTACGGGATGCCCCGGAACACGGCGACGCCGTCCTCGTATCCGCCCCGTACCGCGCCGTGGGGCGTGCTCACCACAGGGTCCGTCCGGAGTGCCGTCATCCGTCCACCAGCCTCCTCCACCGCGCTTGTGCACCGTGAAGATCAGAGCACCTCATTGTGGCCGGATATTCCATCGGACGGGGGCCGAACAGGGCCGTTCGGCGTAGGTCGCGGGGTGGGGGCGCCGCGTTGGACCGGCCGGGTGGTCGCGGCGCCGCTCGGCACGTGTGCCCTGGTGGCGGGGGTGATCGCTGCTAGCTTCGCGAGCTGTCGAGGGGCCCGTGTGCCGCCGTGCCGAGCCAGGCCGGGGCCCGCCCCGTGAGCTGAGGCGAGGGAGACGGGTATGAGCGAAGAGCGGGACGAGCCGGCGGTGGCCCCGTTCAGGCGCAGGAGTTTCCTGGCGTCGGCCGCGCTGGCGGCCGGAGCGCCGGCCGCGGTCGCCGGGACAGCGCAGACGGCCCACGCCGCGCCCCTGGAGACGGCCGCCGCCACGGCCCGGCTCGGGTCGGTGGCCCGGCTGATGGCCGTCCCGGAGGACGGCCGCGACATCGACTGGCTGCGGTCCGCGCTGCAGGTCGCCATCGCCCTGGAGCTCGCCACGATCCCGCCCTATCTGTGCGGCTGGTGGTCGGTGAAGAACCCGCGCCACGAGGTGGCGCGGATGATCCGGCGCATCGTCGGCGACGAGATGTACCACCTGGGCATCGTGTGCAACCTGCTGGTCGCGATCGGCGGCCGGCCGCAGGTCAAGGCGGCCGCGCCGGTCTACCCGGGGCCACTGCCCGGCGGGGTGCGCGCGGGCGTGAACGTCTATCTGTCGGGGCTCGGCAGGGACTACGTCCGGGACGTGATGATGGCCATCGAGGCGCCCGAGGAGCCGCTGGTCCGCAGCGCCCCGGCGTCCCCCACGGTCGGCGAGTTCTACGAGGGCCTGCTGGGCGCGTTCACGTCGGTGCGGCCGGAGCTGTCGGTGCGGGGGCAGGTGTCCCAGCGCATCGACTCCGACGAGCTGCGGCCCGTGCGGACGCTGGACGACGTCGAGCACGACATCGAGGTGATCAGGGAGCAGGGCGAGGGCACGGCCGCCTCGCCGAACGACTCGTTCTCGCAGGACGCCCCCGCGCACTACTACGCGTTCGGAGAGATCTACCACGGGCGTGAGCTGCGGCAGACCGCCGAGGGCTGGGCCTACACCGGCCCCGCGGTGCCGTTCCCGGACGTGCGTCCCATGGCGCCGGTCCCGGCGGGCGGCTGGCCCCGCGCCTCGGTGCACGTCGGAGGCACGCTGTTCCGCTTCGACGCCATGTACAGCACGGTGCTGGACTCCCTCGACGACGCCTGGGCGGGCGGTGGGCACCGCAGTCTGGGCGCCGGCATCCGCACCATGCGCGGTCTGGCGCAGCCGGCGCTGGAGCTGATGGAGACCCCGCTCCCGGACGGCCGCGGCAACTACGGCCCCCAGTTCCACGCCCTCCCCCGGCCCGGCCGCTAGGTCGTGTCCGCCGCCCACCCGATCCCGCCCCGCAGATGCGCGCGGAAGGCGGGGTCGTCGTACAGCTCGGCCGCGTGGCCGAGGGCCGTGTAGAAGACCCGCCCGGCGCCGTGCTCTCGGCACCAGGCGAGCGGATGGTCGTCGCCCATGCCGCCTCCGTCGTACGACGACTCGTCGGCGGAGGCCAGGACCCGGACGGCGCCCCGGGGGCTGCGGCGGAAGTCGTACCACTCGTCGGTGAGTTCCCAGACGGGCGGCAGATGCCGGGTGGCGGGGTGGTCGTGGTCCTCGACGACCACCTTGCCGGGCTGGTACGCGGGGTGCCGGTCGAAGCGGGCGCCGAGGAGGTCGCCGTAGGCGGGCCAGCCGTACTCGGTGCAGGCGGCCGCGTGGATGCCGGCGAAGCCGCCGCCGGAGCCGATGTGGGCGAGGAGCCGTTCGCGTCCGGCGGGGGTGAGCACGTCGCCGCTGGTGGAGAGGAAGACGACGGCCGCGTAGCCGTCGAGGGGGCGTTCGAGGGCCGCCGGGTCCTCGGTGTGGTCCACCGTGAAGCCGCCGAGCGTGCGCAGTGCCTCCACCCCGGCCGGGATGGACGCGTGCCGGTAGTCGGTGGTGCGGGTGAAGACGAGGAGTCGTACGGCCATGCGGTCCAGCGTAGACGGCGGTCCGCCCGGCCGTCCCGCTGTGAACTCCCGGCGCGGGCGGGGGTGTTCCCCCGGAACGGGCGCACTGCGTAGCCTCGGCCGGGATGAATGCCATTCCCCCGTTCCTGGATCATCTCGTGCTGGCGACGCGCGATCTCGCCGCCACCCTCGCCGAGTTCACCCGTCGCACGGGGGTGGAGCCGGCCCCCGGCGGGGTGCATGTCGGGCGCGGCACCCGCAACCATCTGGTGGCGCTGGGCGGTTCGAGCTATCTGGAGATCATCGGCCCGGACCCGGAGCAGGCCGCTCCGGGGCGACCGCGGCCCTTCGCGTCCCTCGGGCTCACCACCGCCCGCGCCCTCACCTGGGCGATCGCCCCGCCCGACCTGGACGCGGCGATCGCGGCCGCGCGGGCCCAGGGGTACGACCCGGGCCCGGCGAAGCCGATGAGCAGGCGCCTGCCCGACGGCACGCTGCTGCGGTGGCGGCTCACGGACGGCGAGGACGCCGACCCGTCCGGTCTGGTGCCCTTCCTGATCGACTGGGGCGACTCGCCCCATCCCACGGCCGCCGGGCTGCCGCTCACTCCGCTGCTGTCGATGTCGGGGAGCGCGCCCGACCCGGAGGCGGTCCGGCGGCCGGTGCGCTCGCTCGGCACCGATCTCGCGCTGACGGTGGGCCCGGTCGGGCTCTCCTTCACGCTGGACACCCCCAAGGGGCCGGTCACCTTCCACTGACCGCTTCCGGTGTCCGTTTTCTTCAAGACGGGCCCCTCCCCCGGTCCCTACGGTGACCGCATGACTCCACGATTCGATGCCGTCGGCCTCGTCGTCTCCGACATGGCCGCCTCCGTCGCCTTCTACCGGCGTCTGGGATTCCCGTTCCCCGAGGGCGCCGAGCACGAGCCGCACGCCGAGGCCGCGCCGCCCGGCGGGGTACGGCTGCTGCTCGACACCGAGGACACGGTCCGGTCCTTCCATCCGGAATGGCGGTCGCCGACCGGGGACGGCCGGGCCGCGCTGGCGCTGCGGTGCGACGGTCCGGCCGAGGTGGACGCGGTGTACGAGGACATGGTGGGCGCGGGGTACGACGGCGCGCTCAAGCCGTGGGACGCCTTCTGGGGGCAGCGCTACGCCGTGGTGCGGGACCCGGACGGCAACGGCGTGGACCTGTTCGCGCCGCTACCCGCCGAGTAGTCCGCCGAGGGTCAGTCCCG
Organism: Streptomyces sp. RK62; assembly: GCF_018070255.1. Taxonomy (NCBI): domain Bacteria; kingdom Bacillati; phylum Actinomycetota; class Actinomycetes; order Kitasatosporales; family Streptomycetaceae; genus Streptomyces; species Streptomyces sp. RK62. Next base: position 115,659 of record NZ_JAGPYD010000009.1, on the reverse strand, counting down.
TCAGCTCCCTGACGTCACGGGCGAGGTGGGCCTGGTCGGCGTAGCCCGCGCGGGCCGCGGTGTCCGCGTACGGCACGCCGGAGCGGGCCAGCCGCAGGGCGCGCTGGAGCCGCAGGATCCGGGCCAGGGTCTTGGGGCCGTACCCGAAGGCGGCCAGTGAGCGGCGGTGCAACTGCCGGGCTCCGAGCCCCAGTTCACCGGCGACGGTGGCGACGGGGCGGCCCGCGCCGAGCGCGGTGACGAGGGGGCGCAGCAGCGGGTCGGGCGGCCGGGTGTCGGCGGCGAGGTCCAGGGCGGCGTCCTCCAGGGCGGTCGCCGGATCGGCCGCCGCTCCGACGCGGGCGCCGAGCCGGCGGGCCCGGGACGCGGGCCACAGGTCGGCGAGGTCGACGCGCCGGTCGCGCAGTTCCTGGGCGGGGACGCCGAGGAGGGCGGGCGCGGTCCCCGGGAAGAACCGGACGCCGCTCCAGGCGCCGGCCGTGCCCTCGGTGAGCTGGGCGTGGGTGTCGGGCCCGGCGACCAGCAGCCGTCCCTCGTGCCACAGCAGGTCCATGCAGCCGTCGGGCAGGACCCGCCCGGTGCCGGAGGCGTCCGGGGTGTTCGTCCAGACGACGGCCCCCGGCAGCCGGGACGCCCGCTCCTCATACACGGGTGCCGACCCGGGCCGGGGCGGGACGCCGCCGGTGCTCCTGCGGGCTCACCCCGTAGACGCGTTTGAAGGCGCCGGACAGCGCGAACGGGCTGCCGTAGCCGACGCGCCGCGCGATGGCCTCCAGGGTGTCGTCGGTGTCGCGCAGCGCGTCCGCGGCGAGCGCCAGCCGCCATCCGGTGAGGTACGTCATCGGCGCCTCCCCCACCAGTTCGGTGAACCGCCGGGACAGCGCGGCACGGGACACCCCGGTCTTCGCGGCGAGCGAGGCGACCGTCCAGGGGTGGGCGGGGTCGTCCTGGAGGAGCCGCAGCGCCCGCCCGACGACCGGGTCGGCCTGTGCCCGGTACCAGCCCGGGGCCTCGGCCTCGGGGCGGGCGAACCACGCCCGGAGCGCGGCGATGACGAGCAGGTCGAGCAGCCGGTCCAGGACGACCTCCTGGCCTGGCGCGTCTCTGGCGATCTCCGTCATCAGGTAGGGGGTGAGCGGGCACTCCCACACGTCGGCGGTGAGGGTCAGCAGCGGGGGCAGGCAGTTCAGCAGCCGTCCGCCGACCTCGCCCTCCCACGGGTAGGTGCCGATGAGCAGGACGGCCGAGCCGTCGGGCCGGTCGCCCCAGGCGCGCACACCGAGGTCCATCGCGCCGTTGAGGGGCCGTCCGTCGGGGTAGCGGCACTCGGCGCCCGGCAGGATCAGGGCCTGCGGCGGGGTGCCGGGGTCGTCGGCGCAGGTGTAGGGGTCGGGGCCGCGGGCGATGGCGAGGTCGCCGGCGCGCAGCCGGACCGGCTCGCCCGCGTCGGGTGTCACCCACGCCTCGCCGCGGACCATGACCATGACGGTGAGCGGGGCGCGGTCCTCGACGCGGACCGACCACGGCGGTTCGAAGCACGCGCGGATCATGAACGCGCCGCGCGCGCGGGGCCCGTCGAGCAGACCGGCAAGGGCGTCCATGCCGTCAGGGTAGACGCCCGCGTATGCGAGTGAGCCGTTCGGCGATGGGCGCCCTGGCAGCGCGGCCGTTGACTGGAGGCATGACATGGAACGAGGAGAACGCGGCCGTGACGGCCGGTGGGAACGGGACGACCGTGGTGGTGACCGGGGCGTCGGGGCGTACGGGAAGCAGGGTGGCCCGCGCGGCGGGTGCGGCGGGGTTCACCGTCCGGGCGGCGTCCCGGGCGCGGGGCTTCGACTGGGGCGACGCCTCGACGTGGGAGCGGACCCTGCGGGGCGCGGACGCGGCCTATCTGATGTACCCGACCGACATCGGCGACCCTGCGGCGGCCGAGGGGATCGGGGCGCTGGCGAGTGAGGCGGCAGGGCTCGGGGTGCGGCGGCTGGTGCTGCTGTCGGCGCGCGGCGAGGACCAGGCGCTGCCCGCGGAGGAGGCGCTGAAGGGGTCCGGCGCGGACTGGACGGTCGTACGGGCCTCGTGGTTCGCGCAGAACTTCAGCGAGGGGCCGCTGGTGGAGGGGATCGCGCACGGGGAGCTGGTGTTCCCGGCCGGTGAGGTGCGGGAGCCGTTCGTCGACGTCCGGGACATCGCGGACGTGGTGACGGCGGTGCTGGCGGACGGCGACCGGTACACGGGGCGGACGCTGCGGCTGACCGGGCCGCGCCTGCTGACCTGGCGGGAGGCGGTCGCGGAGATCGCGGCGGAGACGGGGCGCGCGATCACGTACACGCCGGTGCCCGCCCCGGCCTACGGGGAGGCGCTGACCGGGTTCGGGGTGCCGGCCGGGGAGGCGGCCCTGCTGGTGGAGATCTTCGAGACCCTCCTGGACGGACGCAACGCGCACCTCACGGACGACGTGCGCGAGGTGCTCGGCCGGGCCCCGCGCGACTTCTCCGCCTTCGTGCGGGAGGCCGCGGCGGCGGGGGCCTGGCGCATCTGACCGACGGCCTTCTAGGAGCTGCCGTTCTTCTTGTGCGGCGGGTGGTGGTGCGGGTTCTTCACATGGGTGCGCAGCCGGGACGTGACGTCCTCAGGGGGGAGGAAACGGGACCAGCGTTCGGGGAACTCGGACGGCATGTCCGGGTCGTCGGGGTCCGGTTCCAGACCGGCGGCCGCGCGTGCCACGTACTCGGCGACCTGGGCCTCGCGCACCCGCTCGTTGGCCTCGCGGGCCGCGGCGGTGGCGGCGGCCGGCCAGACCCGGTCGATCGCGGCGTTGACCGCGGCCCCGACGAGCACGGCGAACGCGGACACACCGATCCACAGCAGGACGGCGACGGCCGCCGCGAGCGAGCCGTAGATGGTGGCGCCCTCGATGGTGCTGGTGAGGTAGATGCGCAGCAGGAAGCTGCCGAGCACCCACATGGCGAGGGCGACGAGGGCGCCGGGCACGTCCTCGATCCACGGCGAGCGCACCGGCACGGACACGTGGTACAGCGTCGTCAGGAACGCGACCGACAGGACGATCACGACGGGCCAGTACAGGACCTGCACCACGGTCTCCGACCAGGGCAGGATCCGCACCACGGCGTCCGGCCCCGCCACCATCAGCGGCAGCGCCACCGAGCCGATCAGCAGCGCGGCGAGGAACAGCAGGAACGCCACCAGCCGGGTCTTGACGATGCCGCGCACCCCGTCGAGGCCGTACATCACGGTGATCGTGTCTATGAAGACGTTCACCGCGCGCGACCCGGACCACAGGGCGAACAGGAAGCCGACCGAGATGACGTCGGGGCGGCCGCCCTTCATCACGTCGTCCAGGATCGGCTGGGCGATCTCGCGCACGCCCTTGTCGGACAGGACGGTGCGGGAGGCCTCCAGGAGGTTGGACTCCAGACTGGTGATGGTGTCGGTGCCGGTCCAGTCGTCGACGTAGCCGAGGAGGCCGATGAGGCTGAGCAGCAGCGGCGGGACGGACAGCAGCGTGAAGAACGCGGCCTCCGCCGCGAGCCCCAGGATGCGGTACTCGATGCACGAGTTGACCGTGTCCTTCAGCAGCAGCCAGGCAGTCCTGCGCTTCGAGACGTTCCGGTAGAGGGCACGCGCCCGGTGGAGACGGCCGGAGGGCTGCTCGGGGGATTCACTTGCTGGCTGCACGAACCAAAGGTATCCGCCGCGCGCGGGCGCTCTCATCGGGGAGCCCGGCGCGGGCGGCGGCGGGCCGTGTCAGGGTGGGGAGCACGGCGCCGCGGAGGGATAGGTTCACCGGCATGGCAGGCAGCACTCACAGCGTGACCAACCAGCCCCCGCCCCTGACCGGGTACGACGCCTACACCGCGGACCGGGCCCTGGTGGAGGCCGTCGAACGGCATCTGCCGCCCGAGCTGCGCGACGAGGCCGACGGGGAGCTGTCGGCGCTGGGACGGGCGTGCGGATCGGCGCAGGTGCAGGAGTGGGGGGTGCAGGCGAACGAGAACCCGCCCCGGCTGCGCACCCACGACCGCTACGGCCACCGGATCGACGAGGTCGACTTCCATCCGTCCTGGCACCGGCTGCTCGGCAAGGGTGTCTCGGCGGGCCTGACCGCCGCGTGGACCCGGCCCGGCGGGCAGGTGCGGCGGGCGGCGGCGTTCGTCCTGTGGACGCAGGTGGACGCCGGGAACTGCTGTCCGCTGTCCATGACCCACGCGGCGGTCCCCGCGCTGCGCACCGATCCCGAGCTGGCCGCCGAGTGGGAGCCGCTGCTGACGTCCATGGTCTACGACCGTGGGCTGCGGCCCGCGGCCGGCAAGGCCGGCGCGCTGTTCGGGATGGGGATGACGGAGAAGCAGGGCGGCAGCGACGTCCGCGCCAACACGACCCGGGCCGTCCCGCTCGCCGAGTCCGGCACCTACGCGCTGACCGGGCACAAGTGGTTCTGCTCGGCGCCGATGTCGGACGCGTTCCTGGTGCTGGCGCAGGCCCCCGGAGGGCTGACGTGCTTCCTGGTGCCACGGGTGCTGGAGGACGGCGGCCGCAACGTGTTCCTGCTCCAGCGGCTCAAGGACAAGCTGGGCAACCGGTCCAACGCGTCCGCGGAGGTCGAGTTCGACGGGACGTGGGCGCGCCGGGTCGGCGAGGAGGGGCGCGGGGTGCGGACCATCATCGGGATGGTCGCGGCGACCCGGCTGGACTGTGTGCTGGGCTCGGCCGGGCTGATGCGGCAGGCGGTGGCGCAGGCCGTCCACCACTGCGCCTACCGGGAGGCGTTCGGCGCGAGGCTCACCGACCAGCCGCTCATGCGCAACGTCCTGGCCGACCTGGCCGTCGAGTCGGAGGCGGCGACCACCCTCGCCCTGCGGCTCGCGGCGGCCTGCGACGACGACGGCGAGCAGGAGCGGGCGCTGCTGCGGATCGCGGTGCCGGCCGCCAAGTACTGGGTGACCAAGCGGTGCGCGCCGGTCGCCGTGGAGGCGGCGGAGTGCCTGGGCGGCAACGGATACGTCGAGGAGTCCCAGCTGCCGCGGCTGGTGCGGGAGTCGCCGCTGAACTCGATCTGGGAGGGTGCGGGCAATGTGCAGGCGCTGGACGTGCTGCGGGTGCTGCGGCGCGAGCCGGCGGCGCTGGACGCGTATCTGCGGGAGGTCGGCCTGGCCCGGGGCGCCGATCACCGCCTGGACGCCGCGATCAGGTCGCTGTTGACGGAACTGGCCGATCTGGAGGGCATCGAGGCGCGTGCCCGGCGCGTGACCGAGCGGCTCGCGCTGGTGCTCCAGGGGGCGCTGCTGGTGCGTTTCGCGCCATCGGACGTCGCCGACGCGTTCTGCGCGACGCGGCTCGGCGGCGACGCGGGCGCGGCGTTCGGGACGCTGCCGCACAGCCTGGCCCGGGAGTCTTTGGTGGAGCGGGCACGGCCGACGCTCTGACCTGTGCGGACGCGAGGCGGGGGTGGTGCTGCGCCGACACGGCACCACCCCCGCTGCCGACCCGTTCGAGGCGGCGGACGCCGCTCGGGACGGCGTCGCTCAAGTCTCGATCAGGCCAGAGCCGTCCACCAGGGTTGCAAGGGGTTGCAACTTGTTGGCGTCTGTGTGCGGACCGTGTCCTTCCATGTGCGATGGGCGGCAGTATGAGACACACACAATGAGACGCACAGTCAGGTTGAGACCTCTTCTGCCGGGAGGACCCTTGGCGCTCTCGCCGACGGACGTGACGCAGCTGGCCGCCGTGGACTCGGCACGCGCCGCGCGCGTGCTCAGCGACGTCCGCGCCGCCACGCTCGCCGGGCGGCCCGCGCCCGTCGCGCCGCGCCCGGTGATCGAGCAGTCCTGGGAGCGGATGCTGCGCAGCGGCGTCGACCCGGACCACGACGTCCGCGCGGGCCTGCTGTCCCGCGAGGAGGTGCAGCGGCGCCGGGAGGAGACCGCGCTGCGGCATGTGCTGCCGGTGCTGCGCGAGGGCCTGCTGTCGGTGGCGGACGTCGCCCACCACATCATGGTCGTCGCCGACCACGAGGGCCGGGTGCTGTGGCGGGAGGGCAGCCCCTCGGTGCTGCGCAAGGCCGACGGGCTCGGCTTCGAACTCGGCGCGGACTGGCGGGAGAGCGTCGTCGGCACCAACGGCGTCGGCACCCCGGCGGTGGTGCGCCGGCCCGTGCAGGTCTTCGCCGCCGAGCACTTCCAGCGTTCGCAGACCTCGTGGACGTGCACGGGCGCGCCCATCACCGATCCGCGGGACGGCCGGCTGATCGGCGTGGTCGACGTCAGCGGGCCGCTGGAGACGATGCATCCGGCGACGCTCGCCTGGGTCGACTCGGTGGCCAAGCTCGCCGAGGCCCGGCTGCGGGAGCTGCACACCGCGTCGCTGGAGCGGCTGCGGGCGGTGGCGGCGCCGGCGCTGGCCCGGCTGACCGGGCGGGCCCTGGTGGTGGACCGGGACGGCTGGACCGCGGCGGTGACCGGGATGCCGTACACCCACCGGATCGCGCTGCCCAAGTCCCCGGCGCCGGGCCGAGGATGGCTGCCGCCGCTCGGGCCGTGCACGATGGAGCCGCTGGCCGGGGGCTGGCTGCTGCGGGCCTGTGACGACCCCGGGGTGCCCGGCGCCACCCGCATCACGCTGGACCTGAGCGAGCCGCGCCGCTGGACGGTGACGGTGTCCGGCGGCGCCGGGACCTGGACCCACGAACTGAGCCCCCGGCACGCCGAGTTGCTCTGCCTGCTGGCGATGGACCGGGGCGGGCGCAGCGCGGCGGGGCTGGCCGAGGACATGTTCGGGGACGCCCGGCGCACGGTGACCGTGCGGGCCGAGATGTCGCGGGTGCGGCGCTATCTCGGGGCGCATCTGGAGCACCGGCCGTACCGCTTCCGGGAGGACGCCGAGGTGGAGGTGCTGCTGCCGGGCGATCCGGGTGCGCTGCTGCCGCACTCCACGGCGCCCGGGATCGCCCGCGCGCGGGGAGCGGGGCACCGGCCGGGATGACCCGTCCATAACCTTCTTGCGCATATTTGCAGGGTCTTCGTCCGCGCGCGTGCCTTCCTGCCGTAGCATCCCTGGTACGGGCCGCCCCACCTGCTCCTTTGGTCAACGCTCTGACCAATGGCCGCAGTTGGCTCGCCTCGGGAGGTTTGATGAAGCACCGCGGCAGACACCGTCGACGCAAGCAGGGCCGTGCGCTGCGGGCGTTCCTCGCCGGAACGGCCCTGGCGCTCACCGCCGCCGCCACGATGATCAGCGCCTCGCAGGCCACGGTGGGGGATGATCCCGGGGCGCTGAAGCCGCTCGCGGGGGCCGCCGGGACGGACGCGCTGCGGCTGCGCGAGCAGTTGGTCCCCGAGGCCACCCTGGACACGCTCTCCTCCTCGATGGGCAAGCCGGTCGGCGTGAGCGCCGTCCTGGAGGGCGCCGAGCACGCGCTGCGCACCGCGGACGGCTGTACGGCCGGGGAGCGCACGGCACTGCCGGTCGCGCCGGCCGCCACCCGCGCGTACTGCTGGGACGCCGAGGACACCCGGTCCTGGCGGGCCGGTGCCGTGACCACCTCGGGCGACGCCGACGACGACGGCTGGTGGAACGACCACCGGGTGATCCTGTCCGGCTGGAGCCAGGACGCCGGCCGGCTGGCGCGGGTGTCGTTCGTGGACGCCACCGACATGGACCAGATGCTGTACGCCTCGGCGCTGCTCGTCGTCCCGGTGGACGGCGGACGGGACTACCGCGCGCTGACGTCCGGCCTCACGGGCATGGTCTGGTACCAGGACAAGCTGCTGGTCACCGCGGGCGACGGGCTGTACGTGTACGACCTGGACCGCGTCCAGCGCACCACGGTCGACGGCGCCGCCGTGGGCCGGGTCGGCTCGGGCTGGTCGGCGCACGGCCACCACTTCGTGCTGCCGGCGGTCGGCTCGTACCGGCTGACCGGGCGGGACGCGCCCCGCCTCGGATCGGTGTCGCTGGACCGCAGCACGGCCCCGGACAGTCTGGTCGCGAGCGAGCGGACGGCGGCGGACAGCGACGGGCACGCGCGGCTGTGGCGGTACGCGTTCAGCAAGGACCCGGCCCGCACCGGTCTGCTGGCCACGGACGCCTCCGGGACGGCCCGGGCGGTCGAGGCGTACGAGACGGAGGCGTCCGGCGTCCAGGGCGTGCTGTCCCGCAGGGCGTCCGGCGCGGAGGGCGCCGGCTGGTACGTGGGCCGCGCTCCGGCCCGGACGGACCGGCACGGCAGCCTGTGGCGCCAGGACGCCGACGGCGCCGAGGCGACGCGGTGCGGCACGGAGGGCGCCCCGAGGTGCTGGGGCGTGGGCGCGGGTTCCCTGTCGTACTGGGAGGCGACCGGCGAGGTCTGGTCCCAGTCGGGCCGGATCCTGTTCGCGGTGCCGCTGCGGTCGATCGACGCGGCGCTGGACTGAGACGCGGCTGGACTGAGGGGCGGTCTTGGAGTGAGGGGCAGCCGTCCGGCCCCGGCACAGACGAGGGGGCCGATCGACAGATCCGCCGTCGGGATGATTGCCTGACCGCATGCCCACCATCGCCGTGACCACCTGGTCCCTGGAACAGACCGCCCCCACCGACCTCCTCCCGGCCCCCGCGCCGGAGGGGGACGTACGGGTCGTCCGCGCCGAGGTCCCCTCGCCCGAGTTCAGCCGTTTCCTGTACGCGTCCGTCGGCGGCGACATCCGCTGGGTGGACCGGCTCGGCTGGAGCTACGCGCGGTGGCAGGAGCAGCTGGAGCGTCCGGGTGTCGAGACCTGGGTGGCGTACGACCGCGGGACTCCGGCGGGCTATGTCGAGCTGGAGGCGCAGGACGGCGGGGTCGTGGAGATCGTCTACTTCGGCCTGATCCCGGCCTTCCGCGGGCGGCGGATCGGCGGCCATCTGCTGTCGTACGCCACCGCCCGCGCCTGGGACCTGGCCGAGCGGTGGCCGGATCTCCCGCCGACGAAGCGGGTGTGGCTGCACACGTGCAGCAAGGACGGGGAGCACGCGATGGCCAACTACCAGCGCCGGGGCTTCACGCTGTTCGACACGAAGGTCGAGGAGGAGGCCGAGGTGGCGACGCCCGGGCCGTGGCCCGGCGCGTACCCTGGCTGACCTGGCCGGAAACGGCCTGATCGGGCCATGTGACCGACGACACCCTTGTCTCACTCTACGGGACAAGGGTGTCCGCATCTCGGACGAAGCTGGACTGGTCTCAGATCGCCGTGACACGCTTCCGTCATGCCTGGAACTGGAATTGCCTTGGTGAGTCGGCGGCACGTCGACCTGGGCCGCATGTCCAGCGCCATCTGTCCGGTGCGCTGACCGCCCCTGAGCGCCCGACACCTCTCTTTTTTCACGCTTCCGTCCCGCGCGATGCCGCGCACCTCTGCCCGTGCGCCCGTATGCGCAGGTCAAAGCCGCATTCCCGCCTGTCCCGAAGGACGTATCAACCATGGCCGCCACCCCGCAGAAGCCTGCCGCCGCGACTCCGCGCCGCAAGGTGAGCCGTCACCGCGGTGAGGGTCAGTGGGCCGTGGGCCACCTCACCCCGCTGAACGGCAACGAGCAGTTCAAGAAGGACGACGACGGTCTCAATGTGCGGACACGCATTGAGACGATCTACTCCAAGCGCGGCTTCGACTCCATCGACCCGAACGATCTGCGCGGCCGTATGCGCTGGTGGGGGCTGTACACCCAGCGCAAGCCCGGGATCGACGGCGGCAAGACGGCCGTCCTGGAGCCGGAGGAGCTGGACGACTCCTACTTCATGCTGCGCGTCCGCATCGACGGCGGCGCGCTGACCACGCGGCAGCTGCGGGTCATCGGCGAGGTCTCGCAGGAGTACGCGCGCGGGACCGCGGACATCACCGACCGGCAGAACGTCCAGTACCACTGGATCCGCATCGAGGACGTCCCCGCGATCTGGGAGCGGCTGGAGGGCGTGGGCCTGTCCACGGTCACGGCCTGCGGCGACACCCCGCGTGTGATGATCGGCTCGCCGGTCGCCGGCATCGCCGAGGACGAGATCATCGACGCCACCCCCGCGCTGGAGGAGATGAAGCGCCGGGTCCTGAACAACCCGGCCTACTCCAACCTCCCCCGCAAGTTCAAGACGGCCATCTCGGGATCGCCGCTCCTCGACGTGGTGCATGAGATCAACGACGTCGCGTTCGTCGGCGTAGTGCACCCCGAGCACGGCCCCGGCTTCGACATCTGGGTCGGCGGCGGTCTGTCCACCAACCCCAAGCTGGGTGTGCGGCTGGGCGCCTGGGTGCCGATCGACGAGGTGCCGGACGTCTACGAGGGCGTCATCTCGATCTTCCGCGACTACGGCTACCGGCGGCTGCGCAACCGCGCCCGCCTGAAGTTCCTCGTCGCCGACTGGGGCGCGGAGAAGTTCCGCCAGGTGCTGGAGGACGAGTACCTCGGCGGGCGCAAGCTGGTCGACGGGCCCGCCCCCGAGCAGCCCGTGCAGCAGTGGCGCGACCACATCGGCGTCCACCGCCAGAAGGACGGCCGCTACTACGTCGGGTTCGCCCCGCGCGTCGGACGCGTCGACGGCGCCACGCTCACCAAGATCGCCGACCTGGCCGAGGCCCATGGCTCGGGCCGGGTGCGCACCACCGTCGAGCAGAAGATGATCGTGCTCGACGTCGAGCAGGACCAGGTCGACTCGCTGGTCGAGGGCCTGGAGGCGCTCGATCTGACCGCGCGGCCGTCCACCTTCCGGCGCGGCACGATGGCCTGCACCGGCATCGAGTTCTGCAAGCTGGCCATCGTCGAGACCAAGCAGCGCGGCTCGCAGCTGATCGACGAACTGGAGCGCCGCCTGCCGGAGTTCGAGGAGCCGCTCACCATCAACCTCAACGGCTGCCCGAACGCCTGCGCCCGTATCCAGGTGGCGGACATCGGTCTCAAGGGGCAGCTGGTCCTGAACGACCGGGGCGAGCAGGTCGAGGGCTACCAGGTGCACCTCGGCGGTGCGCTCGGCCTGGAGGCCGGGTTCGGCCGCAAGGTCCGCGGTCTCAAGGTCACCTCGGAGGAACTGCCCGACTACATCGAGCGGGTCCTCAAACGGTTCCAGGCGGAGCGCGAGGAGGGCGAGCGGTTCGCCGCCTGGGCCGCGCGCGCCTCGGAGGAGGCCCTGTCATGAGCGAGCGGGCCGCACCCTTCTACTGCCCCTACTGCGGCGACGAGGACCTGCGCCCGAGCGAGGAGGGCCACGGCGCCTGGGAGTGCGCCGCGTGCAACCGCGCCTTCCGGCTGAAGTTCCTCGGGCTGCTCGCCCGGGGCCTTCGGCACGACGACACCGGGGGAGACGAGATATGACGGCGACTCACGAGCGCACGACGGACGAACTGCGGGCGCTCGCCGAGCAGGCGGGCCGCGACCTGGAGGACGCCTCCGCGCTGGAGATCCTCCAGTGGGCGGCGGACACGTTCGGTGAGCGGTTCTGCGTGACCTCCTCGATGGAGGACGCGGTGGTCGCCCATCTCGCCTCCCGTGCGATGCCCGGCGTCGACGTGGTGTTCCTGGACACCGGCTACCACTTCGAGGAGACCATCGGCACCCGCGACGCCGTCGAGGCCGTGATGGACGTCAACGTCATCACCCTCACCCCCCGGCAGACGGTCGCCGAGCAGGACGCCGAGTACGGCCCGAAGCTGCACGACCGCGACCCCGACCTGTGCTGCAGGCTGCGCAAGGTGGAGCCGCTGGAGCGCGGCCTCGCCGGCTACGCGGCCTGGGCGACCGGCCTGCGCCGGGACGAGTCCCCGACCCGGGCGAACACCCCGGTCGTCGGCTGGGACGAGAAGCGGCGGAAGGTCAAGGTCTCCCCCATCGCCCGCTGGACCCAGGACGACGTGGACGCCTACGTCGCCGAGCACGGCGTGCTGACCAACCCGCTGCTGACGGACGGCTACGCCTCCGTCGGCTGCGCCCCGTGCACCCGCCGGGTCCTCGCGGGCGAGGACGCGCGCGCCGGCCGCTGGGCGGGCCGCGCCAAGACCGAGTGCGGACTGCACGGATGACGACCCCCACGACTCAGGAGAACCACGTGACGACCGGAGCCACCGTCTGGCTCACGGGTCTGCCGAGCGCCGGCAAGACCACCATCGCCCATGAACTGGCCGGCCGGCTGCGGGCCGAGGGCCACCGGGTCGAGGTCCTCGACGGCGACGAGATCCGCGAGTTCATCTCGGCGGGCCTCGGCTTCGGCCGCGAGGACCGGCACACCAACGTGCAGCGCATCGGCTTCGTCGCCGAACTGCTCGCCCGCAACGGCGTCAAGACGCTCGTCCCGGTGATCGCGCCCTACGCCGACAGCCGTGAGGCGGTCCGCAAGCGCCACCAGGAGAGCGGGGCTCCGTATCTGGAGGTGCACGTGGCCACGCCGGTCGACGTGTGCTCCGTCCGCGATGTGAAGGGGCTGTACGCCAAGCAGGCCGCCGGCGAACTGACCGGGCTCACCGGGGTCGACGACCCGTACGAGGAGCCCGAGTCGCCGGATCTGCGGATCGAGTCGCAGCACCAGACCGTGCAGGAGTCCGCGGCGTCCGTGTACGCCCTGCTCACCGAGAGGGGACTGGCATGACGACGACCGTCGCCACGCCGCAGGAGGGTACGGGCAGCCCGTACGCCCTGTCGCATCTGGACGCCCTGGAGTCGGAGGCCGTCCACATCTTCCGTGAGGTGGCGGGTGAGTTCGAGCGGCCGGTGATCCTTTTCTCCGGCGGCAAGGACTCCATCGTCATGCTGCATCTGGCGCTGAAGGCGTTCGCGCCGGCGCCGGTGCCGTTCTCCCTGCTGCACGTCGACACGGGCCACAACTTCCCCGAGGTCATCGAGTACCGGGACCGCACCGTCGAGAAGCACCAGCTGCGGCTGCACGTCGCCTCGGTGCAGGACTACATCGACCGGGGGGTGCTCAAGGAGCGCCCGGACGGCACCCGCAACCCGCTGCAGACGCTGCCGCTGACGGAGAAGATCCAGGCGGAGCGGTTCGACGCGGTGTTCGGCGGCGGGCGCCGCGACGAGGAGAAGGCCCGCGCCAAGGAGCGGGTGTTCAGCCTCCGCGACGAGTTCTCGCAGTGGGACCCGCGCCGCCAGCGGCCCGAGCTGTGGAACCTGTACAACGGCCGCCACGCGCCCGGCGAGCACGTCCGTGTCTTCCCGCTGTCCAACTGGACCGAGCTGGACGTCTGGCAGTACATCGCCCGCGAGGGCATCGAGCTGCCGCAGATCTACTTCGCCCACGAGCGCGAGGTGTTCAAGCGCTCCGGGATGTGGCTGACGGCCGGCGAGTGGGGCGGCCCGAAGGACGGCGAGACCGTCGAGAAGCGGCTCGTGCGCTACCGCACCGTCGGCGACATGTCCTGCACCGGTGCCGTGGACTCCGACGCGGTGAGCCTGGAGCAGGTCATCACCGAGATCGCCGCGTCCCGGCTCACCGAGCGGGGCGCCACCCGCGCCGACGACAAGCTCTCCGAGGCCGCGATGGAAGACCGTAAGCGCGAGGGGTACTTCTAAGCATGAGCACCACGACGACCGAGGAACTCTCGGCCACCACCCTGCTGCGGTTCGCCACCGCGGGCTCCGTCGACGACGGCAAGTCCACCCTGGTCGGGCGGCTGCTGCACGACTCCAAGTCGGTGCTCGCCGACCAGCTGGAGGCCGTGGAGCGCGCCTCCTTGAGCCGTGGCCAGGACGCGCCCGACCTCGCGCTGCTCACCGACGGTCTGCGGGCCGAGCGGGAGCAGGGCATCACGATCGACGTGGCGTACCGTTACTTCGCCACGCCCCGGCGCCGGTTCATCCTGGCCGACACCCCGGGCCATGTGCAGTACACCCGCAACATGGTGACCGGCGCGTCGACCGCCGAGCTGACGGTGATCCTCGTCGACGCCCGCAACGGCGTGGTCGAGCAGACCCGCCGGCACGCGGCCATCGCCGCCCTGCTGCGCGTCCCGCACGTGGTGCTCGCCGTGAACAAGATGGACCTGGTGGACTACCAGGAGTCCGTGTTCGCCGCGATCGCCGAGGAGTTCACGGCGTACGCGCTGGAGCTGGGCGTCCCGGAGATCACCGCCATCCCGATCTCGGCGCTGGCCGGCGACAACGTGGTGGACCCGTCCGCGCACATGGACTGGTACGGCGGCCCGACCTTCCTGGAGCACCTGGAGACGGTCCCGGTCAGCCACGACCTCAGCCACTGCCACGCGCGGCTGCCCGTGCAGTACGTGATCCGGCCGCAGAGCGCGGAGCACCCCGACTACCGGGGCTACGCGGGCCAGATCGCCGCCGGTTCGTTCCGGGTCGGCGAGTCCGTGACCGTGCTGCCGTCGGGCCGTACGTCCACGATCTCCGGGATCGACCTGCTGGGCGAGCCCGTCGACGTCGCCTGGACCACCCAGTCGGTGACGGTCCTCCTGGAAGACGACATCGACGTCTCGCGCGGCGACCTGATCGTGCCGACCAAGGACGCGCCCCCGACCACGCAGGACATCGAGGCCACCGTCTGCCATGTCGCCGACGCCCCGCTGACCGTCGGCCACCGGGTGCTGCTCAAGCACGGCACCCGCACCGTCAAGGCGATCGTGAAGGACATCCCGTCCCGGCTCACGCTCTCCGACCTGTCCCTGCACCCGCACCCCGGGCAGCTCGTCGCCAACGACATCGGCCGCGTCAAGGTGCGCACCGCCGAGCCGCTGCCGGTCGACTCCTACGCCGACTCCCGCCGTACGGGCTCGTTCATCCTGATCGACCCGAGCGACGGCACCACGCTGACCGCGGGCATGGTCGGCGAGTCCTTCGCGGCCCCGGAGCCGGTCAAGGAGGAGCCCGAGGACGACGGGTGGGATTTCTGACGTGACACGTTCCGTGTCCGCCCGCCGCGCCCCGCGCCGGACGCTCGCCGTCCTGGCCGCGCTGCCGCTGCTCGCCCTCGGGGCGTGCGGCTACGGCTCGCAGGCCAAGGAGTCCACCGAGCAGGCCGTCGCGGGCGCGCCCAAGGTGGACGGCCTGGACTCGGTGCGCATCGGCTACTTCGGGAACCTGACCCACGCGACGGCCCTGGTCGGCCGGCACGAGGGCCTGTTCCAGCAGGAGCTGGGCGGCACACGGGCGGAGTACGCGACGTTCAACGCCGGTCCGTCGGAGATCGAGGCGCTGAACTCCGGTTCCGTCGACATCGGCTGGATCGGCCCCTCCCCCGCCGTCAACGGCTACATCAAGGCGCAGGGGAAGAATCTGCGGATCGTCTCCGGGTCGGCCTCGGGCGGTGTGAAGCTCGTCGTGGACCCGGAGAAGGTCAAGTCGCTGAAGGACGTCAAGGGCAAGCGGATCGCGACTCCGCAGCTCGGCAACACCCAGGACGTGGCGTTCCTCAACTGGGCCTCCGAGCAGGGCTGGAAGGTCGACGCGGAGAGCGGCAAGGGCGATGTGTCCGTCGTCCGCACCGACAACAAGATCACGCCGGACGCCTACAGGTCCGGGTCGATCGACGGCGCGTGGGTGCCCGAGCCGACCGCCTCCAAGCTGGTCGCCGAGGGCGGCAAGGTGCTGCTGGACGAGTCGGACCTGTGGCCCGGCGAGAAGTTCGTGATCACGAACGTCGTCGTGTCGCAGCGCTTCCTCAAGGAGCACCCGAAGGCCGTGGAGGCCGTCCTGCGCGCCTCCGTGAAGACGAACCGGTGGATCACCGCCCACCAGGACCGCGCGAAGGCCGCGGCGAACGCGCAGCTGGAGGCCGACACCGGCAAGCCGCTGCCCGCGAACGTCCTCGACCCGGCGTGGAAGTCCCTCGCGGTCACCGACGACCCGCTGGCGTCCACGCTGCGCACCCAGGCCGGTCACGCGGTCCGGGCGGGCCTGCTCCAGCGCCCCGATCTGACCGGCATCTACGACCTGGGCCCGCTGAACAGGGTCCTCAAGGCCGAGGGCGCGGCCGCGGTCCACGACGCCGGTCTCGGCGCCGGGTAACCCCGTCCGCCGAGCCACCCCACCCGCCGAACAGCCCCATCCGTCGAGCAAGCCCATCCATCGAGTTCCCAGGAGGTGACGACCATGGCCACCGCCCTCGCCACGGCCGCCGGCACGGACGCGTCCGTCGAGCACGCCGCCCGGATCGAGCATGTCTCGAAGTCCTTCGCCGGCCCGGCCGGGCAGCAGCTCGTCCTCGACGACATCACCCTCGACGTCGCCCCCGGCGAGTTCGTCACCCTTCTCGGAGCCTCCGGCTGCGGCAAGTCCACCCTGCTCAACCTGGTCGCCGGCCTCGACCGGCCCAGCGCGGGCACCATCAGCACCGACGGCCGCCCCGCCCTGATGTTCCAGGAACACGCCCTGTTCCCCTGGCTCACGGCCGGCAAGAACATCGAACTCGCCCTCAAGCTGCGGGGCGTGGCGAAGGCCGAGCGGCGCCAGCGCGCCGAGGAACTGCTCGAACTGGTCCGCCTGAAGGGCGCGTACGGCAAGCGGGTGCACGAGCTGTCCGGCGGCATGCGCCAGCGCGTCGCCATGGCCCGCGCGCTCGCCCAGGACAGCCGGCTGCTCCTCATGGACGAGCCGTTCGCCGCGCTGGACGCCATCACCCGGGACGTCCTGCACGACGAACTCACCCGCATCTGGCGGGAGACCGGCGTGTCCGTCCTGTTCGTGACGCACAACGTCCGCGAGGCCGTCCGGCTCGCCCAGCGGGTGGTCCTGCTGTCGTCGCGGCCCGGCCGCGTCGCCCGGGAGTGGACCGTGGGCATCCCGCAGCCCCGCCGGATCGAGGACGCCGAGGTCGCCGAACTGTCCCGGGAGATCACCGAAGAACTGCGTGGGGAGATCCGCCGTCATGGCCAGCACTGAGACGACCGCCGCCAAGGACGGCGCCGATCTCGCCGGACTCGAGGCGGGCCTGGACGCCCTGGAGACGGTGGACAGCGGCCGTACGCCGTTCCGGAAGACCCTCACCCAGAAGGTCCTGCCGCCGGTCGTCGCCGTCCTGCTGGTGCTGGCGCTCTGGCAGTTCCTGGTGTCGTCCGGGATCGCCGACGATCCGACCAAGCTGCCGCCGCCGTCCGCGGTCTGGGACGAGCTGCGCGAGGCGTGGCTGGAGGGCACCCTCCACCAGTACATCTGGACGTCGGTCTCGCGCGGTCTGCTCGGCTTCCTGCTGGCGCTCGCGATCGGCACCCCGCTCGGGCTGATCGTCGCGCGGGTGCGGTTCGTACGGGCCGCGATCGGGCCGATCCTGTCCGGGCTGCAGTCCCTGCCGTCGGTGGCCTGGGTGCCGCCGGCCGTGATCTGGCTGGGCCTGAACGACCGGATGATGTTCGCGGTGATCCTGCTGGGCGCGGTGCCGTCGATCGCCAACGGGCTGGTGTCGGGCGTCGACCAGGTGCCGCCGCTGTTCCTGCGGGCCGGCCGCACCCTGGGCGCGACGGGTCTGAAGGGCACCTGGCACGTCGTGATGCCCGCCGCGCTGCCCGGCTATCTCGCCGGTCTGAAGCAGGGCTGGGCGTTCTCCTGGCGGTCGCTGATGGCCGCCGAGATCATCGCCTCCTCCCCCGACCTGGGCGTGGGCCTCGGCCAGCTCCTCGAGAACGGCCGCAACACCAGCTCCATGTCCATGGTCTTCTTCGCCATCCTGCTCATCCTGGTCGTCGGCATCGCCATCGACCTGCTGATCTTCAGCCCGCTGGAGCGCCGGGTGCTGCGCGGCCGCGGTCTGCTGGCAAGGAGCTGAACTCCCGTGAACAACCAGCCGGTCCTCCTCGTCATCGCCCACGGCAGCCGTGACCCACGGCATGCCGCGACCGTGCACGCCCTCGTCCGGCAGGTGCGCGCGATGCGCCCGGGGCTGCGGGTGGAGACCGGCTTCCTGGACTTCAACGTCCCGTCCGTGCAGGGCGTCCTGGAGTCGCTGGCCGCCGAGGGCGTCCGGGACGTCGTGGCGCTGCCGCTGCTGCTGACCCGTGCCTTCCACGCGAAGGCCGACATCCCGGCGGTGCTGCGGGAGGCGCCGGCCAGGCTGCGGATCCGGCAGGCGGACGTGCTCGGCCCGTCGCCGCTGCTGATCGCGGCCCTGGAGCGGCGCCTGTACGAGGCGGGCCTGACGCCCGCCGACAAGTCCTCGACCGGGGTCGTGCTGGCTTCGGCGGGGTCCACCGACCCGGAGGCGATCGCAGTGATCGCAGAAATCGCGCGGGAGTGGCGGCACACCGGTTGGTGCGCCGTGCGGCCTGCGTTCGCCTCCGCTGCCCTTCCCCGCACCGAGGACGCCGTCCGCGAGCTGCGGGACCTCGGCTGCGCCCGGGTGGCCGTGGCGCCGTACGTACTGGCGCCGGGCCGGCTGCCGGACCGGATCGCGCGGGGCGCGGCCGGGGCGGACGTCCTCGCGGACGTGCTCGGGGCCGCGCCCGAGGTGGCGCGGCTCCTGCTGGCCCGCTACGAGGCGGCCCGCCGGCCGGTGCTGACGGCGCTCGGCGCCTGAGCCCCTTCAGCCGGTGCGGGCGACGGCCTCGTCCGCGCGTCGCACCAGCTCCGCCAGGGGCATCGACCCCGGCTCCCGGCGCTCGCGCGCGAACGTGCCGGCGAGGTGCTGGAGGAGTTCGTTCAGCGGGGTCGCCACGCCGTGCAGCCGGCCCAGGAGGGCGATCTCGCCGTTGAGGTAGTCGGACTCGATGGTGCCGGTGCCCCGGGCGAGGGACTGCCAGGAGGAGCCGCCGCCGCTCGGGACGCCGTCCAGCGGGACGAGGGTGACCTTGTCGCCGCGGACCGCCCGCTGTTCCCCGGGGGTGGCGTACGCGATCCCGGCGGCGCGCAGGACGGCCGCGCCCTCCGCCTGGACCCGCCCCAGCAGGGCCATGGCCTCCTCGCCGGCGACCGGCCCGGTGAGCGCCTCCACCGCGTTGCCGAGGTTGGCCAGCAGCTTGGCGTACTGCCAGCGCGCCACGTCGGGCACGACCGGCGCCTCGAAACGGGACTTCTCCAGGTCGGCGGCGATGAGCCGGGCGGTCTCGTCGGTGCCGTGCGGATGGCGGCCGAGGTGCAGGATGCCGGTGAGCGGGGTGCCGGCCGCGGAGACCACGCCCGGTTCGACGTAGGTGCAGGGCAGCCAGACGCAGACGCCGTACACGCGCCGGAACACCCGCAGGGCGAGGCGCTGGCTCTCGACGCCGTTCTGCGCGCAGACCAGCGGCAGCCGCTCGGCGGCCGTCCCCCCGCCGGTGACCGGCGCGGGGCCCCAGGCGCGCACCGCCGCCTCGGTGTCCTGGGTTTTGACGGCGAGGACGAGGACGTCGTCGAGGCGCAGCGCGCCGAGCGCGTCCGGGCCGTCGACGACCGGTATCCGCAGGGCCAGTTCGCCCTCGGGGACCCTGAGCCGCAGTCCGTGGTCCCGTAGGGCGTCGTGGTGGGCGCCGCGCGCCACGAGGACGACGTCGTGTCCGGCCTCGGCGAGCCGTCCGCCGACGACTCCTCCGACGGCTCCGGCCCCGATGATGACGTAGCGCACGCTCATGCCTCTTCTCCGCCGTACGGCGTCCCTTGGTGGAAGTACATCTGCCAGCCCGCGTCCGTCCGCCGCCACAGGGAGCTGCGGTGGGCGCGCACGCCCTCGCGTTCGGTGTCGAAGACGAGGTGGACGACGTCGGGCGCGAGCCGGACGCCGTGGATCGGGGAGGTGACGACGTACCGGTGCGGGTCGGTGTCCAGGGGGAGGCGGGCCAGGGTCGAGGCCCGGTCCCAGTGGCTGCCGGAGGAGCCGAACTCGTGGAACTCCGGGTGCAGCAGGGCGCCGAGGAGTTCCGGGGAGCGGCGGACCTCGGGGTCCAGCAGACGCATTTCTCCCTCGATGGCCGCCTGGACGGCGGGGTCGCGGTCAGGCACCGGTCAGCTCCACGAGTTTCACGACGGTGTTCCAGTTCCGGCTGGTGGCGATCAGGCCCTTGGTGAGCCGGGGCCGCGACAGGGCCTCGGCGAGCTTGGAGCGGCCGAGTCCGTCCGGGGCGTACAGGTACACCGCCCGGTCGCCGAGCCGGAACTCCTCCGGCAGGTACGCGGCCGGGTCGATCCCGGCGTAGCGCGCGGGGTCCGCGGGCGCGGAGAGGTAGGTGACGTGGAGTTGCCTGCCCTCGAGCGTGTCCGCGGGGAACGGGCAGTCGTCGACGACGGCCTCGAGGTAGGCGTGGTCGCGGACGATGACGTCCACCGGGAAGCCGAAGTGCGCCTCGATCGCCGCCGTGATCTCCGCGGCGAGGGAGTCCTCGTCGCCGCGCCCGGCGGCGAACACGGCCTGGCCGCTCTGGAGATGGGTGCGCACGCCGTCGAGTCCGAGGCCGGTCAGAAGGGTGCGCAGCTCGGCCATGGGCACCTTCCGGCTGCCGCCCACGTTGATCCCGCGCAGCAGCGCCGCGTACATCGTCGTCATCCGGCCAGCCTAGGACGACGAGAGCGCGGCCGTCGTGCCCCGTGGGGGTGGGCACGATGACCGCAACCGTAAGTTACTTACCGGTCAGCACGAAGCACAAGCTCCGGTGTCCCGGTCGCCCCACTCGTCCCGGAAGCTGATCCCTGATCGGTGTCCCCGACCGCCCGGGATAGATGTAAGGGGCCGCTGTCCTCCTCGGTGCGGAGGCTTCGGCGTACGAGGGGATGAGTTCCGCCCGCCGCACTTCACCGGGCAGCACGACGAGACCGTTCCGCCCGGCTCATACCGTCGAGAGACGAAAGGTGACGGCGTGGGGCCGTCGCCGCGACCACAGGGGGCAGGCCCTCATGGGGAACAGGGAGACGCGAGTGCGGGGGCTCGCCGCTCGCGCCGGCGGCTGGAGCGCCCGCCATCGATGGACCGCCGTCGGGATCTGGGTGCTGTTCGTCGTCCTGGCGATGGGCCTCGGTTCGGCGGCGGGCCGGGTCGACGTCACGGACAGCGACCAGCTGAAGGGGGAGACGCACACCGCCGCACGGATCATCGAGGACGCCGGCATCGAGGAGCCGGCCGGTGAGACCGTCCTGATCCAGGCGAAGGGCGGCTCGCTGAAGGCCACCGACCCGGCGTTCCGCGACGCGGTCGACGCGGTCGTGAAGGCCGTGGAGGGCACCGGCGAGGTCCGGGACGTGACGTCGCCGTACGACACGAAGACCATCTCCGAGGACGGCCGCAGCGCCCTGGTGCAGTTCGACATGCGCGGGGACTCCGACACCGCCGGGGAGCGGGTCGAGCCCGTGCTGAAGGCCGTCGAGGAGGTCCAGAAGGACCACGGCTCGCTGCGGATCGAGGAGATCGGCGGCGCCAGCATGATGAAGACGTTCGACGACGCTTTCGGGGACGACTTCCAGAAGGCCGAGTACTCCGCGGTGCCGGTGGCCCTCGGCATTCTGCTCATCGCCTTCGGCGCTCTGGTGGCGGCGCTGCTGCCGGTGCTGCTCGCCATCACCGCGATCATGGCGACGATGGGCCTGATGGGCCTCGTCAGCCATGTCATGCCGATGTCCGACACCGCGAACTCCGTGATGCTGCTGGTCGGTCTGGCCGTCGGCGTGGACTACTGCCTGTTCTATCTGCGCCGTGAGCGCGAGGAGCGGGAGGCCGGCCGGGACGCGCAGACGGCCCTGCGGGTCGCCGCCGCCACCAGTGGCCGCGCGATCATCGTCTCCGGTGTCACGGTGTGCGTGGCGATGGCGGGCATGCTGTTCACCGGTCTCGCCGAGTTCGAGGCGATGGGCCTGGCCTCGCTGATGGTCGTGGCGGTCGCCATGGTCGGCTCGGTGACCGTGCTGCCGGCGCTGCTGTCGCTGCTGGGCGAGCGGGTCGAGAAGGGCAAGATCCCGTTCCTGCACCCGGAGAGCCGGCTGCGCCGCAATCGGGGCGGGGTGAAGCGGGAGAGCCGCTTCTGGTCGGCCGTGCTCAAGGCGGTGCTCGCCCGCCCGGTCATCTCGGTGGTGGTGGCAGCCGGTGCGCTGCTCGCCGTCGCGGCCCCGGCGGTGGGCATGAAGACCCAGAACCTCACGCTGGACCAGGAGTTCGGGGACTCGCTGCCGATCGTGCAGACCTACAACCGGGTCAACGACGCCTTCCCGGGCGGCTCCGAGCCGGCCGAGGTCGTCGTCAAGGCGGACGACATCAACGCCCCCGAGGTGAAGTCCGCGCTCGCCGCCTTCCGTGAGCAGGCCGTCGCTTCGGGCGCCTCGCGCGGCCCGGTCGACATCAAGCTGCACGACGCGCAGAACGTCGCCTTCGTCTACGTGCCGCTGGTCGGCGGCTCCGACCTGGACAAGGCGGGCGAGAGCCTGGACAAGCTGCGCGACGAGGTCCGCCCGGCCACGCTCGGCAAGGTCGACGGCCTGGAGGCGCCGATCACGGGTCAGGTCGCGGGGTCGAAGGACTTCAACGACCAGCTGGCCGGAGCGGTCGTCCCGGTCTTCGCGTTCGTCGTGTTCTTCGCCTTCGGGCTGATGCTGCTGTCCTTCCGGTCCCTGACGATCGCCGCCACCTCGATCGTGCTCAACCTGCTGTCGGTGGGCGCCGCGTACGGCATCCTCGTCGCCGTCTTCCAGCACGGCTGGGGCGCGTCCCTGGTGGGCGCGGAGGGTGTGGGCGCCATCATCACCTGGCTGCCGCTGTTCCTCTTCGTGATCCTGTTCGGCCTGTCGATGGACTACCACGTGTTCGTGGTCTCACGGATCCGTGAAGCTCGGCTGCGCGGCCTGACCACGAAGGACGCGATCCAGCACGGGGTGGTCACCACGGCCGGCGTCGTCACCAGCGCCGCGGTCATCATGGTCGCCGTCTTCGCGATCTTCGGCACCCTGTCGATGCAGTCCATGAAGCAGATGGGCGTGGGCCTCGCGGCGGCGGTGCTGATCGACGCGACGATCATCCGGGGCGTCCTGCTCCCGGCCGTGATGGCACTGCTGGGCGAGCGCAACTGGTACCTGCCCAAGTGGCTGCACCGCCTGCCGGACCTGACCCACGACGAGTCACCGGAGGCCGTGACACGGACGGCGGCCCGAGACGACGAGGGCGAGCGGGTACCCGTCTGACCCGCCCGGCCCGCCGAGTGAGGCCCGTCGACTCCAGGGGAGTCGGCGGGCCTTACTGCTCGGCCTCGTCCTGCGCGCCGTCCTCCTCGTACAGGCCCTCGAGCGCCGCGACGCACGCGTCGGCGACCTGCCCCGCGAACCGCGCGCACGTCCACGACTCCACGCTGTGGCCGTCATCCGTGGGCGGGAACTCCTCGGGCGCGTAGAAGTGCGGCAGGCCCGTGCGGAACTCCCCCGCGTCCAGGGACGGGTGGGCGCCGGTGTGGGCGCACCGCTCGGGGCGCGGTGCGGCGGCGGTCCTGCGCAGGGCGGCGAGGACGTCCCGGGCCACGGCGTAGGGCGGGGCGGGGTACGAGATCGTCATGGCCTGGCGGGCGGTGAGCAGCAGAACGGTCCTCTCCCGGAGCCGGTCGATCTGGCCTCCGTCCTCTTCGAGTCGCTCCAGCCGGTCGTAGCGGCGCGCCGCCCACAGACCCAGTTCGTCGGCGTGCCGCTCGTTCCAGGAGACGTTGTGGAGCCGCTCGGTGACCTTCTCGATGTCGAGCCGACCGTCCGGCCGGAGGTACTCGGCGTCGAGGTGGGAGGTGTCGCGGGGCCCGAAGATCTTGTCGTATCCCGCGCGGAGTCCGGTCAGCGTCTCCCGGGCGACCTCGGCCATGAAGGCGGGGCACACCATCTGATCCAGCGGGGCGCCACCGCCGTAGTGGTCGCGCTTGTGCTCGTACACGCGGCGTCCGGAGGGGCTGCTGAGGACGATCCCGAGTTCGGCGGCGTCCGTGCTGTGACCGCTGAGCTTCGGGTGCCCGTCGTGGTCGCAGGTCGCGTCGGCGAAGTCCGGCAGGACCTTCTCCACTGCTCCGATGAGCCCACGGAGGACGGACCTGTCCTGGATCATGCCGGACACGGCGTGCCAGCTCACGGCCCGCACGACGTGGAGACGTCCGGGGCGCTCGGCCGGCTCGGCGTCGTGGAGACGGCTGCCCTGCGAGGCGATCTCCTCGGCCACGTCCGTCCCCGGCTCGGGGTACAGCTCCAGCAACGCCTGCAGCGTCCTGATGTCTTCGCGGTCCTCCAGGGACAACCGGGGCGGTACGTCCTCGACTTCGCCCGGACGCAGGATGTCGAGGGCGATCCGCGCGAACCCCGCCACGTTGCGCGGGCAGCGCCAGGCCGCGCGGGAGCGGTCCTCGTACCACTCGGCGGTCTCGTCGGGGATCCGCAGCAGCAGGTCGGGGAGTTCCTCGTCGTCGCCGTAGCCCGCGTGGGTCTCGTACGGGTGGGTGTCGTGGTCGCAGGACGCGGCGCGTTGCGCGGCGTCGGCCGCCCGCAGCGCCGCCTCGGCCTCGGCCCGGGAACCGACGCCCGACCGGTTCGTGTAGGGGGCCAGCAAGGTCAGGCCGAGCACCCACACGTACGCGTCCGCCGCCCCGGGAGCGGCGGCGAGCCGGGCGGCGCAGTCGAGGACCGTCCCGTCGTGTTCGCCGTCCGGAGCCCAGTAGTCGTACTCGTCCCGGATTTCCTCCCAGGACGAGACCAGGTCCTCGAGGTCCATGTCACCGATGTCCGTCACGATCTCATCGACGCCTGGCGGACCCGAGAGGTTCCACCGGCACGATCACCGCTACCGGTTCGCCCGCGCGTGGCGGGCGGCGGGCAGTTCGGCTTCGATCAGGTCGGCGGCGCGGCGGGTGCCGCCCTCCTGGGACATCTCGGCCTGGATCTCCTTCAGGCGGCGGGCGACCTCGGGGTCGCCGGTGAGGGCGAGGGCGGCCTCGCGCAGGGCCTCCGCGGTGGCCTCCTCGGTCGGGAGGTGCCGGGCGACACCGAGGGCCTGGAGCATGTCGGCGTTGCCGAACTGGTCCACGGCCTGCGGTACGGCGATCATCGGGGTGGCCGTGGCCAGGCCCTCCTGGCTGCCGCCCGCGCCGGCGTGCGTGACGAACAGGTCGGCCTGCCTCAGGATCGTCACCTGCGGGACCCAGTCGTGCACTTCGACGTTCCCGGGGATCTCCCCGAGCTCGGCGGGGTCGACATGCCGGCCGATCTGCAGCACCAGGTGCCAGTCCGGCAGTCCGGCGAAGGCCCGCACGCACTCCCGGTAGAACGCCGGCTGCTTGGTGAACGCCGAGCCGAGGGAGACGAGCGCGACCTTCTCGGCGCCGGCCGGCCGCCGCCAGTCGCCCTCGGCGCCGCGGTCGCCCTGGCAGGCGCCGACGAAGGAGTACACCCGCTCGTCGACCCGGTCGGCGTTGGGCTGGAGGGCACGCGGGATGAGGACGATCGAGCGGTCGGGGCGGCCGACGAACGGGTCGGGGTGCAGCTCGACTCCGTTCTCCGCCAGCCAGTCGCGGAAGCGCTTGTAGTACGCCTGCCCGCGCTCGGTCTTCTTCGGTTCCGCCCACATGGGCTCGGCGATCTCCTCCTCGTAACCCTCCCAGGCGACGAGGTTCGGCGACAGCGAGACGGCGGGCACGCCCCAGCGGTGGGCGAGGACGCGGGCCGGGTAGGAGGTGATGTCGTGCAGGACGAGGTCGGGTTCGTCGCCCTCGTACGCCTCGATCAGCTGCGGGAGGGCCTGGATCGCGTCGGCCAGGAACGGCTCGACGTTGTCCAGCAGGGTGCTCCCCCACGCCTCCGGGTCGGCGTCGGGGCCGGGCAGCGTGGAGTTCCAGAGCTTCGGCTCGGCGCCGGTCGCGGCGACCTTCTCGGCGAAGACCGGCGGGATGGCGTAGGTGACGCGGTGCCCGCGCGCCACGAGCTCGCGGATCACCTCGAGGCTGGGGTTCACATGCCCGTGGGCGGCGACGGAGAACATGGCGATGTGCGCGGGAGTGGTCATGGGCTCGACCATAGGCGAGACGATACGTCTCGTGCAACCTGAATTCATGACACCGGCGGCCCTGTGATCCGCATTCACGAGCCCAGCACCTCGTGCAGCCTCAGCCATGTCCACGGCGGCACCTCCCCCACCAGGACGTCCCGGTCGAGCCCCGCCGCGCGGAACGCCGCGTCCACCCGCCGTCTCGGGCGGGCCCGCCGCAGCGAGGCGTGCAGGGAGCCGCCGGCCCCGGAGAAGCCGAGTTCGACCAGCTCCCGCCAGCCGGCGTCGGCGCCGGGCGCGAGCAGCGGGGTGCGGCGCCGCTCGATACGGACGATCCCCGCGTCCACCCGGGGCACGGGGCGGAAGCTGCGGCGCCCGACCCGTCCGGCGAGCCGCCACTCGTGGCGGGGCCAGGTCAGCACGGTCAGCCGGGTCCAGCTGCCGTAGTCGCCGGTGCGTTTGCGGGCGTACTCCAGCTGGGTGAGCAGGGTGGCGTCGGTGAGGTGCGGGGCCCGCAGACACCACCCGACGACGGCGGCGGTACGGGAGAAGGGGACGTTCCCGGCGACGGAGAACGGGGTGCGCGGCGCCCTGGCGCGCAGGAAGTCCTCGCCGAGGACGCGGACGTGCGGGGCGTCCGCGAAGCGCGAGCGCAGGACGGGGACGAGCCGCGGGTCGATCTCGTAGGCGAGGAGACTGCGGCAGCGCGGGGCGAGCAGCTCGGTCAACGCGCCTTTGCCCGCGCCGACTTCGAGCAGCAGCGGGACGGGGAGGCCGTGGGGCGCGGCGAGCCGGGCGAGCTGTCCGGCGGCGGCGCGGTCGGCGAGGAAGTTCTGCGAGAGCGCGCGGGATACGCGACTGGGGCGGGCCATGGCCTGCGGTCCTTGTCTTCCGTGGAGAGGGAGAAGGGCAGCCGAAGGCCCTGACCGGAAGACAGGAGAGAGAGAAGAGAGGAGACAGCGGGTCCGCGCGCGATCAGCGGGCGGTGTGGCTCCCCGGGCCGGTCAGGGCTCCGGGGCCACGGCGCATCCGTACGGAGTGCGCACAGCCCCGGCCGAGACCGGTGTTCGTGATCGCGTTGTTCGCTGCCATGGACGGCACGCTAGGCAGGTGCCCGCGTCGCGCGCAAAGGGATTTACGTCAGCGCTGGTAGCGGGCGAGCACCAGGTTGCCGTCCCGTTCCAGGCGGGTCCGCAGCTCGGCGAGGCCGATGGCTCCGCTGTAGTACTCCTGGAAGGCCGGGGTGGCGACCTTGTCCTTGAACTCGGGGTAGCCCCGCACGGATTGCGCGGGTGCCGGGCGGAGCCGGTCGGCGAGGGCGGTGCCGGTGGCCCAGTCGTGTTCATCGGTGTGCAGGGTCGGGTCCTTCAGGGCCTCGGTGCCGGTCGGCAGCATCCAGTCGCCGAGCGCGAGGCGCACCATGTTCTTCGGCCGCAGCAGGAAGTCGATGAACTGGGCGGCCTCCCGCTGATGGGGGCTGTCCTGGGCGATGGACAGCGTCTGCGGGCTGACGCCCTGGGCGAGGCCGTCGGTGCCGGCCGGGGCGGGCAGCACCCGCCAGTCGAAGCCCTCGGGCGCCTGCTGCACGATCTGCTGCCGGTAGGAGAAGCCGAGCGGGACCATCGCGTAGCGGCCGCCGAAGAAGCCGGGCAGGGTGTCGGAGCCGCCGCTTCCCAGGGTGGACGGGGCGGCGCTGCGGTCGGTGGCGATCTGGTCGTGGACCGTGCGCGGCATGACCGCGTCGGCCTCCTCGAACCGTACGGTCACCTTGCCGTCGGCGCCCCGGTGGAAGAGCTGCCCGCCGGCCGACAGCGACAGGTTGAGGCTGACGGAGACGGGTTCCTTGAGCGGCCAGGCGACCCCGTACCGGCCGTCGCCGCTCAGCCGGTCGGTGATCTCGCGGAACTCCCGCCAGGTCCAGGGGTGTTCGGGGGTGGGGATGCGCACGCCCGACTTCTCGAGCCAGGTGGCGTTGGCGATGAGCACGCGTGGTTCCTGGAGGAAGGGCACGCCGTAGACGCCGTCCCCGAAGGTCGTCGTCTCCCAGCTGTGCCGCGGGATGTCCCGGGTGAGCCGCTCGGGCAGCAGGCCGGTCAGGTCGGCGAGATAGCCGCCGTAGGCGAAGTCGGCCAGGTCGTCGGAGGCGTCGTGGATGACGTCCGGTGCCTCACCGCCCTCGAAGGAGGTGAGGAGCTGGTCGTGGACGCTGTCCCAACTGCCCTGGACGTACTCGACCTTGACGTCGGGGTGGGTGGCGTTCCACTCGGCCACCAGCTCCTTGTTGACCCGGACCGACTCCTCCTGCCAGGCCAGTGACTGGAAGCGCAGGGTGACGGGGCCGCCCGGGTCGGTGTCGCCGCCGCAGCCGGCGGCCAGCAGGACCAGGACGAGCATCCACAGCAGACGTCCGCGCATCAGCTCTTCACCGCCCCGGTGAGCATGCCGCCCGTGATCCGGCGCTGGATGAGCGCGAACACCACCAGGGACGGCAGGGTCGCGAGGAACGCGGCGGCGGCCAGCGGGCCGAGGTCCGCGACGCCTTCGGCGCCGATGAAGTGGGTGAGGACGACCGGGAGGGTCTGCTTCTCCGGGGTCTTCAGCAGCACCAGCGCGAAGAAGAACTCGTTCCACGCGGTGACGAACGCGAACAGGGCCGTCGCCACCAGTCCGGGCGCGAGCAGGGGCGCGGTCACCGAGACGAGGGTGCGCAGCCGCCCGGCCCCGTCGACGGCCGCGGCCTCCTCCAGCTCGCGCGGCACCGCGCGGACGTACCCGACGAGCATCCACAGCGCGAACGGCAGCGCCCACACCACATAGACCATGACCAGCCCTGTCATCGAGTCGATCAGCCGCAGGTTCTTCAGCACCAGGAACAGCGGGATGATCACCAGGACCAGGGGGAACGCCTGGCTGACGACCACCCAGCCGGTCGCGGCCCGCGCCAGCCGGGTCCGCCGGCGGGCCATGACGTACGCCATCGGGGTGGCGAGGAGCACGGCGACCACGGCGGTGCCGAGCGCGGCGGCAAGGGAGTTGAGGGCGGCGTCCAGGAGGGGCTGTTCGTCGAAGGCCTGACGGAAGTTGGCGAGCGTGGGGTCCTTCGGGATCCAGGTGGGGTGCAGACTGGCCAGTTCGCGCGGGGGCTTGAAGGCGGTGGAGACCAGCCACAGGAACGGGAAGGCCAGGAAGACGAGGTAGGCGAGCAGGGCGGCGTACTGACCGGCGCGGCCGGTGCGGCTGGTCCTCATGCGGTGTCACCGCCCCGCAGCCGGCCGGCCAGGAACACCGCGAGCAGGACCGAGATCGCCGCGACCATCACACATCCCATCGCCGCCGCGTAGCCGAACTGCCCGTAGCGGAACGCCTCTTCGTAGGCGAAGAGCATCGGCAGCCGGGTGCGGCCGCCCGGGCCGCCGCTGGTCAGCACGTAGACCAGGGCGAAGGAGTTGAAGTTCCAGATGAGGTTGAGCGCGGTGATGGACAGGGCCACGGGTCTGAGCGCGGGCCAGGTGACCGTGCGGAAGCGGCGCCAGGCGCCGGCGCCGTCCACGGCGGCGGCCTCGTGCAGTTCGCGCGGGGTGTTCTGCAGTCCGGCGAGCAGGGCGACCGTGGTGGTGGGCATCCCGGCCCAGACGCCGACCACGATCACCGCGGGCAGGGCCGTGCCGAGGCCGCTCAGCCAGTCCCGGCCGTCGCCGAGGCCGAGGTCGCGCAGGGTCTCGTTGAGGACGCCGGCGTCGGGGGCGTAGACCAGCCGCCACATGACGCCGACGACGACCTCGGGCATGGCCCACGGGACGATCGCGAGGGCGCGGGCCAGCCAGCGCAGCCGCAGATCCTGGTTGAGCAGCAGGGCGAGGCCGAGGGCCAGCAGGAACTGCGGCACGGTGACGCCGACCGCCCAGACCAGGCCGATGCGGAACGACTCCCAGAACAGCGTGTCGTGCAGCAGGTCCTGGAAGTTGAGCCCGCCGATCCACCGGGTGGCCGCGGTGCGGCCGGACTGGGCGTCGGTGAAGGACAGCAGGATGCCGTAGAGCAGCGGGCCGACGCTGAGGATCAGGATCGGCAGCAGCGCGGGCAGCACCAGGAACCAGGCGCCGCGGTCCGTGACGCGCCGGACCCGGCCGGGGCGGGGCACACGGGCGGCCGGCCTCTCGGCCTCGGTCACCGAGGTCACGGCATCAGCCCCTTCGCACGGCTCGGGCGGGCCCCGTCATGGTCGTGAAGGCGCCGTACCCCGTCAAGACCACCCGCACGCGTCCGACCTGTGGAAATGCGAGACTGAGCGCGGATGGCGGGAATCCGACGCCGTTCACGAAGGTGTACGACCCCACGGAGGCTGGCGATGGACGAGGCACGGGCGCGCGAGGTACTGGCGGCGGCGGAGGTCCTGCCGTCCCCGGCCGGGGACGCGCGGCTGCTGTCCCTCGGGGAGAACGCGGTGTTCGCCGCCGGCGACCTGGTCGTCAAGGTCGGCCGGGACGCCGAACTGCTGGAGCGGGCCCGGCGCGAGCTGCGGATCGCGCGGTGGCTGGCGGACGCCGGGGTCCCGGCCGTCCGTGCCGCCGAACCGGAGGCCCTGCTGGTGGAGGGCCACCCGGTGACCGTATGGCACCGCCTGCCGGACGAGGTACGCCCCGCCGAACCCCGGGACCTGGCCGCGCTGCTGCGGATCGTGCACGCCCTGCCCGCGCCGCCGTTCGCGCTGCCGCCCCGTGAACTGCTGGGCGGGGTGGAGCGCTGGCTGCGGCTGGCGGGCGACGCGATCGACCCGGCGGACGCCGCGTATCTGCGGGAGCGCAGGGACGGCTTCGCCGAGGCCGCGGCGCGTCTGACGCCCCGTCTGACGCCGGGCCCGATCCACGGGGACGCCCTCCCCCGCAATGTGCACATCGGCCCGGACGGACCGGTCCTGGTCGACCTGGAGACCTTCTCCGCCGATCTGCGCGAGCACGACCTGGTGGTCATGGCCCTGTCCCGGGACCGGTACGGGCTGCCCGCGGCGGCCTACGAGGAGTTCACGGACACGTACGGCTGGGACGTGCGCGAGTGGGACGGGTGCGCGGTGCTCCGCGGCGCCCGCGAGACGGCGAGCTGCGCCTGGGTGGCGCAGCACGCCCCGAGCAACCCGAAGGCGCTGGAGGAGTTCCGGCGCCGGGTGGCGTCCCTGCGGGACGGCGACGAGACGGTGCGGTGGTATCCGTTCTGAGCCGCTGAGGTCCGGGGGCGGCGGCGCGCCGGGGCCTCAGGCCCGGTCCGCCGGGATCTGCACCTCGCCCGGTACCGACCGGCCGACCACGGCCGGTCCCGCCGCGGACGGCTCGGGGTCGCGGACCGGCCAGGTGCCGTCGATGACCGCCGTCGGGTCGCCCTTGGAGCGCAGGAAGGTCTGGAAGTCCGCCGCCCACTCGGCGTACCACTCGATCTGGCGGCGGTGCAGCTCGGCCGGGCCGACGGAGGCGATCTTGGGATGGCGCGCGGCTATCGCGCCGGCCAGACGGGCCGCGGCGAGGGCGTCGGCGAAGGCGTCGTGGGCGGAGTCGAGCTCCACGCCGTACTCCCGGCAGACCGCTTCGAGGTTGCGCTTGCCCCGGCGGTAGCGGTCGACCCGGCGGTCGATCGTGTACGGGTCGACGACCGGGGCCGGGTCGAGGCCGCCGAGGCGCTCGCGCAGGGACGGCAGACCGTACCGGCGCAGCTCGGCGGAGAGCAGGCTCAGATCGAAGGCCGCGTTGTACGCGACGACCGGGACGCCCGACTTCCAGTACGACACCAGGACGTCGGCGATGGCGTCGGCGACCTGGTCGGCGGGGCGGCCCTCGGCGGCCGCGCGTTCGTTGCTGACACCGTGGACGGCGACGGCCTCGGCGGGGATCGGGACGCCCGGGTCGGCCAGCCACTGCCGGTGGCCGAGGACCAGCCCGTCCCTGACCTCGACGACGGCGCCGGTCACGATGCGCGCCTCGCGCGGATCGGTCCCGGTCGTCTCCAGGTCGAAGCCGATCAGCAGCTCACGGTGCCACCCCATGGCGGTCCCCCTTCTTGTGGTGCGTCCCCCAGTGGTCTCCACCTTCCCATGGGCCACTGACAATCCGAGGACCGCATTCCGCTTGGCCCACGGGACACTTCCCGCCCTGCGGGACAGTTCAGGACACCGGGCGCGAATCCGCCCACATGACCTCGAACTCCTCGCGATAGGTGGGGAAGAGCCCGCCCTCCTCGACCTCGTCCGACTTCACGACCCTGCTGCCGTTGCGCAGGACCAGCACCGGCGCCTCCATGCCCCGGGTGCGCCGCAGATAGTTCTGGACGACCGCGATGCCGTCGGCGCCGTCGCCGTCCACGAGGTAGGCCGTGAAGCGGGGCGTCTCGTCGAAGACCTGGATCTCGAAGGCGCCCGGGTCCCGCAGCCGGGACCGCACCCGCCGCATGTGCAGGATGTTCATCTCCACCGCGCGGCTCAGCTCGCCCCGCTTGATGCCCAGTTCCCGCTCGCGCCGCTTGACCGCGCTGGAGGCCGGGTTGAGGAACAGCAGCCGTACCCGGCAGCCCGCCTCCGCGAGCCGGACCAGCCGCCGCCCGGAGAAGTTCTGCACCAGCAGATTGAGGCCGATACCGATGGCGTCGAGCCGGCGCGCGCCGCCGAAGATGTCCTCGGCGGGGAACCGGCGCAGCAGCCGCACCCGGTCGGAGTGCACGGCGACGACGTCGGAGTAGCGGTCGCCGACCAGGTCCTCGACGGCGTCGATGGGCAGCCGGCGGGCCGACGGCACGTCACCGCCGGTGCCGAGGGCCTCCAGGAGACGGGCGGAGGCCCGCTCGGCCTGGTTGAGGACCGCCTCGGACAGGGCGCGGTTGCGCGAGACGACGTTCCGGGTCACCTCGAGCTCGTCCAAGGCGAGTTCGACGTCCCGGCGGTCGTCGAGATAGGGCTCGAAGCACGGCCAGTGCTGCACCATCAGCTCGCGCAACTGGGGCAGCGTGAGGAAGCTGAGGACGTTGTCGTCGGCCGGGTCGAGCAGATAGCCCTTGCGGCGGCTGACCTCGCGGACGGCGACCGCGCGCTGGACCCATTCCTGACCGGCCGGTCCGGCGGCGGCCACCACCCAGTCGTCCCCGTGGACGGGTTCGTAGACGGGCCGCAGCACGGCGGCCACGACGGCCCGCAGCCGCTGCTCGACGAGGTTCAGCCAGATGTAGGCCCGCCCGGCCCGCTGGGCGCGGGTACGGACCTCCCGCCAGGCCTCGGGGTCCCAGTCCAGCTCCGGACCGATGGACGTGGTCTCCATCGGCCGGGCCAGGGACACCGTGCCGGGCGGGACGTCTGGGGAGTTCCCCTCGTGACCCTCGTCACCAGGGGGCAACTCCAGCCCTCCCGAGCCCACCCGCGCACCGCCTTCCGCTCCCCCGAGCACTCCCCGTCCCAACGATCAAGGAAGGGTACTCCGGGAGCGGCGGGCGGTGCAGCCGGATGGACAGGTCGTTTCTCAACTGCGCGGCTGCCAGTGGCCGTTCTGCCATGCCAGCTCACTCGGCGTGAGCGGGTTCATGGCCGTCACATCGCGCGGGACGATGGAGAATCCCTGCCAGTGGACCGGCATCGGCTGCTGGTCCTCGTCGCGGGCGATGTGGTGGAAGCCGACGTTCATCCAGGTGATCGGGTGCTTGAGGGCCTGCCCGCCCACCCACTTGTCCACGGACTTGGGGTGCCCGTTGCCGCAACCGGGGTTGTGGGTCGCGAACTTCTCGCACTTGTCGTACTCGGTGACGTACAGGTCGTGCTTGGTGTAGCTGCGGCCCGGGTACTTGGTGGTGACACCGGGGACGATCTCGTACGACCGGGCGTGGCCGTCCTTGTTCTTGCCGGTCGCGCTGACCATCCGCCACCAGCGGTAGGCCTTGGCGTCGCCGGTGAGCTCCTTGGTGACCTTGGTGACACTGGTCTTGGTCCGCGGCGCGCGGTCGCCGGAGGCGGGTGCGCTCACCGTCGAGTCGTACTGCTCGACACGGTTCTTGGTGGAGCCGTCCAGGGCGAAGTCCAGGCGCCAGAAGACGTTGTGGCTGTGGCTGGTGGCCTTGGCGCGGTCACCCTTGCCGATGGGCCAGCCGCGGCCGTCACCGGCGTCGTAGTCGTCGTACGACAGGCTGCCGGTCGCGCCGACGTTCATGGTGACCGTGCCGTCGTCCTGGAAGCGCCACTCGGTCATGTACTCGTACCAGCCGACCTGGTTGACGGTGTACACGAGCAGGTCCTGGCCCTGCGCGGCGTAGACCTTGTTCGCGGTGTCGCCCTGCATCCGGTAGGCGTGGCCCCGCGCGCGGGTCGTCGTGCACAGGCCCTTGACGTTCGGGTTCTGCGGGTCCCAGGCCTCGGGGACCTTGACGGACTTGATGGTGCCGCCCGGGCACTCGGTGGCCTTCAGGGGCATCAGGCCCTGGGCGAAGCCGAAGCCGGTCAGGTCGTCGTACTCGACGCTGCCGTCGTCGTACGGGACGTGGATCTGGCCGAGGCGGGCGCTGTTGAGGACCCGGATGGGCTTGGTCTCGCCCTTGGGCTGGTAGGAGACCTTCTCCAGGACCAGACCGGCCTTGCCGTCGTAGCGCCAGCACATGCGCCAGGTGGTGCCGCCGCTGAGCTTCTTCTCGATGCGGTAGGCGGCGCTGCAGTCGGCGGCGGCCGGGGCCGCGTCGCGTGGCTGGGCGGTGGCGGTGCCCGTGCCGGTCGTGGCGCCGGCGGCCAGGGCGGCCAGGGACACGCCGACGGCGGCGGTGGTGCGGGCCCGGACTTTTCTCCTCGGGCGGGAACCGCTGGTCGAGCTGTTTGCACGCATGACGAGATGACTCCTCTTGCAGGAGATGCGAGTACGTGGTGTCCGGGCGGGTCGGGCCCGGTGCGGTGGACGGCGCCGGCTCAGCGCGTGTCGAGCCGGGCGACCTGGCGGGCGCTGAGGTCGATCACGAAGGACCGGGCGTCGATCCAGGGCCCGTTCTTCACCTTCGGGAACAGCCGTACGCAGCGGTGCTCGCCGCACTTGTCGAGCGCGGCGGGCTGGCCGCCGGACGTGGCCCGGTACACGGCGCCGTTGAGCAGCAGCTGGTCCGGCGAGGTGAGCGTCTTGCCGGTGGCGTCCTTGTAGTCCGCCTTCATGCCCGCGCCCAGCGGGTGGGCGATGAGCAGCTTCGCGGCCTCGGCGTACTCGGCCCGGCTCAGCGGCGGCTGGACGCCGTGCTCGGTGACGGTCCGCTCGACCTTGCCGGTGTCCAGGTCGACGGTCCGGGTGACGAGCGCGTCGGTCTTGTAGTCGTAGAACGTCACCTCGGCCCGGCGCGGCCCGCCCGCGCGGTCCGTCTCGCCGCCCTCCGGTTCGGCGAGCTCGACGCCGAGGCGCTGGGCGCCGCGGTCCCCGGCCACGTTCTCCCCGGCGGTGCGCAGCTGCGCGCTCGCCGCGAGCTGGGCGGCGCGCTCGGTCTCGTCGTCGGTCAGCGGGTCGTCGCCGACGCCCTCGTCACCCTCGTCGGGCGCCTCCTCGACGACACCCGGCGGCACCGCGCCGGCCCCCTGGCCCGCGGCCCCCTGCTGAGCGGCCGCGGCCTGCCCGGCGGTGTCCCCCGCCCGTTCGCCGGCCCCCGCCGTGCCCGGCAGGGTGATCCCGACCATCACGGCGGTCCCCGCCACCGCGATGGCCGTGCCGGCCACCACCTTCCCCAGGTGGCGGCGCACTATCTCGCGCACGTCTTCCCCCTACTCCCCCAGGTCATCGGGAGTATGTGATTGCCCCACACGTTCGGCATACGGTGTATGCACTGGTCGACCGGTAAGAGGGACGTAAGTCGGGGGTGGTTCCATCACTTTCGGGGAGACTCGACGTCAAGGCGCCCCCGACGGCGGGGTCGAGCTGAAAGAGTCGTGTGCATGCAGGTCTGGCCTGGAGAGGCATATCCGCTCGGTGCCACGTACGACGGCGCCGGGACCAATTTCGCGGTCTTCACGGAGGCCGCGGACCGAGTAGAGCTGTGTCTGCTGCACGACGACGGCTCGGAGACGGCGGTGGAACTGCGGGAGAGCGACGCCTTCGTACGCCACGCGTACGTGCCGGGCGTCATGCCGGGGCAGCGGTACGGATTCCGGGTGCACGGCCCGTACGCCCCGGAGCGGGGGCTGCGCTGCAACTCCGCCAAGCTGCTCCTCGACCCGTACGCGAAGGCGGTCAGCGGCTCGGTCCGCTGGGGCGAGGAGGTGTACGGCTACCACTTCGGCGAACCCGACCGGCGCAACGACCTCGACTCGGCGCCGCACACGATGTCGTCCGTCGTGGTGAACCCGTACTTCGACTGGGGCGACGACCGGCGCCCGCGCACCGAGTACCACCACACGGTGATCTACGAGGCCCATGTGAAGGGCCTGACGATGCGCCATCCGGGGCTGCCGGAGGAGCTGCGCGGCACGTACGCGGGCCTCGCGCACCCGGCGCTGATCGAGCACCTGACCGAGCTGGGTGTGACGGCGCTGGAGCTGATGCCGGTCCACCAGTTCGTGAACGACCACCGGCTGGTCGACATGGGCCTGAACAACTACTGGGGCTACAACACGATCGGCTTCTTCGCCCCGCACAACGCGTACGCCTCCTGGGGCGACCGCGGCCAGCAGGTCCTGGAGTTCAAGTCGGCGGTGCGGGCGCTGCACGAGGCCGGTATCGAGGTGATCCTCGACGTCGTCTACAACCACACGGCCGAGGGGAACCACCTGGGGCCGACGCTGTCGTTCCGGGGCCTGGACAACCCGCAGTACTACCGGCTGACGGACGACCCGCGGTACTACATGGACACCACCGGCACCGGGAACTCGCTGCTGATGCGGTCCCCGCACGTGCTGCAGCTGATCATGGACTCGCTGCGGTACTGGGTCACCGAGATGCATGTCGACGGGTTCCGCTTCGACCTCGCGGCGACGCTCGCACGCCAGTTCCATGAGGTGGACCGGCTGTCGTCGTTCTTCGACCTGGTGCAGCAGGACCCGGTGGTCTCCCAGGTGAAGCTGATCGCGGAGCCGTGGGACGTCGGCGAGGGCGGCTACCAGGTGGGCAACTTCCCGCCGCTGTGGACCGAGTGGAACGGCAAGTACCGCGACACGGTACGGGACCTGTGGCGGGGCGAGCCGCGCACGCTCGCCGAGTTCGCCTCCCGGCTGACCGGCTCCTCGGATCTGTACCAGGACGACGGGCGCCGTCCGCTGGCCTCGATCAACTTCGTGACCTGCCACGACGGCTTCACCCTGCACGACCTCGTGTCGTACAACGAGAAGCACAACGACGCCAACGGCGAGGACAACCGGGACGGCGAGAGCCACAACCGCTCCTGGAACTGCGGTGCCGAGGGCGAGACCGACGACCCGGACGTGCTGGCGCTGCGGGCTCGGCAGATGCGCAACTTCATCGCCACGCTGATGCTGTCCCAGGGTGTGCCGATGATCAGCCACGGCGACGAGTTCGCCCGCACCCAGCACGGCAACAACAACGCGTACTGCCAGGACAGCGAGCTGTCGTGGGTTAACTGGCCGCAGCCCGGCGAGGAGGCGGAGGAGGGGGCGGGCGGCAGCCTCGCGCGCGACCTGCACGCCTTCACGCGCGCGATGGTGGCGATGCGCCGCGAGCACCCCGTCTTCCGCAGGCGGCGCTTCTTCCACGGGCGGCCCGTCGAGGGCACCCACGACGACCTCTCGGACATCGCCTGGTTCACCCCCGAGGGCAAGGAGATGACCCAGCGGGACTGGGACCGGGCGCAGGCGTCGGCGCTGACGGTGTTCCTCAACGGCAACGCGATCTCCGAGCCGGGACCGCGCGGGGAGCGGATCGCCGACGACTCGTTCCTGCTGATGTTCAACGCCTCTCCGAAGACGCTGGACTTCGTCGTGCCGGTCGACCACGGCCGGCAGTGGCAGGTGGTCGTGGACACGGCCCGCCCGGACGGGGTGCCACCGGGTACGGGGCCGAAGGTGCAGGCCGGGGAGCGGCTGACGCTGGTGGACCGCAGCCTGACGGTGCTGCAGCGGCCGGTGTAGACGCGGCGCGGGTGCGGTCCGGCGCGGCCGGGACGCACCCGCCCGTGGGTCCACGTGGCGGCGGGCGATGACACGAAGGGCGGCCGGAGGGGTACGTAGCTCTGCATGACACCTGAAGCCCCCGAACCGATGGTGCCGACCGCCACCTACCGGCTGCAGCTGCAGCCCTCGTTCCCGTTCGCGGCCGCCGCCGAGGCCGTGCCGTATCTGGCCTCGCTCGGCGTCTCGCATCTGCACCTGTCCCCCGTCCTGGAGGCGGTTCCGGGGTCGGGGCACGGCTACGACGTCGTCGACCACGCGCGCGTACGCGAGGAGCTGGGCGGGGAGGACGGGCTGCGCGCCCTGTCGCGCACCGCCCGGGAGCACGGCCTGGGCCTGGTGCTGGACATCGTGCCGAACCACATGGCGATGGCCCCGCGCCACAACCGCGCCCTCTGGGAGGTGCTGCGCGAGGGCTCCGTGTCCCGGTACGCGCGCTGGTTCGACGTCGACTGGGAGGCGCAGGACGGCCGGATCCTGCTCCCGGTGCTCGGCGGCCCGCTCGGTCAGGTGCTGGACGACCTGGTGGTGGACGGCGACGTCCTGCGCTACCACGACCATGCGTTCCCGCTGCGCGAGGGCACCGGGGACCTGCCGCTGCCCCGGCTGCTGGACGCCCAGTGGTACCGGCTGGCCTGGTGGCGGCTGGCCCGGACCGAGCTGAACTACCGGCGGTTCTTCTCCATCTCGGAGCTGATCGGGGTGCGGGTCGAGGACCCCGAGGTGTTCGAGGCCACCCACGGCAAGATCCTCCAGCTGCTGCACGAGGGCGTGGTGGACGGGCTGCGCGTCGACCACCCCGACGGTCTCGCCGACCCCGACGGCTATCTGCGGCGGCTGCACGAGGCGACCGGCGGGCGCTGGACCGTCGTCGAGAAGATCCTCTCGGACGGGGAGCATCTGCCGGCCGCCTGGCCGGTCGCCGGCACCACCGGCTACGACGCCCTGCGGCACATCGACGGCCTCTTCACCGACCCCGCCGGGTACGGGGAACTCCTCGGCTCCTACCGGCGGTTCGCGGCGCCGCAGACCGACCGGGGCGGCGACTGGGACGCCACGGTGCGGCGGGCCGGGTACAAGGTGCTCACCCATGAGCTGGCCGCGGAGGTCGCCCGGCTGACGCGGGTGGCGCACCGGGTCTGCGACACCTCGCCGGACCCCGCGCTGCGCGACCGGGCGCCCTGGGCGCTGCGCACCGCGCTGCAGGAGCTGCTGGTGCGGATGGACGTCTACCGGCCCTACGCCTCGACCGACGCCTCCCTCGTGGTCACCGAGGAGGCCGCCGCCGAGGCGCGGCTGGCTTTCGCGGTGCCCGAGGAGGCGGGCGCCGTGGACGTCGTACGCGATCTCGTGCTCGGGCGGGCCGGGGACGGGCCGGGCGCGGTGGAGTTCCGGACGCGGTTCGCGCAGACGTCGTCGGCGCTGCGGGCCAAGTCGGTGGAGGACACCGCGTTCTACCGGCACGTGGCGCTGCTGTCGGCGACCGAGGTGGGCGGCGACCCGGGCAGCCCGTCCGTCTCGCCGGACCGGTTCCACGCGTACTGCGCGCGCGTACAGCGCGACTGGCCGCTGACCGGGACGGTGGTGTCCACGCACGACACCAAGCGCAGCGCCGACGTACGGGCCGCGCTGGCCGTGCTCACCGAGTGCCCGCGGGACTGGGCGGACCTCGTGGCGGAGGTGACCCGGGACGGCACGGGCGTCCCGGACGCACAGCTGGCGTGGGCGGCCTGGCAGACGGTGTTCGGGCTGGGCGAGGCGGACGTCGAG
Organism: Streptomyces sp. RK62; assembly: GCF_018070255.1. Taxonomy (NCBI): domain Bacteria; kingdom Bacillati; phylum Actinomycetota; class Actinomycetes; order Kitasatosporales; family Streptomycetaceae; genus Streptomyces; species Streptomyces sp. RK62. The sequence continues at coordinate 75,931 of NZ_JAGPYD010000009.1, read as the reverse complement.
CGGGTGCGGGGAGCGCTGCTCAAGCATGTGCGGGAGGCGGGCCTGTTCACCAGCTGGACGGAGCAGGAGCCGCCGTACGAGGAGGCGGTGGCCGCGTTCGTGGCCGCGGGGCCCTGCGGGGTGCCGGGCGAGCGGGTGACGGCGTTCCGGCACGCCCTGGAGCCGTACATCCGGGCCAATGTGCTCGGTGTCGCGCTGACGCAGCTCACCATGCCGGGCGTGCCGGACGTCTATCAGGGCACCGAGGGCGAGTACCGGGCGCTGGTGGACCCGGACAACCGCCGGGCCGTGGCCTTCCCGCCCGAGGACGCGGGCGACAAGGGGGCGGTGACGGCGGCGGCGCTGCGGCTGCGCCGGCGGCGCCCCGGGGTCTTCGGTGACGCGGCCTCGTACGAGCCGCTGGCCGCCGAGGGACCGGCGTCCGACCACTGCGTGGCCTTCGTGCGCTCCGGCGAGGTGCTCACGGCCGTCACCCGGCTGTCGCTGCGGCTGGCGCGGGACGGCGGCTGGCGGGACACCAAGCTGGCGCTGCCGCCGGGCCGCTGGGTCGACGTACTGGACGGGGAGCGGGAGTTCACCGGGCAGGTGCGGGTGGAGCAGCTGTTCGAGCGGCTGCCGGTGGCGTTGCTGGAGCGCGCCGGGGACTGACGGGCGGGGTGCATCCGGGCGCCCCCGGCGGGCTCCCCATGTGCTCCTTGACAGCTCAACGAGTCCGTGGGGTACTGCGGAGGGCGACGCCGGGCGGACGGTGACGGGGGTGAGTTCCCTGACGGAGCTGCGCTACCCCACTCCTGCCGAGCTGCTGCGGTCGGCCCGCGCGCTCGCCGCCCACCGCCCCGGGCTGTGCGTGGTCCGGCAGGTGGGCGTCTCGCGCGGGGGCAGACCCCTGCACCTGCTGTCGGTCGGCCATGCGGCGCGGGCCGTCCTGGTGGTCGCGGGCGCCCACGCCAACGAGCCCTCCGGCGGCCCGGCGCTGCTCGCGGTCGCCGAACGGGTGCTGCTGGAACGTGACTTGCGCTCGGACGTCTCCTGGCACTTCCTGCTGTGCGCGGACCCCGACGGGGCGAGCCTGCATGTCACACCGGCCCCGCGCAGCCTGTACGACTACCACCGCGGGTTCTTCCGGCCCGCGGCCCCGGAACAGCCGGAGTGGGCGCCGGCGACGCTGCCGCCCGGCCGGCTGCCGCCCGAGACCCGGGCGCTGACCGGGGTCATCGACGAGCTGCGCCCCTACCTCCAGGTGACCCTGCACGGCACCGACCTCGGCGGCAGCTGGGTGCAGCTGACCCGGGACGTCCCCGGGCTCGCCGAGCCGTTCGCCAAGTCGGCGGCGCAGCTGCACATCCCGGTGGAGACCGGCGCGTCGGACGCGGTGGGCTGGCCGGCGTCCGGTCCGGGCGTGCACGTCATGCCGGAGCCGGGCGCGCGGGCGGCGTATCCGAGCATGCCGGACGACGCGCGCAGCAGCACCTGGTTCCATGTGCACCGCTACGGCGGGCTGACCGCGGTGGTCGAGGTGCCGATGTGGGCCAGCGACCTGGTGGACGACCCGGCCCCGCACCCCGCCCCGGACCGGGCGATGCGCCGGCTGGCGGACCGGCTGCTGCGGGACGCCCTGGAGGTCGAGCGGGTACTGGCGCAGGCACGGCCCCGGCTGGCCGGCGCCGACGGGCCGCTGTTGCGGGCGGCGCAGTGGGCGCTGGAGCTGGTGCCGGGGCTGGCCGCCGACTGGACCCGCACCCCGCCCGCGGACGGCACGATGGCGTACATCGGCAGCGTGGACGCCTTCGGCCGCCGGTTGCCGCTGCGGGCGGCGGCCATGCTGCTCCGGGTCCTGCGCGAGACCGACGCCCGGGGCCCGGGCGCCCGGCGCCTGGACCACCTGGTGTCCACCTGGAGCGACTCCTTCGCCACCCGCTTCCGCGCCCGCTGGGTCCCCCTTGAACACCAGATCGAACACCAATCCCGCACGATCCTGGCGGCAGCGCTCCATGCCCGCGACGGAGCGGGGGGCGGCTGAACCGCGGCCACGCGCGCGCGGCGGGACGGCGTGAACCACCGGCTACGCGCGCGTGCCGTGCGGAACCTCCGGTCAGGCGTCCACCGTGAACACCGCCCCCGTGCGGGACGTCATTCCGCAGCTGTTCGCGAATGTTTCCCGGTAGTCGATCGGGTGGCCGTTCCATTCGCCTCGGGCTCGGGCCGTGACCGGGGCGTAGACCATGGGGCAGTAGGTGCCGTGCTGTTCGAGGCGGTGGATGTCGCCGTCCACCGCGTCCAGTTGGGCGCAGGCCTCGGCCGCCTTGGTGTGGCCCTGGGGCGGGTCGCAGGTCAGGAGCCTGCCGGGCTGTTCGCCGCTGCGGGCGTCGCCGTGGGTGACGGTGACGTAGAGCCAGTTGCCGGAGTCCGCCTGCCGGGCCGTCGCCTGGGGCGTGGCGGTGCCGAGGGCCAGGGCGGCGGCGGCCGCGAGCAGGCCGCCTCGTACGAGTGTGGTGCGTCGGGTCATTCCCGATGCATCGGCACGGTGGCCCCGGCGTTCCAGCCCGACTCACCCGAACGGGATCGCGCGGACGCGTGCCGGTGGGCGAGTTCGAACGCGGCGAGCACCACCCGGGACTGGTACTCGACCTGCCGGGCGACCGGGATCCAGCGCGCCCCGCAGCCGTCGCGGTAGTCGTCGCACCAGGTGTCCAGCCATCGTTCCAGCTCGGGCAGGACGCCCGCCGGGTCGTGGCCGGCCCCCGTGACGAGCTGGTGCAGCAGTCCGGCGGTGCGCAGGGCGAGGCGCCGGCCGGCGATGCGCAGGGCCGCCAGATGGGCGGTGCTGAGCGGCGGCAGCGGATGCGTGCCGACGGGGTCGGGGACGTCCGGGTCCCACGTGTCGGCGAGGCCCGGGCAGACCAGTAAATAGTCGTCGACCGGGGCGAGCAGCCGGGCGGTCTCGGGGCCGGCCGGCAGATGCGGGCGCAGGCGTTCCAGGAGCCGTTCCAGGACCAGGGTGTCGTCGCGCAGGGTGTGGCTCACCCTGCGCAAAACCGTTTCCTCGTCGGTGGGCTGGGTGGCGTCCTCCACCGCCGCCACCCCCCACATGGGGGCCTCGACGACGGCCGTGACGGTGCCGTACCGGTGCGGGTGGAACCAGGTCGACTCCACGGCCGCCTCGGTGATGGCGGCGGCCAGATCGCCGCGCCGGGGCCGCGGGATCCGGTAGACGGCGGGGCCCAGCTCCGGCCAGTACAGGGTGTCGTACGGGCCGAGCTCGCGCGGGATGCCGAGGCGGGCGGCGCTGTGCGCGACGCGCTGGGCGAGTCCGGGCAGGTCGTGGGTCAGCTCGACGAAGCCGCCGCCGACGTCGACGCCGTGCAGGGAGCACTGCAGGAAGGGCCGCAGCTCGTCCTGGAGCGCGAGCAGGGCGCGGGTCTCGGGGAGCGTCGCGGCGTCGGCGCCGTCGGGCAGCCACTCGGGCTGCTCCAGGAAGCCCGGCCGGAAGAACCGCCGGAAGTAGTCGCCGAGCGCGTACGGCCCCAGCAGCCAGCCCTCGTTGCGGCGCAGGCCGTCGGGGTCGAGGCAGAGCAGCAGGTTCCAGGTGGCGTCGGCGCCCTCGTGCAGCCGGGGGTCGGCCAGCACCCGTTCGGCGAGCCGCAGGACGGTGGCGCCGCCCACCGGCTCGTTGGCGTGCGGTCCGGCCACGACGAGGGCCTGGCGGCCGCCGTGGCCGACGGACAGCAGCCACAGGGGCGTACCGGCCCGTGAGGTCCCGACCCGGCGCAACCGCGCCTGCCGGGGATGGCGGGCGACGAGTGAGGCCGCTCGCGCCCCGAGCTCGTCGACGGTCGGATAACGCAGGAGGGGCGGCAGGGCACACCTCCACGAATGTGGTGCCGTCGGTTCACCTGGTGTGCATGGTGTACGCACAGTCAGTCACGACTTGGAAGGTACGTCAACACCGCGCGGGGCAAAGCGACTTGAGTCACGCACACCGGCCGGGGAGCGCCGCCGGGGCGGTCCGGGTCAGTGCGCGGCGAGGCGGAATTCCATCCGCCCGAAGGAGATCTGGTCGCCCTCCCGGACGACGACGGCGCCGATGACCCGGCGGCCGTTGACCGTGGTGCCGTTGGTGGAGCCGAGGTCGCGCAGGACCCACAGGCCGGCCTGGTGGCTCAGTTCGGCGTGCACCCGGGACACCGTCTCGTGGGTGAGCCGCAGCCCGTTGGCCGGGTCGCGGCCTATCCGCAGCGGATGCCCGGTCGCGGGGTGCGGCAGCAGCAGCTTGGGCAGCCGCTCGGCCTGCCAGGCGCGGCGCAGCCGTACGGTGAAGCCGGAGACCGCCTCGACGGTGCCGAACACGATCCGGGACACCCGGCCCTGCGTGGGCAGGTCCGCGGTGAGCGCGAGGAGTTCGTCGGAGCGGCGGGCGGCGAGGGCCAGCTCCATGCGCCGGACGAACGTGTCGTGCGACAGCCGGCCCATGGCGACGCCGTCACGGAGGACCTTCAGCGCCTTGTCGCGCTCCGCGTCGGACAGCCGCGCGGGGTACGTGTGGAACTCGAAGGACGACGTCACGGTGCCGATTGTCGGTCAGCGGACCCCGGCTGTCCAGAAAACGGGGAAACGGCCCGGCGCGCGCGAAAGGGTGGATCCCGCAGCGGATCGATCTCCGGTGGAGCACCATGGACGGGCTACGTCACCGTGAGCAGACGAAGGGGAACCGTCCGTGCAGTTCGAGGTGTGGGCACCAGAGGCCGACCGGGTCACGCTCCATTGCGACGGCGCCACAAGCGCGTTGGAGCGGGATCCGGAGCGTGCGGGATGGTGGCGGGGGGAGGCGGAGGCGCGGGCCGGCACCCGGTACGGCTTCGCGCTGGACGACGGGCCGGTGCTGCCCGATCCGCGCTCGCGGCGCCAGCCGGACGGTCCTGACGGGCTGAGCGCCGTCGTCGACCACGCGCGGTACGAGTGGCGCACCGAGTGGGCGGGCCGGCCGCTGCCGGGCGCGGTCCTGTACGAGCTGCACGTGGGCACGTACACGCGCGAGGGCACCCTGGACGCCGCCGCCGACCGGCTCGGGCACCTCGCGGAACTGGGCGTCACCCATGTGGAGTTGATGCCGCTCACCCCCTTCCCCGGCACACACGGCTGGGGGTACGAGGGGGTCTCGCTGTGGGCCGTGCACGAGCCGTACGGCGGTCCCGAGGCGCTGAAACGCTTCGTCGACCGGGCGCACTCCCTGGGACTCGGCGTGGTCCTCGACGTCGTGCACAACCACTTCGGCCCGTCCGGCAACCATCTGCCCGCCTTCGGGCCCTATCTGACGGACCGGCACCAGACGCCCTGGGGCGCCGCCGTCAACCTCGACGCGCCCGGCTCGGACGAGGTGCGCGACTACCTGGTCGGCAGCGCGCTGGCCTGGCTGCGGGACTACCGGCTGGACGGGCTGCGCCTGGACGCGGTGCACGCGCTCGTCGACACGCGCGCGATCCACTTCCTGGAGGAGCTGTCGACGGCCGTCGACGCCCTCGCCGCCGACCTGGGCCGCCCGCTGTCGCTGATCGCGGAGACCGACCTGAACGACCCGCGGCTGATCACCCCGCGCACGGACGGCGGCCTCGGGCTGCACGCGCAGTGGAACGACGACTTCCACCACGCCCTGCACACCGCGCTGACCGGCGAGTCCCAGGGCTACTACGCCGACTTCGCGCGCGCCCCCCTCGCCGCCCTGGCCAAGACCCTGACCGGCGGCTACTTCCACGACGGCACCTACTCCAGCTTCCGGGGCCGCAGCCACGGACGCCCCCTGGACCGTACGAAGGTGGGCGGGCACCGGCTGCTCGGCTACAGCCAGACCCACGACCAGGTCGGCAACCGCGCCCAGGGCGACCGGCTCGCCGCCTCCCTCTCCCCCGGCCTGCTGGCCTGCGCGGCCACGCTGACCCTGACGGCGCCGTTCACACCGATGCTGTTCCAGGGCGAGGAGTGGGCCGCGGGAACCCCCTGGCAGTTCTTCACCGACCACACCGACCCGGAGCTCGCCGAGGCCGTACGGCGGGGCCGGCGGCGGGAGTTCGCGGCGCACGGCTGGGCCGAGGAGGACGTACCGGACCCGCAGGACCCGGCGACCCGGGAGCGCTCCTGCCTGGACTGGTCCGAGCCCGGCCGCGAGCCGCACGCGCGCGTGCTCGCCTGGTACCGGCGGCTCATCGCCCTGCGTCACGAGCAGCCCGACCTCACCGACCCGGACCTCGCCGACACCAAGGTCGCCTACGACGAGCGGGCCCGCTGGATCGCCTTCCGGCGCGGGGACGTCCGGGTGGCCGTGAACCTCTCCGAGAGCCCGGCGGCGATCCCGCTGGGGCCGCGCAAGGCGGAGGTCCTGGCCGCGTGGGAGCCGGTGGAGTCACCGGGCGCGGACGGGGTGCTGCAGGTGCCGGGCGAGTCGGCGGTGGTCCTGCTGCAGTCCTGAGCGCGGGCCCGTCAGAGCTCGGGGTCGACGTCCGTCACGCGCTCCAGCAGGATCGCCTCCCAGGCGTTGCGCAGCCAGCTGCGCAGCACGGGCAGCGGGGTGGTGCCCCGCCCGTCCAGCCGGGCCGCCAGCCGCACGATCGCGTCGCACCGGGCCAGCCACAGGCCCCGCAGACAGATCCGGGCGCCGTAGCCGGCGAGGGTCGCGGCACGGACGGCGGCCGGTGAGCCGACGGCGAGCGCGAGCCCGGCGATGTCCTCGGCGGGGTCGCCGACGACGCTGCCGTCCCAGCCGAGGACACCGCGGACCCGGCCGTCGGCGCTGACGACGAGATGGTCGCCGGTGAGGGCGTGGTGGACGAGGACGGCGGCGCTCGGCTGCGCCCCGAGCTGCACGGCCGCGGGCCGGGTCAGCTGCCGCAGGCGCTCCGCGTCGAACTCGTCGGCGGCGGCCAGCCGGCCGGCGGCCTCCTCCGCGGTGCGGCGCAGGGTCTCCAGCGAGCGCGGGGCCGCGCGCGGCACACCGAGCGTCTCGGCCTGCCGTACCGGGATCTCGTGCAGCCCGGTGAGCAGCCCGGACAGGTCGGCCTCGCCGATCGCGGACACCTTGTTCTCGGTGCCGGGCGCGCCGGGCATCCGGGTGTCGAGGGTGTACGTCAGACCGGGCGCCCACTCGCCGTGGGCGACGCTCGTCGGCACGGCGACGGGGACGTGCGGGCGGACCAGCTCACGCAGCCGCAGCTCGCGGCGCTGGCGGACGGCGGCCTCCCGGTCGGGGGCGAGCCGCAGCACATGGCGGCTCCCGACCAGCCAGGTGGTGGGGTCGGCGCCCGGGGAGGCGGGCCGGATCTCGGGTCCGGCCGCGTCGCCGGTGCCCTCCTTGAGCAGGGAACGGACCAGCCGGCGGACGGTGTCCGCGGTGGGTGTCGGTGCCTGGGTCATGGTCGCGCCGTTGTCGCTCGGGGGTGGACGGGGGCTCCTTGCTCCGGGGCGGGCCGCCGGTCAGTCGACCAGGACCATCTCCCGGGTGGTGTCGTTCAGGCGCCGGGCGCCGTCCTCGGTGACGGTGACGATGTCCTCGATGCGCACGCCGAACCGGCCGGGCAGATACACGCCGGGCTCGACGGAGAAGCACATGCCGGGCACCAGGGGCTGCTCCTCGCCCTCGATCATGTACGGCGGCTCGTGCGTGGTGACGCCGATGCCGTGGCCGGTGCGGTGGATGAAGTGCTCGCCGTAGCCGGCGTCGGCGATGACCGCGCGGGCGGCCCGGTCGACGTCCTGGCAGGCCACGCCCGGCCGGACGGCCCGGTACCCGGCCTCCTGGGCGGCGCGCACCAGGTCGTGGACGCGGCGCTCCTCGTCGGTGGGCGGTCCGACGTGGACCGTACGGGAGGTGTCGGAGCCGTAGCCGTCCTTGAGGCCGCCGAAGTCGAGGACGACCATGTCGCCCCGCTCGATGACCCGGTCGCCTGCCTCGTGGTGCGGGTCGGCGCCGTTCGGGCCGGAGGCGACGATGGTGAAGTCGACCTGGAAGTGCCCGAAGCGCCGCAGCAGCTCCGCGAGGTCGGCGGCCACCTCCGACTCCCGGCGCCCGCCGAAGGGGACCGTCCGGATCTCCTCGAACGCCGCGTCGGCGGCGGCGCCCGCGGCGGCCAGCAGCTCCAGCTCGGCCTTGTCCTTGACGGCCCGCAGCATCGGCAGGGCGTCGGTGAGGGAGGCGTACGAGGTGCCGGGCAGGGTCCGCTGGAGGGCGAGCAGATGCATCGCCCAGGCGTTGTCGCTGATGCCGAACCGGCCGCCGTCATCGAGCAGGGCGGCGGTGGCGGCGTACGGGTCCTGGCCGTCGGTCCAGTCGCGCAGGGTCATGACGGGCGCGCCGGTGGCCTTCGCGGCGTCCGCGGCCTCCAGGGCGGGGACGACGAGGACGGGCCCGTGGTCCTCGGTCAGGACCAGCAGGGTGAGCCGCTCGGTGTCGGCGGGCGGGGAGTACCCGGTGAGCCACACCATGTCGGGTCCGGGCGCCACCAGCAGCCCGGCGAGGCCCGCGTCCCCCGCGGCCCGCACGGCGCGCTCCATCCGGGCCTGGTAGTCGTCGGCGCTGAAGGGCGCGGGTGCGGTACCGCTCATCCGGGCCTCCCTGGGCGCGTGAAAGGACTACGGGCAGCATCCTGCCCGCCGGACGACACGGGCGCGAGCCGGTCACGCGAACCCGGGCTCCGCCGTGCGGGTGGTCAGGTGGTGACGCCCGGGGTCGCCCTCAGGTACTGGCGGGTGCCGTCGGCGTGGCGGACCGTCAGGGTGACGGGGCGGCCGGGGCGGGTGCGGGAGACGGCCCGGGCGAGGTCGGCGGCGGCGTCGACGCGGGTCCTCCCGAGGGCGAGGACGACGTCCCCGCGGACCAGTCCGGCCGTGTAGCCGGGGCCGGGGACATGGACGGCGACGACCAGGGCACCCGGCCCGCGTGTGTCGACGGCCTCCACCCCGAGCGTCGCGCCGGTGTCGGCGGGCACGGGCGCCGGGGAGGGGGGCCGTGTGGCGGCGGGGCTCGGCGCGGTGGGGCTCGGAGCGGCCTGGCGCTGGAGCGCGGCGAGTTCCCGCATGCCGATCACGGTGGTGCCCAGTGTGCCGAGCCCGACGCCCGCGAGGACGAGGACCAGGGCCGCGAGGACCCCGGCGGCGAGGTTCGCCAGGCGCCGTCCGCGTCGGCGGGGTGCGGCGTGCGGGCGCCGCGCGCCCCCGTCCGCCCGGTCCTTGTCGGCGGGCCCCTGACCTGGCATGGGCTTGGGTCGCAACGCTGTCTGTTCCATCAATCGCCTCCGGCAGGTGACTACCCTGCGCACCGGCGCACGACGAGCCACGATCGAGTGAGACTGACCGCCCCCGCCGGGGCCAAGACCGAGGAGGGACAGTGACGACCGAGCGCGTCTGGATGCGGCGGGCCGTCGCGCTGGCCACGGAGAGCGTGGCGGAGGGCGGCGGTCCGTTCGGGGCGCTGGTCGTCCGGGACGGCGAGGTGGTCGCCACCGGCACCAACCGTGTCACCGCCGCCCTCGACCCGACCGCGCACGCCGAGGTGCGCGCGCTGCGGGCCGCGTGCGCGGAGTTGGAGACCGTCTCGCTGGAGCGCTGTGCGCTGATCGTGTCGTGCGAGCCCTGCCCGATGTGCCTGACGGCGGCCCTGTGGGCGCGCGTCGAGCGGGTCGTGTACGGCGCCGACCGGCATGACGCCGCCGCGGCCGGGTTCGACGACGCGGCCCTGCACGAGCTGTTCGCCCGGCGGGACGACGTGGAGTGGCCGCTGTCGGTCGAGCTGCTGGACCTGCCGAACAGCACCGAGCCGTTCGACGCGTGGCGGGCCGCGCCCGACCGCGAGGAGTACTGAGGCGATGACGCCCCTGCCCCGGGCGACACGGGGCAGGGGCGTCCGGGTCAGCCGAGGGCGGGCACCGCGGGCGGCCGGTCCGGCAGGAAGCCGTGGGCCCGGCGGGCCAGGTAGTCGGCCTTGTAACGGTCGACCTCGCGGTGCCAGTTGAGGATGCCCGCCATCCAGTTCTGCAGGTCGCTCACGTACGTGGCCATCGCGTCCCGCGCCTCCTCCGACAGCTGGAAGTCGTCGTACACCACGGGCAGTTCGTGTGCGACGACGTGCTCGAACTGCTGCATCCGCTGGGTCATCAGATCGTGGACGACGCCGAGCGCGGCGGGGTAGTCGCAGCCGAAGAAGTTCTGCACGACGAGGATGAGGTTGTGGACCTCGCCCTCGTACTGGATCTCCTTCTGGTATGAGAAGACGTCGTTGATGAGGCAGCCGTAGTCCATGGCGGCGTTCTCCAGGGAGCGGACCGGGCCGCTGCGGTACACCTCCGGGGGCACCGAGGGGCCGTGGCCCATACGGCACATCGCCATGGTGAGGTCGGAGCCGAAGGTGGACCGGCGCATCTCCAGGTAGTCGACCGGGTCCGGGACGCGGTTGAGGAACTGGTTGTGCAGCTCCCACAGCCAGCTCCCGGTCATGGAGTTGACCGCGTCCTTGAAGGTGCGCCGCTGCTCGGGCGTCATCGGCGCCGTCGTGCGGGTCCACAGGTCGATCAGCGCGCGTTCCATGGCGTTGGACGGGACGAGGGGGACCTCGCCGCCGTCGACGGGCATGCAGGCGGACAGGCGCTCGGTGGTGAGCTTGGCGGCGGCCAGGTCGCGGCGGTGGCCGAAGACGAGGGGGTAGTAGTCGTCGCCGTAGGTGCCCCAGGCCAGCCAGTGGGCGCTGAGGTCGAGGGCCTCCTCGGTGGCGTCGGGGTCCAGGCCCGCCGAGCACAGGGCGAGGTCGGCGGCCCTGAGCCGGTCCTCGTCCCAGACGCCCTCCTGGAGGATGCCCATCCGGTGCGACCAGTCCACGAGCCGCTGCCGGGCGCCCGGCAGATGCGGGCTCAGCTCCACCTGGAAGGGCATGTGGAAGTCGGGGATCAGGGACGGTCCGACCTGCTGGTACGGCACATGGGTGTGGGCGCGCAGCCGTTCGCTGCCGGCCGAGGCGAGCAGGGCGCCGATGTCGGCGGCGGACGTGCCGGGGCCGGTGAGCCCGTGCCAGGGCCGGTCGGTACGGGCGCGCTCGTTCATGTACCGGCTGGAGCGCAGATGCCATTCGTGGCCGCCGGACTGCCAGTCCTGCAGACCATGCGTGTAGGCGGCGACGGCGGCGATCTCGTCCGGGGTCAGGCCCTTCTCCAGCGCGAGGGCCGGGACTTCGGTGAGGGCGGTGTGCTCGAACTGGTGGAGCCGGGAGGTGAGGACGTCGTTCACCATGTCGGCCGCCTCCTGGGTGGTGCAGCCGAAGAAGGTCTCCAGGACCAGGACGCCGTTGGAGAGCTCGCCCTCGTCCTCGACCTCGCGCTGGTAGGAGAACAGGTCGTTGCGCAGGTGCACGGCGTCGGAGAAGGTCTCCATCAGCACCCGCATCGGCCGGGAGCCGGAGACGGCGGCGGGCACCTCGGCCTGCGCGTACTCCACCAGACCGGCGGACCAGGGGGCGCCGCCCACCTTGCGGCGCATCTCGATGTACTCGACGGGGTTGGCGATCCGTCCCTCGTTGATGTTGGACAGCTCCCACATCGACTCGTTGAGCAGATGCTCGGTGGCGACGGCGAAGCGGCGGCGCCAGTCGGCGGACATGGCCGGGACGGTGCGCTTCCACAGGTCGGCGAGCCCGGCCTCCACCGGGTTCTCCGGCTCGGGCATCGGGGTGGCGGGGTCCATCGGCATGAACAGGGCGAGCCGGTCGAGGTGGGCCTTGCCGGCGGCGCGGTCCTGGGTGCGCTTGTACATGTCCAGGAAGTGGTCGTCGAAGAAGAAGACCCACACGTACCAGTCGGTGATCAGGGACAGGGCGGGTCCGTCGCACTCGGGGTGGGTGTAGGCGCAGAGCAGGCCGTAGTCGTGCGCGTCGAGGTCGGACTGCTCCCAGATCCCGGAGCCCTCCAGCATGCCCATCTCGCGCGCCCAGGCCGTGGAGTGGGCGCGGGCCTCGTCGACGTGCGGGTTGAGCCGCGCGGGATACGGCATGTAGAAGTGCGGGAGTTCGAAGGGCTGCTGCGTCATGGCCCGGCCCTACCCAGGCCCTTCGGCGGGCATCCTCCGGGCCGCACATGATCACACCATCGCGTGAAACAGGGGCGAAGACGGGCTTTCCGGGCGGGCGTTGTGGCCCTCCGGTGTCAGGGCCGCACCTGGATCAGGGCGTGGGTCCCGGCGGTCCGCCACTTCTGGCCCTCGGCGGCCACCAGCGCCGCCTCCGTGTCCGCGTCCAGGCCGGTGACGACATCGGACTTCAGGGTCCGCAGGGCCGCGACCGGTCCGGGGAAGTGGGCGGTCACCTCGGTGAACGGGGTGGCCGGCGGCCAGCGCCGGTCCCCCACGAGCCGCCGGTAGTTGAGGTCGCCCTTGAGGATCGTCAGGGTCGCCGAGGCCAGCTCCTCGCGGAGATCGGCGGGCATGTCGGCGTACGGCAGCGGGGCGCAGGAGAAGGGGTGGGCCCGCACGGTCAGACGGCCGTCGGTGAGCGCCGCCCACAGGACGCGTCCGTGCTCACCGGCGGCGCCCGGTGCGGCGACCAGCCGGCGCAGGGCGTCCAGGACGTCGGCGTGCGTGGCGTCGGAGACGTAGTACGGGTGCGGCTTGACGTGCAGCAGGACCCGGGCCGCGCGTCCCTCGGTGAGGAGCCGGGCGAGGAGCAGCAGGTCGGGGACGAGTTCACGGCCCGCGTTGTCGGCGATCAGGCACACGATGGCCGTACCGGTCGGCGGGAGCAGCGACCAGAGGACGTCGCTGTCGTCGGCGACCAGGGGCGGGGTGCCGTCGCCGGCCGTGCCGCCCGTGGCTCCGAGCCGGAAGCTGAGGTCGGCGCGGTTGCCCCACAGGGAGCCGTGCAGGAGCGCCTGGTCCTGTTCGGCGGGGGGACGGCCGGTGAGGGCGTCGAGGGCGGCCAGTTCCTCGTCGGTCTCCGGGGAGTCGAGTTCGGCCGTCTTGGAGGGGCGGAAGGGGTCGATGCCCTGCCAGGGGCCGGGGGCGAAGTAGCCGACGGCGTCGAGGAGCCGGCGGTAGAAGAAGCTCTCGGACCACAGCCACGGCACGTCGAACCAGGAGCGTCCGGTGTGGTCGGCGGCGCCCCACGCGGCCCAGCGGTCCCGGTCGTGGGCGTCGGCGGGCAGCGGCTCGATGACGCCGTCGAGGCAGTTCGCGAGCAGGGTGTCCAGGGCGCGGCGCTGCTCGGGGCCGTAGGGGGACGCGTCCCGTACCTGGCGGATGATCGCGGGATGCCGTTCGGCGAGGACGCCGTGCGGGAAGGAGCCCGGCTCGTCGGCGAGGAGGACGGGCGGGAGCGGGGCGTCGGACCGTTCGGGCATGCGCCTCACCGTACCGCCCGGGTCATACGGCTCTGAGCTCCCGTTCCAGCTGTGTCGCCAGGGTGAGGTAGCGGGCGCGGCGGGGCACCGGGACCAGGCCGCGGATCATCAGGTGCCACATCTCGGCCACGCGGCGCGGCTGGCGGGCGACGCTCTCCGTGGAGCGGCCGACGACACGGGTGCCGACGAAGAAGCAGACCAGGGCGTGGGCGGCGGCCTCGGCGTCGACGTCCGGGTGCAGGTCGGACTCCTGGGCGGCGGACATGAGCCGGCGGGTGGTGATGTCCAGCAGCTCGGTGAACGGGTGCCGCAGGGGCGGGCGGATCACCACTCCCCCGGTGGCCAGGCGCAGTCCGGCGCGTGGGATGGGGCCCTCGACGGACAGCCGGGTGATGCCGAACGTCGTGCGTATCAGGGCTTCCAGGGAGGAGTAGCCGCGTCCCTCCATCTCGGCGGCGACCTGGCGCGACGCCCGCGACTGGAGCTCCATGATGGCATGCGCGAGATCCTCCTTGGCCGCGAAGTGGAAGTACAGGGCCCCCTTGGTGACTTGGGCCTGTTCGACGATGTCGCTCAGACTGGTGGATTCATAGCCATGACGGTCGAACAGTTCGGCGGCGGCTGTGAGGATCGTGGTGCGGGTCTGTTCGGCGCGTAGCTGCCTCGCCATCGGGGGGACACTCCTGAAGGGGGCGGAAAAGAACGGGACATGCCGTTTGTTTCTTACTCCCTGCACACGATATCTCAGCGCTCCTCGGTCCCCACCCCACACTCGAATACCGTGGAATCTTTCTGACGGGCCGTGATGCGGAACCCTGCGCCGTCCGGGCCGGCGTGCCGGGTGCTCTCCATCCAGGTGGGCAGGTCGAGTTCGGCGTACCGGTGGAAGGCGCAGTCGAAGGAGACGGGGGTACGGCCATGGCTCGCGGGGTCGGCGGCCAGGACCTGGCAGGCGGCTTCGAGCAGGAGCATCCCGGGGACGTGGTCGAGGGGATGATCGAAGAAAACAGCATGACCGGTATCGACGCGCAGCCGCCAGCGGCCGGGTGCGGCGGCCGGCGCCAGGACGACGTCGGCTGCCGAGGCCCGGCCCACCACGGCGGGCGGCAGACCGGGAGGTGCGGGCAGCGCGAGGACGTCGGTCGCCGAACGGCCGCCGCGCAGCCGCCGGTAGACGGCCTCGCTGGTCCAGCTGGCCGCGACCCGCGCGGTGGCGACGCTCGTCGCGCCGAGCAGCACGTCGGCCTCGTAGCGGAATCCGGCGGGGCGGCCGCCGCGGCGGGTGACGTCGGTGACGGCGAGCCGCAGCAGGGGCTCGGCGGGCGAGGTGCCCACGGCGAGGAGGCCGGGCCGGACGGTCATCGCCAACTCGTGCAGGACGAAACGGTGTCCGAGGGGGACGTCGTAGGCGGTGTGGGCGAGCAGGGTGCCGGCCTGGCGGACGGTCTCGGCGACGAGCAGCGGCTGGTAGGCGGACCGGTCGGGCGAGACCAGCAGCTGATGGGTGCGCGGCCACTCGGCGAAGACGTCGAATCGGTCGGTCCCGGTGGCGACCGCACCGGTCAGAAACGTTTCGGCTACCGAGGCGCGATGGACGAGCTGGCGGGGTACCGTGGCCGTCAATCCGTTGGGTGCCGTGGGCAGTCCGGCGAGCGGGGTCGTGGCGAGTGGCCGCGAAGGTGGCATGTCCCCTCCTTGGGTCCCCCCGACGTGTGCCCGTACGTGCGCTGAACAGGCGGCGAGGTGCCCGTGCCGCGAGCGTTAGAGTACGAGGCGACCGGTTTGTTTTCAATGCGGCCGCGGGTCGCTCGCCCGTGCCCCACCGCTCCGGCGCACACGGGGCGCACCGGCCGACTCGGGCTGACGAAGGGGCTGTTATGGCGAGGCAGGAGCGCGCCATCAGAACGCGGCAGGTGATCCTGGAGGCGGCCGGGGCCGTCTTCGACGAGCACGGGTACGCGGCCACGACCATCTCGATGGTCCTGGAGCGCGCCGCGGTGACCAAGGGCGCCCTGTACTTCCACTTCCCCTCCAAGGAGTCGCTCGCCCAGGCCGTGCTGGACGAGCAGATCTCGTTCGGCGCGGTGCCGCCGCACCCCTGCAAGCTGCAGGAAGTCGTCGACATGACCTTCGTGTTCGGGCAGCGGCTGCTGCGCAACTCCCTGCTGAAGGGGAGTGTGCGGCTGGCGGTGGACCAGAGTGCGCCGTCCGGCGTGGATCACTCCGGGGCGTTCCGGCAGTGGGCGGACCTTCTGGTCCGGGTGATGGAGCAGGCGTCGGCGCAGGGCGAGTTGCTGCCGACCGTACGGCCGCGGCAGACGGTGGAGCTGCTGGTCGGTTCGTTCGCCGGCATTCAGCTGATGTCCCGGGCGCTGACCGACCGGGAGGATCTGGCCGAGCGCATCTCGCAGTTGTGGGGGCATCTGCTGCCGGGCATCGCGGTGCCGGGCCTGCTGACCGGGATCGACCGGGAGCCCGACCGGGGGCTGCGGGTGCTCGCCGCCCTCGACTCAGAGGCCACGGTGGACGCGACAGCCGCGGGCGTGGGCCACACCTGACACGGACCGTGATCGCTTCGGACCGGAGTGACGGTTTCCGAGCAAGAGGGCCGGCGGTGAAGAAGGACGGCGGGCCGGCCGATGCCCCATCCGCATCGACCGGCCCGCCCGCTCATGGCGTCCCTGGGGGGACGTCGGCTCAGAAGGTCAGGCTCCAGCTGTTGATCCGGCCCGTGTCCTGCGCGGCCGTGTCACGGACCCGCAGCTTCCAGGTGCCGTCGGCGGCCTCGGTGGAGGCGTTCACCGTGTAGGTGGCCCGGACGTCGTCCGCGGAGTCGGAGCCGCTCGAGGACTTCAGCCGGTACGCCGAACCGTCCGGGGCGACCAGGTCGACGACCAGGTCACCGCGGTAGGTGTGGGTGATGTCCACGTCGACCTTCAGGGCCGCGGGGGCGTTGCCGCCACGGCCGGACACGGTGATCGGGGACTCGACCGCGGAACCGGCGTCCGGGATGGACAGCGCGGAGGTGCTGGTGAAGGTGGTGCCCCCCGTGGAGCCGCCGCTCACCGCCTGCACCGTCTTCGTCGCGTCCGCGAGGCCCGCGCCGCAGCCGCCGGAGCAGGTGCCGGGCAGCGTCCGGGCGTTGGTCTTGATCGCGGACTCGATCTGCGCCGGGGTCAGGGACGCGTTCGCCGACTTCATCAGGGCGGCGAGGCCCGCGATGTGCGGGGCGGCCATGCTGGTGCCCTGGTAGTAGGCGTAGTTCTCGCCGGACGGGCCCTGGGCACCGGAGTTCAGCGTGGACAGGATGCCGTCCGCGGTCACCGAGTTGGTCTCTCCGCCGGGCGCCGCGATGTCGACGACGGTGCCGTAGTTGGAGTAGTAGGAGCGGTTGCCCTGCCGGTCGGCGGCGGCGACGCTGATGACGTTGGCGCACGAGGCCGGCGAGTAGTTCGCGGCGTTGGCGTTGCTGTTGCCCGCGGCGACGACGACCGTGGTGCCCCGGCTCACGGCGGCGTTGATCGCGCTCTGGGTCGCGGTGGTGCAGGAACCGCCGCCGCCCAGGCTCATGTTGATGACCTTGGCGACGTTGGCGTTGGCCGGGACACCGGAGACGGTGCCGCCGGACGCCCAGGTGATCGCGTCGATGATGTCGGAGTCGTAACCGCCGCACTTGCCGAGGACGCGCAGCGGGGAGACCTTCGCGCCGTAGGCGATGCCCGCGACGCCCTTGCTGTTGTTGGTGACGGCGGCGATCGTGCCGGCGACGTGCGTGCCGTGCCAGGAGGAGCCGTACGCCGGGTCGCCCGACTGGCACTCGTTCGCGGCGGTCCAGTCGCCCGGGTCGGCCGGGTTGCTGTCGCGGCCGTTGCCGTCGTTGGCGACGGTGGCGTCGGAGATGAAGTCGTAGCCGGCGACGATGTTCGCGGCGAGGTCGGAGTGGCTGACGTAGCCGGTGTCGATGACGGCGACGGTCACACCGGTGCCGGTGGCGACGTCCCAGGCGCCCGGCACCCGCATGCCGGCGGTGGTCTCGAAGAGGTCCCACTGCTTGGCGTACTCGGTGTCGTTCGGCGTGGCCTGCGGCTTGTTCAGCCGGTCCGGTACGACGTAGGCGACCTGCGGGTCGGCCTGGTAGGCGGCGACGACATCGCCGACGTCCTTGGTGGTGACGTCGTCGCCGAGGTCGACGAGGGCGGCGCCGGAACCGAGGCGGCGCGCGAAGCCGAGGTCCTCGCCGGCCTTCTTCCCCTTGGCGGCGGCGTCGGCCTTGGCGGCCTTGTCGCTCTTCGCCTCGGCGGCACCGGACTCGTAGCCGACGATCAGGCGCTCGGCCGGGGTGCCGGGGGCGGCCTCGGTCCGGGCCGTGGGGACGGCGGTGGAGGCGGGGGGAGCGGGTTCCTGGGCGAAGGCGACCGTGGTGGCGCCCGCGAGGAGGGTCGCGGAGACCGCGGCGACGGATATCAGCTTGCGTCTGAGGGATGCGGAGGTGCGCAAGGGAGTGCCTTTCGTGGCCGGCCGTACTCCGGGCAGCGCGGAGCGGCGGTCGAATCGCTTCGTCGTCGAAGCGGCGGGGGGTACGCAGGAAGGCGTGGATGGGGGACGCGACCAAGGCGCGGGTGGGGGTGGTGCGACGTGCGGTGGGGGCGGTGCGACGTGCGGTGGGGGCGGTGCGACGTGCTGAGCGTGGCGGCCGGCCTGGCGCGAGCTGGGACCCGTTCGGGGTTACCTGTGGGTCAGCTGTGGTGGAACGATAGGCAAAGAGAAGGTCATCGGAATACAGGGGAAACCCTCGACCCGGCCGGAAACCCACCCTCGATGTCCGGTACCGGACCGGTAATGGCGGGCTTTGCCCCGGGTCGTCGCGCGCTGAACGCGCCGGTCCCCGATCCCGTACTGCAGGAGGACCGTTCCCGTCGGCCGAGGAGTCGTTCCGGATGTCCCGGATGCCCTGGAAGAGTTCGCATCGTGTCGCCGCCCTGGCGGCCGCCGTCGCCGTGCCGTCGCTGCTCACGCTGTGGGCGGCCGGGCCCGCCGCGGCGCACGGGGCGCCGACGGATCCGGTCAGCCGGGTGTACGCCTGCTCCCCCGAGGGCGGTGCCGCGTCCCGGTCGGCGGCGTGCCGGGCGGCGGTCGCGGCGAACGGCGCGCCCTTCACGGCCTGGGACAACCTGCGGATCGCGAATGTGAACGGGCGGGACCGGCAGGTCGTGCCGGACGGCGGGCTGTGCAGCGGGGGGCTGCCCGCCTACCGTGGCCTCGACCTCGCGCGCTCCGACTGGCCGTCGACCCGGCTCTCCCCCGGCGCCACCATGACCATGCGGTACGCCTCGACGATCCCGCACACCGGCACGTTCCAGCTTTATCTCACGAAGCCCGGCTACGACCCGGCGAAGCCCCTGAAGTGGTCCGATCTGCCGGACCGGCCCTTCGCGGAGGTCAAGGACCCGGCGCTCACGAACGGCGCGTACCGGATGACGGTGCGACTGCCCTCGGACCGGTCGGGCCGGCATGTGCTGTACACGGTGTGGCGCAACACCAGTACGCCGGACACCTATTACTCGTGCTCCGACGTGGTGTTCCCCGCCGAGGAGCAGGGCGGCGCGGCGGTTACGCCGAGCAGCGGCGCGAAGCCGAGTGCGAAGCCCACGAAGAAGGCGCCGGCCACCAGGTCGCCCACGCCCTCCGCCTCCGAGGCCGCCGGGAAGACCCCCTCCGCGGCCCCGCGCGCCCAGGGCGCCGACACCCCCGCCGCCGCTCCGGTGGCGTCCACCGGCACATCCGGTACGGGGGCCTCGGCGCCCCTGCTCGCGGGCGGCGCCGCCGCGGTGCTGGTGCTCACCGGGGGCGCCGCGCTGGCCCTGCGGCTGCGCCGGAGGTGAACTCCGGCGCGGTCTGCGTCAGTTGACGTAGACCACCTCGCCGTCACCGGTCACCGGGGCGTACTTGGCGCTGAAGTAGCCGTTGGCGAAGCACAGGGACGAGCCGGACACCTTGCTGAACTGCTGCCGCTCGAAGGCGATGGTGTGGTCGTCGTTGCTCGCCGTGCCCGTGAGCCCCGGCGCCTGGTAGACGCAGTTGACGCTGCCCAGCAGCGTGCGCAGCACGACGGTGGTACGCACGGTGGAGCCGGCGGGCGGGGTGACCGTGACCGTGCCGTCCGAGGAGACGGTGGAGTCGTACGGCAGGTTGTTGACCGTGATGCTGGTGACGCCGAGGACGCCGACCACGTTGGTGGTGCAGCTGGCGGCGTCGAAGGTGTGCGCGGTGACGGACTCCTTGGCGGTGCCGGGCGCGGCCGGGTTGTCGGTCACGGCGGCGGTGAACTGGGACGACGTACAGGTCAGACCGCTGGTGCCGGTGGCGCTGGAGTAGAAGGTCGCGGTGCTGCCGGCGGCCAGCGGGGCGGTGAGGACGTCACCGGCGGCGACCGCGGCACCGCCGGGGGAACCGACGGTGAGCACCACGCCGTCGGCCGCGGAGGCGGGGACGGCCAGCGGGAGGGTGAGTGCGGCGACGGCGCCGGCCAGGGTCGTGAGGGTACGGGTGCGCATGCGGGTGTACCTCGACTTTCGTAGGGGAGCCCTGGGCGGTTCAGGTCGCCCAGGGAGTCGGGGAGCCCTGTGGGGGGCTGTGGGGGGTGACGCGGACCGTGCGGTGTGCGCCGCCACCGGTGCCTGGCGCCTTCTCCGTACGTCAGGGACCGGCGGCGGCCCGGCACGGCCGAGGGGGGTGCGGCCGTGCCGGTGCGCGGGGAAGACCGCGCGCGTGTGCGGCATGTGAAGGAGATGCGGTCCGGGAGCGCGGGCAGGGGCCACGCGGCGGGGATCCGGCGCCACGGATCCAGGGGGAACCTGCGAGAGTTGTAGACCTGAGGGGTCGTCAACGTCAAGCTCACGTACGGGAGTTGTTGCGCCGACCCACCCTTGGCGGGACCTCCGGGCACTGGCGGCACACCATCGACACCGTTTTTCCACAACTACCTTGACCCTCAGGTGTAACCACCGGTAACTTCCGGCTTTGGCTACCGCGGAGTACGTGAAAGCCCTTGCATCCGCCGGGAGATGACGAGGAGACGTGCGCCGCGGGCGCTGTCCGCGCCAGGACAACGTGCCGCTGATGCCCTAACCGTGTCCTTCGCACCTGGGAGCAGTCATGGCCTCGTCCTCCGACGTCACCGCGTCCGCCGGTGACACCCCCGAGCCGCCGGAAAGCGGTTCCGCCCGCCGCGGGCGCGTCCGGGCCCGCCGGGCCGCCGTGATGGCGGTGCCGGCCACCCTGGTCGCCGCGGGCCTCGCGGTGCTCACCGCCGAGGGCGCGCTGGGTGTGCAGTTCGCCATCTCCGGCATGCCGTTCACGGTCACCGCGACGGAGCTGAACGGCACCGGCTTCGCGCAGTTCGGCGGCCTCGACGAGATGGCGCCGGGCAGCCCCAACGAGGGCGACACCGGCGGCCAGGTCCTCGTCGTCACCTCCGCCATCAAGAACGCCACCCTGACCAAGCTGTGCCAGAGCGTCGACCTCGGCGGCACCAACCTGCTGATCACCGCGGGCAGCGGCGCCGACAAGGTCACCGCCAGCGATCTGACGACCGACTCCACCGAGCTGTCCGGCGACGCGGCGTTCGACAACATCGAGATCGGCAACGACGCGAGCACCCTGACCAAGGGCGGGGCCAAGGGGCCCATCGGCGTCTTCAGCCAGCAGGCCGACACCGTGCGGATCGCGAACCTGCGGCAGACCAACTACGCCACCACCGCCGGGGTGTTCAAGCTGCCCGGGCTGAAGCTGCGGTTCAGCGGCTCGGGGTGCTGATGGACGGGCGAGCGGGCGCGCGGGCCGCCTTCCGCCGGTGGCGGTACGGCCGGCCCTTCTGGGGCGGGCTGCTGCTGGCCCTCGGCGGGGCCTGGATCCTGCTGACGATGAAGGCCTCGCTGAAGGTCGTCCTGCACATCGGCATGCAGGGGCTGGCCGGGTATCTGCTGCCCGGGCTGATGGTGCTGCTGGGCCTGCTCACCCTGTTCAACCCCACCCAGCGGCTCTTCTACTCGATCACCGGTGTCCTGGTGTCGCTGGGGACCTGGCTCACCTCCAACCTCGGCGGCTTCCTGGTCGGTCTGCTCCTCGGGGTGGTCGGAAGCTGTCTGGTGTTCGGATGGCTGCCGGACCAGGAGCCGCGGCGGAGCCGGCGGGAGCGCCGGCGCACCGCCGTACAGGCGCGCTGAGCGGCGCGGACCCGCCCGGGCGGTCGCGGACCCGGGCAGGTCCGCGGCGGGCGATTCATCACGATGTGGCCGCGACGGCTCACCCCCAGTGGTGACGCACTTGACTACCGGTGGCCGCACGCGATTGGCTCCGCCCCAGCGGGAGTTCAGCAGGCCGGCGGACCCCAGCCGTGCGACGTCGGCCGTGCTCCCGTCCGTTCCTCCTGCTCGGCCGCACAGCGAGGTGCCGCACCCTCATGTACACCCCACGCCCGTCGTCCGCCTCCGCTCGGGTCGCGATATGGACGGCCGCCGTCTGTCTGGTACTGGCCGGGTGCTCCGGCACCGGGACGGACGACGGAAAGGGCACGGACGCGGCCGATGGCTCCTCCGGGCCGAGGATCGCCCTGATCACCCACGGCGGTGAGGGCGACGCCTTCTGGGACCTGGTGCGCAAGGGCGCCGAGGCGGCCGCCGCGAAGGACGGCGTGGCCCTGACGTACGCCAGTGACGCCGATCCCGCCGGGCAGGCCGCCCTGATGCGGGACATGGTCCGCCAGGGGGTCGACGGTATCGCGGTGACCCTGGCGAAACCGGGCGCGATGGCGCGGGCCGTCGCCGAGGCGCGGTCGGCCGGCATCCCGGTCGTCGGCCTCAACTCCGGTATCGACTCGTGGCGTTCGGCCGGGCTGCTCGGGTTCTTCGGCCAGGACGAGAGCGTCGCGGGCCGCGCCGTCGGCGACCGGCTGGACGAACTGAAGGCACGGCACGCGCTGTGCGTCATCCACGAGCGCGGCAACGTCTCCCTGGAGGCCCGCTGCGCCGGCCTGAAGAAGGCGTTCGGCGGCGACAGCGAGAACCTCTACGTGGACGGCACCGATCCGGACGCCGTCACCGCGGCCGTCGCGGCCCGGCTCGGCCAGGACCCGACCATCGACGAGGTCGTCACCAACGGCGCCCAGTTCGCGCTGGCCGCGGTCCGCTCGGTGCGGGACTCGGGCCGCACGGCGCATGTCGCGACCTTCGACCTCAACGAGGACCTGGTCGAGGCGGTGCGGTCCGGGGACGTGCGGTTCGCCGTGGACCAACAGCCCTATCTGCAGGGCTATCTGGCCGTCGACGCGCTGTGGCTGTACCGGACCAACGGCAACACCCTCGGCGGCGGGGAGAAACCGGTGCTCACCGGTCCGACCTTCGTCACCAGGAAGAACGTGGCCGCCGTCGCCCGGTTCGCCGGCGCCGGTACCCGCTGAACAGTTGGCGCGGTGGTGCCGAAGTTTCGGCACGCGTGACCCGGACGGTCACTTGTGCGGATAGCATCCTGCGCACCCCCCGCGCCGTACCGGCCGCGCCGTCACCCCCGGCGCCGGTCCCCCGTACGACCCCCTCCCCCGCGCTGCCCACCTCCGCCCTCCGCTGAACGCCCAAGGACGACGATGTCTCCACGGACAGGTCCCCGGCGCCGCCTCGGCTCCATCCGCCTCTCCCTGATCCTGCTGGCCCTGGTGCCCGGTGTGACGCTCGCCGCCGTGTGGAGCGTGACGACGGTCCGGATGTTCTCCGAGGGGATGCGGCTGCGGGCGCAGACCGAGCTGAGCGAGTCGACCGGCGCCATGGGCACCGAGGCCACCCTCGCCCTGCAGCGGGAGCGCAGCTACTCGGCGGTGTGGCTGGCCTCGCGCGCACAGGGCGACCGGGAGGCGCTGGAGGGCCAGCGCGTCCGTACGGACGAGGCCGTCGCCGAACTCCTCGACCGGTCCGACGACATCAAGCGGGCACCCGACCGGATCAAGGAACGGCTGTACTCGGTCGTCGCGTCGGCGGGCAGCCTGGAGTACTACCGGGCCCAGGTGGACCGCCCCAGCGACATCACGCCCGCGCAGGCGCTGGGCCAGTACACGTCGGTCATCGACGACCAGATCCATGTCTTCCGGGAGCTGTCCCAG
The DNA here is from genome assembly GCF_018070255.1 of Streptomyces sp. RK62. Classification (NCBI taxonomy): domain Bacteria; kingdom Bacillati; phylum Actinomycetota; class Actinomycetes; order Kitasatosporales; family Streptomycetaceae; genus Streptomyces; species Streptomyces sp. RK62. The sequence continues at coordinate 52,423 of NZ_JAGPYD010000009.1, read as the reverse complement.
GTCGACGACGGCGATCTGACCTCGCAGGCCGGTCCGCTGGTCTCGCTGGAGCACGCGGCGGAGCTGATGTCCCAGGAGGACACGCTGCTGACCCTGGCCGGTCCCTCGGGGCGGATGGACGCGAAGACGTGGACCGAGTTCGGGAAGCTGGTCGGCACCCGCCGCTGGCTCGTCACCGACCAGATCCTCCCGTCGCTGACCGGCGCCGCGAAGGAGCGCACCGAGCGGATCCTGCGCAGCCCGCAGTGGCGCGCCCTGGAGTCCATCGAGGACCGGGTGCTCGCGGCCCGCCCCACCGGGGACGGCAAGGTCCCGATCCCGGACGTGCGGGAGGAGTGGCGGACCGCGCTGCTCCAGGTGTCCGACGCGTACACGGGGCTGATCCGCGGGCAGACGTCGGCCCTCCTCGACCGCAGCGCCGACGAGGCGCGCGGCCTGCTGGTCACCGCCGCGCTGCTGAGCGCGGGCGGCCTGGTGGCGGTGCTGCTCTGCCTCGGGGTGTCCTGGCGGATCACCCGCTCGCTGTCGCGGCGGCTGCGCGGACTGCGGGAGGCCACCCTCGCCCTCGCCGAGGACCGGCTGCCCGACGTCGTGGCCCGGCTGGAGCGCGGCGAGAAGGTCGACGTGGAGCGGGCGACGCCGCCGCTCGACTACGGCCGCGACGAACTCGGTCAGGTGGCCCAGGCGTTCAACACCGCGCAGCGCACCGCCGTGCACACCGCCGTCGAACTCGCCGACACCCGGCGCGGGTTCCAGAAGGTCATCCTGGGCATCGCCCGGCAGAGCCAGAACCTGGTCAACCTCCAGCTGACCGAACTCGACGCGCTGGAGCGCACGCACGAGGACCCCGAGGTGCTCAAGGGGCTGTACGCCCTGGACTCCACGGCCAGCCAGCTGCGCCGGTACCAGGAGAACCTGGTGGTCATCAGCGGAGCGCGGCCCGGCCGCAGCTGGAGCGAGCCGGTCGCCCTGATCGACATCCTGCGCAGTGCCGTCGGCGAGGTCGCCGAGTACCGGCGGGTGGAGGTGCACACCGACGAGGAAGAGGTGCACATCGCGCCGCCCGCGGTCGCGGACCTCATCCATCTGCTGGCCGAGCTGATCGAGAACGCCACGCTGTACTCGCCGGCGCCCGCCCCGGTCGCGGTGCGCGCCACCATGGTGGTGAAGGGGCTGGCCGTGGAGGTCGAGGACCGCGGTCTTGGCCTGTCCGAGGAGGACTACGCCGCGTTCAACGCCCAGTTGGCCGAGGCGCCGAAGTTCGACGTGGTGGCGCTCGCCGACGATCTGCGGCTCGGCATGTTCGTGATCGCCCGGCTGGCCCGGCGGCACGGAATCACGGTCACCCTGCGCCCGTCGCCGTACGGCGGCACCACGGCGATCGTGCTCGTCCCGCACGAGGTCGTCGTACGGGATGTGCGGGACGCGGATCTCGACAAGGAACTCGACGAGGACCCCGGCGAGGAGGCACCAGCCCCGCACGAGGACGCGCCCGCCCCCGAGGTCCCCGCGGCCCGAGTCCCGGCACCTGAGGAGGAGTTGACGCCTCTGCCCCGCCGGGTGCGGCGGGCGGCCCCGGCCGGTGAGCCACGCCCCGAGGCCCCGTCCGCCGAAGAGGACTCCCCCGCCGACGACTTCACGGCCGAGCGGGCCGCCTCCTCCCTCGGCGGCTTCCAGCGCGGCACGCTCCGGGCCCGCACCGAGGACGGCGCCGAGCCCGCCGACGAACGCCCCACCGATCCGCCGGACCGCGACCGCGCACCGTCCGGCGCCTGCCCGTCCCCCACGCCCGCCACTCCGTCCGACCGCTCATGAAGGACTCCGCCATGACACGCTCCACCCCCGCCACCGACACCCAGCTCGACCAGTTGCTCACCGGACTGGTGGAGCGGGTCGCCGGCGTCAACCACGCCGTCGTGCTCTCCGAGGACGGTCTGGTGGTGAGCAAGTCGACGGGGTTCCTGCGTGACGACGCCGAGCGGCTGGCGGCGACCGCGTCCGGTCTGATGAGTCTCAGCAAGGGCGTCAGCATGGACTTCCGGGGCGGTCCGGTGCGTCAGGCGCTGATCGAGATGGCGCACAGCTATCTCATCCTGACCACCGCCGGTCCGGGCGCCCATCTGGTCGTGCTGACGAACCAGGGCGCCGACGTCGGTGTGGTGGCGTACCAGATGAACATGCTGGTGAAGAAGATCGGGGAGCACCTGTCGGCGGCGCCGCGGGCGCACGTCGGCCCGGGTGCGTGAGGTGGGCCCAGACGATACGGCGGGCCGGCTGGTACGTCCCTTCACCCTGACGGGCGGCCGGACCCGGCCCAGCCGGACCGACTTCACCCTGATCACCAGGGTGACGGCGGTGGATCCGCCGCCGGAGCGGGCGCCGCGTCCGCAGCCGGAGCAGTCGCGGATCCTGCGTCGCTGTGCCCGGCCGGTCGCCGTCGCGGAGCTGGCGGCCCGGCTCGACCTGCCGGTGAGCGTCGTCGCGATCATGCTGTGCGATCTGCTGGAGGCCGGTCTGATCACCGTGCACCGCCCGCGCCCGGTGACGCCGGGCACGGCCGAACCGGGGCTGCTGCGGAAGGTGCGGGACGGCCTCGACCGGCTCTGATCCGGTGGGACGGCCCACGCGAAGACGGAAGGGCGCAAACGCGGACGCGCCGGTGACGGTGGTGGTCCGTCACCGGCCCGCCGGTTGCCTCGTCAGATCAGGCCGGCCGACTTCAGCCACTCCTTGGCGACGTCGAGCGGGTCCTTGTTCTCCAGCTGGACCTGGGAGTCCAGGTCGAGGAGCGTTTTGGTGTCCAGCTTGGCGGAGACGGCGTTGAGCGCCTCGACCCCCTCGGCGGACAGGCCGCTCTTGTGGACGAGCGGGGTGACGTTGGCGAAGCCGAAGAGGTTCTTCGGGTCCTTCAGGACGACGAAGCCCTCCTTGGTGATGGTGGGGTCCGTGGTGAAGATGTCCGCGGCCTGCACGGTGTTCTTCGTCAGGGCGGCCTGGGTGAGCGGGCCGCCCGCGTCCAGCGCCTTGAAGGACTTGAACTTCAGGCCGTACTCGGACTCCAGGCCCTTCAGGCCCTGGTGACGGGTCTGGAACTCGGGCGAGCCGCCGATCAGCAGGTCGGGCGCCGCGTCCTTGAGGTCCGCGAGCGTGGAGTCGGCCGTCAGGTCGTACTTCTTCGCCGTCTCGGCGTTGACGCTGACGGAGTCCTTGTCCTCGGCCGGGGAGGACTCCAGCAGGGTGAGCTTGGGGTCCAGCTTCTTCTTCACCGCGGCGTTGACGGCCTCGGCGGACTCCTGCGGCGCCTTCGCGTCGAGGTAGGCCAGCAGCGAGCCGTTGTACTCGGGGAGGACCGTGACGGAGCCGTTCTTCAGCAGGCCGTACGTGGTCTCGCGGCTGCCGATGTTGGGCTTGTAACTGACCTTGATGCCCTTGGCCTTGAGGGCCTCGCCGTAGATGTCGGCGATCAGGACGCTCTCGGCGAAGTTGTTGGAGCCGACGACGACGGTGCCGCCGCTCGCCTTGTCCTCGTCCAGCGGGTCGGACTTGTCGGAGGAGGAACATCCCGTCAGCAGCGCCGCGGCGGCCGCGAGCGCGACGGCGGCCGCGCCGGGATGGTTCCTGAGGGAGCTGCTGCGCAGGGCGGTGAAAGTCACGATTCCCGTTCCGGTTCGGTGGGGTTGGGAGAGCCTTTCCACTGATCCAATCCACCGGGTTCTCGGTCAGTCAAGGGGCCCCAGGTCACCGATTGGCCTCAAAGTGTGCGATGTGTCGGGGAGTTGTCCAGAGTGTGAAGGCCGGACGACTGGGGTGCTCGGGTGGTGTAACGGAATCTTGACGTACAGTTCCGGTCACAGCACCGAAGGGACGGTACTGTCCCGCACAGAACCGATCGGAAGTCAGCAGCAGCGGTCACGTGAGGCATACGCACCCATGCGGCGCCCACGAAGGAGGAATCCCGGTGTCCACGAGCGAGGCAGGCGGACCCCGCCCCCGCCGGATGCGCGGTCACCCCGACCGCTGGCCCTTCCGGCACAAGCTGAACCTCCTGGTCGGCGTGCCGCTCACGGTCGTCGCCGCGCTTCTCGCCTATCTCATCGCCGAGCAGACCGCCCAGTCCCGCGAGGCGGCCAACGCCGCCCGGCTGGTCCGCCAGAGCGTCGAGGTCGCGAAGCTCGTCGACCGGCTGGCCGCCGAGCACCAGCAGGCCGTGCTGCTCTCCGTACGGCACGAGGCCGCCGGGGGCGGCGACCCCTCGGCGGACGCCTACCGCGCCGCCCAGGACCGGGTGGACACGCAGGTCAAGCAGGTGCGCGACGCGTTCGGCGACCAGCTGCCGGAGACCGAGGCGCAGGCCCTGAAGAACGTCGAGGGCCTCGCCGGGCTGCGGGACACCATCGAGGACGGGTACCTCCCGGCCAACAACATCGACCCCGCCTACACCCACGCCTCGGGGCAGCTGATCGACGGCCTCGCCCTGGACCGCAACCCCGAACTCGCCACCACCTTCACCGGCAACCTGCTGGACTCGCTGCTGCGGTCGGCCGTCGCGCACAGCGAGTTCGAGACGGCCGTCTTCTCCGCGTCGACCGGTGACTCCAACGCGCTCATCGAGGTCATCAGCGCGATCGGCGCCTACGACGAGTACACGCACCAGGCCGAGCGGTTCACCCGCTTCGCCACCGAGGCGCAGGCCGACACGTTCGCCGGGATCCGGTACACCACCGCGCAGTCCACCATCAGCCGGCAGTACGCCGAGCTCCAGATCGACCCCGGCGCGGCACAGGCCGGCTCCCCCGCCGAGGTCCGCGAGTCCCTGGACAAGGCCCTCGAATCCTACGGCGCCTACCGCGACCAGGCGAAGACCCGGCTGTCGATCACGACCTCGCTGATCGACCAGATCGCCGACCGGGCGGAGAACGCGTCCGAGACGGCCGCGTGGCGTGCGCTGCTGCTCCTCGGGGCGGCGCTGCTCGGCTTCGCCCTGTGGCTGGTCCTGGCCGTGCTGGTACGGCGTTCGGTGGTCCGGCCCGTGGTGGCGCTCACGGGGGCCGCGCGGCAGGTCGCCGAGGTGGCCCGGCGCGAGCTGGCCCGGGTCGCCGACGACGACGCCGAGGACGAGGGGCCGCCCCGGCTGCGCGAGATGCCGGTCACCGCGCGCGACGAGATCGGCGAACTCGCCGAGACCTTCAACGACGTGCAGACCACGGCGGCGGCGCTGCTGGAGCGGCAGGTGCTCAGCCGGCGCAACGTCGCCGAGATGTTCGGCAACGTCGGCCGCCGCGTCAGCAACCTGACCTCCCGCCAGCTCTTGCTGATCGACGCGGTGGAGCGCGGCGAGACCGACCCGGCGCTGCTGGAACGCCTGTACTCCATCGACCACATCGCGGTCCGCCTGCGGCGCAACGCCGACAGCCTGATGCTGCTCGCCGGCATCCACGAGGCCGCGCTGGACACCGGTCCCACCTCGCTCACCAACGTCGTCCGGGCCGCGCTCGGCCAGATCGAGGGCTTCCAGCGGGTGGAGCTGCGGGCCCGCTCCGAGGCCGTCCTGGAGCCGGAGGTCATCGGCGACCTCACCCTGATGGTGGCCGAACTGCTGGAGAACGCCGTGTCGTTCTCGCCCGCGGACAGCCCCGTCGAGGTGACGGTGGCGACGGACGGCGACGACGCGGTCATCGTGGTCAGCGATCACGGCCTCGGCATGACCGCCGAGCGGCTGGCCGAGGAGAACGCCCGGCTGGTCCGCCGTGAACGGCTCGACCTGGTGCCGACGAAGGTGCTCGGCCTGTTCGTGGTCGGCACGCTCGCGCGCCGCTGGGGGATCGCCGTCACCCTGTCCCGTACGCCGGGCGGCGGTGTCACGGCCGAGGTGACGATCCCCTCGGCACGCCTGGTCACCGGCAGCACGACGGCGACGACGTCCACCCCGGCGCTCACGGCCCTGGCCGACGGCAAGCGGCCGGACCCGGAGCCGACGGGCTCCGGCGCCACCGGCCCGGTGCCCGCGGACGCCGTACCGGCGGACCCGGACGGCTCCGGCCCCCTCCCCCGCCGCGCCAAGCGCCCCGCGACCACGGCGGACGCCTCCACCCCGGCACCCACCGTGCCCGCGCCCCGCTCCGGCGACGATCCCACCCCTGCCTCCACCCCGTCCCCCGCCCCGTCCTCCGGCCGTCCGCTGCGGCGGCGGGTCCGGGGCGCGACCCTGCGCACGGCGGGGCAGGGCGACGAGCGGGCGGCCGTGGTGCCGGAGCGGCCCCGGATCGTCGACGCCGACGCCGTACGCGACGAACTCGACGCGTTCGAGGCGGCCGTGGAGCGCGCGCACCGTGAGAGCGGGGCCGTCCCGGTCCCGGCCCCGAACTCCCCGACCCAGAACGAGAACGACCCCCCGGAAGGAGCGGAGCAGTGAGCACGTCGACAGGTGGCACCCCGGCAGGAGGCGCGGACGCCTCGCCAGCCGAACTGGCGGCCGCCGCAGCCGACTTCACCTGGCTGCTGAATCGCTTCGCCACCGAGACGGCCGGTGTCGTGGACGCCATCGCCGTCTCCTCGGACGGGCTGCTGATCGCCGTGTCGGAGCTGCGCCAGCAGGCCGACTCCGAGCGGCTCGCGGCGATCGTCTCCGGGATCACCAGCCTGGCCGCGGGCGCGTCCGGCAACTACGGCCTCGGGGCGCTCAACAAGGTCATCATCGACCTGGACGGCGGCCATGTGCTGGTCTCCGCGATCGGCAGCGGCGCCGTCCTCGGCGTGGTCACCGACAAGGAGGCCAAGCTGGGCAACATCGCCTACGAGATGACGGTGTTCGCCAACCGGGCCGGAGCCGCGCTGAGCCCCCAGCTCGTCCTGGAGCTCAAGAACAGCGTCGGTGCGGCCTCGGCCCGCTGACCGGGCCGGAAGGAGCGGACACCCCATGGCGGACGACATCCCACCGCCGGAGCCGAGCGGCCCGGAACCGGTCGGGCAGGCGTCCGCCGTGCGGCCGTTCCTGCTCACCGCCGGCCGGGTCGCGGACACCACCGGCGGCCGGGCGATGCCCGTCGAGACCCAGGTGGTCGCCACCGCCGAGGGGCTGGACACGCTCGACCGGCTCGCCTTCGAGCGGCGCGACATCGTCGCCGTGTGCCGGCTGCCGCAGTCCCTCGCGGAGATCGCGGCCCGGCTGCGGCTGCATCTGAACGTGGTGCGGGTCCTCGCCGAGGACCTGCGCGACGAGGGCCGGCTGACGGTGCACGTGCCCGACTCCGGCGTCGTCCACGACGCCTCCGTCCTGCGCAGGGTCATCGAGGGCCTGCGCGCCATCCCCGACGCACGAGGGGTCCTCAGTGACAGCGACTGAAACGGCCGCCGGCGCCCCGGCCGGACCGGCGACGGCACGGCCGCCGCTGCCGGTCAAGATGGTGATCGCGGGCGGCTTCGGCGTGGGCAAGACCACCGCCGTGGGGGCGATATCCGAGATCGAGCCGCTGACCACGGAGGCGGCCATCACGGAGGTCGCGGCGGGCGTCGACGACCTCACGCACACCCCGCAGAAGTCCACGACGACGGTCGCGATGGACTTCGGCTGCATCACCATCGACCCGACGCTGAAGCTCTATCTGTTCGGCACGCCCGGGCAGGAGCGGTTCGGGTTCATGTGGGACGACCTGGTCGAGGGCGCGGTCGGCGCCCTCGTCATCGTCGACACCCGGCGGCTCGACGACTGCTTCGCCGCCGTCGACTACTTCGAGCACAAGGGCATCCCGTTCGCGGTGGCCGTCAACGCCTTCGACGGCCGGGTCGAGCACACCCTGGACGAGGTCCGCTGGGCGCTCGACGTCAGCGAGGGCGTGCCCGTGGTCGTCTTCGACGCCCGCGAGACCGGCTCGGTGCGCGACGCCCTGCTCGTCGTCATGGAAGTGGCCCTGGCGCGTACGGAGGGCTGACGGCGGCGCCGGGACGGCCCGGCACCGCCGTAGCGTCAGGTGGGCCTGCGCACACCCCGGGAGACCGCGAGCCGGCCCACCGCCCAGAACACCAGCAGCGTGACCACCGCGAGCCCGGCCACCAGCGTGGCGCCGCCCACGACCTTCTCGTAGTCCCGCTGGTAGAGGCCGTCGACGATGTAGCGGCCGAGGCCGCCGAAGCTGACGTACGCGGCGATCGTGGCCGTCGAGACGATCTGGATGGCCGCGGAGCGCAGCCCGCTGAGGATCAGCGGGAGCGCGGTGGGCAGTTCGACCCGGAACAGCACCTGGGCCTCGCCCATGCCCATGCCGCGTGCCGCGTCCACGGGCGCCGGGTCGAGGGAGCGCATCGCCTCGTTGGTGGTGACCAGGATGGGCGGGACGGCGAGCACCACCAGCGGGATCATCACGGGGGCCATGCCGAGGCCCAGCAGGATGAACATCAGCACCATCAGGCCGAAGCTGGGCAGCGCCCGGCCGGACGTGGCGATGAGGGCGAGCACGTTGCCGCCGCGCCCGGTGTGCCCGGTGAGCAGGCCGACGGGGAGCCCGATGGCGGCGGCGATGCCCAGCGCCATCAGCGTGTACTGGACGTGCTCGGCGAGCCGGACGGGGATGCCGTCGTAGCCCTGCCAGTGGGCGCCGTCGCTGAAGAACGCGTCGGCGAAGTGGAGGATGTTCACCGGGCGGCTCCCTTCGCGACGAGGGTGCGGGCGCCCCGGCCGCCGCCGCGCGGCATCCAGGGCGTCACCCACACCCGCAGCACGATCAGCAGGGCGTCCACGAGGATGGCGAGGACGGCGGTCGAGATGACGGACAGCCAGACCAGCCGGGGCTGGTTGTACTTCAGTCCGGCGTCGAGCATGTTGCCGAGGGCGCCCTCGTTGCCGATGAGCATGCCGACGCTGACGAGGGAGATGCTGGAGACGGCCGCCACCCGCAGCCCGGCGAGGATGGCGGGCGCCGCGATGGGCAACTGCACCTGGAGATAGCGGCGTACGGGGCCGAGGCCCATGGCGGTGGCGGCGGCCAGCGTCTCCTGCGGGACCGAGCGCACCCCGTCCACGATGGCCGGGACCAGGACGACCAGGCTGTAGACGGCCAGCGGGATCATCACCGTCAGCTCGCTCAGGCCGGTGTAGTCGATGAGGACGACGAAGAACGCCAGCGACGGGATGGCGTACAGGACGGTCGTCACCCACAGCACCGGCGGGTAGAGCCAGCGGTAGCGGACGCACAGCTGGGCGAGCGGCAGCGCCAGGACCAGCCCGGCGAGCACCGGCAGCAGCGCCTCGCGCAGATGCAGCCCGACCAGGCCGAGGAAGCTGTGCTCCAGATAGCTCGGCATGTCGAAGAGGTCGTTCACGGGGCGACCTTCTCGGCCGTGCCGGCGGCGGCGCGGCCGGCGTGGGCGCCGCGGATGGCCTCGCCGATGGAGGCCTGGGAGACGACTCCGGTGGCCCGTCCGTCGCCGTCCACGGCGACCGCCCAGCCGGTCGGCGAGAGCACCGCGCAGTCCAGGGCGGCGCGCAGCGAGTCGGTGCCGGCGGTGAACGGCCGCCCGTGCGACAGGAGTCCGTCGGTGGCGATGGACCCGGCCGTGAGCTCGTCGGGCTCGCCCCAGCCAAGCGGGCGGCCGTCGGTGTCGACGACGAGGAGGCAGGGGGCGCCCGCGCGGCCCGCGGCGGCGATCTGCTCGGCGGAGGCGTCGACGGCGACGATGGGCCCGGTGAGCAGATCGAGGCCGGCCGAGGAGAAGAAGGAGAGCCGGCGGATGCCTCGGTCGGCGCCGAGGAAGTCCTCGACGAAGGCGTCGGCGGGGTCGGTGAGCAGTTCGGCGGGCGGGGCGAACTGGGCGAGATGACCGCCGGTGCGCATCACGGCGACCATGGTGCCGAGCTTGACGGCCTCGTCGATGTCGTGGGTGACGAAGACGATGGTCTTGCCCAGCTCCTCCTGGATGCGCAGGAGTTCGTCCTGCAGTCCCTTGCGGACCACGGGGTCGACGGCCGAGAACGGCTCGTCCATCAGCAGGACCGGCGGGTCGGCGGCGAGCGCGCGGGCCACGCCGACGCGCTGCTGCTGGCCCCCGGAGAGCTGGTACGGGTAGCGCTTGGCGAGGGCGCCGTCGAGGCCGACCCGCTCCATCAGCTCCCGGGCGCGGGCACGGGACTTCTCCTTGCCCCAGCCGAGCAGCCGGGGCACGGTCGCGATGTTGTCGAGGATGGTGCGGTGCTGGAAGAGGCCCGCGTTCTGGATGACGTACCCCATCGACCGGCGCAGGGTGTTGACGGGCTGCTGCTGGATGTCCACGCCGTCGAGGAGGATGGTGCCCTCGCTGGGCTCGACCATCCGGTTGATCATGCGCAGGGTGGTCGTCTTGCCGCAGCCGGACGGCCCCACGAGGACGGTGATCGCGCGGTCGGGTATCTCCAGCGACAGCCGGTCGACCGCCACCGTGCCGTCCGGGTATCGCTTGGTGACTGCATCTATCCGTATCAAAACGCCGAATACCCTTCGGGTCTGGCAGGTTTCGCCCGCGTACGACCCACGGGCCCGGGCCGATGGCCGAGTCTAGACGCCTTGTGTTGCGGGACCTTTGCGCTGGTCCGGTATCGCGTGGGCGCGCAGCGCGGCGAAGGACCGGCCGTCCACGGTCCACTGTCCGGCGGGCCGCCAGCCGGTGTGTGCCGCGTGCCGCAGCAGGGCGGGGGTGCCGAGACGGGCCCAGGGGAAGAGGGGGCCCTCGGCGCCCCGGGCGTCGGTGACATGGACCTGGACGCGCTCGTCGAGGTCGAGGCCGGGCACGGTCTCGGCGAGCAACAGGCCTCCGGGGCGCACGAGTCGGGCGAGTCGCGCGAAGAGGGCCGCCGGGTCGCCGCCGATGCCGATGTTGCCGTCGATGAGCAGGGCGGTGCCCCAACGCCCCTCGCCGGGCAGCGGATCGAAGACGGAGCGGCGCAGCGCCGGCCCGCCGAGCCGCGCGGTGCGGGCGACGGCGGCCTCGCTGACGTCGATGCCGAGGACCGTACGGCCCTGCCGGGCCAGGGCGGCGACGAGCCGTCCGGGGCCGCAGCCGACGTCGAGCACGGCGCCCTCGCAGCGCCGCAGCACCTCGCGGTCGACCGTGTCCGCGTCGGCGCACCAGCGCTCCACGTCCAACGGCAACAGCCAGCCGTCGACCCGCCGCAGGAACAGCGGCCCGCGGCCCCGTCCGAGGGCCCGCGCGTACGGGTCGGCGGACCAGGGGGCGACGGGGTCGGCGGGCGGAGCGGCGAGGCGGGCCGGGGCGACGGAATCGGGGGGCGGCACGACCGGGCGGACCGGGGCGACGGGACCGGGGGGCGGCGCGGCAGCGCGAACCGGCGCGGCGGCGTCCACGGGTGGCACGGCGGGGCAGGCCGGGGCGACGGGACCGGCGGGCGGCGCGGCGCGGCGGACCGGCGCGACTGGGCCGGCGGGCGGCACGGCGGGGCCGACCGGCGCGACGGGACCGGCGGGCGGCACGACCGGGCCGACCAGGGCGGCGGGACCGGCGGGCGGCGCGGCGCGGCGGACCGGGGCGACAGGACCAGCGGGCGGCACGGCGGGGCCGACCGGCGCGATGGGACCGGCGGGCGGCACGACCGGGCGGACCGGGGCGACGGGACCGGCGGGCGGCGCGGCGGGGCGGGCCGGGGCGGCGGCGGACCTGACCTCGCTCATCGGCGGACCGCCGGGGTGAGCCGGGTCAGGGCCGTCGCGAACCGTCCGCCGGGGGCGTCGGCGGCGACCAGGCCGGCGTCGTGCGCGGTGTCGACGTCCCGCAGGGCCGGCAGGTCCCGCACCCGCAGTCCCGCGAGCCGGGCGCGCTGGGCGGCGCCGGTGTACGGCTGGGACATGGGGACGCCCCGCAGCCGGTCCGGGTCGGGTTCGGCCAGGCCGAGCGCCCAGAACCCGCCGTCCCGCGCCCGCCCGAAGTACGCGTCGCAGTCCGCCCAGTCGACGGTGAGCAGTTCGGGGGTCACCTGCGGGGTGTCCATGCCGATGAGCAGGGCGGGGCCGTCGCAGGCGGCGAACGCGGCGGCGAGCCGTTCGTCGAGGCCTCCGCCGCTCTGCGGGACGACGTCGAAGCCGGGCGGCAGCCAGGGGCCCGGGCTGCCGTCGAGGACCAGGACTCGGCGCCGGGCCGGGGTTCGGGCGACGGTGTCGAGGGTGTCCGCGAGGGCCGCCTCGGCGAGTGTGGCCGCCTCTTCGGGGGTGAACGGCGGGGTGAGCCGGGTCTTGACCCGGCCGGGGCGCGGCTCCTTGGCGATGACGAGGAGGGTGGTCATGGGCGGGCCCCCTCCCGGACGCCGGGCCCGGCGGGTTCCTCGGCCAGCACCCGGCTCATGTCCCGCACGGCGTGCCAGGTGCCGCGCCAGGTCCCGGTCACCTTGGAGGCGCCGGCGCGCGGCCGATAGGGCACGTCGTCCTCGGTGACGCGCCAGCCGGCGTCGGCGGCCCTGACCACCATCTGCAGGGGGTAGCCGCTGCGCCGGTCCGTCAGGTCCAGGGCGAGCAACTCCTCGCGGCGGGCGGCGCGCAGCGGCCCGAGGTCGTGCAGGCGCAGCCCGGTCCGGCGGCGCAGGAGCCGGGTGAGGGCGAGATTGGCGGCGCGGGCGTGCGGCGGCCAGGCGCCGCGCCGCTCGGGCCGGCGCCGGCCGAGGACCAGGTCGGCCTCGCCGGCCGCGACCCGGCGGACGAACGGCACCAGGTCGCCGGGGTCCAGGGAGGCGTCGCAGTCGCAGAAGCAGACGATGTCGGCGGTGGCGGCGGTGAGGCCCGCGTGGCAGGCGGCACCGAAGCCGCGCCGCGACTCGTGGACGACGGTGGCGCCGAGACTCGCCGCGAGGTCCGCGGAGCCGTCGGTGGAGCCGTTGTCCACGACGAGCGCCCGCCAGCCGGGCGGGACGCGTTCCAGGACCCAGGGCAGCGCCTCGGCCTCGTCGAGGCAGGGCAGTACGACGTCGACGGGTGCCGGGTCCCCGGGGGTGGCTCGGGGTGAGGAGATCGTCACGGCTTTCACCCTACGAGCGCGATCCGGACATATCGGGCCGCGGCTCCTTACGGAAAGCTGACGTCGGGGCCCGGGCGGCGCCTCGCGCGCGCGGAGGGTGCGAGGCTGGCCGTATGACGCAGCAAGAAGCGGGCGGTGGGGCCGGGGCGCGGGTCCTCGTCGTGGACGACGACCCCACCGTGGCCGAGATCGTCTCCGGGTATCTGGACCGTGCGGGGTACGTGGTGGACCGGGCGGGCGACGGACCCGCCGCCCTCGCCGCGGCCGCCGCACGCCGCCCGGACCTCGTCGTCCTCGACCTGATGCTGCCCGGCATGGACGGCCTGGAGGTGTGCCGGCGGATGCGCGGGCAGGGTCCCGTGCCGGTGATCATGCTCACCGCGCGCGGCGACGAGGACGACCGCATCCTCGGCCTGGAGGTCGGCGCCGACGACTACGTCACCAAGCCGTTCAGCCCGCGTGAACTCGTGCTGCGCGTCGAGTCGGTGCTGCGCCGCAGCCGTCCCGCGCAGCCCTCGGCGATCCTGCGCGCCGGGGGTCTGACGGTGGACCCGACGGCGCGCCGCGCGGCCAAGGACGGCGCCGAACTCGCGCTCACCATCCGGGAGTTCGACCTGCTGACGTTCTTCCTGCGGCACCAGGGCCGGGTGTTCGGGCGGGAGGACCTGATGCGCGAGGTGTGGGGCTGGGACTTCGGCGACCTGTCGACCGTCACCGTCCATGTGCGGCGGCTGCGCGGCAAGGTCGAGGACGACCCGGCCCGGCCCCGGCTGATCCAGACCGTGTGGGGCGTCGGCTACCGCTTCGACGCCGGCGGCACCGCCCCCGCCGAGGAGGGCTGACCGTGCGCGACACGCTGCTCATCGCCCTGTTCGCGTTCCTGGGCGCCGCCGCGGCCGGCGTGCTGGGCGCCTGCGTGCTGCTGCTGATCCGGCGCCGCTCCCTGATCGCCCACCTCACCGTGGTCGCGGGCGTCGGCGTCACCGCGATGCTGGCGGGCACGCTCGCCGTGGCGCAGGCGATGTTCCTGTCGGGGCACGATCTGAGCGTCGTCACGACCGTCGTCGCGATGGCCGCCGTGGTCTCCCTCGCGACCGCGCTGCTGCTGGGCCGCTGGGTCGCCGCCCGCAGTCACGCGCTGGCGCTCGCCGCCCGCTCGTTCGGCGACGGCGGTGCGTTCACCTCCCCCGACGGGCCCGCCACGGCCGAACTCGCCGCGCTGAGCCGGGAACTGGAGGCGACCAGCGCCCGGCTCGCGGAGTCGAGGGAGCGGGAGCGCGCGCTGGAGTCCTCGCGCCGTGAACTGGTCGCCTGGATCTCGCACGATCTGCGCACCCCGCTGGCCGGGCTGCGCGCGATGGCGGAGGCCCTGGAGGACGGGGTGGCCGCCGACCCGGACCGCTATCTGAAGCAGATCCGGATGGAGGTCGAACGCCTCGACGGCATGGTCGGCGACCTGTTCGAGCTGTCCCGGATCCACGCCGGCACGCTGAAGCTGTCGTTCGCCCGGCTGTCCCTGTACGACCTGGTGGGCGACGCCCTCGCGGGCGCGGACGCGCTGGCCCGCGAGCACGGTGTCCGGCTGGTCGGCGACCGGGTGGAGGCGCTGCCGGTGCACGTGGACGGCCGGGAGATGAGCCGGGTGCTGGGCAATCTGCTGGTCAACGCCATCCGCCGGACGCCTGCGGACGGCACGGTCGCGATCGCCGCCGAACGCTCCCCCGACGGCGTGGTGCTGTCCGTCACCGACGGCTGCGGCGGCATCCCCGACGAGGACCTGCCGCGGGTCTTCGACACGGGCTGGCGCGGGACGCACGCCCGGACGCCCCCGGCCGGCGCCGGGCTCGGACTCGCCATCGTGCGGGGCATCGTGGAGGCGCACGAGGGCCGGGCGACGGTCCGCAACGTGCCCGGTGGCTGCCGTTTCGAGGTGGTGCTGCCCGCCGCCGCTTCCTGAACGCGGGCAGCACCACCGGTCATGGAAGGGTGGTCACCCGTCGGCGAACTCCGTCATCCCCTCGGCGAAGGACACCTGCGGCTTCCAGCCCAGTTCGGCACGGAGCCGGGAGGAGTCGGCCGTGATGTGCCGGACGTCGCCCAGACGGTACTCCCCCGTCACCACGGGCGGGGGACCTTCGTGGGCGGCCGCGAGCGCCTCGGCCATCTCGCCGACGGTGTGCGGCTCACCGCTCCCGGTGTTGTACGCGGTCAGCGCGCCCGGCGGAAGGTCCCCGGCGCTCGCCTCCAGCGCGGCCACGTTCGCGGCGGCCACATCGCGCACATGGACGAAGTCCCGCCGCTGGCGCCCGTCCTCGAAGACCCGGGGCGCCTCCCCGCGCGCGAGGGCGGAGCGGAAGAACGACGCGACCCCGGCGTACGGGGTGTCGCGGGGCATGCCCGGGCCGTAGACGTTGTGGTAGCGCAGCGACACCGCGGTGCCGTCGGTCGCGCGCGCCCAGGCGGCGGCCAGATGCTCCTGGGCGAGCTTGGTCGTGGCGTACACGTTGCGCGGGTCGGCCGGCGCGTCCTCCCCGACCAGTCCGGGGGCCAGGTCGGCGCCGCAGACCGGGCAGGGCGGCTCGAACCGGCCCGCGTCCAGGGCGGCGACGGTGCGCGGGCCCGGCCGGACGACTCCGTGCCGGGCGCAGGTGTAGCGGCCCTCGCCGTACACGACCATCGATCCGGCCAGCACCAGCCGTCGTACCCGCGACTCCGCCATCGCCGTCAGCAGTACGGCCGTGCCGAGGTCGTTGCGGGAGACGTACTCGGGGGCGTCCGCGAAGCCGGTGCCGAGGCCGACCATGGCCGCCTGGTGGCAGACCGCGTCGACGCCGGCGAGGGCGCGCCGTACGCCGTCGGGGTCGCGGACGTCCGCCGCGGGATCGGTGCGGACGTCGTGCACGACGGGTTCGTGCCCGTGTGCGGCGAGCGCCCGGACGATGTGGGACCCGATGAATCCGGCGCCGCCGGTGACCAGTACACGCATGGCGTTCACGCTAGGGGGCCGAGGCCGCCCGGCGCCGTCGCGCGGCCCTCATGTCACGGGTTCGTAAGGGCGGGCGCGGTCAGCGGGAGCGTCACCGTGAAGCGGGTCCGCCCCGGTCCGCCGGTGACGGTGATCCGGCCGCCGTGGGCGGCGACGAGGGACCGGGCGACGGCGAGGCCGAGTCCGCTGCCGCCGCGGTCGCGGCTGCGGGCCTTGTCGACGCGGTAGAAGCGGTCGAAGACGCGTTCGCGGTCGGCGGGCGGTATGCCGGGTCCGGCGTCGGTGACCTCCACCCGGGCGGTGCCGTCGGCGACGGACACGGCGAGCGCCACCGGGGTGCCGGGCGGGGTGTGCACGGCCGCGTTGGTGAGGAGGTTGTCCAGGACCTGACGGATGCGCTGCGGGTCGAGGCGCAGCGGTACGGAGGCGGGGCCGGGGGCGACGGTCAGCGGATGGCCGGGGCGGGTGGCCCGGAAGGCGTCCGCCGCCTGACCGGCCAGCTCCACCAGGTCCGCCTCGACCGGGCGCAGCGGTGTCTCCACGTCGGCGGCGTCGAGCCGGGCGAGCAGCAGCAGGTCGTCGAGGAGGACGCCCATCCGGGCCGCCTCGGCGCGCAGCCGGGCGAGGTGCCGTTCGCGTTCCTCGGGGGCGTTGGCGGCGGCGTACTGGAAGAGGTCGGCGTAGCCGCGCACCGACATCAGCGGGGTGCGCAGTTCGTGCGAGGCGTCCGCGACGAAGCGGCGCAGCCGCTGCTCGGCCTCCGCCCGGACGGCCAGCGAGTCGTCGATGTGCTCCAGCATGGTGTTGAAGGCGGTGCGCAGTTCCTCCACCTCGGCTCCGCCGCCGCGCCGGTCGTGCCGCACCGGGAGCCGCGCGGAGTCGGTCAGGTCGTGCGAGGTGATGTCCCGCGCGGTGTGCGCCATGTCGCTCAGGGGCTTCAGTCCGCGCCGCAGCATGCCCCGGCCGAGGGCCACGAGGGCGACGAGCGCCAGCCCGAAGGTGACCGCCTGGAGGGTGACGAGCCGGCCGACGGTGTCCTCGATGCCGTCCAGGGGCGCGGCGCTGACCAGGACGACGCCGGGCTCCACCTCGCAGGCCCGCAGCCGGTACTCGCCGGCGCCCCGCAGATGCGCGGTGCGCAGCACCTCCCGGTGCGCGCCGGCCTGGGTGCGGGCCAGCGCGGTGAAGTCGTCGACGTCGTCGGGGAGATCGGCGGGGTCCTCCGGGGTGCGCAGCACGGCCTTGCCGTCCGTCACGTCGTACACGGCGTAGAACCAGCTGTAGTACTTCTTGCCGCTGAGCGTGCCGTGGTCGGCGACGGACTTGGACTGGGCGATCTGCCCCTGCGCGAGCTGGGTGTCGAGCTGCGCGGCCAGATAGTCGCGCATGTATGTGGTCAGCGCGGTGCCGACCACCGCGAACACCGTCAGCGACAGCACGGCCAGGCCGAGCGCCAGCCGGGTGCCGAGGCGCATCGCGCGGTACGCCCGGCGCAGCCGTCCGATCACCCCGACGCCTCCCGGACGACGTAGCCGAAGCCGCGCACGGTGTGGATCAGCGGGGCGCCGGTGTCGTCGAGCTTGCGGCGCAGCCTGCTGACGACGAGCTCGACGACGTTGGAGCGGCCGCCGAAGCCGTACTCCCAGACGTGGTCGAGGATCTGGGCCTTGGTGAGCACGGTCGGCGACCTGCGCATCAGATAGCGCAGCACCTCGTACTCGGTCGGGGTGAGCGTGAGCAGCCGCTCGCCGCGCCGGACCTCGCGGGTGTCCTCGTCCATCGTCAGGTCGGCGACCCGCAGCACGGAGCGCGGGAGGCCGGGGCCGGCGCTGCGCCGCAGCACGGTGCGCAGCCGGGCCATCAACTCCTCGACGGCGAACGGCTTGACCAGGTAGTCGTCGCCGCCGCGGGTGAGACCGGCGACCCGGTCGGCGACGCCGTCACGGGCGGTCAGGAACACCACGGGCACCATGCGTCCGGTGGCGCGCAGCCGGTCCAGCACCCCGAAGCCGTCGACGTCGGGCAGCATCAGGTCGAGCACCACGATGTCCGGGTGGAACGCGGCGGCCCGCCGCAGCGCCTCCTCACCGGAGTTCGCGGTGACCGCCTCCCAGCCCTCGTAGCGGGCGACCGTCGCGACGAGGTCGGCGATGGGCGGATCGTCGTCCACGACGAGCAGGCGTACGTTCTCCACCCGTTCATACTGCGGCACCGGGTGCGGTGTGCCGAGGGGCGGGTGCGGTACGGGCCATATCGACAGGAGCCCGACAGCTTTCAGGCGCCGCGCGCCCTGCGGTGGCGCAGTGCGTACACCGCGGCGGAACCCGCGCACAGCGCGGCCGTGATCAGGAGCCAGCGGGCCAGGAAGCCGTCCGGGGAGAGACCGGTGGCGCGGGCGTAGCGGTCCGCGACCCGGCCGGTGATCAGCGGGAACCACACCAGCAGAAGCAGCAGCGACAGCGCGGCCGGCACCCGGACGTACATGGTCAGGCCGCGGTGCCCCGACCGGTCCATGCCCCGTACCAGCGCCCGGTCCGCCGCCCCGTACAGCGGCACCAGGACGAGGTCGTGCAGGACGGCGGCGCCCACGAACCACAGCGCGACCGCGAACGGGTCCTCCTCCAGCAGCCGCATCCCCGCGTACGCCGTGAGCGCGAAGGAGCAGGCCAGGAGGAGCAGTTGGAGGGGGCTGCCGAGGGGTGGGCGGCGCATCACAGGTCCTGGAAGATCAGCCGCGCCACCCACTTGGTGTTCAGCACACCGGGTGCGGCGGGCACGACGACCCGGGCGGGATACCCGTGGTCGGGGGTGAGGTCGGCGCCGTTGACGGCGAGGGCGAGCAGGCTGAACGGGTCGGCGACCTGGTGGGAGCGCAGCGCGGCCCGCCGGAAGGCGCCGCGCCGCTGGAGGGACTCCACGAGGACGTCGGGCGGGGCCGCCTCGTCGCCGACGAGCGCCGCGAGGTCCCGCAGCCGCACCCCGCGCCACCACTGGTCGGAGGTCGACCAGCCCTCCACACAGGCGATGGGCAGGGCCGCGTGGTGCTGCGGCAGGGCGAGCAGATCGGCGCGGGAGAGACGGACGGTGCGTCCGGCGCGGCCCACCACGACGAGCCGCCACGCCTTCTCGGAGGTGTCGACGGCGCGGATCCCGGCGTAGCGGGCGGTCTTGTTGATCTGGAAGCCGGCCGGGCCGCCGCCGGGCTCGGCACCGCCGTGCGGGGCGAGCAGCGCGGTCCGGCGCAGCGCCCCGTCGAAGTTCTGGCCCACGGTGGTGGCGAACAGGAGCAGGGAGCCGCCGCCGACGAACGCGAGGGCGCCGCGCCGCGAGACGGTCGGCTCGGCGGGCTCGGCCGCCACCAGGCCGTTGGACTCCTCCCGCAGCCGCCGCAGTCCGCGCCGGGCCGCGGGCGCCTTGAGCGCGACGTGGGTGACGAAGGCGGCGAAGAAGACCCACGCCCCGTAGAAGTGCAGCGGGTAGAAGGAGCCCGGGAAGACGTAGTCCAGCTGGATGTTGAGCACACCCGTCACGAACTCGAACAGCGCCCCGCCGACCAGGAACAGCAGCGAGAGCCGCTCCAGGGCGTGCGCGACGGACCGGGCGGGCGGCAGCCGGAACAGCAGGGGGACCACCGACCACAGCTTGGCCAGCAGGACCGGGATCAGGGCGATGCCGAGGGTGACGTGGACGCCCTGGGTGAGCCGGTACAGCCAGCGCGGGCCGGTCGGCCAGGGGAAGAGGTAGAAGCCGAGGACGCCCTTGCCGGGGGTCTTGTCGTTCACGGGCGACAGGTTCGGGTCGTAGGCGGCGTAGGACAGCAGCCCGGTCACGAACAGCACCGTGATCCCGCCGAGCAGGACGACGCCGAGCACCGAGGTCAGCCAGGGCCCGCGCAGCGGGCTGCGCCAGAAGGAGGGGTCGAAGGGGGACCGTGCCATGAGCCGACCGTAGGCCGCCGGGGCGCCGAGCCGTCCGAGGCGAACCATGACGGATCGCTGACGTCTCCGCTTGTCACACGGGGGGCGGACGCCGGGCGGCCTAGCGTGCTGACGTGACCCGTGATCTGCTGCCCGAGACCCGCCCGGCCGCTCGCCCCGACGGCCGTCGCGCGCCGCGCCGCGACCTGTACGCGGTCGCCGCCGCCGTGCTGCTGTTCGCCGTGGCCGCCGTGGTGGGCACCGTCGTCGAGCACCGCGACGGCACCCTCCACGTCAACTGGCCGCCGGTGCTCGCGACCTGGCATCCGCACGCCGGTCCCGGCACCCCGGCCGCGCTGCTCGTCGCGGTGGCCGTGGTGGTGTACGGGCCGGTCGTGGCCGCCCGCCTGCCGTGGCGGCGGCTGCTGATGGCCGTATGGGGGGCGGGTATGGCCTGGACCTGGTCGCTGGCGCTGGTCGACGGCTGGCAGCGGGGCGTCGCCGGGCGCCTGGCGACCCGCCACGAGTACCTCCGGGCCGTCGACCGGTTCCAGGACATCCCGGCGACCCTGCGGGACTTCACCGGGCACATCCTGCTCGGCACGCCCGACCACTGGCCCGCGCACGTCGCCGGGCACCCGCCGGCGGCCACCCTCACCTTCGTTCTCCTGGACCGGGCCGGGCTGGGCGGCGGCGCCTGGGCGGCCGTCTGGTGCATCACGCTCGGGACGACGGCGGCGGTCGCGGTCCTCGTCGCCGTCCGCGCGCTCGCCTCCGAGCGGCACGCCCGCCGTGCCGCGCCGTTCCTGGTGCTGGCGCCGGGCGCGGTGTGGCTGGGCACGTCGGCCGACGCCTGGTTCGCGGCGGTCGCCGCGTGGGCGCTGGCGTTCCTGGCGCTGGCGGTGACGGGGCACCGGCCCCGGGCGACAGGTCTGGCCTGCGGTCTGCTGTCCGGGCTCGCCGTGTATCTGTCGTACGGCCTGACGCTGCTCGTGGTGATCGGCGCGGGTGTGCTGCTGCTCGGGTCCGCGCGGCTGCGGCCGCTGCCCTTCGTCCTGGCGGGGTTCGCCGTGGTGCCGCTGGTGTTCACGACCCTCGGCTTCTTCTGGTGGGAGGCGTACGACGTCCTCGTCACCCGCTACCACCAGGGTGTGGGCGGCGAACGGCCGCAGGTGTACTGGGTGTGGGCCAACCTGGCCTGCCAGGTGCTGGTGGTGGGGGTGGCGACGGTGGCGGGCCTGCGGCGGACCGCGTCCGTGCCGCTGCTGCGGGGGCGTACGGCCGACGGGCGGCTCGGGGTGCTCGTACTGGCCGCGCTGGCCGCGATCCTGGTCGCCGATCTGTCCGGGATGAGCAAGGCGGAGACGGAGCGGATCTGGCTGCCGTTCACCCTGTGGCTGCTGCCCGCGACGGCGTTCCTGACCGGGGTCCGCGGCTGGCTGGCGGCCCAGGCGGGGGTGGCCCTGCTCGTGAACCATCTGCTGCTGACGGGCTGGTGAGCCGTGTGCGTCCCCTTGCGGGTGTGCCGTTCCAGGGGCGGTGTGACGTACGCCGCACAGCGGATCGAAAGTTTTTCCCGCAGCGGTGATTGTTCTCGCCGTCCCGTCCGTACCAATGGGGGTACGAGCCGTTCACGTCTGGAGGCACGATGCCCGTCTCGCGCCGCATGGTTGGCACCGTCTTTGTGGGAGGCGCCCTGGTCCTGACCCTCTCCGCCCTCGCCTACCCCGCGATGCTGGGAGTGGAGACCACGTCCGTCAGCCAGGACCGGGTCATCGCCAACACGCAGTGGGGGCCGCTGACCGAGGCGGACCGCGACTTCGTGGTCAAGGTGCGGGCGGCGGGGCTCTGGGAGCACCCGCTCGGCATGATGGCGATGCAGCGGGGCACCACGGCGGCGATGAAGGAGGCCGGCCAGCACCTGGTGGTCGGTCACGCCCGCCTCGACCTGGCCTGCCGCAAGGCCGCCGCGCAGCTCAACATCACGCTGCCGAACCAGGCGAGCCCGCAGCAGCAGCAGTTCGTCGCGACGGTGGACTCCAAGACGGGCAAGGAGTTCGACTCGACCGGCGTGGCGATCATGCGGGTGACGCACGGTCAGATCTTCCCGGTCATCGCGAAGATCCGGGCGAACACGCAGAACACCATGGTGCGTCAGCTGGCCGACCTCGCGAACGACACCGTGCTCGACCACATCACGGTGCTGGAGAAGACGGGGCTGGTCAACTTCGACCAGAACAACTTCCAGCAGACCACTCCGCCGAAGCTCCCCAAGGACCAGCTGACCCCGCCCGCGCCGCAGCCGGGCGCCCCGGTCCTCACGCTCGCCATCCCCAAGGGCCTGGAGAACCTGGACACCACGTCCCCCAAGGCGCTGCCCAGCGCGGACGTCAAGTGAGCCGGTGCCCCCGGTCTGCCGGGGGCACCACCGCTCGGCTCAGCCGGTCTTCCAGCGCGGCGGGGTGTCCAGCCGCGCCCACTCGGCGTCCCACTGCGCCAGCCGCCGCCGCTCCATCGCCAGCCGCACCACCCAGCCTGCGCCCAGCACCAGGCCGGCCGCGCCCGAGCCGGCGAGCAGGCCGCCGGAGACCGCGTGCAGCGTCGTCTCGGCCCCGGACAGCGGCTCGTTGGCGACGGCGCCGTGCCGGTCGGTCCACACCTGGACCTTGCTGCCGGCCTTCGTCTTCGGCGGGACCCGCGCCTCGTCGCTGTGCGGGGTGCCGTCCGGGTCGGTCCAGCGGACGGTGGCCCACACCAGATGGTCGGTGGTGACGCGCGCGGGCCCCGGTTCCTCGGCGTCCCGCACCAGGACGGCGGTCACCCGGCGGCTCTCGGAGCGGATGCGTTCGGCGGAGCCGACGACCGCGTCCGCCGCCGCGAGGCCGGCGAAGAGACCCCCGACCAGTGCGAACAGCCAGGCGCACAGCACCACCCACGCCTCGATGACGTCGCTGCGCCGCTTCAGCGGGTTGCGCCGCCACCTCCACCACCGGATCTTCGTGCACTCGGACACCGCCATGCCGACACCCCCTTGAGCACCGACAGCACCCCTCCAGTGTGCGCCCATTCACCGACCGCCGCACGCACCCGGAGACACCGCGCGGGCGCCCGGATCACGGCCGGCGCACGAGGTCAGCTGGCGGTGCGGCGGATGCGTCCGGCGTACCGCTTCTCCAGCTCCAGGTTGCCCTCGTAGCCGCCCGGCACATTGGCCGAGACGTACACCGGCGGGCGCTCCCCTGCGGCGAGGAGCAGGGCGGACGCCTGGGCGACGGCCATCTGCACGAGCAGGACGCCGGTGAGCGTCGACAGGGCGCAGACGGCACCCCCGCCGGGCAGCTCCAGCAGGGCGTCGCCACGGGGAGCCGCGTTGTCGAGGACGACGTCGGCGATGTCGGCGAGCTTGCGGCCGCTCGCGTGCCCCGCGGGGACGGCACGGGTGTGCGCGAGGGAGGTGAGGGCGAGGACGGCGTGCCCACGCTCCTTGGCGTGCAGGGCCATCTCCACGACGACGTTGTTGACCCCGGAGTTGGAGATCACCACGAACAGGTCCCGGGGGCGCGGCGCGGCCAGCTCGTACAGGCGGGCGGCGACCCCCGCCCGGCGCTCCAGCAGCGGGTCGTCGAGGACGCTCGGGGGTTCACCGCCGTACAGGACGAGGTCGGCGATGCTCAGCCGGTTCGTGGGCACCAGTCCCCCGGCGCGCCCGGCGATCTCCAGGACGACGGCCTGGGAGTGCCCGGTCCCGAAGGCCTGCACGACCCCGTCTCCCCGGACGCACTCCGCGATGAGCGCGGCGGCGCGGGCCACGTCCTCCCGTACGGACGCGGACCCGGTGACCCGGTCGAGGACGGCCCTGCTCTCGTGCACGAAACGCTCGGCGCTCACGGACGCGTCGGACATGACCCCTCCCGCGATGAATGAATCCACCATGTGTCGGCCCACGACTGAATGACTGAACCGAACGCTACCGCCGACTGCTACCTTCGGGCCATGCCCCCGACGGATGTGACCGCGCTGATCCGTGCCGAACTGCCCCGCCTGACCGGGTCGCTGAGGAAGGTCGGCGAGCTGGTCCTCGCCGACCCCGAGGCGGTCACCCGCTGCTCGGCGGCCGAGCTGGGCCGCCGCACCGGCACCTCGCAGGCCACGGTGACCCGGTTCTGCCGGGCGCTCGGGCTCGACTCGTACCAGCACCTGCTGATGGAGCTGGCCGCCGAGCGCGGACGGGGCGCGGCGGGCACGGACTGGGGGACGGCCGAGATCGGCCCGGACATCTCCCCCGACGACAGCCTGGAGAAGGTCGTACGGGTCGTGGGGGCCGCGGATCTGCGGGCGGTCCGGCAGACCGTCGAGGGCATGGACCTCGACGCCCTGGAGCGCGCCGCCCGGGCGACGGCGCGGGCCCGCAGGATCGACGTCTACGGCGTGGGCGGCAGCGGTGCCGTGGCCCGGGAGACGGAGATGCGGCTGTTCCGGATCGGCTGCGCGGTGCGCGGCTGGACGGAGGTGCACGCGGCGGCCACCTCCGCCGCCCTGCTCACCCCGGCGGACGTGGCCATCGGCATCTCGCACTCCGGGGCGACCCGGGAGGTGCTGGAACCCTTCGAGCTGGCCCGCGAACGCGGCGCCACGACGATCGCCCTCACCTCCGACCCCCGCTCACCGCTCGCGAAGGCGGCCGACGTCCGCCTCGTCTCGGCCACCTCGGAGACGAGCTTCCGCAGTGGCGGCATCGGCGCCCGCCACTCGGTCCTGGTCCTGATCGACTGCCTGTACGTCCGCGTCGCCCAACTCTCCTACGACCGAGCCAGCGCCTCCCTGACCCTGACCAACCACATCGCCCCGACCCACCGGGCCCCCAACCGCCGCACCCGCTGATCCGGCGGGACCCAGGGGTGTCCGGGCCCCTCACACCGCCAGCCGCGCCAGAGTCACCGCCCCCCGGCAGCCGTCCGTCACCAGATCCGGGGTGAGGCCCAGCGGACGCAGGTGTGCGACCAGCGGGGCCGTCAGGGGGCCCTCGGGGCCGAGGAGGCCGCCCGTGGCCACGATCCGTTCCCCGGCCCGCGGGGCCAGGGCGCGTACGAGGTCCACCAGATGACCGGCCGCCGCCGCCAGGATCTCCGACGCCACCGCGTCCCCCTCCCCGGCGGCCCCCGCCACCAGCGGTGCGAGTTCGGCGAGTCGCACGGGATGCCGGCCCATCACCGCCGGCAGCAGGCGCATCCGGTACGACTCACGGCGTTCCCGAGGCCAGTCGGCGGGGTCGTGCGGGGACGGCGGCAGGACGTCCTGAGGGAGTCCGAAGGCGTGACCGACCGCCCCGGCCAGGGCCGTCGACCCGCCCCGGCCGTCCGCCATCCGCAGGGCCGCCCGTACCGCCTCGCGGCCGAGCCAGAAGCCGGCGCCGTCGTCGCCCAGCAGCCAGCCGTCGCCGCCCGCGGTGGCCGCGCAGACGCGGCCCGTGACGCGTACGGCGACGGCTCCCGTGCCGGCGATGAGGGCGATCCCGTCGGCAGGGCCGCCCGGCGCGGAGGCGAAGGCGGCCTCGCCGTCGCTGTGGATCTCGACCGCCGCTCCCGTGATGCCGAGCCGATGCAGCGCGGCGGTGAGGGCGGCCCGCGCCCGTAGCCGGCCGGGTTCGTCCGGCGCCAGCCGGGAGGCGCCGGCGAAGCCGCCCGCGACGGCCACCACCCGGTCGCGCAGCTCGGGCGGCACGGCTCCGGCCAGGGCGTCCGCGAGGTGCCCGGCGAGCTCCGGCTCGGGCACGGTCAGCGCGTTCCCGGGGCCGCCACTGCCCTCCCCGAGGGGCGCGCCGCCGGCCAGGGCCGCCAGGACGGCACGGGTGCGGGTGCCCCCGGCGTCCACACCGACGACGTAGAGAGTCTCTCGCCGGTTCATGTCGTCGGTCATGGGCGACCATGGTGGTTGACCCATTCACGCGGGACAAGGCGTCTGCGGAGTGCTACTGGTCTCCGAACCGCAGCACCGCGACCGTGATGTTGTCCGGGCCGCCCGCCTCGATCGCGGCCCGCCACAGCTCGAAGGCGGCCCGGCCGTCCTCGTGTTCGCGCAGGATCTCCTCGACCGTGTCCACCGGCACCGGGTCCGTCAGGCCGTCCGAGCACACGACGTACCGGGTGCCGGGCTCGAGGGGCTCGGTGCTGATGTGGGGGTCGACCTGGCGGAAGGTGCGTGAGCCGCCCAGGCACTGGGTGACCAGGGACGTCGTACGGCCGGGAGGGTGGGGCGGGTTGTCGTCGACGCTGACCTGGCGCAGGCCGTCGCCGTCGACGGCGAGGACCTGGCTGTCGCCCACGTTGAACACGAGCACGGCGTCCTCGCGCACGACCACACCGGCGACCGTCGTGCCCATCGCCGTCAGCTCGGTCGGCTCGTCGCCCCCGGCGGCCTGGTACACGGCGAGGTTGCAGGCGTTCAGGGCGTCGCGGACGGCGACCTCGCTGTCGAGGGCGGGTCCGAGCATCGCGATCCGGCGTGCCACCAGGGAGCTGGCGAGGTCGCCGCCGGGGTGTCCGCCGAGCCCGTCCGCGACGGCGACGGCGACCGGGGTGCCGAGCGGGAAGACCAGGGTCTGCGGGCTCTCGGTCACCGTGGCGCACAGCGTCCACGGCCCGACGGCCAGACTGTCCTCGTTGCGTTCGCGCAGCAGCCCGGGATGGGTGATCGCGCTCACCGCGACGTACGGCATGCGGTGTCACCGCCTTCCGTACCGGGCGTACCGCCGACCAGGGGCCTGCTACGAGTCTAGGAAGGTCGGCGTCCACCCTGCCAGCGCGGCCGGGGTCCGGCCCCGGCCGCGTGGCGCGTGCGTCAGCCCTCGGCGGGCGTCAGCCGCAGGGAGATGCTGTTGATGCAGTACCGCTGGTCGGTCGGGGTCGGATACCCCTCCCCCTCGAACACGTGCCCGAGGTGGGATCCGCACCGGGCGCACCGCACCTCGGTGCGCACCATCCCGTGCGAGCGGTCCTCGATCAGTTCCACCGCGTCGGTGTCCTTCGGGTCGTAGAAGGACGGCCAGCCGCAATGCGACTCGAACTTGGTGGTGGACGTGAACAGTTCGGCCCCGCAGGCGCGACAGGAGTAGACGCCCTCGGTCTTGGTGTCGGTGTACTCACCGGTGAAGGCGGGTTCCGTCCCGGCCTGGCGCAGCACGGCGTACTCGGCCGGGCTCAGTTCCGCGCGCCACTCCTCGTCCGGCTTCTCTACGTCGTACGACATGGGTGTGTGCCCCTCACTTCGACAGGCGGTCCAGGATGAGCGGGCCGAGGTCGGTGACATCGCCCGCGCCCATGGTGAGAACGAGATCACCGGGCTTCGTCATTCCCGCGACCAGCGAGGGCACCTCGCTCTTGTCGTGGACCGGGGTCACGTCGGCGCCCGCCGCCCGGGCGGCGTCGACGACCAGCTCGCTGGTGATGCCCGGGATCGGGTCCTCGCGGGCCGGGTAGATGTCCAGGACCAGCGAGGCGTCGGCGAGGGCGAGCGCCTCGCCCATCTCCTTGCCGAGCTCCTGGGTGCGGGAGAAGAGGTGGGGCTGGTAGACGACGACGATCCGCCCGTCCCCGGCGGCGGACCGCATGGCCTGGAGGTCGGCCGTCATCTCGGTCGGGTGGTGCGCGTACGAGTCGATGACCTGCGCGCCCGCCGCCTCGCCCTTGAGCTGGAGCCGCCGCTTCACACCGGTGTACGCGGCGATCGCGGGGGCCAGCTCGGCGGCCGGGACACCCAGCGCCGCGCCCGCCGCGAGGGCGGCGACGGCGTTCAGGGCGTAGTGGCGGCCGGGCACGGAGACCGTGAAGGTGAGCTCCTGCCCGTCCAGCAGGACGGTGACCTCGCTCTTGAGCCCCTGCGGCACCACGGACAGGACCCGCACGTCGGCGTCCTGCGCCTCGCCGTACGTCACCACGCGCGGCCCGCGCCCGGCGACCCGGCGCGTCAGCTCCCGCGCGCCGTCCTGGTCGGCGGAGATCACCAGGGTGCCGCCCTCGGTGATGCGGTCGGCGAACGTCACGAAGGAGTCGTAGATCTCCTCCATCGACGCGTAGTTGGCGTGGTGGTCGAGCTCGACGTTGAGGACGATGGCGATGTCGGGGGCGTACTTGTGGAAGCTGCGGTCCGATTCATCCGCCTCGGCGACGAAGATGTCGCCGTCGCCGTGGAGCGCGTTGGAGCCGGGCGCGTCCAGGTCGCCGCCGATGGCGTACGACGGGCGCAGGCCCAGCTCGCCGAGGGAGACGGCCAGCATGGACGTGGTGGTCGTCTTGCCGTGCGTACCGGCGACGGCGATCGGGCGCAGCCCGTCCATCAGCGCGGCGAGCGCGTCGGAGCGGTGCACGACCGGGACGCCCAGTTCGGCGGCGCGGGCCAGCTCGGGGTTGTCCTTGCGGATCGCCGACGACACCACGACGCAGCTGGCGTCGTCGGCGAGGTGGCCCGCGGCATGCCCGATGTGCACGGTGACGCCGAGCGCCCGCAGCGCCTCGGCGGTCGCGGACTCCTTGGCGTCGCTGCCGGCCACCGCGGCCCCGCGCTGCGCGAGGATCTTCGCGATGCCCGACATGCCGGCCCCGCCGATGCCGATGAAGTGCGGTCGGTCCATGGCGGGGGGAAGGCCGGGTGCCATGCGTGTCTCCCAGGAGTGCGATACGACGGTGAGGCCCCAGCCTATTAGCAGGCGCCGGGCCCGCCGCCCAGGGGCGCTCCCGGCGTCCGCGAAGGGGTGCCGCTACGCCTTGCTGTGCGAGAACAGCTTCAGCACCGGCACGCCCACCTTGTGCCGGGCCCGTGAGGCCCAGTCCCGGTGGAAGAACTCCTCCACGTAGTGCGGGTCGGTCAGCACGATGACCTCGTCGGCCCCGACCTCGGCCACCATGTCCTTGAGCGCGTCCAGCGGATGGTCCTCCAGCAGGCGCCCCTCGGCCCGCGCCCCCGCCGTGCGCAGCGCGGTGAGCGAGACCTCCAGGGCCCGCTCGCCCACGCTGAGCGCCTCCTCGCCCTCGGGGGTCTCGCCCTCGCGCACCGCCTCGTCCAGCTCCCCGAGCGCGATGTCGTCGATGGCGCGCAGCAGCCGGTCGGCCTGCTCGCCGCGCGGCTGGAGCAGCACGTGGAAGGAGACCTCCTCGTCGCCGTGCAACGTGGTGACGAACTCCACGTCGGCGGACGTCAGGGCCTTCTCGATCATCAAAACGCTTGTGAACACGGGCGCCCCTTCTGCGGAAACCATCCTGCCCCGTGCGGGCACGGGGGGTGCGAGATGTAGTCTGCCCGGCCGAAGCCGAGCGGAACGGTCTATACCGCCGTTTCCCGGCCCAGGGAGAAGAGAACCCTGCTCAGGCCGGGACTAACCCCGCGGGCGCCGGTACCGGCTGAACAGGAAGCCGTCCTCCTCCAGCAGGGACACCAGCTCGAACCGCTGCGGTACGGCCATCGCGGGCCCCCCGGCGATGCGCTGGGCGTCCCCGGCGGTCAGCATCGGCGAGATCGTCAGGCACAGCTCGTCCAGCACCCCGGCCGCCACCAGCTGCCCCAGCAGCCGAGGGCCGCCCTCGGTCAGCAGCCGGGTGTGCCCGAGCCCGGCGAGGGCCGGCACGGCGCGGGCCGGTTCGACGCCGGCGCCGTCCCCGGCGACCACCACCCGGGCACCCGCCCGCTCCGCCTCCGCGACCCGGCCGGCGGGCGCGGCGGCGCCGGTCAGCACCAGGGTCGGCACGAGCGGCGAGGTGAACAGCGGCAGCGAGAAGTCCAGGTCGAGACTGGCGCTGATCACGGCGATGGCGGGGGCGGGCCCCTGTCCTGCGGCGGTCCGCACCTCCGCGAACTCAGCCCGCGCGCGGGCGGGGCGGTACCCCTCCTGGCGGACCGTTTCCGCACCGACGACCACGACGTCCGCGAGGGCCCGCAGGGTGCCGAAGATCCGCATGTCGGCCGCGCACGAGATGGGTTGGGAGCGTCCGTCGTGCTGGGCGGCCCCGTCCAGCGTGGACACCATGTTCCCGCGCAGCCATGGAGCGCCCGAGCCGTCGTCCGGGTAGGCGTAGGCGGCGGCGAGCTCGTCCAGGCTCCACTCCGGCCCGGCCGCGGCCCCCTCCCCGGAGGCCGTCGGCGTCGTCTCTTCGGTCACAGGGAACAGGCGTCGCATGGCAAGGAGTGTGGCACGGCACGAAGGCCCGCTCCGGCGGCCGGACGCACGAGTCCCCAGGTCACCGCCCCGTCCGCCGGGGGCTCGCGCGCGTCACCGGCGCCCGGGCGCCGTCCGGGCGGGCGCCGGGGCCCGCCGGGCAGGGCCTACCATGGTGAACCGTGTCGTCCTCCTCCGCCGCGCCCCAGCCGAGCCCGATAGCCGAAGCGAGCCCGCTCTCCCTGTGCGCCCGCGAGCCGCATGTACCGGCGGACCGGCTGGTCGCCGAGATGGTGCCGCCGCCGCGCTTCGACTCGGTCCGCTTCGGCACGTACATCCCGGACCCGGGGCAGCCCAGCCAGAGCGAGGCGGTCCAGGT
The DNA here is from genome assembly GCF_018070255.1 of Streptomyces sp. RK62. Classification (NCBI taxonomy): domain Bacteria; kingdom Bacillati; phylum Actinomycetota; class Actinomycetes; order Kitasatosporales; family Streptomycetaceae; genus Streptomyces; species Streptomyces sp. RK62. Next base: position 22,010 of record NZ_JAGPYD010000009.1, on the reverse strand, counting down.
CCTGGAGTCCTTCGCGGCCGGCCTCGGCGGGGCCCACGCGAGCGGCAGCGGGAAGCCCCGGCGCGGGCTGCTCGGCTTCGGCCGGGCGAAGGCACCCAAGACCCCGGCGGGACCGCGCGGCGTCTACCTCGACGGCGGCTACGGCGTCGGCAAGACCCATCTGCTGGCCTCCCTGTGGCACGCCACCCCGGCCGAGCCGTCCCTGAAGGCGTTCGGCACCTTCGTGGAGCTGACGAACCTGGTCGGCGCCCTCGGCTTCCAGCAGACCGTGCAGACGCTCTCCGGCCACCGCCTGCTGTGCATCGACGAGTTCGAGCTGGACGACCCGGGCGACACCGTCCTCGTCTCCACCCTGCTCGGCAAGCTGGTCGACGCGGGCGTCGCGCTCGCCGCCACCTCCAACACCCTGCCCGGCAAGCTCGGCGAGGGCCGCTTCGCGGCGGCCGACTTCCTGCGGGAGATCCAGGGCCTGTCGGCGCACTTCCGCGCGCTGCGCATCGACGGCGAGGACTACCGCCACCGCGGTCTGCCCGAGGCGCCGGCCCCGTTCTCGGACGACCAGGTGACCCGGGCGGCGTACGCCACCGAGGGCGCCTCCCTCGACGACTTCCCGCGGCTGCTGGACCATCTGGCCAAGGTCCACCCGAGCCGCTACGGCGCCCTGACGGACGATCTGAAGGCGGTGTGCCTCACCGGGGTGGAGCCGGTCCCGGACCAGTCGACCGCCCTGCGGCTCGTGGTCCTCGCCGACCGGCTCTACGACCGGGAGGTCCCGGTGCTGGCCTCGGGGCTGCCCTTCGACCGGCTGTTCAGCGAGGAGATGCTGAACGGCGGGTACCGCAAGAAGTACTTCCGGGCCATCTCCCGGCTGACGGCCCTGGCCCGCGACGCGCGGGGGCTCGTGACCGGCTGACGGCCGCCGTCGGCGCAATCCCCCGGCGCACAGCCGGAGTTCAAGCCATTGCACCGTCCCCTTTCAGGCGCTCCGCGGCATACGGCGTCAGGTTGAGCCTGCAAACAGCCTCGCCGGGTTACCTTTTTTCTTGACCAACGGTTGACCAGCCGTTGGTCGGTGCATGAGGTGCGGACGGGCCGGAAGGGGGCGCATGTTCCGAGGTGAGACGACCCGGATCAGGCTCCCCCTTCCCGCCTCCGGCCGGCCCGCTCGCCCTCTCCCCGCCTCCACCGCCTTCTTCGCATCCGCACATACGGTCCGTGAAGCAAAGGCCAAGGCTAGCCCCGGGGGCGATCTTCCCGGGACGGCGCGGACGGCGGACTCCCCACCGGACTCCCCACAGGGCTCCCCACCGGACCCCCCACCCCTGTCACGCACACCCCGGCGCGCCGGCACCGGCGCGCCAGGAGGAGTCACCACACATGCAGCCCCTCATCGACAACGCCCGTATGTTCGGACAGCGCCCTGAGGAGTTCGCCCCGCTGGCCGCAGGACAGTCCCCCCAGGTCCTCTTCATCACCTGCTCCGACTCCCGGGTCGTACCGGCCCTGATCACGGGTGCCCGCCCCGGCGAGCTCTTCGAGCTGCGCACCGCGGGCAACATCGTCCCCCCGTACGGCTCCGGGCAGCCCACCGGCGAGGCCGCCACCATCGAGTACGCCGTGGAGGTCCTCGGCGTCCGTGACGTCGTGATCTGCGGCCACTCCCACTGCGGAGCGGTGGGCGCGCTGGTGCGCGGCGACGACCTGGACGCCGTACCTGCCGTGCGTGACTGGCTGGCGCACGCGGCGCCGCCCCCGGCGGGCGTCCCCGAGGACCCGGAGGTCGCCGAGGGTGTCCAGGCCCAGGTGCTGGCGCAGGTGCTGCGGCTGCGCTCGTACCCGTGCGTCGCGCGCCGGCTGGCGGCGGGCCGGCTCACCGTGCACGCCTGGTACTACGAGGTGCACCGCGGGACCGTGCGGGTCCACGACCCGGCGACCGACGCCTTCGAGGCGCTGTGATCGCCCCGCGTGCCGCGTTCCCCCACATACGGCAGGACCTCGCCGCCTCCCTGGTGGTGTTCCTGGTCGCGCTGCCGCTCTGCGTCGGCGTGGCCGTCGCCTCCGGGGTCCCCGCCGAACTGGGGCTCGTCACCGGCATCGTGGGCGGCGTCGTCACCGGTCTGCTGCGCGGCAGCACCCTGCAGGTCTCCGGTCCGGCCGCCGGACTGACCGTGCTGGTCATGGAGGCGGTCCGGGAGTTCGGGCTGCCCGCCCTCGGCGTCCTGGTGCTCGCCACCGGCCTCCTCCAGATCCTGATGGGCGCCCTGCGGCTGGGCCGCTGGTTCCGGGCGATCTCGGTGTCGGTCGTCGAGGGCATGCTGGCCGGCATCGGGCTGGTGCTGATCGCGGGCCAGCTCTACTCGGTCGCGGACGCCGAGGCGCCCGCCTCGGGCACCGAGCGGATGGCCGGGCTGCCCGGCACCCTCGTCCGGGCCGCCGGGGACACGGAGACGCTGGCCGCGCTCGGGCTGGGCGCCGGCACGGTCGCGGTCCTGGTGCTGTGGCCGAGGCTGCCGCGCCGGGTGCGCGCGCTCCCCGGTCCGCTCGCGGCGGTCGCGCTGGCGACGGCGGCCGCGGCCGCCTTCTCGCTGCCGGTCGCCACCGTCGAGGTCGAGGGCCTGCTGGACGCCGTCCGGCCGCCCGGAGCGGACGCTCTGGGCCTGCTGGCCGACCCGGCGCTCTACGCCACGATCGTCGCCTTCACCCTGATCGCCTCCGCCGAGTCGCTGTTCAGCGCGGCCGCCGTGGACCGGCTGCACGACGGCCCGCGCACCCGGTACGACCAGGAGCTGATGGCGCAGGGCACGGGCAACGCCGTCTGCGGTCTGCTGGGCGCCCTGCCGATGACGGCGGTCATCGTGCGCAGCGTCGCCAATGTGCGGGCGGGCGCGAAGACCCGGGCCGCCCGGGTCCTGCACGGCGTCTGGCTGCTGGTGTTCGCGGCCCTGCTGCCCGCCGCGCTGGGCCTGCTGCCGCTGCCCGCGCTGGCCGGCGTCCTGCTGCACGCGGGCTGGAAGCTGATCCCGTTCCGGGGGCTTCTCACTCTGTGGCGGGGTGAGCGGGGCGAGGCGCTGATCCTCGTGGCCACGGCGGTGTCGATCGTCGTGCTGAACATGTTCGAGGGGGTGCTGATCGGACTCGGCCTGTCGGTGGCCAAGGCCGCCTGGGGGGCCTCGCACGTCCGGCTGGAGGTTATGGACCTGGGCGCCGGGCCGATCCGGGCGCGGCTGTCGGGCCACGCGACCTTCCTGCGGCTGCCGAAGATCCTCGACAGCCTGGAGGCCCTGCCGCAGGACCGCCCGGTGGAGCTGGACCTGTCGGGCCTGCACCACCTCGACCACGCCTGCCGTACGGCCCTGGAGAACTGGGCCGAGCGGCACAGCGCGGCCGGCACCGCGCCCGTACGTCTCACCTCCCGCTGATGGCCCCGGACCGGTGGGCGGGCATATCGTTGCAGACACATGCGCAACGGACCTCTCCGCGAGGAGGGCGACATGGTCGAGGAGCTGCTGGGCGCCGCCGCCGGCGTGGCCGCCGCCGGAGCGGTGTACGTGGCCGCCGCGGCACGGGTGATCAAGCAGTACGAGCGCGGGGTGGTGCTGCGGCTCGGGCGGCTCGCCGGGGAGGTGCGGCCGCCCGGGTTCACGATGATCGTCCCGGTCGTGGACCGGCTGCACAAGGTCAACATGCAGATCGTGACGCTGCCCGTGCCGGGCCAGGAGGGCATCACCCGCGACAACGTGACGGTGCGGGTGGACGCGGTCGTGTACTTCAAGGTGGTCGACGCCGCGAGCGCCCTGATCACCGTCGAGGACTACAAGTACGCGGTCTCGCAGATGGCGCAGACCTCGCTGCGCTCGATCATCGGCAAGAGCGACCTGGACGATCTGCTCTCCAACCGCGAGAAGCTCAACCAGGGCCTGGAGCTGATGATCGACAGCCCGGCGATCGGCTGGGGCGTGCAGGTGGACCGCGTCGAGATCAAGGACGTGTCGCTGCCGGAGTCGATGAAGCGCTCCATGGCCCGCCAGGCCGAGGCGGACCGCGAGCGGCGGGCCCGGATCATCAACGCGGACGCCGAGCTCCAGGCCTCCCGCAAACTGGCCGACGCCGCCCGGCAGATGGCCGAGACCCCCTCCGCGCTCCAGCTGCGGCTGCTGCAGACGGTGATGGCGGTGGCCGCCGAGAAGAACTCCACGCTCGTCCTGCCGATCCCGGTGGAGCTGCTGCGCTTCCTGGAGCGGGGCGACGACCACACGGAGCGGCAGACGTCCGCGGCGCCCCGGCCCGTCGAGAGCCCGGCCGAGAGCCCGGCCGAACGCCCGGTGCAGGAGCCGCCGAAGGCCGTGGAGCCGCCACCCGAGCGGGAGGTGGAACGGACGATCGACGACATCATCGAGGACGCGCAAGGCAAGTGACACGTGCTACGCGCGTGGTTCCCGCGAGTCCCGCCAGGTGATAGACACAGCGGGGTCACAGATCCTGTCCGCCAGCAGGAAGGTTGTCCCCCCATGTCCACAACCGCGTCCGCACCCGGCGGCTCCGGCTCGACCCGGCGTCAGCTCCTGGCCCGCACCGGCGCGTTGGGCGTCTCCATCGCCTTCGCCGGCGATGTCACCGAACTCTTCACCGGCACCGCCGCCGCGCGGAACATGGGCCACTCCGGCTACGGCCCGCTGATCCCGGACCCGAACGGCCTGCTCGACCTGCCAAAAGGTTTCTCTTACCGCGTGCTCTCCCGTGAGGGCGACGAACTCCGCTCCGGCGAGGGCAAGGTCCCCTCCCACCACGACGGCATGGCCGCCTTCGCCGGCCGCTCCGGCCGGGTCCACCTGGTCCGCAACCACGAGAACCGCCAGAGCGCCGCCCTCGGCGTCCCCACCGTCAAGGGCCTGACCTACGACCCGGAGGGCAAGGGCGGCTGTACGGCGCTGACCCTGGACCGGCGCAACCACGTGCTGTCCGAGCGGGTCGGCATCGCCGGCACCGCGGTCAACTGCGCGGGCGGCCCCACGCCTTGGGGAACCTGGCTGACCTGCGAGGAGACCGAGGACAAGGCCGGCACCAACGGCTACACCAAGGACCACGGCTTCATCTTCGAGGTCGACCCCGACGACCCGCACCGCACGGGCGCGGTCCCGCTGACCGCCATGGGCCGCTTCCAGCACGAGGCCGTCGCGATCGACCCCCAGCGCGGGGTCGTCTACGAGACCGAGGACGCCTTCGAGCGGCCGTTCGGCCTGTTCTACCGCTTCCTGCCCGAGCGGCCGAAGGGCGGTCTCGGTTCGCTGCGGGCCGGCGGACGGCTGCAGGCCATGCGGGTGCCGGGCGTGCCGGACCTGTCCACGATCCAGGCGACGGGCACCAGCTTCGACCGGGTCGAGTGGGTGGACGTGCCCGATCCGCTCGCCGCCGAGACCCCGATCCGCTTCCAGGACTTCGGCCCGAAGGGCATCACCCACGCCCAGAAGCTGGAGGGCTGCTACTGGGGCGGGCGGTCGGTGTACTTCGTCTCCTCCTTCGCCCGCCGCTCGGACGGCTCGGCCGCCGACCACTACGGCCAGATCTGGCGCTACGACCCCGCGGAGCGCCGGCTCACCCTGGTGATCGTCTTCGGCCCCGACACGGACGTCCAGCTGCCCGGCGAGTCCCCGGACAACATCTGCCTCGCCCCCAGCGGCGGCCTGATGGTGTGCGAGGACGGCAACGGCGCCCAGCACGTCTTCGGTGTGACCCGGCGCGGGGAGGTGTACGCGATGGCGCGCAACGCCCAGAACATCAACACCCCGGAGGACCCGGAGTGGGGCGAGTTCGCCGGCGTCACCTTCTCCCCCGACGGCGACACGATGTACGTCAACTGCTACGACCCCGGCACCACGTTCGCGGTCACGGGGCCCTGGCGCCGCTGACCCGGCAGCCCTGACCCGGCCGGTCGATGAGGCACCTCCACCGACCGGCCGGGTGACTCCGGCCCGGCACCGCCACCGGCACACCGGAATGTCCATCTGATCCTCATATCGTCGTGCGGTGATCACTCGCGTACGGCATCTCGCCGCCGTCTGCGCCCTCGGCACGGCGCTCACCGCACTCGCCGCGTGCTCGGCACCGGACCCGGTCCGCGCCCCGCGCGCGGTCCCCCGCTCCGCCGTCGCCTCCGCGTCCGCCTCCCCGGCGGCCGGACCGCCGACCCTCGCCCCCGGCCCTGCGGGCCTGACTCCGGTCTTCGAGCACGGCCCGCGCAGCGGCGACCGGGCCGTCGCCCTCACCTTCGACGCCGACATGACCGCCGACCAGGGGCCGCGCGCGGCACGTGGCGAGCGGTTCGACAACCCCGGGCTGATCGCGGCCCTGCGGGAGCTGAGAGTGCCGGCCACCGTGTTCATGACGGGCCGGTGGGCCGAGGAGTATCCGCGGCAGGCCCGCTCCCTGGGCCGGGACCCGCTCTTCGAGATCGCCAACCACTCCTACAGCCACTACGCCTACACCGAGGACTGCTACGGCCTGCCGACCGTGAACGAGGAGCGGATGCGGGCCGACGTGGAGCGGGCCTACGCGGCCTTCCGCGCGGCCGGCGTCCACGACGCGATGCCGTACTTCCGCTTCCCCGGCGGCTGCCACGACACCCGGGCGCTGAAGGCGCTCGTCCCGGCCGGTGTCACGGCCGTGCAGTGGGACGTGGTGAGCGGGGACGCGTTCGCGACGGACGCCCGCGCGGTCGCCCGGGACGTCCTGGACGGGGTGCGGCCCGGTTCCGTGGTCGTCCTGCACTGCACGCTGAGCGCGGCCCCCACGACCGAGCGCGTGGTGCGCCAGGTGGTGCCGGAGCTGCGCCGCGAGGGCTACCGGCTGGTGAAGGTGTCCGAGCTGATCGGCGCCTCGGGCGGACGGCGCTGACCGTTCTACGCTGGAGGCATGAGCGAGGACTACTGCACCATCGCCGACGCGGTGAAGCCGCCGAAGGCCGACGGGCCGCCGTACGCGGAGTGCGTGCTGTGCCGGGAGCCGACGGAGTACCCGGAGTCGTACAAGGGCATCACGCTCTGCCCGGTCTGCGAGTGGCAGGAGGCGCAGCGCACGGCCTGCTCCGGCTGACCGCGTCGCCGGCCCGCGCGCCGGGCTTGGCAGACTGGGGCGTGTGAACAGTGAGCCCACGCCCGCCGGTGACAGCCCCTTCCGCTCCGAGGCGCGTGACAGCGCCCCGCAGTTCGTCCTGCCCCTGGTCGTACGGATCGAGCGGTCCGCTCCCCCGGCCCGCACCGACGCGCTGGAGACCTCGGCGCGCGCAGTCCTGGTGATCCTCAGCGACGAGCGCTCCGTCGGCGAGGGCGAGTGGGCGCAGGCCGTCCGGGACTGGCAGGACGCGCGGATCCGCAAGGTCGTACGGCGGGCCCGGGGCGCCGAGTGGCGGCGCGCCCAGGAGCTGCCCGGCATCACCGTCACCGGCAAGTCCGCCGAGGTGCGGGTCTTCCCGCCGGTCCCGCTGGACGGCTGGCCCAAGGAGCTGGCGAAGCTCCAGGTGTCCGGCACCGATCTCGACGACCCGGAGCCGCCCGTGGCCCCCGGGCCCGGTGAGCCGGTGCTGTGGCTGAACCCGGACCTCGACATGTCGGCCGGCAAGGCGATGGCGCAGACCGGGCACGCGGCACAGCTCGCCTGGTGGGAGCTGCCGGACGCGGAGCGGGACGCCTGGCGCGCGGCGGGCTTCCCGCTGGCCGTGCGGACCGCCGACCCTGCGCGCTGGCGGGCCCTCACGGAGTCCGGTCTGCCGCTGGTGCGGGACGCCGGGTTCACGGAGATCGCGCCGGGCTCCTGCACCGTCGTCGCCGACCACCCGGCCCTGCGCCGCACGCCCGGCGCCTGAACGCACCGGCCGTCCCGCACGTACGAAGCGGGGGGCGCGGCCAACCTCAAATGTTGCTCTGAAGCCGGCGTCCCGAGGGTTCGGGCGGGTCCGCGCGGGGCCATACCCCCGTCACGCGGGGCCCGTCGGGGAGGCGGGCGGCGGGGCAGGCACGAGGTGGAGGTGGGGACGATGGTGCGGCTGGGGACCGGGATCGGGTGGCGTCCGGAGATCGCGGACGCCGTGGAGCGCATGCCGGGTGTCGACTGGGTCGAGGCGGTCGCCGAGAACGTCTGCCCCGGACACCTCCCGGAGTCCCTGCTGCGGCTGCGGGAGCGCGGGGTGACCGTGGTCCCGCACGGCGTCTCGCTGGGCCTGGGCGGCGCGGAGCGGCCCGACGAGACTCGGCTGACCGCGCTCGCCGAGCGGGCGGAGGCACTGGGCTCGCCCCTGGTCACCGAGCACATCGCGTTCGTCCGGGCGGGCGGCGCGCTGACCGCGTCGCCGCGGCTGGAGGCCGGGCACCTGCTGCCGGTGCCGCGCACCCGGGACGCCCTGGACGTGCTGTGCGAGAACGTACGGATCGCGCAGGACGCGCTGCCCGTGCCGCTCGCCGTGGAGAACATCGCGGCGCTGTTCTCCTGGCCGGGCGAGGAGATGACGGAGGGCCAGTTCCTGTACGAGCTGGCCGACCGCACCGGCGTACGGCTGCTGATCGACGTGGCCAACCTCCACACCAACCACGTCAACCGGGGCGAGGACCCCGCCAAGGCGCTCGCCGAACTGCCGCTGGAGGCCCTGGCGTACGTGCACGTGGCGGGCGGCTTCGAGCGGGACGGGGTCTGGCACGACAGCCACGCGCACCCGGTGCCGCGGCCGGTCCTCGACATCCTGACGGACCTCGCGTCCCGGGTGTCCCCGCCGGGGGTACTGCTGGAGCGCGACGAGAACTTCCCCGCGCCCGAGGAGCTGGAGCGCGAGCTGGACTCCATCCGGGAGGCGCTCGCGACGGGCGGGGCTTCCCGGACGGCGGCGCTCCCCGAGCCCGTACGGACGGCGGCCCGCGCGGTCCCCGAGGCGCCCGCGCCGGTCCGGGAGCGGCTGGCACTGGAGCAGACGGCCCTGCTGTCGGCGCTCGTCGCGGGGACCCCGGCGCCGGAGGGCTTCGACCGGGTGCGGCTCGGGGTGCAGGCGCGGGCGCTGGCCGCGAAGCGGGCGGACGTGGTGGCCAAGGTGGCGCCGGAACTGCCGGTGATCCTCGGGGACGGGTACCGCCCCGCGTTCCTCGCGTACGCCCAGCGGCACCCCATGACCGGCGGCTACCGGCGGGACGCGCTGGAGTTCGCCGGGCGTCTGCTCGCCGAGGGGCGGCCCGCGGACGCCGGTGCCCGGACGGAGCTGCGGGAGTGGTGGCAGGAGCGCTCGGGCCCGAAGCCGCGCTCACGGCGGCCGGGGGTACGGCTGGCGCGGGCCACCCGCCGGGTGCTGCTCCGCCGCTGATCCTGCCCGATTGACCCCGCTATGCCCGTGATGTAACTGTGGGATGCGCGACGGCGGTTGGCGTGGGCTCGAAGTAATATGCCCATCCCATCCCCGAAGCGCACTGACGTGCGGTGCCGCAACAGGAGGCACCTCATGCGACCGCGACCTCCCCTCAAGGGCAGAGGCGTCCTCAGCGGCACCGGACTCATCGTCACGGGCCTGGTGGCCACCCTCGCGGCGATGGTCTTCCCGATCTGGTCGTACGCCGACCGGTCGGGCACCGGACTCGCCGTGCTCAACGCCCAGTCCGTCACGACCGGCTACGGCCCGCTCTCCGCCCTCGACCGCGACTTCGTCACGAAGGTCCGCCTCGCGGGCCTGTGGGAACTTCCCGCCGGCCGGCTGGCCGAGCAGAAGGGCACCACCGACGCCGTACGGACCGCGGGGCGGCATCTCGTCGAAGGGCACACGTTCCTGGACGACGAAGTGCGCGACGTCGCCGCCAAGCTGAGCCTGCAGCTGCCCGACGAGCCGACCGGGCAGCAGCGCGCGTGGCTGGAGACTCTGGGCGCGGCCGAGGGGACCGAGTTCGACGCACGGTTCGCCAACATCCTGCGGCTGGCGCACGGCAAGGTGTTCACGGTCGTGGCCGAGGTGCGGGCCGGCACCCGCAACTCCCTGGTCCGCAAGCTGGCCGACGACGCCAACACCACGGTCCTGGACCACATCAGGGTCCTGGAGGCCACCGGTCACGTCGACTACGAGGCACTGGCCCGGGATCTGGTCGCCGACAGCACGCCTCCGCCGACCCCCTCCCCGGCGCCGCCCGGCCCGGTCGCCGACCCCGCCCCGGCGGAGCCGGTGAACCCGGACGCGTCACCGACGTACTCCCTGCCGCCGGCGGCCAGCAGCCCGCGACCGCGTACGGACAGCACTCCCTAGAGACACTCGTCCCGATCCGGAACGTCACATCCCTGCAAATCCGTGTCCGGATGGTGAACAAACCATGGCGCCGGGCCCGTCATCTGGCATAGAAAAACGGCATGTTCTGGGTCCTCCTCCTGCTGCTGGCCTGGGCCGTCGCCGGCACGGCCTGCACCCGGCTGTGCCTCGCCGCCGTGCACGCCGCCGCCACGGACGTGAACGGCGCCCCGGCCGAGGGGCGGCACGATCTGACCCTGTACGAGGCGGCGTTCCTGTCCGGCGGCCCGCGCCGGGTCGCCGATCTGACCCTTGTCTCCATGGCCCGGCAGCGGCGACTGCTGCTCGCGCACACCGGGTGGGCGACGGTCGTCGATCCGCGCGGCCGGGACGAGATGGAGCGTTCGGTGCTCGGGGCCATCGGGCCCGAGGGCCAGTCGCGGATAGCGCCGGTGCGGGACGCGGCGGCCGCCGCCGACGCCGTCGGCAGCCTCGCCGACCGTCTTGTCGGCGCGGGCCTCGCCGTGCCCGACGGTCCGCGCCGCGACATCACGGCGGCGATCCGTCAGGTCCGTTTCGCCGCCGCCCTCGTGCCGGTGCTCGGTGTCGTCGCGCTGCTGACGCCCGGCCGCTCGGACATGCCGGGACATCTGGTCGCGCTCTGGTTCGCGCTCCCCCTGATCCTCTCCCTGAGCTGCCTGGCCATCGCCCGCGTCGAGATCTCCCCGTACGCCCGGTGGGCCTCCCCGGCCGGGCAGAGCCTGCTCAACTCGCTGGCCCGGCGCTCCCGGGGCTCGGACGACCGCACGTTCCTCACCGCCGTCGCCGTACGCGGGGTGCGGGCCGTCGGCGAGCCGGAGCTGCGGGCGGCCTTCGCGCATCGCGATCCGGAGCGCGGGACGGACCGGCACCGTGACGGCACGTCCGGGTTCGCGTGACGCATAGGGGGCATTGACGCCGACACCGGCGGGCGGTGCTTTACTTCCTCAACCGGCGAACGAAATATCCCTTCTGTTGCTGCCGTGCACCGAAGGGATACGCGATGCGAGCTGCCGCCCTCTACTCGGCCGCGGGGGCACTGCTCCTGACGACCCTGTCCGCCGCACCGGCAGGAGCCACCGGGGCCGCCCCCGGCTGGAGCGAGAGACACGGCACCGCGGTCGCCGCCCTGCGCGCCGAGACCGCCGGCATCGACTTCGGCCGCTGCCCCAAGAGCCAGGGCCTCCCGGAGAACGTGAAGTGCGGGACGGTCTCCGTCCCCCTCGACTACGCGCGCCCGTACGGCAGGCAGATCAAGCTCACCGTCAGCCGGGTGCCCGCCACCCACCGGGACCCCGGCAACAGCAAGCACCGGGTGCCGCGCAAGGGCGCCATCGTCTACAACCCGGGCGGCCCGGGCGCCTCGGGGCTGCACTTCCCGCTGATCGGGGTGCTGCCCGCGTGGAAGCGGCTGGCGGCCGCGTACGACCTCGTGGGCTACGCCCCGCGCGGGGTCGGGCCGTCGGCGCCGCTGTCCTGCCAGGACCCCGAGCAGTCCCTGAAGGCGCCGACCCTCGCGCCGGTCCACCCCTCCGAGGCGGACAAGAAGGAGCGGATCGCCCGCGCCGAGGCGTACGCGCGCGGCTGCGCCCAGCGCGCGGGCAGCGCCCTTCGCCACTACAACTCCCTGAACAACGCCCGCGACCTGGACGTCCTGCGCGCCGCGCTGGGCGAGCCGAAGCTGACGTTCATGGGGGCGTCGTACGGCACCTACTTCGGGGCGCTGTACGCGCACCTCTTCCCCACCCACGTACGGCGCATGGTGTTCGACTCGGCGGTGAACCCGGACCCGGCGCAGATCTGGTACCAGAACAACCTCGCCCAGTCGGTGGCGTTCGAGAGCCGCTGGGCGGACTTCCGGGAGTGGGTGGCCGAGCACCACGCCGTCTACGGTCTCGGCCGTACCGCCGAGGCCGTGCAGCGCGGCTACGACAAGGCGCGGGCGCGGCTGGCCGCGAAGCCGGCCGGCGGGCGGATCGGTCCGGGGCAGCTGCAGGAGGCGTTCCTGCAGGCCGGGTACTACGACGACTACTGGCCCTCGCGCGCGCAGGCGCTGTCGGCGTACCTGAAGGGCGACTCCAAGCCGCTGGTGGAGCTGGCGTCACCGGTGACCGAGGCGGCGGCCGAGGAGGAGAACACGAACGCCGTCTACACGGCCGTGGAGTGCAACGACGCGCCCTGGCCGACGGACTGGAGGGTGTGGGACCGGGACAACACGCGGCTCGCGCGGGTGGCGCCCTTCGAGACCTGGGACAACGCCTGGATGAACCTGCCGTGCGCGTTCTGGAAGGCGCCCCGGCAGCAGCCCGTGGACGTGCGGACCGGGCCGGGCGAGCTGCCGCCGGTCCTGATCCTGGCGGCGGAGCGGGACGCGGCCACCCCGTACGACGGGGCGCTGGAGATGCACCGGCGGCTGGCCGGCTCGGTGCTGGTGACCGAGCGGAACGCGGGGACGCACGGCATCGCGTACGGCCCCAACAAGTGTGTCAACGCGCATGTCGACGCCTATCTCCTCGAGGGACGGCTGCCGGGGCGCCGGGCGTCGTGCGAGGGGCGTCCGCAGCCCGAGCCGCAGCGCGCGGAGGACCGTAAGGCCGAGCGGTCCGCGGCGACGAAGCCGGGCGAGCGGCCGCGCGCCGCGGGCTGAGCGGACACCGCAGGACGCGAGCACGCACGAAGGCCCGAGGCGATCCCCCGGGCCTTCGTACGTCAGGCGTGAGGCGTCAGGCCAGTCCGGCGATGAGGTCCGCCACCGACTTGCGGCGGCCGGTGTAGAACGGGACCTCCTCGCGGACGTGCCGCCGCGCCTCCGAGCCGCGCAGATGGCGCATGAGGTCGACGATGCGGTACAGCTCGTCGGCCTCGAAGGCGAGGATCCACTCGTAGTCGCCGAGGGAGAACGAGGCGACCGTGTTGGCGCGGACGTCCGGGTAGCCGCGGGCCATCTTGCCGTGGTCGGCGAGCATCCGGCGGCGGTCCTCGTCGGGCAGCAGATACCAGTCGTAGGAGCGCACGAACGGGTACACGCTGACGTAGTCGCGGGGCGTCTCGTCGGCGAGGAACGCCGGGATGTGCGAGCGGTTGAACTCGGCGGGGCGGTGCAGCGCCATGTTCGACCAGACGGGCTCCAGGGCGCGGCCCAGCTTCGTGCGGCGGAAGAGGTTGTAGGCCTCCTGCAGCTGGTCGCTGGTCTCCGCGTGCCACCAGATCATGACGTCGGCGTCGGCGCGCAGACCGGAGACGTCGTAGGTGCCGCGGATCGTCACGTCCTTGGCGGCGAGCTGGTCGAACAGCTCCTGGACCTCGTCGGCGTAGCCCGTGCGGTCCTCCGGGAGCACGTCCTTCAGCTTGAAGACCGACCAGAGGGTGTAGCGGATGACCTCGTTGAGGTCCTTGGCCAGCTTGCCCTTGTTCGGGATCCTGCCGGTCTCGGTGGTGGAGGCTTCGTCACTCATGTCCCTCATTCTCCTGCTCCTCCGTGCAGACTCTGCACCGGGTCGGCGGTGAGCTGCTGCACACCGCCGAGGTCTCCGGCCAGCTGGTCGACGGCGGCGTAGGCGCTCGCGATGCAGGCCGGGATGCCCACGCCGTCGTACGGGGCGCCGCACACGGCCAGGCCGGGAAGTTCGGCGACGCGCGCGCGGACGCGGGCCACGCGCGCGTGGTGGCCGACGGGGTACTGGGGCAGTCCGCCGGTCCAGCGGGTGACGCGGGTCTCCAGGGGTGTGGCGGCCAGGCCCGTGGCCTCGGCGAGGTCGCGCCGGGAGACCTCCACGAGCTCGGCGTCGTCGCGCGTGAGGATCTCCGTCTCCCCGTGCCGTCCGACGGAGGTGCGCAGCACCGTCACGTCCGGGTCCTCGTCGGCGATCCAGCCCCATTTGCGGGAGGCGAACGTGGACGCCTTGATGGTGCGGCCGTCGACCGGCGGGACCAGGAAGCCGCTGCCGTCGGGCAGGGCGGCGGTGTCGGCGCGCCGGTAGGCCAGGGTGATCAGGGCCATGGAGGCGTACTCGACGGTGTCGAGCTCGGCGGCGGCCGCGGGCGCCTCGGCGCGCAGCAGGGCGGCGGCGGCCGGGGCGGGCACGGCGACGACGACGGCGTCGGCGCGCAGCACCCGGTCGCCGGCGACGACACGCCAGCCGGTGGGGCCCTCGCGGCGCAGCTCGGTGACGGGCGCGCCGGTGACGATCTCGCCGCCGCGCGCGCGGACGGACGCGGCGACGGCGAGCGGCAGTTGCCCGATGCCGCCCTCGATGCCCATGAAGACCGGTCCGCTCTGCGGCCGGGCGGCGGTGCCGGCCTGGATCTCGCGTACGGCCTCGGTGAGCGAGTCGTGGGTGCGGGCGGCCTGGTAGAGCTGGGGGACGGCGGAGCGCAGCGAGAGGCGGTAGGCGTCGCCCGCGTACACGCCGCCCAGCAGGGGCTCGACCAGGCGGTCGACGACCTCGCGGCCCACGCGGGCGGCTACGAATTCGCCGACGGCGACGTCGTCGCCGACCTCGGTGCGGGGCAGGTCGGCGTCGCGCTCGATCCGGGCCAGTCCCTCCGGCGTGAGCAGTCCCGACAGGGCGGCGGCGGTGCCGGGGACGCCCATGACATGGCCCTTGGGCATGGGGCGCAGGGCGCCGCGCGTCCAGATCGAGGCGCTCGCGGTGGCGGGCGGCTGGAGCCGGCCGGCGAGACCCACCTCGCGGGCGAGGGCGACGGCCTCGGGGCGGCGGGCGAGCATCGACTCGGCGCCGAGGTCCACGCGCACACCGGCGATCCGGCCGGGCAGCAGCTTGCCGCCGACGCGGTCGGACGCCTCCAGCACGGTGACCTCGCGGCCGCCGGCCAGCAGCCGGTGGGCGGCCGCGAGTCCGGCGATGCCGCCGCCGATGACGACGACCCGGCCGCCGGGCCCGGTGCGGTGTTCCTCGTGCTCTGGGGTGTGCTCGCGCATGATCCCACTCTCTCAAACGGCACCGACAGCGCCGCCAGGGCCGTACGGCCCCTTCGCGCCGGGACCGGTGTGCCCGGGCCGAGTCCCGACCGTGACCTCTTCGGGACCGTACGCCGCCAACGTTCCGGCGGGCCCGGGCGTCGAAGAGGCGTCAGTCGTCCACGACGAGCCCTCGGGGGTACCCACCATGCGCACACGGCGTTCCACACGATCCGTCCAGGCCCTCGCCGGCCTCCTGCTGGCCGGCGCGCTCACGCTCACCGGGTGCAGCGGCGCCGCCGACGGCGGTGCCTCCTCCGACTCCGCGGCGGGCGGCGAGGCCGCCCAGTCGGACGCCAAGGGCGTCGCCCCGGACGGCGTCACCGACTCCGGGTCGGGCGGCGGGGCCCGCAAGCAGCCGTCGACGGCGCCCACGACCGCCCCGACGCACATCATCCGCACCGCCTCGCTGACCGTGCGGGTCAAGGACGTGCCCGACGCGCTCGACAAGGCCCGCACCACGGTGGAGAACGCGGGCGGCTACGTCGGGAACGAGACCACCACGCGCGGCGGCGACGGCCATGAACGCACGCGCGTGGTGCTGCGGGTGCCGGTCGACCGGTACGCCGAGGTCCTCGACGACCTGGAGGGCGCGGGCAAGCTCGTCGAGCGCAGCGCCAAGGCGCAGGACGTCACCGACCAGGTCGTCGACGTGCAGAGCCGCATCACCTCGCAGCGGGCCAGCGTGGCCCGGATCCGGGAGCTGATGGACCGGGCGACCAGGCTCAGCGACGTGGTGACGCTGGAGGGCGAGCTGAGCAGCCGCCAGGCCGACCTGGAGGCGCTGCTCGCCCAGCAGGCGTCCCTGAAGGACCGCACCAGCCTCGCCACCATCACCCTCTCCCTGACGGAGAATCCGGTGAAGAAGGCGGCCCCGAAGGACGACGACCCGGGCTTCCTGGACGCGCTCGCGGGCGGCTGGGACGCGTTCGTGACGATGCTGCGCTGGCTGGCCGTGGTGTTCGGGGCCATGCTGCCGTTCCTGGTGGTGGCGGCGCTGCTCGTGCTGCTGTGGGTGAAGCTCCCGCGGCGCTCCCGCCGGACCGTGCGGCCCGCGGCGGCGGACCCGATGGGCGCGGTCGGCCCGGTGCCGGCGGCCCGTCCGGCGCCGGACGCCACGCGCGCGGGCGACGGCCAGGGTGGCGAGCAGCACTGAAATGCCCGGCCCCCGTAGCGTGTTCGCATGGACATGAGCGCTGCGCGGGGTGTGCGGGAACGGTTGGTCGTGATCGGCGGCGACGCCGCGGGGATGTCCGCGGCGTCGCAGGCACGCCGGTTGAGGGACGCCGGGGAGTTGGAGATCGTGGCCTTCGAACGCGGCCACTTCACCTCCTACTCGGCCTGCGGCATCCCGTACTGGGTGGGCGGTGACGTCGCCGGGCCCGAGCGACTGATCGCGCGGACCGCCGAGGAGCACCGCGCGCGGGACATCGATCTGCGGCTGCGGACCGAGGTCACGGAGATCGACGTGGCCGGACGGCGGGTACGCGCGCGTGACCTCGACTCGGGCGACGAGTCCTGGACGTCGTACGACAAGCTCGTGATCGCGACCGGGGCGCGGCCGATCCGGCCCGAGATGCCGGGTGTCGACGCGCCCGGCGTGCACGGTGTGCAGACCCTGGACGACGGGCAGGCCCTGCTCGACACGCTCGCGCGCACCGGGGGCCGGCGCGCGGTGGTGGTCGGCGCCGGGTACATCGGCGTGGAGATGGCAGAGGCGCTGATCAACCGCGGCTACGAGGTGACGGTCGTCAACCGGGGCAGTGAGCCCATGTCGACGCTGGACCCGGACATGGGCCGCCTGGTCCACGAGGCGATGGAGGGTCTCGGCATCACCATGGTGGACGACGCCGAGGTCACCAAGATCCTGACCGGGGACGACGGGCACGTCCGTGCCGTGGCGACCGAGGACGCCGAGTACCCGGCGGACGTGGTCGTCCTGGGCATCGGCGTCCGCCCCGAGACCACGCTGGCGCGCGCGGCGGGCCTGCCGCTGGGCGAGCACGGCGGACTGCTCACCGACCGCGCCATGCGCGTGCGCGGCCACACCGACGTCTACGCCGGCGGCGACTGCGTCGAGGTCCTCGACCTGGTCTCCGGCCAGGAGCGGCACGTCCCGCTGGGCACCCACGCCAACAAGCACGGGCAGGTCATCGGCACCAACGTGGGCGGCGGCTACGCCACGTTCCCCGGGGTGGTCGGCACGGCCGTCAGCAAGGTGTGCGACCTGGAGATCGCCCGCACCGGCCTGCGCGAGAAGGACGCGCGCAGGGCGGGCCTGCGGTACGTCACCGCCACCATCGAGTCCACGAGCCGTGCCGGGTACTACCCGGGCGCCTCCCCCATGACGGTCAAGATGCTCGCCGAACTCCGCACGGGACGGCTGCTCGGTGTGCAGATCGTCGGCCGCGAGGGCGCGGGCAAGCGGGTCGACATCGCGGCGGTCGCGCTGACGGCCGGGATGACGGTGGAGCAGATGACGTCACTGGACCTGGGGTACGCGCCGCCGTTCTCCCCGGTGTGGGACCCGGTCCTGGTGGCGGCCCGCAAGGCGTCGAAGGCGGTGCACGGCGTCTCCTGAGGCACCGGCGGGCCGGTGGCGGCTCAGGCGCTGCCGTTGATCCTCTCGATGGCCTGCCGCGCCTGCTCGGCCGGCGGCCGCGAGGGCAGCGAGGACACGGACGCGCTGCTCGGCATGGCGGCGGGCTGCTCGCCGGCGGGCTTGGCGTGCGCGGCGGCGGGCCGCGTGGACCGCAGCCGGTGGCTGACCGCCTCGTCCAGCGTCACCGGCCGCTGCATCTGCGTCGCGAGCCGCCCGGCGTCCTGGCCCAGCCGGGCCACGTCCTCCCACGGCAGCCGCAGCACCACGGCGATCTCGGCCTCGCCGTCGGGCAGTGCGTGGATCGGAGGGGTCACTCGGTCGCTCATCGCCTGTTCCTCACGTCGTCCCCACGGCCCGCCTTCCCCGTGCCGCGGGCGGTTGCCGAGACATACGCGGCCGGACACGCCGGTGTTCACCGATTCGACGGACCGATCGGGGGCACATATGTGTCGTGGTCATCCCCGTCCATGACGTGAACCCCGTGAGCCGCACCCCCCATGTGACCTACGCGCTGATCATCGCGAACGTCCTGGTGTTCCTGTTCATGCCCGGAGGCGGCGGTTCCGTGGCCGGGGAGAGCAGCCTGGCGCAGCTGTGCCATCTGCACGCGTTCCTCGACCAGTACGCGGCCGTACCGCGGGAGCTGATCCACGGTCAGCTGCCCGGCGTGGTCCCCACGGGCGCTGTCGGCGTCGGTCCTGACGGCCCGGGCTGTGTGTTCGGCCCGCCCGACTACGACAAGTCCCCGGTGCTGTCGGTGTTCACCGCGCTGTTCCTGCACGGCGGCTGGCTGCATCTGCTGGGCAACATGCTGTTCCTGCTGATCTTCGGCAACAACATCGAGGACCGCATGGGCCATGTGCGGTTCCTGCTCTTCTATGTCGTCTGCGGCTACGTCGCCTCGTACGGCTTCGCCCTGCTGAACGACGAGTCGACGGAACCCCTGATCGGCGCGTCCGGGGCGATCGCGGGGGTGCTGGGCGCCTATCTGGTGCTGTATCCGAGGGCCCGGGTCTGGGTCCTCGTGCCGTTCCTGATCTTCCTGCCGCTGCGGCTGCCGGCGTGGCTGGTGCTCGGCTTCTGGTTCGTGCTCCAGGCCGTGTACTCGAACGGCGACGGCGTCTCCGACGCGGGCACCGTGGCGTACGCGGCGCACATCGTGGGCTTCCTGGCCGGCATGGCGATCGCCTGGCCGCTGCGCGCGGGGACGCCCCAGCCGCCGGAGCCGCGCGGCCTGCTGTTCGGCAGGAGAGCGCGGCCCGGCTGGTGAGGGAGGTCAGCCGGCGGTGCTGGTGTGGACGTACTCCACGAGGCGGGTCAGCGCGTCCGGGTCGGTGGACGGCATCACGCCGTGCCCGAGGTTGAAGACGTGCCCGTCCAGGCCGGCGGCGGCGTCGAGGACCTCACGGGTCTTCGTCTCCACGGCCTCGCGGCCGGCGAAGAGCACGGTCGGGTCGAGGTTGCCCTGGAGGGCCTTGCCGGGGCCGACCCGGCGGGCGGCCTCGTCGAGCGGGACGCGCCAGTCGACGCCGACGACGTCCGCGCCGGCCTCGCCCATGAGGCCGAGCAGTTCACCGGTGCCGACGCCGAAGTGGATGCGCGGGACGCCGTATCCGGCGACCACGTCGAAGACCTTCGCGGAGGCGGGCAGCACCGAGCGCCGGTAGTCGGCCGGGGCGAGCGCGCCCGCCCAGGAGTCGAAGAGCTGCACGGCGGAGGCGCCGGCCTCGATCTGCACCTTGAGGAACGCGGCCGTGATCTCCGCGAGCCGGTCCAGCAGGTCGGCCCAGAGCTCCGGGTCGCCGTACATCATCGCCTTGGCGTTCTCGTACGTGCGCGACGGGCCGCCCTCGACGAGGTAGCTCGCGAGGGTGAACGGGGCGCCGGCGAACCCGATGAGCGGGGTGGCGCCGAGCTCGGCCGTCAGCAGGCCGATGGCCTCGGTGACGTAGGAGACGTCCTCGGGGGTGAGGTCGCGCAGCCGGGCCAGGTCGGCGCGGGTGCGCACGGGCTGCTCCACGACGGGGCCGACGCCGGGCTTGATGTCGAGGTCGATGCCGATGGCCTTGAGCGGAACGACGATGTCGCTGAAGTAGATCGCCGCGTCGACGCCGTGCCGCCGCACGGGCTGCAGGGTGATCTCGGCGACCAGGTCGGGGCGCATGCACGAGTCGAGCATCCCGATGCCCTCGCGGACCTTGCGGTACTCCGGCAGTGAGCGCCCGGCCTGCCGCATGAACCACACCGGCGTGTGCGGCACGGGCTCGCGCCGGCACGCCTTCAGGAAGGCGGAGTCGTACGGGGCGGAAGGCGGCGTCTGGTTGGCACTCACGGGCCCAAGTCTCGCACGGCCGGGGAGGGCCGGGCGCCGGGGTCGCCGTGTTGTCCTGGTGTCCCTCCCTGCACGAAGCCCCTGTTCCCCTTAATCTTCCCGGCATGGCTGCGGCTCAGGGAAGACTGTCGGACGGCACTGGCGGAGCGGATGACGCGAAGGGCGGCGAAGAGGCGGACCGGAATGCGCGCAGTACGGCCCCGCCGGCCTTCCGCGCCGCGGTGGAGGCGCTGCGCGGCAGCCGGCTGCGCCCGCAGATCGAGGTGGAGCAGACCAAGGCGCCGCAGCGACTCGCCCCGTACGCGTACGCCCTGGAGGCGACCGTCGTCGACGGCGACCAGGACCTGGCCGACGGCCGGCTGGTGCTGCTGCACGACCCTGACGGGCACGACGCCTGGCGGGGCGCCTTCCGGCTGGTGACGCTGGTGCGGGCGGAGCTGGAGCCGGAGATGGCCGCCGATCCGCTGCTGCCGGAGGTGTGCTGGTCCTGGCTGACCGGCGCGCTCCAGGCCCGCGGGCTGTCGTACGGGGAGCCGAGCGGCACCGTGACCCGGGCGAGCTCCCACTACTTCGGGGGTCTGTCGGAGCGGCCCGCGGCCTCGCAGATCGAGATCCGGGCCTCGTGGACCCCGCGGGAGGGCCTGGGCGGCGTCCCGGACACCGCGGCCCATCTCACCTCGTGGTGCGATCTGCTGGCGCAGGTCGCGGGGCTGCCGCCGGCGGGCCCGGGGGACGCCTCGGTGGTGACGCTGCCGCAGCGCCGCGACCCGCAGGCACGCTGATCCGGGGCGGACCCGGCGGTCCGCCCCGCGCGTCACTTTGTCGACACGGCCACTTTCGGTCAGGAACTTGACCGCGATCGAACCGGAATCGATCTCGAACGATCGACCACCTGTCCGAATTGCCCCAATTGTTACTCACTAAATCGTGATCTTTCCCTAAAGGGCCAGAGGTTTGGTGCCGAAGACGACTGTGACCTTGAAAGCCGTCCCCGCACCCCAGGAGGCCCGGTGTCCGTTCTCCTCGAGCAGCCCGCAAGCCTGGTCGCCTACCGCCCGAACAAGCCGACCGCCATGGTGGTCGTGGCCGATCCCCGCGTCCGCTCCACCGTCACCCGCCACCTCTGGGCGCTCGGTGTGCGCGACGTCATCGAAGCCTCGTCCGTCGCGGAGGCTCGTCCCCGCATCGGCAACCCCCGCGACATCTGCGTCGCCGACGTCCACCTCCCCGACGGCTCCGGCCTCACCCTGCTGTCCGAGACCCGCGCCGCCGGCTGGCCCAACGGCCTCGCCCTCTCCGCCGCCGACGACATCGGCGCCGTCCGCAACGCCCTCGCGGGCGGTGTGAAGGGCTACGTCGTCACCGGCACCCGCACCAACGTCGGGCTCCCCACCCGCCCCGGTGCCGCCCCCATCGGCTCCGCCGCCGCCCGTATGCACCGCCGCCACCCGGGTGCCCCGAGCCACCCGGGCGGCTACCGCGAACTGTCCGGCCGTGAGGTCGAGGTCCTGCGGCTGGTGGCGGAGGGCCAGTCGAACAAGGCCATCGGCGTCTCGATGGGCCTGTCCGCCCTGACCGTCAAGAGCCACCTCGCCCGCATCGCCCGCAAGCTCGGCACCGGCGACCGCGCCGGGATGGTCGCCGTGGCCCTGCGGACCGGCATCATCCACTGAGCCCGCCCGACCCGCCGTCCCACCGACCCGCCCGACCGTCCGCCGAGGTGGACGGCCCCCTTCCCCGTCCCCCGTCCCCACCTTCGTCGTAACCCGCTCCGTCACCGCACTGACTGGTTTACGACCCCCCGGCGCCGGGCCCC
>NZ_JAGPYD010000008.1:0-384635 GCF_018070255.1 Streptomyces sp. RK62 | reverse complement strand
GGGGCGCCGGGGGGGGGCGGTGGGGAGCCGGGGGCGGGCCGGGGTGATCCCGAGGGGGCGTGCGTCTTCACGATGTGCACATGTAGAATCTGTAATTCCGCTACATCGCCCCCGGTAGGCGGCTTATGCTCAGATCACTCTGCACGAGAGCTTCACATTCGGAGCAGCAGGGTTCGCATGCCATACCGAGGGGGGACGCGGCAGCCGTTCCACCGCACCGGGGTGGGGGTGGACCTCGCGTGGGACCGCGAGGGACGCACCGGTGGGTGGAACGGCTGCCGTGCGTACGGTCAGGAGGGGACGGAGGCGGCTCAGGCCTGACCCGTCTCGAAGCGGGAGATCCGCCCGTCGTCCTCGACCTCGAAGTGCCAGCGGGTCCGCATCTCGCCATACGTGTCGTTGCGGTACGAGGCGACGAGGTCGCGGCCCCGGTTGGACTCGTTGTCGACCTCCAGGTGCCCGTTGGAGGAGAAGATCTCCCGGTCCACCCAGTCGGTCAGATCGCGGTCGGTGCCGTCGTCGGCCATGGTCGCGCCGGGCGCGAGGACGCCCATGAAGGCGTCGCGGTCATGGGCGTTGACCGCCGCGACGAAGGCACGGACCGTGGGGTCGCTGAGCTTGGACGTCTGAATGGTCATACCCGCAGCGTCACACCGGCCCCACCGCCCCGCCACCCGAACGGCGCCGAGGCAAGGCGGGCGGGTGCTCCCGGTGTCACGGTGGAAGGGCGGGAGGTCCCCGCCGGGCCCTGTCCCTGTTGATCTGTCTCCGGGAGTCGCTGTGAGTTCTTTCAACCGACACGATCTGGGCCTGCTGCTGCTCCGGCTGGGAGCCGGCGGCGTCCTGATGGCGCACGGCACGCAGAAGCTGTTCGGCTGGTTCGGCGGCCACGGCATCGAGGGCACCGGCCAGTTCATGGAGTCGATCGGCTACAAGCCGGGCAAGGCCAGCGCGACCGCGTCCGGCCTCGCGGAGACCGGCGGCGGCGCCCTGCTGGCCCTCGGCCTCGCCACCCCCGCCGCGGGCGCGGCGGCGGCCGGCGGCATGGCGGGCGCGGCCGCGGTGCACGCCCCGAACGGCTTCTTCAACCAGGAGGGCGGCTACGAGCACGCCGCCATGCTGGGCCTCGCCGCGACGAGCCTCGCGATCACGGGCCCCGGCCGGCTCTCCCTCGACCACGCGCTGAAACACGTCCTGGACCGCGGCTGGATGGTCCCCACGGCGCTCGGCGTGACGGCGGCGGCGACCGCGCTGGTGGTGGGCGCCCGCAACCGGCGGCTCGACCGCCCGGACAAGGACGGCGAGTTCGCGGACCAGGAGAAGCTGTTCGAGGAGTGAACCGGGGGCCGGTACCGCACGTGTGCGGTGCCTAAGCTGCCCGCATGACGACCGACGAGGCCACCGCCGACCTGTGGAACGACGTCGACGCCCTGTGGGCGTGGCTGGAGACCGGGCAACCGCACGGCGGCACGGAGGGCCTGCTGCTGCGGATGCTGAAGCTGTCGGAGGAG
Organism: Streptomyces sp. RK62; assembly: GCF_018070255.1. Classification (NCBI taxonomy): domain Bacteria; kingdom Bacillati; phylum Actinomycetota; class Actinomycetes; order Kitasatosporales; family Streptomycetaceae; genus Streptomyces; species Streptomyces sp. RK62. The sequence continues at coordinate 383,124 of NZ_JAGPYD010000008.1, read as the reverse complement.
GTCGGCGAGGTCGCCCAGGCGGTCATCGGGGCGACCGGCCAGAACCCGCGCAAGGGCGTCACCCACACCTGGGACGACGTGCAGTCGGAACTGTGCGACGTGGTGATCACGGCCCTGGTCGCCCTGCGCACGCTGACGCCGGACGCACGCGAGGTGTTCACGCGGCACCTGGCACGGGTGGCGGAACGGTCACTGGGGGCGGGGGGTAGGGGTTCGGGGGCGTAGGGGTTTCGGGTGCGCGGGGTTCCGCGGGCGTAGGGGTTTCGGGTGCGTGTCGCCGTATCGCCGTATCGCCCCCTGCCCCGCCCCCGGAGGGAACCCGCTCAGCTCCAGGGCGTGGCCACCAGCCGGATCCTGGCTCCGTCGCCGACCAGGGGAACGGCGCTCTCGGGGAGCGGGATGTGGGCGACCCAGCGGCCAGGGGTGGGGTCCTCGTCGGACCGGGGCGCGCCGGCGACGCGATGGTCGCGGATGGCGCCCTCGATCTCCGAGTTCCACGCGGCCCAGATGCCGGACCCGGCGTCCGGGGTGCCGACGTCGATGACGAGGGTGTCGGAGAAGTCGGCGGTGCGCTCGATGTGGTCGCCGAGGCTGAGGATGCCGCGGCGCTCGCGCAGCGACAGCAGCCGCAGCATGAGGACGAACCGCATCGGCTCGCCGGTCGTCTGACGCAGCCGGCTGTTGAGAAAGGTGGCCGCGAGCGGGACGGAGGCGGCGTCGGCGCCCGTGTCGGCCACCGGCGGGTCGAGCTGGACGGGGCACCAGTGGGCGGCCAGCCGTTCGTGCATGACGACGGGCAGCCCGCGCACCGACAACCGTGTCTCGGCCTGCCACACGAGGTCGTCGTCATCGGGCAGCCGGTGCCCGACCAGCGACGCCTCGATCCGGGTGTCACCGAACAGGAACCGCCGCAGATTCTGGTACCCCTCCTCGGAGTTGACCATCCCGTACCGCCCGCTGTGGCTGCGGTGCACATACGCCCGGTGCGCCTTCGGCACATACGCCCGCTCGATCTGCACGAGCCCGTCGCTGTGCGGCCCGACGGCGGCGGAGGACAGCCCGAAGGCGACGTCGTAGTCGGCGGGATCGGTGCCGACGAGGCAGAAGACCCGCTCCAGCGGCAGCGCCCCGGGCCCCTCAGGCATCTGGCGGGCGTCCCACCCCTCGGGCGGCCCGCCGGGATCGAACTCGGCCTGCGGCGTCAGGTACTCGTACATCCGCCGGGGCCCGAAGATGTCGGCGCCCTGGATCCCGACGGCGTCCCGGACCCGCTCCAGCCAGCCGCCCCCGAGGTCGAAGGCGATACCGCCGTGCGGGGTGCCGTAGGTGAAGAACTTCCCGATGCACTCGGCGGCGTCGCGCCCCCGGTCCGGCAGCACCTTCTGCAGCAGGCACCGGCAGATCAGCCCGCCCATGGAGTGGGCGACGAGGTGGACGGCGGGGGCGCCGGTCTTCTCCCGCAGCCGGTCGACGAGGTCGAGCAGATCGGCGGCGGCGCTCTCCAGCCGGTACTCCTCGGGCCGGCCGCCCCAGGTGCTGGAGGACCGGTCGTAGAAGCGGTGCACCCACAGGGAGTTGGCGGGCACCTGCGCGTGCTCGGCGAGGTAGGTCTCCTGACTCCCCCGCACCAGCAGCTCGTACCCCTCCTCACGGATCAGCCGCAGCAAGGGGCTCTCGAACTGATGGAACAACGGCTGGTTGTGCGCCCCGACCCGGACATGCGTGGACCCCTCGTTGAACCCGTAGAAGGGATCACCGACGGCCTTGTCGATCCCCGACGTCCCTCCGGCGAAGCCACGGACGTAGACAAGGGGAAGACGGCGGGGGTCGTCCACGGCAGCCTCCAGGAGACGGTCAGGTCTCCTGGGTAACCGAAGCCGGGGGCCCGCGCCCGTCGGGACCACCCGTGGGGGTGAAGCGGCCCTACGCTGTCCGATGCCGCAGCGCAGCCGCTTCGAGGAGACAGACACCGCATGACGCACCCCCCGCACCCGGCCCCCGAGGTGGCCGAGGTGACAGCCCGCAGCCGCTCCGCACGCACCCGGCACATAGCCCTGCGGGCCACCCTGGGCACCGCATTGACAGCCCTGCCCTTCACCCTCATCAACGCGGGCGTCCCGAACACCTTTCTGACGGTCCTCCCGCTCGTACCGGGCCTCTTCGTGCTGTTCCTCCTTCTCCTCCAGGTCCGCCACGGCCGCCGCCTCCACGTGTGCGAACGCGTCCTGCGCACGTACCCCCTGGAGTACCGCGACCGAGTGGACCGGCGCGGCTCCGACTGGCTGCTCCTCGGCACGGTCCACACGGTGAAGCTGCCGATCCGGGGCCGGCACGGAGCCCCGACGATGCGCGCCCTGAACGCCTCGATGACCCGCCGCTGGCCCGGAGGCACGGAAGCCGGCGCCTGGTTCGCGGGCGACCCGGCCTTCGGCGGCGTCCTGATCGTCCCGGGCTCGAACGACATGCTCTTCCTTCAGCCCGCGAAGTGGGGCGAGTACGAGGCCGAACGCGCGGCCGCCGACCCGGCACGCCGAGCGATGGCCACGGAGGCGGGCATCGCCGGCCTGCTGGAGAAGGAACCGAACACGATCGTGGCACTGGGCGGCTGAGCCGAGGACCGGCCGGACCGCAGTCGCCTCACACCGGCGAGAGCGCGGACCGAGGGAACACATTTCCTTCACTGCAGTGCGCAACCATTTCCACATCCGGAGAGTCCGCATCTACACGCAGCTCCCCCCTTCCCACCCTGTTCCTCGAGCGAGACCACGTTGATCGACAGCACCACCATCCAGCGGAACGGGCACACGCCCGTCCCGTCCACCCCATCGGAGATACGCGCCGAACGCCGTCGTCTGATCGAGGCGATACGCGCCCTCCGTCGCCTCCTCGACAAGCGGCACGCGTTCGAGGTCGCCGACGTCCGTCGACTGAACCGCGAGGCACGGGAACGCAGTCGCGCGGAAGCCGCCCACGGCAAGTCCCTGCAGCGCATCGCCGAGAAGCAGGCACGCCAGGAGGGCTCCCTCACCCGCAAGGTGACGGGCCTCGACGGCAAACGTGACCACAAGGAGAGGCAGGCCCTGGCCGTCCTGCGCCGTGAGTCGGTCCAGCGCACACTGAACAGCACCCGTCTCACCGCCAGCCAGGTGAACGGCATCGGCCATGGACTGATCCGTGACCTGGCGGCCAAGGGCATCACCACGGCTGCCGACTTCAAACGAGTCAGCTGGGGCAAGGCGCCCAACGGCAAGGGCGGCGAGGTCCTCTACATCCACCGCACCCGCGGGGGCAAGGTCCACATCAACGGCATCGGCGAACACCGGGGTCGCCCTCTGATGGAGTGGCGCAGGTCGGCCGTGGCCCGCGCCGAAGCCCTCGCCCCGCACAAGCTTCCCCCGGACGAGCGCCATCGCATCGCGGAGATCATCGAGGCCGAGCGCACGCGGCTGCGCAACGAACTGGCCGAGGTACCGCGCGCAGCGGAGGCCGCGCGCACGGAGGCCGTACGGCTCCACAGCGAGATCCTGACACGCCTCACGGCAGCCGAACGCGAGGCCGCCGACCGCACTGCCGAGCGCCGGGCCGAGTTCGACGCGATGGCGGAACAACTCCTCGAACTGCAGGCGGCCCTGTCGGCCCACATGGATCAGCACGGTGACGCCGGCCGCCGCATCCGCCGGGCCCAGACCCGCGCGCTCCGGCCGGTGACATCCCTGCCCGCGATCCCATCTCCCCGGCAACCGGTCGCCCCCACCAAGAAGGCCGCCCCGCCTGCCGGCTCCCGCGCCGGACTCGGCTGGCTGCTGCCCATTCTCTACTTCGGTTTCACGACCGTCGTCGGCGTCGGCGAGTTGGGGGAGAACACCGCTCCCGGATGGCTGATGATCGCGTCCCGGCTTTTCGCACTCGCTGCCACCGCGGAACTCCTCCGCCTGTGGATCCCCCGCAGGCGCTGGCGGACGGCAGGACGGATGCCCTCCGGAACCGGCTGGCAGGCACTCGGCGTCTTCCTCGCACTCGCCGCAGCGGGCATGTTCGCCGACGAGAACTCGGACGTGTTCGTACCGGCCTGTGTGGTCTCCGTCCTCGCTGCGCTCCTCCTCATAGCCGGCACCGGCCTTCGCACGAGCCCTGGGCACACGGGGACCGGAAGTCGCTGAAGGACCGCAGACGAGGACCGAGCAGGCACGCGTGTTCGCGGCGTACGCGAACACCGCCGGCACGTCCGATGCCTCGAAGGGGCGGGCATAGTACCGAGTCTCCATCGGATCATCACATCTCGTTGACAGTGCTTACGTCTCATCGTCAAGCTTGAGACGTCAACAAGGTGCACCAGCAGCACGTTTGGCCTCATCCGCCGACCCGGCAACCGACACGGTCGACTCCTGCCGGTACACGTGGCGCAGGGGCCGCAGGGGGGAAATCGTGCCCATCTTCATACCGGTCGTCCTCATCGGCGTCGGGGTGGCGACCGGAGGAAGTGGAGGCGCTCTCATGGGCAAAAGCCTCCTCGACCTCAAGCGGGCGCGACACCGGAGCAAGGAGGCCGGCCAGGCCTACGAACTGCGCCGGGCTCAGGCCGAGGAGGCCCTGGCCGCGACGAACGGCCGCCTCGAAGCTCTGGGGGAGCAACAGAAGCAGGCGCTCATGGACGTCGTCGTCCGCATGGCCGACTTCCTGCGCCGCCATGAGCGCCAGGTACGCGAGAGCGAGCGGCTGCTGGTGGACGGCGTAGATGCCACCATGGGGCAGGTTCCCGGGCTTCGCAGCCTCGATGTCGATACGGCGACGTGGATCGGCGGGGCTCTCGGGTCCGCGGCGGCGGGCGCCGGCGCAGGTATCGGTGTCACGGCGGCGGCGAGCAGCTTCGGCGTGGCGAGCACCGGTGCGGCCATCTCCGGGTTGTCGGGTGCCGCGGCCGAGAGTGCGCTGCTCGCCTTCCTGGGCGGTGGGTCGCTCGCATCCGGTGGCGGCGGCATGGCCCTGGGAGGCGCGGCGCTCAACATCGTCGTCGCAGGCCCTGCGTTGCTCGTCGGCGGACTGGTCTTCAAGGGCCAGACCACGAAGAAGGTCACCCAGGCGAAGAAGTACGAAGCGGACGTCGCCGTGGCGATCGCCGAACTCGACAAGACGGACGCGCTCCTGAAGAGTGTCGACACCCGCACCGCGGAGCTGCGCGGGCTCCTCACCGGCCTCACCACTCGGGCGCTCGAGGCGCTGGACCTCCTGGAGTCCGAGCCGTTCGATTCACTGCGGCACGCAGCGCGCTTCCAGCGGACCATGACGCTGGTGATGGCGGTCCGCGACGTGGCGGCGGCTCCCATCGTCGACGCTGATGGCGAGTTGGACGAGCGCGTCGGCAATCTCACCATCAGGTACAGGCCGTTGATCGAGGAGACCCAGGATGACTGACCGGCCCAAGGTGCACGTAGGCAAGGTGGTCACGGCGGCCCGAGCCTCCGCTCAGGTGAAGGACGTCTTCGACGCGCTGAGCCAGATCGTCGACGCCACCCGTGAGTGCATCCACATCCACGAGGTCGAGAGCAGCAGGAGAGCCCGGATCCAGGCCTACGAGGCCACCGAGGTCGCCCGGATCAGGGCCGCTGAAGCCGTCCTCAAGGACTACTTCACACAGGCGTTCGCCGAACGACGCAATCTCTACGAGGAGATGTTCGTCCGGCTGGACAGAGCACTCGAAGAGGAGAACGGCGAGGTACTGCACGCCGTCGTGCGCGGGATCGTCGACATCGCCAAGAGCTCCCCGCTGGCGGACATGGGCGACCTCTCCCAGATCCGGGCGGCGCTGGACGACCCGGATCAGGTGTGGGAGTTCTGACCGCACCACGCCAGAGGTCCGGTGAGCTCGAGCAGGCGTCTCGCGCAAGATCATCCGGCGAATCTGAGGGTGTTCTGGCAGGTCGTGACCTGGGCGGCAGACGAGTCGGGCTGTACGCCGGGTTCTGTTCCCCGGTTCCCTCGCGGGAGCCGGGGCGACGGCCATCCATCTAGGGCCGGTGTTGCCACCGGCCTCGTGCGGTCTACCCGCGGACTCGGGCGGGCCGCCCTCGATCGTCCGCGCAGAGCGCCTGTTACAGCGCTCCTCTTGACCTTGCTCCGGGTGGGGTTTACCTAGCTGCCTGAGTCACCCCAGGCACTGGTGGTCTCTTACACCACCGTTTCACCCTTACCCGGCACCTGAGTGCCGGGCGGTTTGCTTTCTGTGGCACTGTCCCGCGGGTCACCCCGGGTGGCCGTTAGCCACCACCCTGCCCTGTGGAGCCCGGACGTTCCTCGGGGAGCCCCCTGAGGGACTCCACGCGGCCGCCCGCCCGGCTCGTCTGCCGTGTCGACCATGGTACCGGGCGGTCGGGGCGGCCGTCGCCGGGCGGTGTCAGAGCAGGTCCGTCGTCTCCAGTTCGAATGCGAAGGGGGCGGGGAGGGCGAGGGGCTTGCCGAGCGGGCGGGTGCAGTGCCCTCGGTAATCGTCCTGCGCCGGATCGCTGAACAGCGTGATCGAGCCCGCTTCACGATCGACGAGCAGATAGAGCGGGATACCGCCACGGGCGTAAGAGCGCCGCTTGGCTTCCCGATCGGCTCTGGGTTTGGTCGACGTCACCTCGAGCACCATGCTCACGCCGTCGCACGGCATCCATGGGTCCGCACCTCGGTACAGGCGCCTTTCCCTGGGGGCGAATGTGGCGTCGGGGATCACCCGGTCCCTCGGGGAACCCTCTCCGCTCCGCAGCACCAACCCTTTGGTCCCGGCGAACTGCATCTTCGTCCGGGAGCGCAGGATCACCTGCTCCACGATCAACCCGATGCAGTCCTCGTGATCCCCGTCCGGCGGCGGCGTCACAACGATCTCCCCCTCGACCAGCTCGGCCCGGAAACCCTCCGGAGTGTCCAGGGCGAGAAAGCCCTCCAGCAGGACGTCTTCCTGTGTGAGCGGCTCGTGGGCCATGGCGGTCATGTCACGCCCCTCCTTCTGTCGCCCGTCAGACTGGGACATCGGAAGATCACCTGTCCGGGAGATCGGAAACCGTTCCCTCGATCGTGGCACAGCCCCCGCCCCGCCGTCCCTTGACCCTGCCGCGACGTCAACGTCTCTACTGGTCCCATGCGGATCGGAGAACTCGCCGCCGCGGTCGGCGTCACCACGCGGGCCGTGCGGCACTACCACCATCAGGGACTGCTGCCGGAGCCGGAGCGGCGGGCCAACGGGTATCGGGACTACACCCTGCGGCATGCCGTCGTACTGGCGCGGATCCGGCGGCTGACGGAGTTGGGGCTGGGGCTCGCGGAGGTGCGGGACGTGCTGGCCGAGGACGCCGGGAAGGACCTCGTCGAGGTGCTGGGCGAGCTCGACGCGGACCTCGCCCGGCAGGAGGCAGCCATACGGGAGCGGCGGGCGCGGCTGAAGGCCCTGTTGGACATGGAGGGCGGGCTGCCCGCCGAGGGGCCCGTGTCGCCCCGGCTGGCGGCGCTGTTCCGGGACATGTCCCAGGTCACCGACTCCCCGATGGCCGCCAAGGACCGTGAGCTGCTCGCCCTCATCGAGACCGCGGCGGGGGACGAGACCGGCGAGGCCGTCATGGCCGCGCTGGGCGACGCGCTCGCCGTGCCGGGTGGGCAGGAGCGGGCCCTCGCCGCCTACGCCCTGCTCGACGACCTCGCCGACGCCGATCCGGCCGATCCCCGGGTGGACGAGGCGGCCCGTGCCCTCGTGGAGTGTCTGCCCCGCGGGGTGCTTCCGGAGACGCTCGAGATCGACTCCGGTGACAGCTTTCTGCGGGCCTTCTACGCCGACTTTCCGCCCGCCCAGGCCGAGGCCGTCCGGCGGGCGCTGGCGCTGATCATGGAGCAGGGGTGAGGGCCGTCGCCGCCTTGGTGCGGCATGAGCTGCGGCTGCTGGTCAGCATCGGGTTGTGGGTGGCCCGTCGGCGGCACGGGGTGCGGGGCGGGGTCGCGTTCCCCTACGCGCGGGGGCAGGGGGTGATGCTGCTCGGCTTCGGGTTCGTGGTCGTGATCGAGTCGGTGATGATGTCCGTGCTGCTGCGCGGCCATCCGGTCGTGCGGGGGGTGTGGTTCGCGGTCGACGTCTACACGCTGGTGCTCGTGCTCGGGATGCATGCCGCTTCCGTCGTACGGCCTCATGTGCTCGGCTCCGGCGTGCTGCGGGTCCGGCAGGCCGGGCATGTCGATCTGCGGATACCGGTGGACCGTGTCGCGCGGGTGCGGCGTGAGCTGCGGACCACCCACGCGGCCGCCGAGGGCGAGCTGAATCTGGCCGTCGGCTCGCAGACCACGGTGACGCTGGAACTCGCGGAGCCCGTCGTCCACACCGGTCTCCTCGGGCGGCGGCGCGAGGTGCGGCTGGTCCGGCTGTACGCCGAGGACGCCGCCGGGCTCGTCGGCGCCCTCACGCCGGCTCGAACCGCACCTTCGCCCTCTCCGGGTCGGCCTCCGTCACGCGGACTCGTAGAGGGTCGCCCAGGGGCAGCGGAGTAGGGCCGTCGATGCGGCCGATCACCGCCGGGGCGTGGAGCTGGACCACGCCCGTCGTCGGGCGGTGCTCGTCCACGTCGACCACGCAGGCCTCGAACTCCTCCCCCACCCGGTCCTTGAGCACCGCCGCCTCCACGAGGTCGACGCACTCCCGTTCCACCGTGCCCGCGCGCCGGGCGCCCTCGGTCATACGGGCGCTGAGGGTGTCGAGGGCCTCCAGGACCCAGTCGGGGACGGGGTCCCCCGCGGTGGCCGCCAGGCAGATCTCCGAGGCGTAGCGGTCGACCAGGCGGCGCAGGGGGGCCGTGCAGTGGGCGTACGGGGCTGCCACGGCGGCGTGGGTGGTCAGGGCGGGCAGGGCGCCGTCGCGGAACGGTGTGTAGCCGGCGCCCCGCAGCAGGGTCGTGCACTCCTGGAGGAAGGCCGCGTGGTGCGGGCGGTGCGGGTCGAGGGAGCGGACCAGCGCGGCGTACGACACATGGTGCGGCCAGTCGATGTGCAGGGCGCGGGCCGTACGGCGCAGCCGGCCGACCGCGCCGTCGGGGGCGGCCGGCAGGGTGCGCAGGATTCCGGTGCCGTGGGCCAGCATCAGCTCGGCGGCGGCCATGCCGGTGAGCAGGGAGAGCTGGGCGTTCCAGCCGTCGGCGGGATGCGGCGCCCGGTAGGCCAGCTCATATGTGTGGTCGTGCTCGACGATCTCCTGCTCGGGGACGTTCAGCGAGATGCCGCCGCGTTCCAGCTCCAGGCGCTCGCGCAGTTCCCCGATCTCCTTCAGCAGGGCCAGGGGTTCCTCGGCGGTCCCCGCGTCGATCTGCCGCTGTACGCCCGCGTAGTCCAGCTTGGCCCGGCTGCGGACCAGGGCGCGGTGGACGTCGACGGCGACCGTACGGCCCTCCGCGTCGAGCTCGATCGTCCAGAGGACGGCGGGGCGGTCCCGGTCCGGCAGCAGGCTCGCGGCGTCCTCGCTGAGCACCTCGGGATGCAGCGGGATACGCATGTCCGGGAAGTAGAGGGTCGTCACCCGCCGGTGCGCCTCCCGGTCCAGCGCGCCCGACGGTACGACGAAGGCGGCGACGTCGGCGATGGCGTACCGGACGCGGTAGCCGGTGCCCCGCCGGGACAGGTGCAGGGCCTGGTCGAGGTCGGTGGAGGTCGGCGGGTCGATGGTGAGGAAGGGGATGTCGGTGGCGTCGCGCGCCGGGAGGACGGGGGCCTTCGCGGCGCGCTCGGCCTCGGCCAGGACCTCGGGCGGGAAGCCCGCCGGGACGTCGAGCCGGGTGCGCAGCGCGGTGAGGGCGGCGCGCAGGGGGGCCTCGGGGGCGCCGGTCACGCGGATGTGGCGGCGGGGCATGAGTCGAGCGTAGGGCGAGGGAGGCCGGTGGGCACGCCGTACGCTGGGCGGGGTTCGATCGTGAGGAGTCGTTGTGCTTGTCCTGCTGCCGCCGTCCGAAGGCAAGGCGTCGTCCGGTCGCGGTGCGCCGCTGAAGCCGGAGTCGCTGTCCCTGCCGGGGCTCGGCGAGGCCCGTGAGGCCGTGCTGACGGAGCTGGTCGACCTGTGCGCGGCCGACGAGGACAAGGCGCGGGACGTGCTCGGGCTGAGCGAGGGGCTGCGCGGCGAGGTCGCCAAGAACGCCGCCCTGCGCACGGCCGGGGCCCGGCCCGCCGGGGAGATCTACACCGGTGTGCTCTACGACGCGCTCGGCCTCGCCTCCCTGGATTCGGCGGCGAAGCGGCGGGCGGCCAGGTCGCTGCTGGTGTTCTCGGGGCTCTGGGGTGCCGTCCGGGTCACCGACCGCATCCCGTCCTACCGCTGCTCGATGGGCGTGAAGCTGCCGGGGCTCGGCGCGCTCGCGGGGCACTGGCGGGCGCCGATGGCCGAGGTGCTGCAGGAGGCGGCCGGGACCGGGCTCGTACTGGATCTGCGCTCGGCGGCGTACGCGGCGGCCTGGAAGCCGAAGGGCGAGGTGGCCGGGCGGACGGCGACGGTACGGGTGCTGCACGCGCCGACCCGGAAGGTCGTCAGCCACTTCAACAAGGCCACCAAGGGCCGGATCGTGCGCAGCCTGCTGACGGACGGGGCAGCGCCGAAGGACCCGGCGGAGCTGGTCGAGGCGCTGCGGGATCTCGGGTACGAGGTGGAGGCGCAGGCGCCCGCCGGGGCCGGGAAGCCGTGGGCGCTTGATGTGCTCGTGGACGAGGTTCACTAGGCCCACAGGGCCGCTCTATTGCATCCTGCGCAACGCGCTTTGCGCAGGATGCTCGCGCTCGGCAGGATGTGCGCCATGACATCGGTCCTGGATCTCGCGCCCGTCGTCCCCGTGGTCGTGGTGGACGACCCCTCCGACGCCATCCCGCTGGCCCGGGCGCTGGTCGCGGGCGGGCTGCGCGCCATCGAGGTGACCCTGCGGACGCCGGGCGCGCTCGACGCGATCCGGGCGATAGCGGACGCGGTGCCGGAGGCCGTCGTCGGGGCCGGCACCGTGCTCACGCCCGAGCAGGTGAGGCGGTCGGTGGAGGCGGGGGCGCGGTTCCTGGTCAGCCCCGGCTGGACGGACTCCCTGCTCGACGCCATGCGGGCGTCCGGGGTGCCGTATCTGCCGGGGGTGTCGACGGCGTCCGAGGTGCTGGCGCTGCTGGAGCGCGGGGTGCGGGAGCTGAAGTTCTTCCCGGCCGAGGCGGCGGGCGGCACGGCCTACCTCAAGTCGCTGTACGGGCCACTCCCCCAGGTGCGCTTCTGCCCGACGGGCGGCATCGGGCCCGGCTCGGCCCCCGACTATCTCGCACTGCCCAACGTGACCTGTGTGGGCGGCAGTTGGATGCTTCCCGCGGACGCGGTGGCCGCGCGGGACTGGGCGCGGGTCGAGACGCTGGCGCGCGAGGCGGCCGGTCTCGGGCGGTCAGCCGCGCAGGTGTGAGGTGTCGTTGAAGAGCCGCACGCTCGCGTTGCCGTCCGCGTAGTACGCGATCGCGGAGAGCGAGGCCGCCGACAGCTCCATACGGAACAGGGACTCCGCCGGCGCGCCCAGGGCCAGGCGCACGAGCGTCTTGATCGGCGTGACGTGGGTGACGAGCAGGACCGTACGGCCCGCGTACGCCGCGATCAGCTTGTCGCGGGCGGCGGCGACCCGTTCCGCCGTCGCCGCGAAGCTCTCGCCGCCGCCGGTGGGGCGGGCCTCCGGGTCGGCCAGCCAGGCGGTCAGGTCGCCGGGGTACCGCTCGCGGACCTCGCCGAAGGTGAGGCCCTCCCAGGCGCCGAAGTCGGTCTCGCGCAGGCCCTCCTCGACGGTGACGTCCAGGCCGAGGCGGGCGGCGACGATCCCGGCGGTCTCCCGGGTGCGGGCGAGCGGCGAGGACACGATCGCCTGGACGGTGCCGCGCCGGGCGAGGGCGGCGCCCACGCGCTCGGCCTGCTCCCGGCCGGCGGCGGACAGGGCCGGGTCGCTGCCGCCGCTGCCGGAGAACCGCTTCTGCGGGGTGAGCGGCGTCTCGCCGTGCCGCAGCAGCACGAAGGTGGCGGGCGCGCCCATGTCGGCGGGAGCCCACCCGGACGAGAGGGCGGCAGCGGTCGTACCGGCGCCCTCGGCGACGGTCGTACGGGTGCCCTCAGCCGCCGTAGGAGCGTGACCGCCGGCGGCACTGGCGGCCTTCGCGTCGGCCGCCTCCAGCTCCGCCGTGGAGTCCGCCGCGCTCCACCGCTCCCCGCGCTTCCCGGCGTCCATCGCCTCGTTGGCGAGCCGGTCGGCGTGCTTGTTCTGCTCGCGCGGGATCCACTCGTACGTCACCTGGGCGGGCGGGAAGACGCGCGCCGCCTCGAACGCCAGCGGCTTCATGTCGGGGTGCTTGATCTTCCAGCGGCCCGACATCTGCTCGATGACGAGCTTGGAGTCCATGCGGACGTGGACCGTGGCCGTCGGGTCCAGCTCGTGCGCGGCGCGGAGCCCGGCGATCAGGCCCCGGTACTCGGCGACGTTGTTGGTGGCGACACCGATGTACTCGGCCCGCTCGGCCAGCGTCTCCCCCGTCGCCGCGTCGATCACGACCGCGCCGTAGCCCGCGGGTCCCGGGTTGCCCCGCGACCCGCCGTCGGCCTCGACGATGAACTCCCGCACGCCACGGCTCCCGCGGGTCTAGAGGCCGGACTCGGCCGTACGGACCAGGATGCGGCGGCAGTTCTCGCAGCGCACCACGGTGTCGGGGGCGGCCGAGCGGATCTCGTTCAGCTCGGTGATCGCGAGCTCCTGGCGGCAGCCCTGGCAGGTGCGCTGGTACAGCTTGGCCGCGCCGACGCCGCCCTGCTGCTCGCGCAGCTTCTCGTAGAGCTTCAGCAGGTCGGCCGGGACGGCGGCCGCGACGACCTCGCGCTCCTTGGTCACCGTGGCCACCTCGGCGTCGATCTGCTCGAACGCGGCGTCCCGGCGGGCGATCGCGTCGTCGACCTTGCCCTGCACGGAGCCGACGCGCTCGGTCAGCTCGGCGACCCGCTCCTGCGCGGACTCGCGGCGCTCCATGACCTCCAGGACGACGTCCTCGAGGTCGCCCTGGCGCTTGGCGAGGGAGACGATCTCGCGCTGGAGGTTCTCCAGGTCCTTCGGGGAGGTGACGGCACCGGAGTCCAGGCGCTGCTGGTCGCGGGCGGCGCGCTGGCGCACCTGGTCGACGTCCTGCTCGGCCTTGGTCTGCTCGCGGGCGCAGTCGCTCTCCTCGGTCTGCGCGGCCACGAGCAGGTCGCGCAGCTGGGTGTGGTCCTTGGTGAGGGACTCGATCTCGGCGTGCTCGGGCAGCGACTTCCGCTTGTGCGCGAGCTGCTGCAGGCGGACGTCGAGGTCCTGGACGTCGAGGAGGCGGATCTGGTCGGCGGGCGCGGCGTTCAGTTGGGGGCTCCCGTGGAATCGGTGGTGGTGGACGCCGCGTGGGCGGTCCAGGGGTCGGTGACCGTCTTGGAGACATGGACCCGCAGGTTCCATCCGTGACGGTCGGAGATCTCGTCGAGCTGGCTCGCGGCCAGCTCGCACCAGGGCCACTCGGTGGCCCAGTGCGCCGCGTCGAGCAGCGCGAGAGGACTGTGGGCGACGGCCTCGGACACCGGGTGGTGCCGCAGATCGGCCGTCAGGAAGGCGTCGGCACCGGCGGCCCGCACCTGGTCGAAGAGGCTGTCGCCGGAGCCGCCGCTGACGGCGACCGTGCGGACGACGGCCTCGGGGTCGCCGGCGACGCGGATGCCCTGCGCGGTGGCGGGCAGCCGCTCGGCGGCGCGGGCGGCGAGGGCGCGCACGGTGAGCGGCTGGTCCAGCTCGCACACGCGGCCGAGGCCGCGGCGGCCCTCCGGGTCGGTCGGGTCCGGCACGAGAGGCCGTACGACGCGCAGGTCCAGGGCTCCGGCGAGGGCGTCGCTGACGCCCGGGTCGGCGGAGTCGGCGTTGGTGTGCGCGACATGCAGCGCGATGTCGTTCTTGATCAGGGTGTGCACCACGCGGCCCTTGAAGTGGGAGGCCGCGACCGTCGTCGTCCCGCGCAGATACAGCGGGTGGTGGGTGACCAGCAGGTCCACGCCCAGCTTCACGGCCTCGTCCACGATCTCCTGGACCGGGTCGACGGCGAAGAGAACCCGGGTGACCTCCTGCTCGGGGTCGCCCACGACGGTGCCGACCGCGTCCCAGGACTCGGCCCGCTCGGCGGGCCACAGGGTCTCCAGCGCGGTGATGACTTCAGACAGACGGGGCACGAAGGACAGGCTACCTGGCCGTTGTCCTGGGCCGTACCGGCTCGGGGCAGCCGGTGGGGCAGGCCTCCGGACGCCCGTGCCCGGCGTTCCCGCCGGTCTCGCGGGTCCTCCCCCGTCGCGTCCGGTGCCGTCCAGCACAGCGGTCCCCGTTTCCTCAGGCGAATCGTTCCTGTGCCACCCCTTTGTGTGAAGCGGAACGGGGCCGCACCCCACCTGTGCGGACGAAAACTAGCGTCGTGACCGGAGGTGACCGGACCATGACGGCCTGTGCGATCGAGTCCACGGCGGAGTCCGACAGCGGCGACGCGCCTCGGACGGAGTGCATCATCACCGCGGACGGCTCCTACGCCGCCCGCCTCGCGCTGAACGGCGACTGCTGGTTCCCGGAGCGCTGGACCCTGGACGGCCCCGAGCCCTACGCCGTACCGCTGCCCAGCCATCAGCCGGAGGAGCCCGGTACGGAGGTGCAGCCGATGGGCGACGGGCGGGTCCTCGTCCGCCGCCCCACCGACGGACGGCATGTCTTCTCCCTGCTGTACCCCACCGGCCCCGGCACCGGTGAGCTGCTGCTGGGCGCGGTCGAGTGCCCGGACGACGGGACCCGGCTGCGGATGCTGCCCCCGGCGCCGGGCGGCGAGCGCGCGTACGCCGTGGCGGTGGGGCGGGACTCCAGCGCGGTGTGGCTGGTGGCGGGCGGCGGCTTCGGGCCGGTGCGGCTCGCGGAGATCCCGGGGCGCTGCTCGGGCGGGGTGTGGCTGGACCGGGAGGGGCGGATGCTGTCCCTCGACCGGGAGTCCGGCGGGCGGACGAAGGCCGTCGTGGTCGATCTGGAGCGGGACGGCGAGGTGTCGCCGCTGCTGCAGATCACCGCGGACAGCGACGACCGGGTCCTGCTCGCCGACCCGGACAGCGGGCTGCTGCTGATCCGCTCGGACGCCCCCTCGCCGGGGCACCCGCGGCTCGGCTGGGGTGTCCTCGGCAGCACCCTGCCGGTGCGCTTCCCGGAGTCCCTGCGGATGCCGGACTGCGAGGCGACGCCGTTCGCGATCCAGCCGGGGCAGGTGCTGACGCCGGAGAGCTGCGGGGTGGCGCTGCGCGTCGACGGGCCGGTCGGCAGCTGGGTCGGGGTGTGGCGGCCCGCCGAGCGGGCGGTGCGTCATCTCGCGGCGCCCGTGGGGTGGTTGACGGGGGCCGGGGTGTGGTCCCGGGAGGGCGAGCTGCGGCTGCCGTACGCCACCGCGGACGTGCCGTGCGGGGTGGCGCGACTGGAGGCGCCGGCCGCACCGGCGACGGAGGACCGCGGCGCGCAACCCGTGCCCTCACCGGCGGAAACGGACCCTCCGGGTCCCGTTGCGACCCGTCCCGTGCCCTTGCAGCAAGCGCCTTTGGGCGGTCTTGTAACGAAGTAGTGGCGGTCGGCGCGGTTGCCTGGATCCGCCCCGACAGGGGTTGGTTAGACTCACCCGGCTGTTGGAAAGATCATGTTGACGGGGTGAACCTTACCGATGAGCAACGCCACCACGACCCAGCCGTCGTCCGAGGTCCAGGAGGCCGGCGGAAACGGCCGGCACCGGGGCCCGGTCTCGGCCAGCGACGTCTCGGCGGGCGAGCAGCAGACGGCCCCCCGCGGCCGTCACCGCAAGCCGGCCGAGGCCACGGAGTCGGCGGCCTGACGCCGCACCGGGCAGAGCGTACGGCCCCGTTCCTCTTGGAGGAGCGGGGCCGTTTCCCTGTCCAGTCCCTTTACCTGCCGCGGCGCAGGCCCAGCACCTCGGACGCGGCGAACGTCTCGCCGGGCGGCCGGTCCGCGAAGTACGCGGTGAGCTGGGCGTCCAGTTCGTCGTACGTGAACGTCTCCTGCTTGCTGTCGAACGTCGCCGCCACCCTGGGCCGTTCGACCACGGCCACCACGCCGCCGTGGACGACGAGCAGTTGCCCGGTGATCCCGGCGGCGGCCGGGGACGCCAGATAGCCGACGAGCGGGGCGACATGCTCGGGCGCGAGCGGGTCGAGCCCCTCTTCGGGCGGGGCGAGCCCGGCGAAGACGTCCTCGGTCATCCGGGTGCGGGCGCGCGGGCAGATGGCGTTGACGGTGACGCCGTACTTGCCGAGCGCGAGCGCGGACGACGTGGTGAGCCCGACGATCCCGCCCTTCGCCGCCGCGTAGTTGGGCTGCCCGGCGGACCCGGCGAGGAACGCCTCCGAGGAAGTGTTCACGATCCGCCCGTACACCGGCGCGCCCGTCGCCTTGGCCCGCTCCCGCCAGTGGGCGGCGGCATGGCGGACCATGTTGAAGTGGCCCTTGAGATGGACCCGGATCACCGAGTCCCACTCCTCCTCGGCCATGGAGAAGACCATGCGGTCGCGCAGGATGCCCGCGTTGTTGACCAGGACGCCCAGCGAGCCGAACTCGGCGAGGGCCGTGGCGACCAGGCCGCCCGCCTGGCCGAAGTCGGCGACGTCCCCGGTGTGGGCGACGGCCCGGCCGCCCGCCGCGCGGATCTCGGCGGCGACCTCCTCGGCGGGTCCGGCCGACGCGGCGCCGGTGCCGTCCCGGCCGGGCTGCCCGTAGTCGTTGACGACGACGGCCGCGCCCAGCCGGGCCAGTTCGCGTGCCTCGGCGCGGCCCAGGCCGCGGCCCGCGCCCGTGACGATCGCCGTACGCCCCTCCAGTGGCAGTGCCATCGACGCCCCTTCGCAGCCGGTGGGTTCGGATCTCCCTGAGTTCAGATCTCGATGCAGGTCCGCAGCGCGCTGCCGGTGCGCATCTGTTCCAGGGCCTCGTTGATCCCGGACAGCGGGACCCGGTGGGTGATCAGGCCCGCGAGGTCGATACGGCCCGCCCGCCACAGCGCGATCGCCCGTTCGTACGACCGCAGTACGTCGCCGCCGCCGTACAGGGACGGCAGGATGCGCTTCTCGTCGAAGAACAGCTCGAACATGTTGAGCTGGAGCACGTCGTCCATCGCGCCCGCGCCGACGATCACCAGGGTGCCGCCGCGCCGCGTCGACTCGTACGCCGTGCGGGCCGTGGCCGACCTGCCGACGACCTCGAAGACGTAGTCGAAGCCCTCGCCCGCCGTGACCTGCTGCTTGGCGTCGGCCAGGCCGTCCGGGGCCACGGCCCGGGTGGCCCCGAACCGCAGCGCGGCCTCACGTCGTGCGGGGACCGGGTCCACGGCGACGATCTCGGCGGCGCCCTTCAGCCGCGCGCCCTGGATCGCGGAGACGCCGACGCCCCCGCAGCCGATGACGGCGACCGACGAACCGGCCTCGAGGTCGGCGGTGTTGAGCGCCGCGCCGAGCCCGGTGGTGACTCCGCAGCCGATCAGCGCGGCGATGTCGAAGGGCACGTCGTCGGGGATGGGCACCGCGCAGCCGGCGTCGACGACGACCTCCTCGGCGAAGGTGCCGGTGCCGGCGAAGCCGAAGACGTCACCGCCGGACCGCTTGAAGTTGGGGGTGCCCGCGTTCATGAACCCGGCCAGGCACAGCTCGGTCTGGCCGCGCCGGCACGCCGGGCAGGCGCCGCAGGCGGGCAGCCAGCACAGGACGACCCGGTCGCCGGGGTTCAGACCGCGGACGCCCTCCCCGACCTCCAGGATCTCCCCGGCGCCCTCGTGCCCGGGGACGAAGGGCGCGGGCTGGGGCAGCACCCCGGACATGGCGGAAAGGTCCGAGTGGCACAGCCCGGTGGCCCGGACCCGGACCCTCACCTTGCCGGGGCCGAAGCCCACCGCCTCGACGTCGTCGAGGACGTCGAGCTTGTCCTGGCCGGTCTCGTGCAGGACGGCTGCGCGCATGGTGCGGCTCCCCTCGGGCGGGCGGGCGGATGTGGCGTGCGGGTCAGGTGTGTTCGACGATCGTGTCGGTGAGGACGGGGGCGTCGGCGCGGTCGGCCGCGCTCACGGCGACGCGTACGGAGCCCTCGCCGGACCAGGCGCGGATACGGAGGGTCTCGCCCGGATGGACGACACCGGCGAACCGGGTGCGGTAGGAGCGCACGCGGGTCACATCGCCGTTGAGCAGGGTGTCGACGACCGCCTTGAGCGTGATGCCGTAGGTGCACAGCCCGTGCAGGATCGGCCGGTCGAACCCGGCGCGCTTGGCGAACTCGGGGTCGGCGTGCAGCGGGTTCCAGTCGCCGGAGAGGCGGTAGAGCAGCGCCTGGTCCTCGCGGACGGGCCGTTCGAGGACCCGGTCCGGCTCCCCGGCGGGGGGTTCGAGCCGGACCGACGGGCCGCGGTCGCCGCCGAAACCGCCCTCGCCGCGGATGAAGATCTCGGCGTCGTTGGTCCAGAGCGGCCCGTCGGCGTCCGCGACGTCGGTGCGCAGTACCAGGACGGCCGCCTTCCCCTTGTCGTACAGGCCGGCGATCCGGTGGGTGGCGGTGGCCGTGCCCTCGGTCGGCAGGGGGCGGTGGACGGTGAGGTGCTGGCCGCCGTGCAGGACACGGGCGAGGTCGACCTCGATGCCGGGCATGGACAGTCCGCCGATGACGCCCGGCGCCCCGGACCCGGCGACGGTCGCGAAGCTGGGCAGCACGTGCAGCCGCGACTCCAGGGTGTAGCGCAGTTCGTCGGGGTCGGTGGCGGGGACTCCGGCGCCGATGCCGAGGTGGTAGAGCTGGACGTCCTTGGAGTTCCAGGAGATCTCGCCGGTCCGGGGCGGCGCGGCGAGGGCCTTGGCGGCGTCGATGGGCATACGGCTCCTGAAGGTGACGGCGGGTGCGGTCCTGCGGCTGACGTCGTGCGGGTGGGTCGAGACCTCGGTACGGCCGTCCGCACCGTCGGCCGCACCGAGGTCGTCACGGGGCCGTGGAACCCGTTCCTCGCGGACGGTGATGTAGAACGCGTTCCAGTACGGCGACCCCTGTATAGCCGAGGCCAAGGCACTTGTGAAGACTCCTGACGATGTGTCAGCCGACAGCCGGCGGGACATTTGTCCTGCCGGACGCCGGACACACGCCCCTGCCGGACGGCCGCCGGAGTCCGTACCGTCGATGCCACCGGACGTCGGCGACAGGGGACAGGGACATGGCCTGGCTGTTCAAGCACCACAAGGTCGCGTGCGCCGCCGCCGGGGAGGAGCGGGCGCCCAACGGCTTCAGCCTGCTGCCGTGGCTGCTCCTGGGCATGGGCTCCCTGTCGAACGTCTTCGGGGGCGACGCCGCGGACCCGTTGCTCGGCGGGCTGGGCCTGCTGACGTTCAACTCGCTCTACATCTATGTCACGTTCCGCTCGTTCACGCGGAACACGCGGGAGGCGCCCTCGACCAGAGTGGCCCTGGTGCTCATGACCGGGGTCACCTGCGCCCTCGCCCTGGCCTACGGCGGCACCTGGCTGCTGTTCTTCCCGCTGCTCGGTCTTGCCACCGGCGCGGCCGTGCGCTTCCCGCATCTGCGCCTGGCCGGGGCGGCCCTGGGCGTGCTGGCCGGTGCGGTGGCCGTCTCCCGCGACGGCTGGGACGGGCTCGGCATCGCCTACGCCACCTGGATCTCCACCATGGTGACGGCGGCGATCCTCTCCCTCTCCGACGCCGTACGGCAGTTGCGCGCGGCCCGCGAGGAGTTGGCGCACCGGGCCGTCGAACAGGAGCGGCTGCGCTTCTCCCGCGATCTGCACGACCTCCTCGGGCACACGCTGTCGGTGATCGTGGTGAAGGCGGAGGCGGCCCGGCGGCTGGCCACCCGGGACGTGGACGCGGCCCAGGCGCAGCTCACCGACATCGAGTCCGTCGGCCGTCAGGCGCTCACGGAGATCCGCGAGGCCGTGACCGGGTACCGGCAGGGCAGCCTCAGCCGGGAGATCGACGGCGCGGCCTCCGCGCTGCGGGCGGCGGGCGTGGAACCGGTCGTACGCCGCTCCGGGCCGCCGCCGGCCCCGCAGGCGGAGGCCCTGCTGGGGTGGGTGGTGCGGGAGGCGGCCACGAACGTCGTCCGGCACAGTGGGGCGAGCCGTTGCGAGATCGCGGTGAGCGGTGACGGTGAGCGGGTGCGGGTGAGGGTTGCGGACGACGGTCGCGGCATCGACCGTCCCCGGACCACCGGAGGCAGCGGCGGCACCGGTCTGCGAGGGCTCGCCGAGCGCCTTGCCACCGCCGGGGGCACGCTCACGGCCGGACCGGAGCACGGCGGCTTCGTGGTGACGGCGGAACTTCCGGCGAACGCGGCGGACGCCGTGGAGGAGCCGGGCACGGACGGCGTCCCCCTCGCCGCCGGACGCCCGACGTACTGAACCCGTCACGCCCGGTGCCGCCCCCTCCCCACCGCCCTTAGAGCTCCGAACGAAAGTGGAGTCCGATCAGCTCGCGGCGTCTGGTGCGTGCGATCGCAAGGCGCCGGAAGCCCCTGGTAGCGGGGCTACCAGGGGCTTCCGGCAACGCGGCGAGCGTGCGGGCCAGGCGCCGCGAGCCGGGCTCCACTTTTGTTCGGAGCTCTTAGGCTGACCCCGTGAACGAGATGCCGCCGGACCGTCGGCCCGGGAAACACATCCGGGTGCTGCTCGCCGAGGACCAGGGCATGATGCGCGGGGCGCTCGCCTTACTGCTCGGGATGGAGCCGGACATCGAGGTGGTGGCGCAGGTGGCGGCCGGCGACGCGATCGTGGACGCCGCCCAGACGCACCGCCCCGACGTGGCCCTCCTCGACATCGAACTGCCGGGCCAGAGCGGCCTGGACGCCGCCGCCGAACTGCGCGAGCAGGTGCCGGACTGCCGGGTGCTGATCCTGACGACGTTCGCCCGCCCCGGCTATCTGCGGCGGGCCATGGAGGCCGGTGCCGCCGGGTTCCTGGTGAAGGACGGTCCTGTCGAGGAGCTGGCGGTCGCCGTCCGCCGGGTGCTGACCGGTGAGACGGTGATCGATCCGGCCCTCGCCGCGGCCGCCCTCAGCGCCGGCCCGAACCCGCTCACGGCACGGGAGCGCGACGTGCTGAACGCCTCGTCGGACGGCGCGACGGTCGCCGACGTATCGGCCCGGCTGCACCTGTCGGAGTCGACGGTCCGCAACTATCTGTCCTCCGCCATCGGCAAGACGGGCACCCGCAACCGCGCGGAGGCGCTGCGGGAGGCACGGCAGCAGGGCTGGCTTTGACACCGGCCCAGGCCGGCCCCTACTTGGTGACCGCCGCGGACTTGAACGCCGTGCCCTCGGGGGCCACGCACGCGAACCACGCCTCCGGTGAGCCGTCCACCACCCGGATCAGCGGGTTCTCGCTGCCCATGTCGACCGACTTCGTGGGGGTGGCCCCGCCGGCCGCCTCGAAGAACGACGGCACCTCGGTCGTCGTCCCGTCCTTCCAGGCGCAGGTGACCTTCCGGGCGTCCAGGGCGACCCTGCCCACGACGAGCCGCTTCGCCCCCTTCCCGCCGGGGGCCAGCGGCAGCGCCACCGCCTCGACGTCCTCGCCGGACGCAGTGGCCCCGTCGGTGAAGGCCCCCTCGCTCACCACACGCGCCGTGTCCTGCTCGCCGTACTCGCGCAGCACGAAGTAGGTGCTTCTGCCGATGAGGTCCTCGGGGTCGTCCAGGTCCGCGGGCCGCTGTCCGTAGGACCGCATCGCGGCGAGCTCGGCGGCCGCCTGGTCCTTGGTGCGCGGGGCCTCCCAGAGGTCGACAAGGACCCGCCACTTCTCGCCGTCGTCCGTGCCGCTCGCGAGCAGGGTCCGGGAGGGCGTGCGCACGTCCGGGGCGGGGGGTGTGGGCGGCGGCGCGGGGTTCGTGGCGATCGAGGTGACCCCGGAGCCGCCCCGTGCGGGCAGCCCCGTCACCGCGAGGGTGCCGGCCGAGGCGACCAGGGCCAGGGCGGTCGCCGAGGCCGTGGCCCAGCGGCGGGCCTTGCGGCGCCGTCCGCCGCGCAGTACCGCCGCGTACGGGGCCGTACCGATCTCGACGCCGTCCGCGGCATCCGCCAGCAGCACTGCGATGTCCGAGGTCGGGCGGCCGGAGTCCGCCGGGTCGTGCACGGTCAGGCCGTCGATCGACATGTAGTGGTTCGGCTCCCGCATCGTCGCCCGCTTGGCCTCGCGCTTGCTCTCCCGCTTCGCGCTCATCGGCTCCGCCCTCCCTGCGTGACCATCTCCGCCAGTCCCGGCAGGGCGCGGAGTTTCGCGATGCCCTTGGCCGCGTTGCTCTTCACGGCGCCGACGGAGCAGCCCATCGCCTCGGCCGTCTGCGTCTCGGTCAGGTCCTCCCAGTAGCGCAGGACGACGGCCTCGCGCTGCCGAGGCGGCAGCTGGGCCAGCGCCGCCAGCAGGGCATCGCGGTCGTCGGCCTGGGCGATACGGTCGCCGGTGTCCGGCACCTCGCGGGCCAGGCCCGTGTCGTCCTTCGGCGCGAGGAACTCCCTCAGCCGCCGTCGGTGTCTTCGCGCATGGGCGTTGATCATCACGCGCCGTACATACGCTTCCGGGTCGTCGGCCGCCCCCACCCGCCGCCAGGCGACATATGCCTGCTCCAGCGTCGTCTGTGTCAGGTCCTCCGCGGCGTGCTGCTCGCCGGTGAGGAGAAAAGCCGTCCGCAGCAGGCGTGGCCAGCGACTGGTGACGAAGCTCTGGAACTCCGCGTCCCGGACCGCCTTGCGATCCCCCATGGGCACCTCCTCGATGTCCAAAGGAGTCCATGAGCCCCCCGAACCGTTGCCTCCCGCCCGGCACGGATTTTCGCAGCCCTTCCGTGAGGGCTCGCAGCCCGTGCCCGCGCGGCGTCGGCAGCCCGCCCCCGAGATCCGCGCCCCCTTCCCCAAGAGAAGGTCAAGATTTCGTTAGTGTGCCAAAGCATCGGAATAGTTGCCCTGGCAGACGGAGTTCGTTGTACACATGACACACACGACCATCGAGCGGCCCGCCGGCAGAACCACCTCCGGGGCCGTGGTCCCCGTCCTGGCCTTCGCGGGCATCGTGGTCGCGGTGATGCAGACCCTGCTCGTCCCGGTGATCAAGGACCTGCCGCAGTTGCTGGACACCACGCCCAGCAACGCCACCTGGGTGCTGACCTCGACCCTGCTCTCGGGCGCCGTGGCCACCCCGATCATGGGCCGCCTCGGCGACCTCTTCGGCAAGCGGCGGATGCTGATAGCCAGCCTCACCGTGATGGTGGCCGGCGCCCTGCTCAGCGCCGTGACCAGCGCCCTGCTGCCGATGATCGTCGGCCGTACCCTCCAGGGCTTCGCGATGGGCGCCATCCCGCTCGGCATCGGCCTGATGCGGGACATGCTGCCCCGCGAGCGGCTCGGCTCGGCGATGGCCCTGATGAGCTCCTCGATCGGCGTCGGCGGCGGTCTGGCCCTGCCGGCCGCGGCCCTGGTCGCCCAGCACGCGAACTGGCACGCCCTCTTCTACGGCGCCGCCGCCCTCGGCGTCCTCTCCATCGCCCTGACCCTGCTCGTCGTCCCCGAGTCCGAGGTCCGCGCGGAGGGCACCTTCGACCTCCCCGGCGCGCTCGGCCTCTCCGCGGGCCTCGTCCTCTTCCTGCTGCCGATCACCAAGGGCAGCGACTGGGGCTGGAGTTCGGGCATGACCCTCGGGCTGTTCGGCGCGGCCGCCGCCGTCCTGCTGCTGTGGGGCGTGTACGAGCTGCGCACCAAGGCGCCGCTGGTCGACCTGCGCACCACCGCCCGCCCGGCCGTCCTCTTCACCAACCTCGCGTCGATCATGGTCGGCGTCAGCTTCTACGTCGTCTCGCTGGTCCTCCCCCAGCTGCTCCAGCTGCCGGAGTCGACCGGTTACGGCCTCGGCCAGTCGATGGTCGTCGCGGGCCTGCTCGTCGCCCCGCTGGGCCTGACGATGATGGTGACGGCACCCGTCTACGCCCGGCTGTCGGCCCGGTACGGCCCCAAGACCACGCTCATCCTCGGCATGCTGATCATCGCGATCGGCTACGGCGCCGGCCTCGGCCTGATGAGCGCAGCCTGGCAGAGCCTGGTGATCTCGGTGGTCCTCGGCGCCGGCATCGGCCTCGCGTACTCGTCCCTGCCGGCCCTGATCGTCGGCGCGGTGCCGGCCTCGGAGACGGGCGCGGCGAACGGCCTGAACACCCTGATGCGGTCCATCGGCACCTCCGTGTCCAGCGCGGTCATCGGCATGGTGCTGGCGAACACCGCGAACGACGTCGGCGGGGTGGCGGTCCCGACGATGCACGGCTTCCGGCTGTCCTTCCTGATCGCGACCGGCGCCGTCGTCCTCGGCCTCGCGTTCGCCCTGCTCCTGCCCCGGCAGCGGCCGTCGGGCCACCCGCAGCTGCGCGCCAGCAGCGAGGAGGACGCCAATCTGCAGCGCGCCGAGGAGGCCCTGCACGGCTTCCGCGGCCGCGTCCTGGACGCCGCCGGCACCCCGGTCGCCCGCGCCAAGGTCACGCTGATCGACCGCCGCGGCCGGCAGGCCGGCGCCACCCTCTCCGACGACGACGGCGGCTACGCCCTCGCGGTCCCGGCTCAGGGCGCCTACGTCCTGGCCGCCCGGGCCGACGGGCACGCGCCCCTCGCCTCGGCGGCCACGCATCCCGGCGAGGACGGCGCGGTGGACGTCGACCTCGCCCTGCCGGGCGAGACGGTCACCGCCTGACGCCCGCCTCCCCGGCCCGCCCGCACCCCCCGTCGCCCAGGTGACGGGGGGTGTGGTGCACCATGGGCGCCCATACGGTCGTACGACGGAGAGGACCCCCATGGCCCCCGCCCCCAAGCCCGACATCCTGGCCGCCTTCGAGGCCGCGAAGGGCTTCATGCCCACGGGCGAGGGCCTGGCCCTGTACGCGGCGGCCGTCGAGGCGGGGCGCCTCGGGCTCCCCCTGCTGGAGGTCGGCACCTACTGCGGGCGCTCCACGATCCTGCTCGCCGACGCGGCCCGCGCGGCCGGGGTGACGGCCCTCACGGTCGACCACCACCGGGGCAGCGAGGAGCAGCAGCCCGGCTGGGAGTACCACGATCCTTCGACCGTCGACCCCGAGCTCGGTCTGATGGACACCCTGCCGACGTTCCGCCGCACCCTGCACCGGGCGGGCCTGGAGGAGCACGTGGTCGCGCTGGTGGGCCGTTCCCCGCAGGTCGCGAAGGTCTGGGGTACGCCCCTCGGCCTGGTCTTCGTCGACGGAGGTCACACCGACGAGCACGCGAACGCCGACTACGAGGGCTGGGCCCCGCATGTCGCCGAGGGCGGTCTGCTCGTGATCCACGACGTGTTCCCGGACCCGGCCGACGAGTTCACCGGCCAGGCGCCGTACCGCGTCTACCTGCGGGCTCTGTCCTCCGGCGCCTTCACGGAGGTGTCGGCGACGGACTCCCTGCGGGTGCTGCAGCGGACGGGCGACGGCATCTGAGGTCCCTCGACGGCACGGCCGGTATCCGGCCCGTAAGGTGGCAGGCGTGTCATATCTCGGACCGGACTTCGACCCTCCGCAGCCGCGCCGCGGCCGTCGCCGCGCCCTGACCGTGGCCGCCACCGCCCTCGTACCCGGGGCGCTGCTCGGCTGGCTGGTGTACGCGACGGTGGGCGACGGCGGAGGCGGCTCCGGGAACACGGCGGTCCGGACGACGCCGGCGACCACACCGCCGACGGCGTCCTCCACCCAGGACGACGAGAAGCCGAGCCCGGCGCCCTCCCCCTCCGGCGCGGAGCCGCTCGCGGGCAAGGTCGTCGTCATCGACCCGGGCCACAACCCCGGCAACTTCCGGCACACGTCCGAGATCAACCGTCAGGTGGACATCGGCACGAACCGCAAGGAGTGCGACACGACGGGGACGTCCACCAACGCGGGTTACGCGGAGGCGGAGTTCACGCTCGACGTCGCCCGGCGGATGCGCGCGCTGCTGGAGAAGCAGGGCGCCACGGTGAAGTTCACCCAGGACGGCGACCGGCCGTGGGGCCCGTGCGTGGACGAGCGGGCCGAGATCGGCAACAAGGCGAAGGCCGACGCCGTCGTCTCGATCCACGCCGACGGCGCGGGCGCCGGACAGCGCGGCTTCCATGTCATCCTCCCCGGCAAGGTGGCCAAGGGCGCCGCCAACACCGGCCCGATCGTGGCCCCGTCGCGCGCCCTCGGCGAGCGCGTGGCGGGCGCCTTCGTCCGCGTGACCGGAAGCGCGCCCTCCGACTATGTGGGCGGCGGTACCGGTCTCGTCACGCGTCAGGACCTGGGCGGTCTCAATCTGTCAACGGTTCCCAAGGTCTTCATCGAGTGCGGCAACATGCGCGATAGCAAGGACGCGGCACTGCTCACCAGCGGCGCCTGGCGCCAGAAGGCGGCGCAGGGAATCTCTGAGGGAATCGTGAGTTTCCTGCGAGGGTAGTGGTCCGGGAGCTGATCCCGGCGGACAGCCTCGTCGGACGGACGATAAGGTCGTCCTTACGATGAGGGGCCACCCCCGCGCTTCACACCGGGGCCAGACGGCGACATGGTGACAGCGACGCCTCCAGCGATGCCGATGTTGAGACGACTGACGAAGGATCTGAAGTGAATATCCGCTCCCTCACTCGAGGCGACGGCGTGGTGATCGGAGCAGCGGTATTGCTGTTCATCGCGTCGTTCCTCGACCTCTTCTCCGTCTCCGGGTTCGACGTGGACCAGAACGCGTGGGACACCCTCGGCCTCGGACTCGGCGTGTACATGGGCGGGGTCATCGGCGCCGCGCTGATCGTCGTGAACCGCCTGCTGCCGCAGCCCCGCAAGGTCGCCGGTCTCGATCTCGGCACCGTCGGCACGGGTTTCGCCATCCTGGCGGCATGGACCCTGTTCTGGTACCTGGTGGACGTCGACGACCGCGCCAGCGCGGCCGCCGGCCTCATCCTCGGCTTCCTCGCCGCCCTCGTCCTCGCCGGTGCCGCCATCGCGACGCCGCTCGTGCCGGCGCTGCAGGCCGGGCTCGTGCCCGCGCCTCGGCCGGCCGCGCCGCAGCCCTACGGCGGTCAGCCGCAGGCCGGTTACGGCTACCCGGGTGCGCCGGCGCAGCAGCAGCCGCCGTTCGGTGGCGGTCAGCCGCAGGCGCCCGCGCCCGCCGGTGACTTCTCCCCGTTCTGGTTCGCCGTGCCGGTGGCGCGTCCCCTCTTCGCGGAGGACGGCTCGCCCAACCCGATCGCCGAACTGGCGCCGGGCACCTGGTACCTGGCCGTCGAGCAGCGCGGCGCGGCCCTGGTCGCGCAGACGCAGGACGGCCGTCGCGGTGTCCTCCAGGACACCAGCGGCATCCAGCGCGGCTGAGCCCTCACGTCGTACGACGGCCCCTCGCCCTTCCGGGTGAGGGGCCGTTGCCGTACTCTCCCCCTCTTGGCTGACGCACCGTCAGGAGGCTGGCATGCGGCTCGGGCTCGCTCTCGGTTACTGGGGCCGTGGCCCCTCCGCCGACCATGTACCGCTCGCCGAGGAGGCCGAGCGGCTCGGCTACGCCACGGTGTGGACGGCGGAGTCCTGGGGGTCCGACGCGTTCACGCCGCTGACCTGGATCGCCGCGCGCACCTCGCGGATCGGGCTGGGGACGGCCGTGGCGCAGATGGCGGCCCGCTCCCCCACGGCCACCGCCATGCACGCCCTGACCCTGGACCATCTCTCGGGCGGACGGGTGCTGCTGGGGCTCGGGCTGTCGGGACCGCAGGTGGTGGAGGGGTGGTACGGGCGGCCGTTCCCCGCCTCGCCGCTCACCGCGACCCGCGAGTACGTCGACGTCGTACGGCAGGTGCTGCGGCGGGAGGCGCCGGTCGAGCTGGACGGGCGGTTCCACACGCACCCCTACCGGGGGCCGGACGCCACCGGTCTGGGCAGGGCGCTGAAGTCCATCACCCATCCGCTGCGTCCTGAACTGCCCGTTCTGCTCGGTGCCGAGGGGCCGAAGAACGTGGCGCAGACCGTGCGGATCGCGGACGGCTGGCTGCCGTTGTACTGGGCGCCGGGCCGGCCCGAGGTGTACGGCGACGCGGTGCGCGATCTGCCGTCCGGGTTCCGGGTCGCGCCGCTGGCCCGCGTCCACGTCTGCGACGACGTGTCCGAGGGTCTGCTCCCGGTGAAGGCCATGCTCGGCTTCTACATCGGCGGCATGGGCCACGCGGCCCGCAACTTCCACGCCGACCTGATGGCGCGCATGGGGTACGAGGAGGAGGCCCGGCGCGTCCAGCGGCTGTTCCTGGCGGGGCGCAGGGCGGAGGCCGTACAGGCGGTGCCGGACGCGTTCGCCGACGAGATCTCCCTGGTCGGCCCGCGTGAACGCATCGCCGAGCGGCTGGAGTTGTGGCGCAAGGGCCCGGTGACGGACCTGCTGGCGCTGGCACCGGACCGGCGGACCCTGCGGGTGCTGGCCGAACTCAACTCATAGCCGGTGACCGGGTTTCGTTCCCGGTTCCGGGGTCAAGCGAGGAGCATGTCCCCTCGATATCGCAACGGTGCGTCACAGGCCGGCACGGTCATTGCGATCGTCGCCGATGTCATGGCCCTCATCCTGGGCCTGTGGATCCTCATGTATCTGCTGGGGGCCAACCCCGGCAACGACTTCGTGCAGTTCGTCCATGACTCCGCCCGCTGGCTGGCGGGCTGGTCGCACGATCTGTTCACCTTCGACGAGGAGTGGGCCCGCGTGGTCGCCGGGTACGGCCTGGCCGCGGTGGTCTATCTGTTCGTCGGCCACGCCATCGCCGGCCGGGTGCACCGCCACTGACACCCGGCCGCCCCGGCGGTCAGCAGCAGTCCGGGTCCAGGCCGGCCGGCAGGCGGTCCCCGCCGAACACCGCGCAGGTGGCCTCGTGCCCGCCGAGCGCGGCCACGGCCAGCAGGACGGACCCGGCGGTCCACGTGGTGAGTTCACGCGGCCATATGGCGTCGTCCTCGAAGACGTACCCCGTCCAGTACAGCCCGCTGTCGGCGTCCCGCAGGTGCTGGATGGACTGGAGGATCTCCAGCGCGCGGTCGGACTCGCCCATCGCCCAGAGCGCGAGGGCGAGTTCGGCTGACTCGCCGCCGGTGACCCACGGGTTGGGCACGACACAGCGCACCCCGAGTCCGGGCACGACGAACCGGCCCCAGCCTTCGCGCATCCGGGCCTCGGCCTCGGCGCCGGTGAGCGCTCCGCCGAGCACCGGGTAGTACCAGTCCATCGAGTAGCGGTTCTTGTCGAGGAACCGCTCGGGGTGCCGGCGGATGGCGTGCCGCAGCGCGCCCGCGGCGAGCTCCCAGTCCGGCTGGGGCTCCTCCCGCTGCTCGGCGACGGCCAGCGCGCACCGCAGCGCGTGGTGGATCGACGAGGAGCCGGTGAGCAGGGCGTCCTGCACCGAGGTGCCGTCGTCGTCGCGCCGCCAGCCGATCTGCCCGCCGGGCTGCTGGAGTTCGAGGACGAACTCGATCGCCGCGTACACGGTGGGCCACATGCGGTCCAGGAACGTGTCGTCGCCCGTGGACAGGTAGTGGTGCCAGACGCCCACGGCTATGTAGGCGACGAAGTTGGTCTCGCGCCCGGTGTCGGTGACGTCGTCGTGGGCGCCGTCCCGGTAGGCGGCGTACCAGGAGCCGTCGTCGTTCTGATGCTCGGCCAGCCAGGTGTACGCCCGCTCGGCCGCCGCGTGTTCTCCGGCGGCGTCCAGCGCCATGGCGGCCTCGACGTGGTCCCACGGGTCGAGGTGGTGTCCGCGGAACCACGGGATCGCCCCGTCCTCCCGCTGTACCGCGAGGAGGCCGGCCACGGTCGCGGCGGCCTGCTCGGCGGTGAGGACCCCGGGCAGGACGAGGTGTTCTGTCCGGGGAGTGGTCACCGCGCGTCCACCCGGGGCAGGTGCGGCTTGGTCGCGTAGGCCACGAAGCTCTTGCCGATCAGCGGGTTCAGCGCCTGTTCGGCGACCCGGGTGGCCAGCGGCTTCTTCATGATGTCCCAGACGAGCAGCTTGTGGTACGCCCGCACGGGCAGCGCCTTGTCGTTGTCGACGCCGAACGCGCACTTCAGCCACCAGTACGGCGAGTGCAGCGCGTGGGCGTGGTGGGTGCCGTAGGGCCTGAGACCCGCCTCGCGGATCTTGGCGAGCAGCTCGTCCGCCTTGTAGATGCGGATGTGGCCGCCCTCGACCTCGTGGTAGGCGTCGGACAGGGTCCAGCAGACCTTCTCCGGGCCGTAGCGCGGGACGGTGATCGCGATACGGCCGCCCGGCTTGAGGACCCGCACCATCTCGGCGAGGACGCCCTTGTCGTCGGGGATGTGCTCCATGACCTCGGAGATGATCACGACGTCGAAGGACTCGTCCGGGAAGGGCAGCGCGAGGGCGTCGCCCTCCATGGCGGTGGCGGTGGCGCCCTCGGGGGCCTCGCCGGCCTCCTTCATCGCCGCGAACCACTTCGCGACCTCGCGGATCTCCTCGCCGTTCTGGTCCAGCGCGACGACCTGGGCGCCGCGCCGGTAGCACTCGAACGCGTGCCGTCCGGCACCGCAGCCGAGGTCCAGAACGCGGTCGCCCGGGGCGAGCGGGAACCGGGAGAAGTCGACGGTCAGCACGTGGCCCTGCTTTCGGTGTCGGCGCCTTCGACGAGGGGGGAGCTCGTGGCGGTGACGGGTGGGGTCGTGGAGCGGAGGGAGGCGCCGGCCGGGGCGGTGTCCACGGCCGTGGCGCGGGGTCCGCGCGGCTGCCGTCCGGCGGCGATCGCCTCGCGGTAGCGGGCCACCGTGCCCTCGGCGGCCTTGGCCCAGGTGAAGTGCGCGAGTACCCGCTCGCGTCCGGCCGCTCCCAGCCGGTCGCGCAGCGCGGCGTCGCCGAGCAGCCGGGTGAGGCCGGCGGCCAGCGCCCCGGAGTCGCCGGGCGGCACCGCGAGGCAGGTCTCGCCGTCGCGTCCGGCGACCTCGGGGATCGCCCCGCCGGTCGTGGCGACCAGGGGGGTGCCGGTGGCCATGGCCTCGGCGGCGGGCAGCGAGAAGCCCTCGTACAGCGACGGCACGCAGGCGACCTCCGCCGAGCGGACCAGGTCGACGAGTTCGGCGTCGGAGATGCCCTTGACGAAGTCGACGGCGCCCTCGAGGCCGTAGCGCTCGACGGCCTGGGCGACCGGGCCCTCGGTGGGGCGCTTGCCGACGACGACGAGATGGGCGTCGGGGTGTTCGGTGCGGACCTTGGCGAGCGCCTCGACGAGGAACACCAGGCCCTTCAGCGGGACGTCGGCGCTGGACGTCGTCACGATCCGGCCCGGCACCCGGCGTACCGAGGGATCCGGCCTGAACAGGTCGGTGTCGGCGCCGATGTGGACGACGTGGATGCGGTCCTGCCGTACGCCGAGGTCGTCGACGATCTCCTGGCGGGAGGTGCCGGAGACGGTGAGGACGGACGGCAGGCGGCGCGCGACGCGCTTCTGCATCCGGGTGAAGGCGTACCAGCGGCGCACCGAGGCCCGGCGCTGCCAGGTGGTGGCGGCGTCCAGCTCCAGCCGGCGGTCCACGGTGATGGGGTGGTGGATGGTGGTGACGAGGGGGGCGCCGACATCGCCCAGGAGGCCGTAGCCGAGGGTCTGGTTGTCGTGCACGACGTCGAAGTCGCCGCGGCGGGCGCGCAGCAGGCGGCGGGCGCGCAGCGAGAACGTCAGTGGTTCGGGGAAGCCGCCGGTCCACATCGTCGCCACTTCCAGCGCGTCGACCCAGTCGCGGTACTCGTCGCGCTTCGGTGTGCGGAAGGGGTCGGGCTGGCGGTACAGGTCGAGGCTGGGCAGCTCGGTGAGGGTGAGCCGGCCCGCGTAGTCCTCGTGCTCGTCGAGGACGGGGTAGGGCTGGGAGCCGATGACCTCGACGCGGTGGCCGAGGCGGGCGAGTTCGCGGGAGAGGTGGCGGACGTAGACGCCCTGGCCGCCGCAGAACGGGTTCCCCTTGTAGGTGAGGAGCGCGATGTCGAGCGGTCGCCCGCCGTCGGCGGCAAGGTCCTTCGGGGACCCGGCCTCCCTGGCCTCAGCGGTCACTCCGGGCCCCTCTCTCCCTGCTCTGTCCCGCGAGGTTACGCCGGGACGCTAATCTAGAACAAGTTTCAGACTTGATCGTTCAGGAGGCTCTGAATCTACCGGCAGGTAGCGCCGCTGTGAGCGATGGATCAGGTGATTCACGCCACGACCGAGCCCTGGCATGCTCTGTCCGGTCACCCACCCTCACCGACTGTCACGGAACGGGATCCATGCCTGCGGAAGTCAGTAGCGCGAGCCCCTCCTCACCGGCTCTCACCGAGCGTCAGGAGGCCCGCCGCCGACGCATCCTGCACGCCAGCGCGCAACTCGCGAGCCGGGGCGGCTTCGACGCCGTGCAGATGCGCGAGGTCGCGGAGTCCTCCCAGGTGGCGCTCGGCACGCTGTACCGCTACTTCCCGTCCAAGGTGCATCTGCTGGTCGCCACGATGCAGGCCCAGTTGGAGCACATGCACGGCACGCTGCGCAAGAAGCCGCCGCAGGGCGCGACGGCGGCCGAGCGGGTCGCGGAGACCCTGATGCGGGCGTTCCGCGCCCTGCAGCGCGAGCCGCATCTGGCGGACGCGATGGTGCGCGCGCTGACGTTCGCGGACCGCAGCGTCTCCCCCGAGGTGGACCAGGTGTCCCGGCAGACGACGATGATCATCCTGGACGCGATGGGTCTGGAGGACCCGACGCCGCAGCAGCTCTCCGCCGTCCGCGTCATCGAGCACACCTGGCACTCGGCCCTGATCACCTGGCTGTCGGGGCGTGCCTCGATCGCCCAGGTGAAGATCGACATCGAGACGGTGTGCCGGCTCATCGACCTGACGGCCCCCGAGGAGCCGGCGCGGCACCGCTGAGCGCGCTACTCCTCGGGCGGGAACACCGGCTCCCCGCTGCCCAGCACCGTGATGGCGATGGCCTCCACGGGGCAGCCCTCCGCCGCCGCGAGGACCCGTTCGTCGGCGTCGGTCTCCGGGTCGGCCGGATGGGACTGGCGGGCGGTGTCGAGGCGGAAGCCGCCGGGGGCGTGGTGGAGGCACTGGGCCGAGCCGATGCACAGCGACCGGTCGACCTCGACGTGCCAGCGGTCGCCCATCGTCACGCCTCCCAGCCGGCGGGCAGATGGATCATCTTGTGCTCGAAGTACTCGCCGAAGCCCTCGGGCCCGAACTCCCGCCCCAGCCCGGAGTTCTTGTAGCCGCCGAAGGGGCCGAGCATGTCCAGGCTGAAGGTGTTCACGGAGTAGGTGCCGGTGCGCACCCGGCGGGCGATGTCGACGCCGTGCGCGGTGTCGGCGGTCCAGACGCTGCCGCTCAGGCCGTACTCGGAGTCGTTGGCGATCCTGACGGCCTCGGCCTCGTCGCCGTACGGGAGCAGGCAGATGACGGGGCCGAAGATCTCCTCGCGGGCGATGCGCATGGTGTTGTCGACGTCCCCGAAGAGGGTGGGCTCGACGTACCAGCCCTTCTCCAGCCCCTGGGGCCGCCCGCCCCCGGTGAGGATCTTCGCGCCCTCCTCCTGCCCGATCCGTATGTAGTCGAGGCTGCGCCGCTGCTGGCGGCGGGCGACGAGCGGGCCGACCTGGGTCGCCGGGTCCAGCGGGTCGCCGACCACGAGGGCGCCGGCCGCGGCGGCG
This sequence comes from Streptomyces sp. RK62, assembly GCF_018070255.1. Classification (NCBI taxonomy): domain Bacteria; kingdom Bacillati; phylum Actinomycetota; class Actinomycetes; order Kitasatosporales; family Streptomycetaceae; genus Streptomyces; species Streptomyces sp. RK62. The sequence goes on along the minus strand of NZ_JAGPYD010000008.1, from coordinate 349,387 downwards.
AACGCCTCGGCGAACTCGTCGTAGCGGGAACGCGGGAGGAGGATGCGGGTCTGGGCGACGCACGCCTGCCCGTTGTTCATCCAGGCCGCCGGCACGACCCCGGCGACGGTCGCCTCGACGTCCGCGTCGGGCAGGACGACGGCCGCCGACTTGCCGCCGAGCTCCAGGGTGACCCGGGTCAGATGACGGGCGGCGACCTCCATGACGCGGCGCCCGGCGGCGACCGAGCCGGTGAAGGAGACCTTGTCGATGCGCGGGTGCCCGACCAGGTACTCGCTGACCTCGCGGTCGGCGGGGAGGACGGACAGGACGCCGTCCGGCAGCCCGGCGTCCCGGGCGATCTCGGCCAGGAGGTAGGCGTCCAGGGGCGATTCGGGGGACGGCTTGAGGACGACCGAGCAGCCGGCGAGCAGGGCGGGCGCGAGCTTGGCGGCGGCGACGAACTGCGGGACGTTCCAGGGCACGACGGCCGCCACGACACCGACCGGTTCACGGCGTACGAGGATGCGCCCGAGGACACCGTCGCGCGGCTCCTCGTAGGAGAAGTCACGGGCGACCGTGATCGCCGCGTCCCACACCATCATCGCGCCGAGGGCCTGCGCGAGGACGCTCCAGGAGTAAGGGGAGCCGTTCTGGGCGGAGATGAGCCGGGCGATCTCGTCGTGCCGGGCGGCGATCCCGTCCTTGATCCGGGTGACGACCTCGATCCGCTCGGCGAGGCTCGCCCGGGGCCAGGGCCCGTCGTCGAAGGCCCGCCGCGCCGCGTCGACCGCCCGGTCCACGTCGGCGGGCGTGGCGTGCGGCACCCGTCCCATGACGTCCTCGGTATGCGGCGAGACCACCTCGATGACGTCCCGTCCGAGGGGGCCCGTCCACTCCCCGCCGATGAACAGCTGCCCGTGTTCCACGAGTTCGGTCATGACCGACTGCCTCCCCGGAGCCGCGCCTGGATGCGCCTGAACACTGACGGCCTTGGCCGCTCGTCTCTGACGGCCCATCAGATATAGAGCAACTGATACCAGTTCCACCCCGAGGAGTCCACGGAACGCGCACCACCCTCGGGGCCCATTGGATGACTCGGGCTCCCATCGAAACGCGTTCTAGTTACTATGGCCGGGGCGGCCGGTTCGTGCCGCGGACGTCGCGGTGATGGGGGAGCCCATGACGCAGGTGTACGACCATGGCGGCGGGGTGCGGTCCATACGGGTCCCGATCCCGGACAACCCCCTCGGCCACACCCTGGTGCACGTCGTCGACACCGACCGCGGCCCGGTGCTCGTCGACACCGGCTGGGACGACCCGGACTCCTGGGACACCCTCACGGACGGCCTCGCGGCCTGCGGCACCGCGCCGGAGGAGATCCACGGGGTCGTCATCACCCACCACCACCCCGACCACCACGGCCTGTCCGGCCGGGTACGGGAGGCGTCCGGCGCCTGGATCGCGATGCACGCGGCGGACGCGGCGATCGTCCGGCGCACGCGGGCGACGCGCCCCGAGACGTGGTTCGCTTACATGGCCGACAAGCTGGCGGCGGCCGGCGCCCCCGAGGAGCACGTGGCCCCCCTGCGCGCCGCGCGCCGCCCCGGCTCCCTGCCGGGCTTCTCCCCCGCCGACCCCGACCGGGAGATCGTCCCCGGCGAACTCCTGGACCTGCCCGGCCGCCGCCTGCGCGCGATCTGGACGCCGGGCCACACGCCGGGCCACGTCTGCCTGCACCTGGAGGAGGAGCACCCGGCCGGACTCCCCGGCCACGGCCGGCTGTTCTCCGGCGACCACCTCCTGCCCGGGATCACCCCGCACATCGGCCTGTACGAGGACCCCGACGACATGACGTCCACCGACCCCCTGGGCGACTACCTGGCCTCCCTGGAACGCGTCGCCGCCCTCGCCCCCGCCGAGATCCTGCCCGCCCACCAGCACGCCTTCACGGACGCCCCGGCGCGCGTACGGGAGTTGCTGGACCACCACGAGGCCCGCCTCGCCGGCCTCCTCGCCCTCCTGACCACCCCCCTGACCCCCTGGCAACTGGCCGAACGCATGGAGTGGAACCGCCCCTGGGACCGGATCCCACCGGGCTCCCGCACCATCGCGGTCGCCGAGGCGGAGGCCCACCTCCGCCGCCTGGTCAAACTGGGCCGGGCGGAGGCGGTGGCGGGGGGTGAGGGGGTGGCTTATGTGGCGGTGTGAGGCGGGGAGGTGTGCCGGGCGGAGGGCCCCGTCATTCGCCCTCGCCGGAGCCCCTCACACCCTCTTCACAAGGCCGTATTCTTCGAGCGGTTGGCCGGAGGTCGTCTTGTCACGGCCTCCGACCGAATGCAGCATGAAGGTGTCGAGTTGCCGACGCCGCTGCCGGAATGCCCAGTACGGGACGCGACACCATGCGGGATCACGGTGCTCCGGGGCGCATCACCCGAGGGGAACTGTCATGCACAGCGACGTAGTGAACCACGCCGCCGCACACGCAGTGGGTGAAGCCCGTCGTGCCGAGAGCAAGCCCGCCCGCCGCGGCCGCGGACGTCTGACCCATCTGAGCCTCCGACGGGAACGGGACGTCCTGCGCGTCTCGTCGCTCGGCAGTGGCACCGTCGCGGGTTTCAATTCCTCGATCTGAGACGGGCCGCGGTCGACATGGCGGCACCCGCGACAGCACGGCCCTTCCGGCAGTTCGTGGTGAAGATCCACAGCCGGTGCGACCTCGCGTGCGACCACTGCTATGTCTACGAACACGCCGACCAGAGCTGGCGCCGCCGCCCCCGGGTGATGGCGCCGCGTATCGTCCGGGCCACCGCCGAACGGATCGCCGAGCACGCGCGGACCCACCGTCTCGACCGGGTCACCGTGGTCCTGCACGGAGGTGAGCCGCTGCTCGCGGGCCCCGCACGGCTGGCGGCCATGGCCCGAGAACTCCGTGACCACCTCGACGGTGTCGCCGCACTCGACCTGCGCATGCAGACCAACGGGCTCCGCCTCGACGACGACTTCTGCGCACTGCTGGTCCGTGAACGGATCAACACGGGCGTCTCCCTGGACGGCGACCGGGAATCCCACGACCGGCACCGGGTACGGGTCGACGGCTCGGGCAGCTACGACGACACGGTGCGCGCGATCCGCCTGCTCGGCCGGCCCGTCCACCGTCCGGCGTTCGCCGGTCTGCTGTGCACCGTGGACGTGGCGAACGATCCGGACAGGGTTTACGGCGCCTTGACCGAACTGCGCCCGCCCCGCGTCGACTTCCTCCTCCCCCACGCGACCTGGGATCACCCGCCGGCCCGTCCGAAGGGCGGCACGGACTACGCGGACTGGCTGATCACCGTGTACGAGCGGTGGAACGCGGAGGACAGACCGCTCAGCATCCGGCTGTTCGAGTCGGTCGAGGCCGCCGCGAGGGGGGAGCACGGTTTCACCGAGGCGCTCGGGCTCGGCAGCCCCGACCTCCTGGTGATCGAGACCGACGGGGCGATCGAGCAGGCGGACTGGCTCAAGACGGTGGCCGAGGGCGCCCCGGAGACCGGCTACCACGTCCTGGTCGACAGCTTCGACGAGGCCGCGCGCCACCCCGGGTTCCAGGCCCGCGTCCTGGGCCTGGACGGGCTGTCCGCCCAGTGCAGGGCCTGCCCGGTGGTGGCCGTCTGCGGTGGCGGGCTCTACGGCCACCGGTACAGGTCGGGAAGCGGCTTCGCCAACCCGTCGGTGTACTGCGCCGACCTGCTCAAGCTCATCGGCCACATCCAGTCGGCCGCCCCCTCGGTGCCCCGGCACACCGTGCTCTCGTCCGACCTCGGCGCGCTGACGGCCGGCGGCGCGTCGGAGCCCGACGCCGTACGGCGGCTGGTGGAGGCCCAGTTGGACCTGCGGCACGCGATGCTGGCGTATCTGCGCCGTGCGGGCGTCGGTTCCGAGGAGGCCTGGCAGGCCCTCGTGCAGTTGGAGGGGCCCGCCCTCGACGCCGTGCTCGCGGACCCGATGGTCCACTCCTGGGCCGTGCGGGCCTGTTCCGCCGAGACGCGCGGGCAGAGCGTGCCGGACGTCGAGTTCCTGGCGGGTCTGGCCCTGGCCGCGGCGTTCCGCGCGGGACGGCGGCTGGACGTCCCGGTCCGGGCGGGCGGCCGTGGTGAGCTGCTGCTGCCCTCGGTCGGCCGGCTGCGGTGGCGGCCGCACGACTCCCGCCGGGACGACGGGGGGATCCGGGTGGGGACCGACGGCAGGGACGTGTGGCGGATGGACGGCGAAGAGGTCGCCTGGGAGCCGTTGCCGCGCCTCTCGGTCGGCGGGGTCGAGATGAGAGTGCAGGCCGACCCCCTCCTCCGACCGCGTGGCACGCCGCCCGATACGGCCGCGGTGTGGCGGCGGCCCCTTCAGGCGGCCTGGGACGTCCTGTCGCACCGGCACCCCCATGAGGCCGCCGCTCTGGCGGCCGGGGTGAACACCTTGATCCTGCGCGCCGGTACGACGGAACCGCACCTCCCCCGTCCGCCCTTCGGCGCGCTGGCCCTGAGCCGGCGGGAAACGCCCCAGGACCTCGCCCTGACCCTGCTGCGGGAGTGGCAGCACGCGAAGTTCGCCGCGCTCCGCGACCTGGACGAGTTCGGCGACACGGAGGCGGCGCTGCGCCAGGCCTACGCCCATCTGGGCGTGGCCCGCGCCTGGCACGCGCGCCAGGGCCCGGCGGCCCGGGGTCAGGCCGTCCGCTGGGGGCAGCGCGCTCTCACCGCGCTGGACGCCTTCGCCGCCGGGGCCGAGGCCCTGCCACCCACCGGCCTGCGTCTCGCGGCCGCCATCGAAGCAGCCGTCGCCCAGCTGACCGCGGATCGATGACAGCGCCCTACACCAGCCCTCAGCTCGCGCACGACCTCCGCGCCCTCGGACTGCGGTCGGGCGACGTCGTCCTGGTGCATTCCTCACTGCGCCGGATCGGCCCGACCACGCGCGGGCCGGGCACCGTCGCCGACGCGCTGCGGACCGCCGTCGGCGCCTCGGGCACGATCGTGGTGCCGACGTTCACGGCCCCCAACTCCTTCTCCTCTCCCGCCTATCGAGAGCGGGTGCGGGGCCTGACGGCCGAGGAGATCGAGGCGTACCGGCGGACCATGCCCGGGTTCGACGCGGCCACCACTCCCAGTGCTGGCATGGGCGCCGTCGCGGAGCGGGTGCGCACGACGCCGGGCGCGCGGCGCAGCGGTCATCCGCAGACCTCGCTGACCGCCTGGGGACCGCTGGCGGACTTCATCACCCGGGACCATCCGCTCGACTGCCCGCTCGGGGAGGACTCCCCGCTCGGAAAGCTCTACCGGCTCGACGCGCGCATCCTGCTACTGGGGGTGGGCTTCGCGTCGTGCACAGCCTTCCACCTGGGCGAATACCGCTCACCCGACCCGCCGATCCGCCGCTACGACTGCTTCGTCACCGAGGGGACCGGGGCCGACGGAGCGCCGCGCCGGCGGCACCGCTGGTTCGAGAGCGTGGACCTGGACGACCGGGACTTCGCACGGCTCGGCGCCTGGCTGGAGCACGAGCACACCGACACCGGGGAGCGCGTGGTCCGGCGGGGACCGGTGGGAGGAGGAATTGCCCGTCTCCTCCCTCTGGCTGATTCGGTGGACTTGGCTGTGGAATGGTTCAAGGAACACCGGACGGCTGGAGGGGGGCAGCGCAGGTGACCGACGACCACTTAGCCGACCGCCCGGCTGATTCCCAGGTCCCTTTCTTCTTCCACAGCTACGGGCAGACGCATTCCGGATCCGCCGGCTCGCGCGCTCCGGACAACCGGCAGGAGCAGTTCCACGATCTGCTGAGCCAGTTCGTCCTCCAGCTGACGACGCACGACGCGACGACGCCGGTCGGCTTTCTCGACCAGCACATTCCGCTGGGCGGCGAGTGGGAGAAGGCCCTGAAGGAAGCGCTGGCCACCTGTCGGGTCTTCGTGCCGGTGTACTCGCCGCAGTACTGCGTCAGCACCTGGTGCGGCATGGAGTTCGACGGGTTCGTCCGGCGGCAGACCGAGCACCGTCGCTCCGAGCCGTACACCGTCAGCGCGATCGTCCCGGTGCTGTGGACCTCGCCCGGCCGGTTCACCCTGCCCGAGGCGGTCCAGCCGTTCCAGTACGACGGTCCCGACCTCGACCAGGACTACCAGCTCATGGGGTTGCGGGGGCTGATGGAGGCCGGGAAGTGGCGGGTCTACCGGCGGACCGTGTGGCGTATCGCCGAGCGGATCGTCGACGTCGCCACGGCGGCCCGGCTCAGACCCTGCGACGTCAGCCTCTTCGACGACCTGCGCAATGTCTTCGCGCCGCGCACCCAGGGGGACTCATGACTGCCACGACTCCGGTCTTCTTCCTCAGCTACGCGCGCACCCCGGGGCCGCACGGGGCCGACGCCGACCAGCCGGTCTTCTCCTTCTACGACGACCTGCGCAGGCAGGTGGCCCGGCTGACCCGGGTGACGGCGCAGGACGCCGGGCACGTGGACGCCCCGGACGCTCCGTCGGACGCGTGGCAGTCGGCGCTGGCGGCCTGCCGCGTCTTCGTCCCGCTGTACGCGCCGCGCTACTTCACCGACCCGCTGTGCGGGCGCCAGTGGACTGCGTTCAGGCGCCGGGGCGGCCGGCACTACGGCCGTGCCGTGGTCCCCGTCCTGTGGGTCCCGCCCACCGACGGCACCACCCTGCCGCCGGCCGCGCTGGAGATCTCCACGCATCTGCCGCGCGCGGGCGGCGCCGAGGAGCGGCGCGCCCAGGACCGTTACGCGGAATCGGGTCTGTACCGGCTCATGGAGCTGGAGGACGATCAGCGTGCCTACCGACAGGTGCTGGCGCGTCTCGCCGAGCGCGTCGCGCGGGCGGCGAAGGACTCACCGGCACCGGCCGGAGCGGAGCAGGTGGGCGACCGGCACGGTCTGGAGGACGCGTTCGCGCCGCAGCGCTCGAAGCCGACCTTGCGGATCACGGTCCTCGCGCCGACGGCCGGCCGGCTGCCTCCGGGGCGTGAGGCGGCCACGTACGGGCCGGACACCGAGTCGTGGCGACCGTATCGCACGGCGTCCGGATCGCTGACCCAGCAGGCCATCGCTCTCGCCGGCAATCTCGGCTTCGAACCGGAACTGGTCGCCTTCGACAAGGCGTACGAGAGCATCGCCCATGACGGGCCGGGGCGGGAGCCCGCCCGGCCTGTCGCGCCCTGGGTGCTCGTGGTCGACGCGTGGGCGCTCGGCGACCCCAGGACGTCGGACATGGTCCGGCGCATCGACCGGGCCAACCGGCCCTGGCTGGCCGTCATGGCGGTGCTCGCGGGCGACGACCCGCAGACGCAGCGCGACAGGAAGCGGCTGACCGAACGGCTGCGGGACACGCTGTCCTGGCACCGGCATCTGGACGACGTACGCCACACGGCCAGGGGCGCGGCCGCCCAGGGCATCGCCCAGCCCGACGCGTTCGCCTGGCTTTTCGCGGAGTTGGCGAAGAGTTGCTATTTGCGGTATCTCGATTCCATCCAGGACGATTCCCCGCGCCCGTCGTCCGGTCCGGCGCGGCGTCACGGGGAGCGGAGGACGACCAGTGACTGACGAGAACGGCGCGGGAGAGACGACGGGGACGGCGGCTGCGGATCCGGCGGAGCCGGCCGGGGGGAAGATCGTCACCTTCTACTCGTACAAGGGCGGCACCGGCCGCACCATGTCCCTCGCCAACACGGCCTGGATCCTGGCGTCCGGCGGGAAGCGGGTCCTGGTCGTCGACTGGGATTTGGACGCGCCCGGCCTGGACCGCTTCCTCCACCCCTTCCTGGACCGCGACCGGTTACGGTCGGCGCCCGGCATCATCGACCTGTTCCTGCACTTCAACCAGACCGTCCTGGAGCAGCGCAGGCAGCCGGAGAGCCACCCGGAGGACGACTGGGTGACCGCCGAAGCGGCGTGGGTGGACTCGCAAGCCAGGTTCAACCACTGCGTCATCCCGCTCGACTGGAAGTTCCCCGGCGGCGGCCGCCTCGACTACGTGTCCCCGGGCACGCAGAACAAGGAGTACCTGTCGGCGTACTCGCAGTTCGACTGGATGCGCTTCCTGGACCACACCTGGCACGGCCCGGTCTTCGTGAGGGCGCTCAAGCACGAACTGACCCAGAACTACGACTACGTCCTGATCGACAGCCGCACCGGCCTGAGCGACGTCTCCGACGTCTGCACGGTGCTGCTGCCGGACGCGCTGGTCGTCGCGTTCACCCCCAGCAGCCAGGGCATGGACGGCGCCCATGCGGTGGCCCACAAGATCGACACGCTCTACGGCTATCGCGGCATCCGCATCATCCCGGTCCCCATGCGGGTGGAGGACGCGAACGGCGAGGCCGACCGCCTGGAGGCGGCGCGGGAGCAGATGCGGGCGAAGTTCGCCGACATCGTCCGCCGCCACTGCACGCTGGACGCCCAGGAGTACTGGGGCAAGGTGGAGATCCCCTACCGGCCCTTCTACGCCTACGAGGAACTGCTGGCGCCGTTCCGGGACGTCCCCGGCCGCCCCACCTCGATGCTCGCCGCGTGCGAACGGCTGACGGAGGTCATCTCCGACGGGGAGGTCACCGCGCTGCCCCCGATGGACGACGGGGAGCGCAAGCGGGTCCTCGCCCTGTACAAGCGGCCCAGACCGCTGGAGGACACCGAGGTACGGGTGAGTTTCGTCCCCGAGGACCGCACCTGGGCCGACTGGATCGAGTTCACTCTGAAGTCCGTCGGGTTCCGGGTCCAGTTGCTGCCGCAGGGCACGCTCGAGGTCCCGGAGCGGACCGGCACCGAGCAGGCGGCGGGACCGTCCACGCGGAGCCTCGCCGTCCTGTCCCACGCCTATCGCAAGTTCGTGGACGCACGCGGCGTGCGGGACACCGCCGGCAGCCTGGAGCAGGCCGAGAACGCGCGCGGCCCGGTCGCCGTCCGGGTGGACGACGTACGGCTGAGCGCGCCGTTCTCCGATCGCGCGGCCGCCGACCTCACCCGGTGCGGAGCCGACGAGGACGCCGCCCGGCAGGTGCTGCTGAACGCCGTGGAGGCGCCGACACAACCGCTGTTCAGCCCGGTCGCGGCGAGCGACGGCGGTCCGCGCTTCCCGGGGGCCGAGCCCGCCGTGCAGTCCCTGCCGATCCGCAACCCGTCCTTCACCGGGCGGGAGCGTCTGCTGGAGTATCTGCGCGACCGGCTGCGGGCCGGCAACGGCACCGTGCTGCTGCGCGGCATGGGCGGCGTGGGCAAGACGATGCTCGCCCTGGAGTTCGCCCACCGTTACAAGGGCGACTACGACGTCGTCTGGCACATCCAGGCGGACCAGCGGAACCTCGCCGTCGAGCAGTACGCCCAGTTGGCCGGCCCGCTCGACGTGGGTGAGCGCAAGAACCCGACCGCGACCGCGACCGGCGTCAAGGAGGCGCTCGGTCTGGGGCGTCCCTACAGCCGCTGGTTGCTGATCCTCGACAACGTCGAGCATGTGAGCGATCTGTCCGACCTGCTGGTGAGCGGCAAGTCCGGGCACATCCTGGTCACCAGTCAGCGGGCCGAGGGCTGGGAGAGGTACGCCGAGATCACCGATGTCGGCGTGTTCGAGCGCGAGGAAAGCGTGGCGCACCTCAAACGCAGACTCACCGAGTGCAGCACCGAGGAGGCCGACGAGGTGGCGGCCGCCCTCGGCGACCTGCCGCTGGCGGTGGAGCACGCGGCCGCCGTGCTCCGGGAGACGGGCCTGCAGACCCACGAGTACGTCAAGCTCCTGGAACGCCAGCCGGCGACCGACACGGAAGGGCCGAGCCCCGACGACCGGCTGCTCGACGTCTCGAAGACGTGGCGTGTGGCGATCGAGCAGCTCGACAAGAACTTCCCGCCGGCCGTGCAACTGCTGAAACTGGCCGCCTGGTTCAGTCCCGAGCCCATCTCCATGGACCTGCTGCAGAGCACGCAGATCGCGCAGGCCCTGACGGGCCGGACCGGCGGTCCGGGCGGGCCCGGCGAGGAGTTCCGGCCGCGCGCCTTCGACAGCACGGAGATGATCGCGCGGGCCTTCCAGGAGCTGAGCCGTCTGTCGCTGGCCACGGTGGACCGCAAGTCCCGCAGCCTCCGGGTGCACCGCCTGGTGCAGATGTCGGTGCGTCTGAACATGACGGAGGAGGAGCAGGAGGCCACCCGGGATGCCGTGTTCCGCACACTGGTGGCCGCCCGCCCCGAGCAGGACGACCCCGAGGACCACAACACCTGGGAGCGCTACCGCATCATCTGGCCGCACCTCGGCACCCGGTGGGCCCTGACGACACCGGACTACGGCATCCGCAAGCTGATCGTCGACCGGGTGCGCCAACTGCGCCGCCGCGGCGAGCTCAAGCAGGCCTACGACCTGAGCACGCGCGTCCACGAGGGATGGGTGGAGCACAGCGGCCGTGAGGAGCGATGGGTGCTCCACATGGGCTTCCAGATCGCCAACATCCTCCGCGCGCAGGGCCGTTATCAGGAGGCCCTGGACATGGACATGGACGTGCTGCGCCGCCAGGAGGCGGTCCTGGACAGCCCGCACGACCTCCACATCCTCATGACCTCGGGCGGTGTGGCCGCCGACCTGCGGGGTCTGGGCCGCTACAGCGAGGCCCTAAAACGCGACCGCCTCAACTACGAGCGGCTCTTCGAGCTGTTCGGCGAGGACCATCCGCGCAGCCTCATGGCGGCCAACAACTACGCCGTCTGCCTGCGGGTGCTGGGGCAGTACGCGGACGCGCTGCGGCTGGACCGCAAGACGATGGAGATGAGGAACAAGATCCTCGGCTCCGAGCACGCCTACACCCGGGAATCGACGATCAGCCACGCCCGTGACCTCCTCGACTGCGGCGACTACGCGGGCGCGGAGCACCAGTTGCGGCGTACGTACGAACGCTGCCTCGCCAACCGGCAGTTCGGGCCGTCCTCCCCCACCACGGTCAACGCCGGCAAGGCCCTGGCAGGCGCGCTGCGCCAACTGGGGCGGGCACAGGAGGCGGAGGAGCTGACCCGTGCGGTGCTCGCCGCCCTCCCCGCCGAGGAGGGGTCGGCCTCACCCAACCGGCTGCTGCTCCAGCTGGGCCTGGCCGGCTCGCTGGGCGCGCAGGGCCGTACCGAGGAGGCCCTCGAACTGGCCCGCCGGGTCCTGGACGACTGCCGTCGCTTCTTCCACGACCAGCACCCCTACACCGCGGCCTGCTACGCGAACCTGGCCGTGCTGCTGTACTCGGCGAACGAGGCGGCCTCGTCCCTGGCCCACGCCGAGCAGGCGGCGCGGGCCTTCGCGGAGATCTTCGACGACGACCACCCGTTCACCCTGATGTGCCGCGTGAACGTGGCCAACGCCCAGGCCGCACTGGGTCAGCGGGAGCTCGCCCGTACGACCTACGAGGCGGTACTGGACCGGATCCGCTATGTCCTCGACGACGACCAGCACCCCGCTCCCCTGGTCTGCGCCGCCAATCTCGCGGTGGTGCTGAACGAGCTGGGCGAGACCGAGGCCGCCGAACGGCTGCGCGAGGAGGTGCTGGGCGCTCTCACGGCCCGGCTCGGCGCCGACCATCCCCGCGCCTCGGCGCTGCGCGAATGGAGCCGTTCGGGCTGGGAGTTCGACCCGCATCCGATCTGACACGCGGAAGCGCCCGCCGTCCCGCGGCGGGCGCTCATCCACTACACGGCGGCGCCGAGGCGTTCGCGCGCCCGATCCCGCAGCCAGGCGAGTATCTCCGGTACGGCCGGCAGTGCGGCGAAGTGCGCGGCCTCGGGCTTCAGCACGGCGGTCGCCGACGGGATGCGGTCGGCCAGCCACCGGAAGTGGCCGACGGGCGAGAAGGTGTCGCGCTCGCCGTGCCAGAGCAGCAGCGGGACGTCGACGATCTTGCCCGGCTCGAAACCCCAGTCCCGGCGGAAGGACAGCACGTCGTCGAGCCAGCCGAAGGAGGACTGCACGACGCTGGCCTGGTAGTTGGCCAGGAGGAGGCCCCGGATCCCGCCGTGCCCCACCACGGCTCTGTCGGCCGTGGGCATTTCCGGGGTCAGCAGGCTCAGCAGCGACTCCGGGTTGTCCCGCATCGCGTCGGCGTTGCTGGCCAGGTTGGCCTTGAGCCGGTCCAGGCATTCCGCCGAGCCGTCGCGGATGGCCGCGGTGGCGGCCTGGTAGGCGACCACGTTGGATTCGGCCATGCCGTCGAACCAGTCCAGGCCCTCGGCGTCGGGGGGCGCGATGCTGACCAGCGCGGCGGCGCTCGCCACCCGGTCCGGGAGCAGCGCCGCGCAGGCGAGCGCGTGCGGACCGCCTCCGGAGCGTCCGATCACGGAGAACCGCCCGATCTTCAGGTGATCGGCGATGGCCGCCACGTCCGCTGCGGCGTGATCGACGGTGCGGCCCTTCAGCCGGTGCGATTCGCCGTACCCCGGCCGGTCATAGGAGATCAGCCGGATGCCCAGCTTGTACAGATCGATGGCCCGTGGACGCGGCCCGACCCTGCTGCCCGGAGTGCCATGCAGCAAGAACACCGGGTGCCCCCTCGGGTCCCCCGACGTCTCGAAGGAGAGCAGCCTCTCACCATCGCCGCTCTCGACACTTCCCAACACCAGGTGTGCCTCCCGTCGCCAGCGCCGCGGCCGCCCGGAGCGGGACCCAGGGAACCAGCATCCCGCCCGTCAGGGCGCCAGTCGACACACAAACCAGCCGTCTGCAGCGACGGACCATGGGGTTCCTCGTAAGACGCAGTGTCGTACGGTGACGGTTGCGCGTCCCGTGGGGTCGCTCGCACCGACCAAACGGTAGAGGATCCCCACCCGCCGGCGTGGCCAATCCGGCCACGCCGAGGGCCATTCGGCGCAAAATACACGTTTAGTTTGACAGCACAGTGATCACAACGGTCCACGTCGACGAACGTTTCGCGCCGCGGGCCGCATCCCCATGATGGGGTCACCCGACACACCGTGCACCCTGACGTCGCCCGATTCCGTCCCTTCGCTACGGGCGGATCGTCGCCGTGCCGCGCATCACATCCGCCCCGGTGATACACGGCGGCAACACCGGGTGACCGCCATGGGCGAATTCCGGCCGACCACCCACCCCCCGGCCACCTCACCGCCCCGTCCTACCCCCGGGTAGAGTGGCCCGGTCGTCATCACTCACCCGTTCGGGGGAAAGCCGGTGCAATTCCGGCGCTGACCCGCAACCGTGAACCGGTCCCCGCACCGCCGCCCCCGTGGCGGACGGTCCGAGGCCGGTGAGCCGGACCGCCCTGGACGGACGTGACCGGCTCACGTGTCCCGGCAGCCTGCCGGAGCACGGCACCGTCGAGGTATACGGAGCCGAGCCGCCCGGGGGTCCTCCCGTGCTGTCCGGTTCCCCCACAGGGAGAGGGCACCCGCCGATCATGAACGTCCGCCGCAGCGCCGCGGCCCTGGCCGCCACCGTCGTGCTCGGCGCGGCCGCGCCCGCCATGGCCACCGACTCACCGTCCGCGTCGCCGTCGCCGGCCCTCCCCAAGGGGCTGTACGGCACCACCGACCCGACGTACGACGGGGTCTGGCGCCAGTCCCTCGCCCTGCTCGCCCAGGACACCGTGAAGGTGCGGCCCGCCGCGTCGGCCGTGGACTGGCTGACCGGGCAGCAGTGCGCCAACGGGGCCTTCGCCGCCTACCGCGCCGACACCGCCAAGGCCTGTGACGCCAAGGTGATGGTCGACACCAACAGCACCGCCGCCGCCGTACAGGCCCTGACCGCGCTCGGCGGCCACGACTCCGTCACCGGAAAGGCCGTCACCTGGCTGAAGTCCGTCCAGAACAAGGACGGCGGCTGGGGCTACACCCCGGGCGGGGCCAGCGACACCAACTCGACGTCCGTCGTCGTCGGCGCCCTGGCCGCCGCCGGTGAGAAGCCGGCCGACGTCACCAAGGACGGCAAGTCGCCGTACGACGCCCTGCTCTCCCTCGCCCTGCCCTGCGAGGGCGACGACGCGGGCGCCTTCGCCTACCAGCCGGACAAGAAGGGCAGGCTGGCCGCCAACGCCGACGCCACCGCCGCCGGTGTGCTCGGCGCGCTCGGCAAGGGCCTGGCCACCGGTCCCGGCGAGAAGGCCGGCGCCGACTGCGCGAAGGCCGGCTCCCCCGAGCAGGCCGCGGCCAACGGCGCCGCCTACCTGACGCGCGTACTCGACAAGGACGGGCACCTCGTCTCCGCGCTGCCCGGCGCTGAGGACCAGCCCGACTACGGCAACACGGCCGACGCCGTCGTCGCGCTCGCCGCGCAGGGTGGAGCCGACGCCGCCGCCAAGCCCCTCGGCTGGCTGCAGGACAACGCCGCCAAGTGGGCCGCGCAGAACGGCCCCGCCGCCTACGCCCAGCTCATCTTCGCCGCGCACGCCACCGGCACCGACCCCCGCGCCTTCGGCGGCACCGACCTCGTCGCCAAGCTCGACGCGACCGGCCCCGCCCCGCAGAAGGCGGCGGAGCAGACCGCGGACGCCCAGGAGGAGAAGGACGACGACAGCCCGTTCGGCGTCTGGTGGTACGTCGGTGTCTTCCTCGTCGTCGGCATCGGCATCGGCTTCCTGCTCAGCCACCGCGGCAAGGGCGGACGGGCGTGATCCGGCGCGCCCTCGCCGTACTCCTGGCCGCGCTGGTCCTCACGGCCGGCGCGGCCCAGGCCGCCCAGGCGACCGGGTACCGCTACTGGTCGTTCTGGGACCGCGACGGCGGCTCCTGGTCCTACGCGTCCCTGGGCCCCTCGCTGTCCCGCCCCGATGACGGTGACGTCCAGGGCTTCCGCTTCGCCGTCAGCGAGGACTCCCAGGACGCCACCCGGCCCCGGGGCGCGGCCGAGTTCGCCGTCATCTGCGCCCGTACGCCCGCGCGGGACGGCAAGAAGCGGGTGGCGCTGGTGCTGGACTTCGGTACGGCCGCCGACGCCCCGTCGGGCGAGAGGCCGCCGGCCCGGCGGACGGTCTGCGCGCGCGTCGCGCCGGACGCCACGACCGCCGACGCCCTCGCGGCCGTCGCCGGTCCGCTGCGATACGACTCCAACGCCCTGCTGTGCGCCATCGACGGCTACCCGCGCAAGGGGTGCGGGGAGCAGGTCGCCTCGGGCGGGAAGCCGGAGGCGACAAACACTTCCTCCGACGATTCCGACGGCGGTGCCTCGGTCGGTCTTGTGGCCGGTGTCGCGGCCGTCGTGGTTCTGGGGGGCGCGGCGATCTGGCAGGCCCGGCGGCGGCGCGGCTGATGGGTGGGGGCAGCAGCACGCGGAGGGCAAGTGGCCCGGCGGAAGCGGTCGGTCCCGCCGTGCCTCGCGGCGGACGGGTCGTTCGCGACGCTCTGCACCCCGGTGCCTGGTGGGTCTGGGCGCTGGCCCTGGGCACCGCCGCCACCCGTACCAGCAATCCGCTGCTGCTCGCCCTGCTCATCGCGACGTCCGCCTACGTCGTGGCGACCTGCCGGCCCGACGCGCCCTGGGCACGTTCCTACGGCGCCTTCGTCAAGCTGGCCCTCGCCGTCCTCGTGATCCGGCTGTTCTTCGCGGTGGCCCTCGGCTCCCCCATCCCCGGCACGCATGTGCTCGTCACCCTGCCCGAGATCGCCCTGCCCGACTGGGCGCAGGGCATCCGGCTGGGCGGCCGGGTCACCGCCGAGACCCTCGTCCGGGCGCTGTACGAGGGGCTGAAGCTGGCCACGCTCCTCATCTGCGTGGGCGCGGCGAACGCCCTCGCCCATCCGGCCCGGCTGCTGAAGTCCCTGCCGGGCGCCCTGTACGAGATGGGTGTCGCGGTGGTCGTGGCCCTGACGTACGCCCCCCATCTGATCGCCGATGTGCAGCGGCTGCGGGCCGCCCGGCGGCTGCGGGGGCGGCCCGACCGGGGGCTGCGCGGCCTGGTGCAGGTCGGGCTGCCGGTGCTCGAGGGCGCGCTGGAGCGCTCGGTCGCCCTGGCCGCCGCGATGGACGCGCGCGGCTACGGCCGGACCGCCGAGGTGCCGGACCGGGTGCGCCGTACGACCGCCGCGCTCACCCTCGGCGGGCTGCTGGGCGTGTGCGCGGGGACGTACGGGCTGCTGACGGCCGCGGGCGGCACGTACGGGCTGCCGGTGCTGCTCGCCGGGCTGGTGGCGGCGCTGGCGGGGCTGCGGCTCGGCGGGCGCCGGTCGCCGCGCACCCGGTACCGGCCCGACCCGTGGGGGGCGCGCGCCTGGCTGGTCGCCGGGTCCGGCATCGCGGTCGCCGCCCTGCTCACCCTGGCCGCGAGCCGTGAGCCGGCGGCCCTGAACCCGGGCGTGATCCCGCTGGTCGCCCCCACCCTCCCGCTGTGGCCGGCGGCCGCCGTCCTGATCGGGCTGCTCCCGGCCTTCGTCAGCCCCGCACCGAGGAACCCGGCGCCGCGCGGTGCCGCCGCCCGCAAGGAGCCGTCGTGATCCGCTTCGAGAACGTCTCCGTGACCTACGACGGTGCCGCCGAACCGACCGTGCGCGGGGTGGACTTCGAGGTCCCCGAGGGGGAGCTGGTGCTGCTCGTCGGGCCGTCGGGGGTGGGCAAGTCGACCGTGCTCGGCGCGGTCAGCGGGCTGGTGCCGCACTTCACCGGCGGCACCCTGCGCGGCCGGGTCACGGTGGCCGGGCGGGACACCCGCACCCACAAGCCGCGTGAACTCGCCGACGTGGTGGGCACGGTGGGCCAGGACCCGCTCTCCCACTTCGTGACCGACACCGTCGAGGAGGAGCTGGCCTACGGCATGGAGTCGCTGGGCCTGGCCCCGGACGTGATGCGGCGCCGGGTCGAGGAGACGCTGGATCTGCTGGGTCTGGCCGAGCTGCGCGACCGGTCGATCGCCACGCTGTCCGGCGGGCAGCGGCAGCGCGTCGCGATCGGCTCGGTCCTCACCCCGCATCCGAGGGTGCTGGTGCTGGACGAGCCGACGTCGGCGCTGGACCCGGCCGCCGCCGAGGAGGTGCTCGCCGTGCTGCAGCGGCTGGTGCACGACCTGGGTACGACGGTCCTGATGGCCGAGCACCGGCTGGAACGCGTCGTGCAGTACGCGGACCGTGTCGTCCTGCTGCCGTCGCCGGGCGAGCCCCCGGTCCTGGGCGACCCGGCGGAGATCATGGCGATGTCCCCGGTGTATCCGCCGGTGGTGGCCCTGGGCCGGCTCGCGGGCTGGACCCCGCTCCCGCTGACGGTCCGCGACGCCCGCCGCCGGGCGACCGACCTGCGGCAGCGCCTCGGCGACCACACCGTCGCGCCCGTGCCGGCGCCCTCCGAGACGCCCGCCCCGCCGGCGGCCCGTAACGGCACCGGCCGCCGCTGGTTCGGCCGCTCCCGTGCCACGGAGGCGGCCACCCCCATGTCGCCGTACGCCGCCGAGGTGCGCGCGCTCGCCGTGACCCGGGACCGGGTCCGGGCGCTGCGGGGCGTGGACCTCACGGTGTCCCCCGGCGAGACGATCGCCCTGATGGGCCGTAACGGCGCCGGGAAGTCCACCCTGCTCAACGCCCTCGTCGGCCTGGTGACCCCGTCGTCCGGGACGGTGCTGACCGGCGGGTCCGTCCCGCACCGCACCCCGCCGCGCGACCTGGTCCGCCGGGTCGGCCTCGTCCCGCAGGAGCCGCGCGACCTGCTGTACGCCGACACGGTCGCCGGCGAGTGCGCGGCCGCCGACGCCGACGCGGAGGCCGAGCCGGGCACCTGCCGGGCCCTGCTGTCCACACTGCTGCCGGGGGTCCCGGACGACCTGCATCCCCGGGATCTGTCCGAGGGCCAGCGGCTGACGCTCGCGCTGGCCGTCGTCCTCACCGCCCGTCCGCCGCTGCTCCTGCTGGACGAGCCGACGCGGGGGCTCGACTACGCGGCGAAGGCGCACCTCGTCGCCCTGCTGCGGGACCTCGCCGCGCGGGGACACGCCATCGTGCTCGCCACGCACGACGTGGAGCTGGCGGCGGAGCTGGCCCACCGGGTGGTGCTGCTCGCCGAGGGCGAGGTGATCGCCGACGGCCCCACGGCCGAGGTGGTGGTGTCCTCGCCGTCCTTCGCCCCGCAGGTCGCGAAGATCCTCGCCCCTCGGCGGTGGCTGACCGTCGCCCAGGTCGAGGAGGCGCTGGCATGAGCGGCCCCGGGCGGCAGGCCCGCCCCGTCCGGCTCGGACCCCGGTCCGTGGCGGCCCTCGTGCTGGTCGGCGCGGTCGGCGTCGCCGCGCTCGGCTGGCCGTTCCTCGCCCTGCCCGACTCCCAGGTGAACGCCCACGCCCAGGACGCGCCCTGGCTGTTCACGGGCCTGCTGATGCTGCTGGTCGCGGTCGTCGCGGCGACGATCTCGGAGTCCGGGCTCGGTCCGAAGGCGGTGGCGATGCTCGGCGTCCTCGCGGCGACGGGGGCCGCGCTGCGCCCGATCGGCGCGGGCACGGCGGGGCTCGAGCCGATGTTCTTCCTGATGGTGCTCAGCGGACGGGTGCTGGGGCCGGGCTTCGGCTTCGTCCTGGGCTCGGTCACGATGTTCGCGTCCGCCCTGCTCACGGGCGGGGTGGGGCCCTGGCTGCCGTTCCAGATGCTGTCGATGGGCTGGTTCACCATGGGCGCCGGGCTGCTGCCGGGAGCGGAGCGGCTGCGGGGCCGCGCCGAGGTGGCCCTGCTGGCGGCGTACGGCTTCCTGGCCGCCTTCGCCTACGGCACGCTGATGAACATGGCGGGCTGGCCCTATCTCCCGCGGGACACCTCCACGATCTCCCCCGCGCCGGAGCTCGGCCCCCTCGCGAACCTGGCCCGGTTCGCCGCGTACTGCGTGGCCACCTCGCTGGGCTGGGACCTGGGGCGGGCGATCGTGACCGTGGTGCTCACGGTCGCGCTGGGTCCGGCGGTGCTGAAGGCGCTGCGCCGGGCGACACGGCGGGCGGCCTTCGAGAGCCCGGTCACGTTCGACGCACCCGGACGGTGAGCGCTTGTGCGCCGGCCGTCAGGGGCGCGGTGAACCACCCCACATGACCCAGGTCACCTACGACCGTCCTTAGTGGGCCAGAGCGCTGTCATGGCTCCACCAAAAGCCCGTCTGACCTGGGCATTGAGATCCACGTCACATGGACACCCCACCCCCGGCATACGGCCACCACTAGCAAACAGGCTCATTGCGGACATCCGCCGCACCTGTTTCCGTGGAGGACGTCGCACGGCGCCGACGTGCCCTCAGGGCCTCGGCGCCGACGCATGCCGGGCCCGCACCCCAGTGGCCGGCACACCGCGATCCCCGTCCCCGACCGAAAGGTGCTCCGTGTCCGTCGCCTCCTCCTTCCGCCGCCTCTCCGCCCCGAAGAAGGCCCTCGCCGGTACCGTCCTGGCCGCCGCCACGGCCGGCACCCTGCTCGCCTCGGCTCCCGCCCAGGCCGCCACGAGCGACGCCTCCTCGGCCCAGCGGGTCGCGAAGAAGATGATCGCGGACTCGGCCCAGTTCCAGTGCTTCTCGAACATCGTCGACCACGAGAGCGACTGGAACCCGCACGCCACCAACGCCTCGTCCGGCGCCTACGGCCTCGTCCAGGCCCTGCCGGCGAACAAGATGGCCTCGGCCGGCTCGGACTGGAAGACCAACCCCGCGACCCAGATCGAGTGGGGCCTCGACTACATGAAGGACCGCTACGGCAGCGCCTGCGGCGCCTGGGACTTCTGGCAGTCCAACGGCTGGTACTGATCCGGCCGGACCATGAACCGAAAGCGGCGGCCCACGATCCCCGGGTCGCCGCTTTCGCCTGTCATCCGGCGTCGACCCGCAGCTCCTTCACCCCGTTGATCCAGGCCGAGCGCAGCCGGCGCGGGTCCCCGGCGAGGGTGAGGCCGGGCATCGCGTCGGCCACCGCGTCGAAGATCAGGTCGATCTCCAGGACCGCGAGGGACTTGCCCAGGCAGTAGTGCGGTCCGCCGCCGCCGAAGCCCAGGTGGGGGTTGGGGTCACGGGTGATGTCGAAGACGTCCGGGTCGTCGAAGACCTCGGGGTCGTGGTTGGCCGAGGAGTAGAAGAGGCCGACCCGGTCGCCCTTGCGCACCTGCTTCCCGCCCAGCTCGGTGTCCTGGGTGGCGGTGCGCTGGAAGGCCACGACCGGTGTCGCCCAGCGGACGATCTCCTCGGCGGCCGTGGCCGGGCGCTCCCGCTTGAACAGCTCCCACTGTCCGGGGTGGGTGAGGAACGCGTGCATGCCGTGGGTGATGGCGTTGCGGGTGGTCTCGTTGCCCGCGACGGCCAGCATCAGGACGAAGAAGCCGAACTCGTCGGAGCGCAGGCTGCCCTGGTCCTCGGCGGCCACCAGGGTGGTGACGAGGTCCTTCGCCGGGCACCGCTTGCGGTCGGCGGCCATGTTCATCGCGTACGCGAGGATCTCGGTGGCCGACTCCTGCCCGACCTCCTCGGTGATGGCGTACTCGGGGTCGTCGTAGGCGATCATCTTGTTGGACCAGTCGAAGATCCGGGAGCGGTCCTCCTGCGGGACGCCGATGAGCTCGGCAATGGCCTGCAGGGGCAGTTCGCAGGCGACCTCGGTGACGAAGTCGAAGGACCCGGAGTGCCGGCGGGCCCCGTCGGCGATGGCCAGGGCGCGGGCGCGCAGCCGGTCCTCCAGGGCGCGGATGGCGCGCGGGGTGAACATCCGCTGCACGATCTGGCGGACCCGGGTGTGCTCGGGCGGGTCCATGTTGAGCAGGATGAGCCGCTGGGCGTCGATGGCGTCGCGCTCGATGTGCTCGTTGAAGCGGATGATCGCGGTGTTGACGGATGACGAGAACAGCTCGGGGTGCGTCGACACGTACTTGACGTCGGCGTGCCGGGTCACCGCCCAGTAGCCGTCGTCCTGGAACCCGGCGATGTTGCCCCGCTGCGGGATCCAGCGGACCGGTTCGGCCCGGCGCAGCGCGG
This sequence comes from Streptomyces sp. RK62, assembly GCF_018070255.1. NCBI lineage: Bacteria > Bacillati > Actinomycetota > Actinomycetes > Kitasatosporales > Streptomycetaceae > Streptomyces > Streptomyces sp. RK62. The sequence continues at coordinate 328,500 of NZ_JAGPYD010000008.1, read as the reverse complement.
CGAACTCCGGGAGGGGCACGCGGTGGTGCAGCACATCGGGGTCGGTGAAGTCGAACCCGTCGGGAAGCGCTGGACAGGGCATCGGCGGCTCCAGCCATCTGACGGCTCATCAGAACATGGTCGCGGCGAAGGTAGTAACGGGTTCTACAAGTGGCAAGGGGCACGACAGGCCCAATCCGGGCCGGAATCACCTCTGTTCGCGACTTCGGAGGCTGCAAGACCCTTGCGGTGACGGACCGGGCGTCAGCAGACTGCCTGGAAGAACTAGAACACGTACTAGTTCCGGAGGAGAGCCGAGAGGACCCGCACCCATGGCTGCCGAACCCGTCATCGTCGAAGCAGTGCGCACCCCCATCGGCAAGCGCGGCGGCGCGCTCGCCAACCTCCACCCCGCCTATCTGCTGGGCGAGACCTACCGCGAACTCCTGGGCCGTACCCGTATCCCCGCCGACTGCGTCGAGCAGATCGTCGGCGGCACCGTCACCCACGCCGGCGAGCAGTCCATGAACCCCGCGCGCACGGCATGGCTGACCATGGGGCTGCCGTACGAGACGGCGGCGACGACCGTCGACTGCCAGTGCGGGTCCTCGCAGCAGGCGTCCCACATGACCGCGAACATGATCGCGGCCGGTGTCATCGACGTCGGGATCAGCTGCGGTGTGGAGGCGATGTCGCGGGTGCCGCTGGGGTCGGGCTCCAAGCACGGGCCGGGCAAGCCCTTCCCCGACGAGTGGAACGTCGACCTGCCCAACCAGTTCGAGGCGGCGGAGCGCATCGCCCGGCACCGCGGGCTGACCCGGCGGGACGTCGACGCGCTCGGCCTGCTCTCCCAGCAACGGGCCGCGGCGGCCTGGGCGGAGGAGCGCTTCAAGCGGGAGACGTTCGCCGTGCAGGTTCCGACGACCGAGGAGGAGCAGCAGGCGGGCCAGGGCATGTGGCGGCTCGTCGACCGGGACGAGGGGCTGCGCGACACGTCCCTGGAGGCGCTGTCCCGGCTGAAGCCGGTGATGCCGGCGGCCGTCCACACGGCGGGCAACTCCTCGCAGATCAGCGATGGCGCGGCGGCACTGCTGTGGGCGTCCAAGCGGATGGCCCGCGCCATGAAGCTGCGGCCCCGGGCCCGGATCGTGGCGCAGGCGCTGGTGGGCTCCGACCCGCACTTCCACCTCGACGGGCCGATCGACGCCACCCGGGCCGTGCTGGGCAAGGCCGGGATGAGCCTGAAGGACATCGACCTCGTGGAGATCAACGAGGCGTTCGCGTCGGTGGTGCTGAGCTGGGCGCGGGTCTTCGAGCAGGACCTGGACAAGGTCAACGTCAATGGCGGCGGGATCGCCCTCGGCCACCCGGTGGGCGCCACCGGAGCCCGGCTGATCACCACGGCCTTGCACGAACTGGAGCGCGCGGACAAGGAGTTCGCCCTGATCACGATGTGCGCGGGCGGCGGCCTGGCCACCGGCACGATCATCCAGCGCCTGTAGGCACCGTGTCCCGGCGGCCCCCGCACGGGCCGCCGGTGAACGTTCCCACCCGGTCCGGCGTCTACGAACACGTGCCCGAGACCGAACTCATCAGCAGCCGCACACGCCCCGCCGCCCCCGCGCCGGCGCACCCCGCCCTCCCGCCGTGGCTGCGCCGTTTCCGGGACCGGCACCGCGTCCCGCTGACCGCGACCCTCCCCGCCCTGCCGCTGTACGCGCTGTGGTGGGGCTTCCTCGCCACCGGCGGCGGGGACCTGGCCGCGCAGTACGCGTGGGCCGGGTTCACCGCCCGGCACGGCGGCTCGGCGTACAACCTGTTCTGGTACGGCGGCACCCACACCGCCAACTACAGCCTCATATCCCCGTACCTGATGTCCGCCGTCGGCGTCCGTGCCCTCACGGTCCTCTCCGGGGTCGTGGCGACCTGGCTGGCGGCCGTGCTGCTCACCCGCGTCGAGGCGCTGCGCCGGCCGGAGGGCCCGGCCCTCCTCGCCGCGCTCGCCCTGTGGTGCAACGTGGCCTCCGGACGCACCACGTTCGCGCTGGGCACGGCCTTCGGGCTCGGCGCCTGCCTGCTGCTGACCGGTCGGCGACGGGTCGTCCCGGCCGGTGTCCTCGCCGCGCTGGCGACGATGGCGAGCCCCGTGGCCGGGCTGTTCCTGGCCGTCGTCGGCGCCGCGTTCCTGCTCACCCGGGACCGTCCGCGCGCCCTCGCCCTGCTGCTCCCGCCCGCCGTCACCGTCGCCGCGACCACCCTGCTGTTCCCGTTCAAGGGCGAGCAGTTGATGTTCGCCGACCGGATCTGGCCGCCGTTCGTGCTGGGCCTGGCCGTCACCGTGTTCGCGCCGCGCGACTGGCGGGTCGCCCGCTGGAGCGGCGCCGTGTACGCCGCCGGAACCGTCGTGACGTATCTCGTCCCCTCCCCCGTCGGCACGAACGTCGAGCGGTTCGCCGAGCTGTTCGCGCCCGCCGCGCTGCTCGCCGTGCTGCTGGCCCGCCCCGAGCTGGCCGGCTGGCGCCGCAAGACCCTGGTGGGCCTGCTGGTGCTGTCCGTCGGCTGGGTCGGCAAGAAGACCGGCGACGACCTGTACGTGTCGACCCGGGTGCCCGCCTGGGCCGCCGAGACCCAGGGGGTGGTGCGGGCCCTGGACCGGCTCGGCGCCGGCCGCACCCGCGTCGAGGTCGTCCCGGCCCGCAACCACCGCGAGGCCAGCGGACTCGCCCCGTACGTCAACATGGCCCGCGGCTGGAACCGGCAGCTCGACATGGAGCGGGCCCGCCTGTTCTACGACGGCTCCTTCTCGGCCGGCACCTACCGGGCCTGGCTGGACCGCTGGGCCGTCGGGTTCGTGGTGCTGCCGCTGGGCAAGCCGGACGGCTACGCCGAGGCGGAGGCCCGCCTGATCCGCGAGGACCGGCCGGACTGGCTGGAGCCGGTGTGGCGCGACGCGCACTGGAAGGTCTTCCGGGTGCGGGACGCCGTGCCACTGGTCTCCGGGTCCGCCCGGGTCGTCTCGACGTCCGGCGCCGACCTCGTCGTACGGATGCCGGGGGCGGGCGCCACGACCGTGCGCATAGCCCACTCGCCGTGGCTGCGGGTGGACGGCGGCGGCTGCCTCGCACCGAACGGCGAGTTCACCCGGCTCACGGTCCCCGGACCCGGCGAGTACCGGATCAGTTCGGAGTACGGTCCCGCACGGCGGCCTGCGGATCACTGCGGGGCTGCCTCCGCGCGGGAGTGATGGTGCGGGCGCGTGGGCCCTGGAAGGCGTAGGTCACGGCGAAGCCCGCCGCCACGACCAGCGCGCCGCCCACCGCGTCCAGCACCCAGTGGTTGCCGGTGACGACGATCGCGGTCGCCGTGAGCAGCGGGTGCAGAAGGCCCAGGGCCTTGATCCACCACCTCGGTGCGAGCACGGCGACGACCACACCGCACCACAGGGACCAGCCGAAGTGGAGGGACGGCATCGCCGCGTACTGGTTGGTCAGCTCGGTGAGGGTGCCGTAGTCGGGCTGGGTGAAGTCCTGCGGCCCGTTGACCGTGTCGACGACGCCGAGGCCCGGCATCAGACGGGGCGGCGCGAGCGGATAAAGCCAGAAGCCGACCAGGGCGAAGATCGTCGCGAAGCCGATCGCGGTGCGGGCCCAGCGGTAGTCGACGGGCCGCCGCCAGTACAGGACGCCGAGGATCAGCAGCGGCACCCCGAAGTGGAACGACTCGTAGTAGAAGCCGAAGAAGTCCCGCAGCCCGCCGGCCGCCACCACGGCGTGGTTGGCCCAGCGCTCGATGTCGATGCCGAGCGCGCGTTCCACGGAGAGGATCTGCGCGCCGTGCTCCTCCGCGGTGGCCCGGCCCGACGCCGAGGAGGGACCGGCCGCGGCCAGCCGGATCCGGGCATAGGCGTCGTAGGTGACCCGGATCAGGACGAGCTCGAAGAGCAGGTTGGGGCGGCTGATCGCCCGCCGCAGGAACGGCACCAGCGGGATGTGCTGGAACCGGGACGGCACCGGGTCCGCGTACCGCGTCGGCAGCGGCGTCCGCCAGTACGGCGAGGTGCGCGGCAGGAACGGCACGGCGACGGCGGCGGCCAGCGCGGCGCACAGCACGAGGTCGGCGCGCAGCGGCTGGAAGATCAGCTTGTCCGGCACCAGCGCGTCGGCCGGCAGCGTCATGACCAGCACGATCGCGACCGGCCAGGCGTACCGGTCGCCGGCCCGCCGGCCGACCCGTCCGACGGCGGTGAGCAGTACCCACAGCAGCTGGTGCTGCCAGGCGGTGGGCGACACGACGATCACCGCACAGCCGGTGACGGCGACCGCGAGCAGCAGCTGCCCGTCACGGGCGTAGCGCACGGCCCGGCGCAGCGCGAGCACGGCGACACCGGCGCCGAGGACGAGCAGGAGGGCGATCTCGGGTGGTCCGCTCAGGCCGAGCCGGAGCAGGGCGCCGTGCAGGGACTGGTTGGCGAGGCCGTCGGCGGGCCCGCCCAGGCCGAGGCCGGCGGGGTGGTGGAGCCAGTAGGTCGCCGAGTCACGGGGCATCGCCGCCCAGGCCAGCACCGTGCACCCGGCGAACGCGGCCCCCGTGGACAGGGCGGCCCTCCGTCGCCCGGTGCACCACAGCAGGGGCGTGAACAGCAGCAGCGTCGGCTGGAGGGCGGCCGCAAGCCCGATCAGCGCCCCGCTGAACCGCTCCCCGCGCACGGCGAAGCAGCCGAGGAGGACGAGCAGGACCGGGAGGATGCTGGTCTGGCCGAGGTGGAGGGCGTTGCGCACCGGCAGCGACACCATCAGCAGGCTGATCGCGACGGGCGCCGCGAGCACGGCGGTGCGCCGGCCGACCGGTGGCGGCAGGGCGCGGGCGGCGACCAGTCCGAGGGCGACGACCAGCAGGAGGGTGCCGAAGGTCCAGCCCCAGCCGAGGGCCTCCTCGGCGGCACGGGTCAGCGGCTTGAGGACGAGTCCGCCGAACGGGGTGCCGGTGAACCGCTCGGAGTCGTACAGGGAGCCCTTCAGATGCAGGACGCCGTGCGGGCCGACCCAGGTCTCCAGGTCGGTGAGCCGTTCCCCGCGCGGGGTGCCGAGGACGGCGGCGACCTGGCGGACGGCGAGCACGGCGGCGACGGCCCAGAGGCCCAGCCGCACCACACGCACCCGCGCCTGGACCGTGCCGGCCGCCGTGGCTCCGGGTGCCTCTGCCGGTCGCCCTCGGTGCTCCGCCTTCGCCACGCCTCGTCGGCCTCCCGCCCCGGTCCGCCCCGCATCCGACAGGGAATCCTCAGAACGCCGGACGGCTCGCGCCGCCCCTCGGGGAGACGCAGGCATGTCCCCTTTCGCCTGACATCTTCACCTTTTTCCGTGACGATAGTCGGCGGTCCGCCCGTTCGCCTCCGGTGACGCGGCGGCCGGGTGGCCCCGCCCCGGCGCGGCCCCGTGCGCGGCGGCGCCGGTCCCGGGGATGCTGGAAGTCAGCCGTGATCCGGCCGGTGCGCCCGGCCGCCAGTCCGAAAGGCAGGGCGATGAGCGACTCCCAGCTCTGGGGCGATGTCGACGCGTACTTCACCGACCACCTGGCCGTCGAGGACGACGCCCTGGTGGCGGCCCGGCGCGAGAGCGACGCGGCCGGTCTGCCGCCCATCAGCGTGACCGCGCCTCAGGGGAAGCTGCTGCGGCTGCTCGCGGAGATCCAGGGCGCCCGCAGCATCCTGGAGATCGGCACGCTCGGCGGGTACTCCACGATCTGGCTGGCCCGCGCGCTGCCCGCCGACGGCCGGCTGGTCTCGCTGGAGTACGACGCCCGGCACGCCGAGGTCGCCGTCCGCAATCTGGCGCGGGCGGGCCTGGACCGGATCGCGCAGGTGCGGGTCGGGCCGGCCCTGGAGTCGCTGCCCAGGCTGGCCGACGAGAACCCGGCCCCCTTCGACCTGGTGTTCATCGACGCCGACAAGGCCAACAACGCGCACTACGTGGAGTGGGCGCTGCGGCTGACGAGCACCGGCAGTCTGATCGTCGTCGACAACGTGGTGCGGGGCGGCGCCGTCCTGGACGCGGACAGCGCCGCCCCGGACGTACGGGGCACCCGGGCCGCCGTGGAACTGATCGGCCGGCACCCTCGGTTGACCGCCACGGCGGTGCAGACGGTGGGCGCCAAGGGCTACGACGGGTTCGTGCTGGCCCGGGTGCGGGCGTAGCGGCCGCGGTGCGGTCCGGGTGCGGGCGCAGCGCGGCCGGAAACGGGGGCCGGGCGGGTCAGACCTCCAGGTGGAAGCCGACGTTGACGCTGCGCGGGGCGGTGCGGTCGTGGACGACGATCTCGCCGCTGCCGCCCCTGGGCAGCGACACCGTCTGTCCGTACCCGATGGGATGCACCTGGCCGCCGACGGTCATCCGCACCTCGGAGGACGGGTCGGCCTGCGAGCCGCGCAGCCAGGTCACATGCCAGCTGCCGTCGGCGGCGCACTGGAACTCCAGATGGACGCGGGAGACGAACAGCCAGTCGTCCGGGGTCGCGAGCCGGCACACGGACCGGTCCCGGCCGACCCGGAGCACGGCGCCCGGCTCGCTGGGCGCGTCGGCCATGAGCATGCCGGCCGTGGCGCCCTCGTCCGCCGCGGACACGGCGGCCATGGTGAGTTCGAGCACGTGCGCTCCTTCTGAAACGTCCTTGCCCGACGGCCGGTTTGACCATCGACGCCGCATGATAAATCGCCCGGCACCATCGCGTCCGGCACAATGAACTCATGACCGAGCGAAAGCCCCCCGGTGTGCCGTTCGAGTCGTGGGTGGACCACCAGATCAGTCAGGCGCAGGGGCGCGGCGACTTCGACCGCCTGCCCGGCGCCGGCCGGCCGCTGCCGCGCGATCTGGAGGAGCCGTACGACGAACTGTGGTGGGTCAAACGCAAGATGGCCCGCGAGGGCCTGTCGGTGCTGCCGCCGGCGCTGGCGTTGCGCAAGGAGGCCGAGGACGCGCTGGACGCGGCGTACGCGGCGCCCACGGAGCGGGCCGTCCGGAAGATCATCACGGACGTGAACGTCAAGATCCGCGACATGCTGCTGAAGCCGCCGCCCGGCCCTCCCCTGGGCCGCCGGCCGTACGACGTCGACGAGGTCGTACGGGAGTGGCGGGAGCGCCGGGAGGGACGCCGGGCGGCGGACGGGTCCAGCGGGACGGGTGCGTCAGACGCGTAGGAGCCGTTCGGCCAGTTCGCGGTAGTCGCGCAGCGCGAGACGCAGTTGCTCGGTGTCGGTCGCGCCGTCGGAGTTCAGCCAGGACTTGCGCAGGGTGCCGCGCCGCTGGGTCATCGCCTCGGTGAGCCGGGCGAGCAGTTCCTCGACGGCGTGGTCGGCCTCCTCGACGGCGTCGCGCGGCCGGTCGACGAAGTGCGTCAGGGCGTCGTGCAGCCGCAGCTCCAGCCGGTCGCGGTCGTCGTGCGGGAGCAGCGTGGCGCCGGTGGTGGTGGCGTCCGAAGTGCCGTGGGTGCCGTGCGTGTCGTGCCCGGTGGTGTGGTGCCGGGTGTCGTGGGTGCCGGCGGTCTCTCGGGTGTCGCGGGTGCCGTGCGGGTCGCGGTCGCCGTGCGTCCCGGCCGCCTTCCCGTCCGGGAATCCGGGGTCCGTGCCGGTGCCCCGGGTGCCGGGCTCCCCGTTCTCGCGCAGGCCGGCGTCCTCGTGCGCGCTGCCCTCGCGGGTTCCGGTCCGCTCGTCCTCGGGGGCGGCGGGCCACCGGTCCGTTCCGGTCCCGGCGGGGGCGGTGCCGCGTGCGCCGGGCTCCGTCTCCGTGTGCGTGATGTCCTTCATCTCAGCTCCTCCCCGCGTGCGTACGCTCGGAGGTCCGGCGGGACCGGGACCCTCCGACGAGTTCCTCGAACAGGGCCCGCGCCTCCAGCAGTGCCTCGCGCATCTCCTCCGTGCTCGATGTGCCGGACGCGCCGGACGCGCCGGGCGTACGGGACGTGCCGGACCCGTTGCGGGCGACGTGGTGCAGATGCCGGTAGCCCTGCACATGGGGAGCGTGGTGCACGGCCAGGGCCTCGACCCGCTCCTCGTACCGGTCGCCGTCCGGGTAGCCGCGGGCGCCCGCCACCTCGGCGAGCAGCCGCTCGGCCTCCGCCACCGCCTCGTGGGGCGCGTCGACGAAGTGCTCCTGGGCCGCGGCCCAGCGCGCCTCGAAGCGCTCGGCGTCGGCCGGTTCCAGGGCGCGCTCCTTCAGCCCGCCGTGCCGCTCGACGAGTTGGGCGAGCTCGTGCTCGGCCGCCTTGGTGTCCCCGTCGTGGCGGGCCACGGCTCGTTCGTATTCGGGGCCGAAGCGCCGCTTCAGACCCCGGCCGCCCCGGGCACCACCACGGGTGCGCAGGGCCAGGGCGATCGCGCCGATGACGACGACGACCGCGATCACGATCAGAATGATCACGCCAGTTGACATGGACGTCGGGTTGCCGGTAAAGGCCGTCTCAAACGGCCGGGGGCCGTACGACATCCCGGCGTGCGGAATTCCCGTCCTCACCCACCTCAGGGCCTACCGCCCGTCCCGCACAAATCGGATGCCGCCGCGCGGACCCCGGTGCGAGCATGGCGCCCATGTCCTGGACCGTCGCCCCCGAACCGCCCGACTCCCCCGCCGCCGTGGCCCTCTGGCGGGCGTACTACACGGAGGTCAGCGACCGTTGGTACCTCCTGCACGAGGGACGGCGTACGGACCCGGCGGAGCTGGAGCGCGCGATCGCGGCGCAGTCCGGGGACGAACTGCGGCACCCGCAGGGCGCGTTGCTGGTGGCCCGGTGGACGGGCGAGCCGGGCGGCACGGCGGGGGTTCGCCTGCTGGACGGCGGGGCGGCCGAGCTGACGCGGGTGTACGTGCGTGACGCGCTGCGCGGCAGGGGCGGCGGGCCGGTGCTCGTACGGGCCGCCGAGGACGCCGCGCGGGCCCTCGGGGCCGGCCGCCTGATCCTGGACACCCGGCACGACCTGGTGGAGGCACGCGCGCTGTACGCCCGGCTCGGCTACGCGGAGACCGCCCCGCACAACGACGACCCGTACGCCGAGCACTGGCTCGCCAAAGCCCTGACCTGACCGCGGGTTCCCTCAGGCCTCGGCGGGCCGTGCCCCGTTGTGCGGCTGCTCCCGGTCGGAGCCGCACAGTTCGGAGTTGAGCTCCTTGACCAGCTGGACGAGGTCGGTCGGCCGGTCGGGTCCCCACCAGTCGCCGAGCAGTTCGGCCAGCGACTCCTCCCGGACCCGGGCCAGGTCCTCGGCGACCTCGCGGCCCTGGTCGGTGAGGACGAGGTCGACGCCCCTGCGGGTGGCCAGTCCTCGCCCCTCCACCTGCCGGGCGGCGTCCAGGATGACCCGCAGCGGTACGGAGGTGCGTTCGGTGAGCACGACCGGCTCGACCCAGCCGTACCGTTTGATCCGCAGCAGCAGCCAGCTCGCGGCGGGCAGCAGGTCGTACCCCGCCCGCTCGGTGATGGTCTCGTAGATCCGCCGGCGGCCCTCGCGGGTGCCGAGCACCGACAGGGCCCGGCACACCTCGTCGTAGGAGGAGCGCTCGACCGGGTTGCTGGCCAGGGTCTCGGTGACGTCGGGGGCGGTGACCGAGCCGCGCAGCTTGTCCTCGCGCAGGAACCAGGCGAGCACGAAGCCCAGCAGGGCCACCGGGACGGCGTACAGGAACACGTCGGTGATCGCGGTCGCGTACGCGTCGAGCGCGGCCGGGCGCAGCGCGGCGGGCAGTTCGGCGATGCCCCGCGGGTCGGCCTCAAGCCCTTCGAGGGAGGCGCCGGGCGGCAGCCGTACGCCGCGGAAGGCGTCCACGAGGAGGTCGTCGAGGCGGCTGGCGAAGACGGTGCCGAAGATGGCGACGCCGAACGAGGCGCCGATCGAGCGGAAGAAGGTGGCGCCGGAGGTGGCGACGCCGAGGTCCTCGTAGGGGACGGCGTTCTGCACGATGAGCACGAGGACCTGCATGACGAGGCCGAGGCCCAGCCCGAACACGAAGAAGTACACACTCATCAGGGCGGTGGAGCTGCCCGCGTCGAGCTGGTGCAGGAGCAGCAGGCCGACGGCGGTCACGCCGGTGCCGGCGATCGGGAACACCTTCCAGCGGCCGGTGCGGCTGACGATCTGCCCGGACCCGGTGGACGACAGCAGCATGCCGGCGACCATCGGGAGCATGTGGACGCCGGACAGGGTGGGGCTGATGCCCTGCACGACCTGGAGGAACGTCGGCAGGTAGGTCATCGCGCCGAACATGGCGAAGCCGACGATGAAGCTGATGACGGCGGACAGCGTGAAGGTGCGCACCCGGAAGAGCTTGAGCGGCAGCACGGGTTCGGCGGCCCGCCGCTCCACGGCGACGAAGACGAACGCGAGCACGACGGAGGCGACGGCGAGGGCCACGATCTGCGCCGAGCCCCAGCCCCAGGTCGTCCCGCCGAGGGACGCCACCAGCACCAGGCCGGTGGCGACGGCGGCGATGAGCACGGTGCCGAGGTAGTCGATGACGTGCTTGGTGCTGCGGCGCGGGATGTGCAGCACGAGGGCGATGACGATGAGCGCGACGGCGCCGACCGGCAGATTGACGTAGAACACCCACCGCCAGCTCAGATGCTCGGTGAACACCCCGCCGAGCAGCGGCCCGAGGACGCTGGTGGCACCGAACACCGCCCCGAACAGCCCCTGGTAGCGGCCGCGTTCGCGGGGCGGCACGATGTCGCCGACGATCGCCATGGACAGCACGATGAGGCCGCCGCCGCCCAGCCCCTGCAGCGCGCGGAAGGCGATGAGCTGGGTCATGTCCTGCGCCATGCCGCACAGGGCGGAGCCGACGAGGAAGATGACGATGGCGATCTGGTAGAGCCGTTTGCGTCCGTACTGGTCGCCGAGCTTGCCCCACAGCGGGGTGGCGGCCGTGGACGCCAGCAGATATGCCGTCACGACCCAGGACAGATGCTCCAGACCGCCGAGGTCGCTGACGATGGTCGGCAGCGCGGTGGAGACGATGGTCTGGTCGAGTGCGGCGAGCAGCATGCCGAGGAGCAGCGCGCCGATGGAGACGAGGACGTTGCCGGACACGTTCTCGTGCGGCTCGACCCGCCCCTTCGGGGGCTGCGCGTCACGCACTCCCCCCGCCCTGCCGTGCGCGTCCCCGGCCATGAAGACCTCCCGACCGTCTCGTTTTCCTCTCCATCGTGATCGCTGTATCCCGTTACGGCCTGTTGAGTCCTCCGCGGAGCGCGTCTTCCGGGGGTATGCGAAGAAGCCGTGGAGAGCGTCTGCATAATCTGGGGAGTTCGCGAGGGGAGGGACCGACGCGTGACGGAGCCGAGGGGAACCGAAGGGGCCGGGGGCACGGGCAGCCCGGGTGGGCCGGACGGCCGTGCGTGCCCGCGGTGCGGGGCGGCGAGGGCTGCCGACCGCACGCCGGCGTGCGGCTGCGCCCAGGACGTGTCGGACGCGCTGCGGGAGGCGCGTACGGCGGAGGCGGCCGCGGCGGAGGACTTCGATCCGCTGCGCATACGCCCATACGTGGAACTGGAGGGCGGCGGCCCGCCGGACGACGGCGAGACGATGGCGCTGCGCGCGGTCCCCGCGCTGCCGGCTCCCCTGACGCCGGGGGCGAGCGCGCCGAGCGCCCAGGACCTGAGCCTGTTCGACCCGGCGACGGCGACCCTGCGGGTCGTGGACGACGGCCGCCGGACGGCCGGGGCGGGCGCGCGGCGCCGCCGTACGGTCCTGCTGGGCGCGGGCGGCGCGGTGGTCGCCGTGATCGCGGCGGCGGGGCTGGCGAGCGGTCTGTTCGCGTACGACACCCCGGTACGGGACGAGGCACAGCGGAAGGACGTCCGGGCGGGAGTACCGGCCCCGTCGACGGGCACGCCCGAGGCGACGCGAGCACCGAGCGGAAGCCCCACACCCACGGAGTCGGTGTCCGCGTCCCCGTCGGACACCCCGACGGCGTCACCCTCCCCCTCCGCCTCGTCGTCGGCCGACGCCTCCCCGACGCCATCGCCCTCGGCGGAGCCGACCACGACCCCCACCACCGCGGAGTCCAGCGCCCCCGCGGACGGCAACCTCGCCGCGGACCCGGAGGAACCGCCCGTACTCAGCCGGGGTTCACGCGGCCCCGAGGTGGTCGAACTGGAACTGCGCCTGACACAACTGCGCCTCTACACCCGCCCGGCCCAGGGCACCTACGACCGCCACGTGGAGGACGCGGTCTCCCGCTACCAGTGGGCCCGCGGCATCTGGCCCCAGCAGTGGGGCGCCTACGACCTGAAGACCCGCCAGAGGCTGGAATCGGAAACAAGCGAGCCGTGACGCGCGCGCGGCGGGCGCCGGGGTGGTCATCCATCCCATGACGCGCGCGGCGGGCGCGGGGGCGGTCAGTGGCCCGTCAGTTCACCACGAGCCGGATCGTCCCGCCCCCGGCGTCCTCCACCCGCACCCGCCGCAGGTCCTCGACCAGCACATCCGGCTCATGGAGACCGGCACGCGGACCGATGCCGACCACCCGCATCCCCGCGGCGCGCCCCGCCTGGATGCCCGCGCCGGAGTCCTCGAAGACGACGCAGTCGGCCGGGTCGACGCCGAGTTCCGCGGCGCCCTTGAGGAAGCCCTCGGGGTCGGGCTTGCTGGCGCCGACGGACTCCGCGGTCACCCGGACGTCCGGCAGCGGGAGCCCGGCGGCGGCCATCCGCGCCGTGGACAGCGCGACGTCGGCGGAGGTCACCAGGGCGTGTGGCAGCCCGCGCAGGGAGGCAAGGAACTCGGGCGCCCCGGGCACCGGCACGACGCCGTCCATGTCGGCGGTCTCCTCGGCGAGCATGCGCGCGTTGTCCGCGTGGTTCTGCTCGACGGGACGGTTGGGCAGCAGCAGGGCCATCGAGGCGTGTCCCTGACGTCCGTGCACGACCTTCATGACCTCGTCGCCGTCCAGCCCGTGCCGGTCGGCCCAGCGGCGCCAGATGCGCTCCACCACCGCGTCCGAGTTGACGAGGGTGCCGTCCATGTCGAGCAGGAGGGCGCGGGCGGTGAGCACGGCGGGGGTGGCGGCGGCCGGCATCGGCTACTCCAAGCGGGGTGGGACACGGGGGTGCCGTAACGGCTCCCGGGAGGGACAAGGTGGATCCGCCCGCCGGTCAGGGAGAACGGGCGGAGCCACTTTGTTTTTCTACGGTACAAAACCGGGACCCGATCGCGCCACCGCATCCGGGAACGTTCACCGGATGTTCAGCTCGCGCCAGTCGCGCCACCCGGGCCACCCGGGCCACCGGATCCTCAGGCGATCGCCTCGTACAGGCTCCACACGCCCAGTCCCAGCATCACGAGCGCCGCGATCTTCGTGATCAGCGCCAGCGGCACCCGGCGCATCAGCGCCTTCCCGCCGACGATCCCGATGGCGGCCACGCTCCACAGCGCCAGCACCGCGCCGATACCGACGGAGAGCGGGTCGTCGTAGCGGGCGGCGAGGTTGGCGGTCATGATCTGCGTCAGGTCCCCGAACTCGGCGACCAGGATGAGCATGAACCCGGCGCCGGAGACCTTCCAGAAGGACTGGTCCTCCGGCTTGCGGACGTCCTCCTCGCTCTCGTCCTTCTTCAGCAGCAGCACCGCGGCACCGCCGAGGAAGAGCACACCGGTCAGGGCGTGCACGATCTGCTGGGGCAGCAGGGTGAGCACACTGCCGGCGGCCACGGCGAGCACGACGTGGACGGTGAAGGCGGCGGCGACCCCGGCGAAGACGTACGAGGCGCGGTAGCGGGTGCCGAGCACGAGTCCGGCGAGCGCGGTCTTGTCGGGCAGTTCGGCGAGGAAGACGACGCCGAAGACGACGGCCGTCACGGTCAGGCTGATCAAGGGTCCTCAATCGGTCGGGGCTGCCCCACCGAGAGTCCGCTCTGCGCTGCGACACCTCGGCACGGCAGCGCTCGGGCGTCCGCACCACGGGTACGGACGTGCACTGCTGGCCGAAGGTCTCGCTGGCCGACCCCGTGACCGAGGTCCGCCTCCGGGCGCCGGCTCAGACGAGCTGAGCAGTATGTCGACGGTCCGGCGAAGAGCTACTCCCCTTCTGCTGCCCCCAGCATACGCGAAACGTTTCGCCGTAAACCTTGTTATGTCATGTACGCGCCACTAACTTCTTACCGCGCGCACACCTCCCCGCAACACGGCGTCGCGAGCATGCCCGTGCCCGGACGCCAACACCCGCACCCCACAAGGGAGTTCACCATGTCCAAGTTCTACGCGCGTCGACGCGTCAGCATACTCGCGGCGCTGACCGGCGTCATCGCCTCTGTCGGACTCCTCAACGGACCGACGGCCTCCGCCGCCCTCCCCACCCCGGTCAGCGCCGCCACCGCGCGCGGCTACCTCGCCCAGCTCACCGTCGCCTCCGAGAACCGCACCGGCTACGACCGCGACCTCTTCCCGCACTGGATCACCCAGTCCGGCACCTGCAACACCCGCGAGACCGTCCTCAAGCGCGACGGCTCGGGCGTCGTCACCGACTCCTCCTGCGCCGCCACCAGCGGCAGCTGGTACTCCCCCTACGACGGCGCCACCTGGACCGCCGCCTCCGACCTCGACATCGACCATCTCGTCCCGCTCGCCGAGGCCTGGGACTCCGGCGCCGGCTCCTGGACCACCTCCCGGCGCCAGTCGTTCGCCAACGACCTGACCCGCCCCCAGCTCATCGCCGTCACCGACAACGTCAACCAGTCCAAGGGCGACCAGGACCCCGCCACCTGGATGCCGTCGCGCACGGCCTACCGCTGCACCTACGTCCGCGCCTGGGTCCAGGTGAAGTACTACTACGGCCTCTCCGTCGACTCGGCCGAGAAGTCCGCCCTCACCTCGTACCTCGCGAACTGCTGACCGCCGTCACCCGGACGGCCTCTCCGGCGAAACCGTGATCCCCGGGGCCTGTCCGTCCCCCTCCGTCGTTCCGTACCGTACGGGGCGACGGAGGAGGTCACGTGGCGGAACTGCGCCTGGGTCCACTGCTGAGGTACGCCGACGGCTCGGCCGCGACCGTATGGGTCGAGACGAGCCGCCCCTGCACCGCCGAGGTCCGGGTCGGCGGCGCCCCGGGCGGCACCGCGCGCACCTTCCAGATCGCCGGCCACCACTACGCGCTCGTCGCGGTGACCGGACTCACCCCCGGCGCCGACCACCCCTACGAGGTGCTCCTCGACGACACACCCGTCTGGCCGCCGCCCGACTCGCCGTTCCCGCCCTCCGTCATCCGCACCCCCGCGCCCGGCGACCCCGTCCGCCTCGCCTTCGGCTCCTGCCGCTGGGCCTCCGCCCCCGCCGGTGAACCGGACCCCGTAGGCCCCGACGCCCTCGACACCCTCGCCGCCCGTATCGCCACCGCACCCGACGGCGATCGCCCCGACGTGCTCGTCCTGCTCGGCGACCAGGTGTACGCCGACGAGACCTCCAAGGCGACCCGCCGCTGGCTCGCCGCCCGCCGCGACCTGAACGACCCGCCCGGCGCCGAGGTCGCGGACTACGAGGAGTACACCCACCTCTACTACGAGTCCTGGCTCGACCCCGAAGTGCGCTGGCTGCTGTCCACCGTGCCCAGTTGCATGATCTTCGACGACCACGACGTGATCGACGACTGGAACACCTCCGCCTCCTGGCTCGCCGACATGCGGGCCACCCCCTGGTGGCGCGAACGCATCCTGAGCGGCCTCATGTCGTACTGGGTGTACCAGCACCTCGGGAACCTCTCCCCCGGCGAGCTCGCCGCCGACCCGCTCTACGGCGCCGTCCGCGCCGTCGCCGACGGCACCGACCTGCTGCGGGACCTCGCCTGCAAGGCGGACGCCGAACCCGCCACCGTGCGCTGGAGCTACCGGCGCGACTTCGGGCGCGTCCGCCTGCTCATGGTCGACACCCGGGCCGCCCGCGTCCTCGACGAACAGAACCGCTCCATGCTCGACCCGGGCGAGGAGCGCTGGCTGCGCGAACAGGCGCTCGACACGCCCGAGTCCTGCGACCACCTCCTCATCGGCACCTCACTGCCCTGGCTGCTCCCCCACCTCGTGCACGACGCCGAGGCCTGGGACGCCGCGTTGTGCAAGGGCGCCCGTGGGGAGCGCTGGGCCCGCTTCGGGGAGAAGCTGCGGCGCGGCGCCGACCTGGAGCACTGGGCGGCCTTCCCGGAATCCTTCGACGCCCTGACCGACCTCGTCGCCGAGGCCGGGTCCGGGCCGGACGCCCCCGCGACCGTCTGTGTCCTGTCCGGGGACGTCCACCACGCCTACGTCGCCGAACCCACCTGGCCCGACGGCGAGAGCAGCCCCCGCGCCCGGGTCCTCCAGCTGACCTGCTCCCCCGTGCACAACGCGGTCCCCGCGGCCATCCGGTTCGGCTTCCGCTTCGGCTGGAGCGGACTCGCCCGCGGCCTCGGCGGCTGGATCGCCGGACACGGCCGCTCCAGGCGCCCCAAGATCGACTGGCGCCGCACCGGCGGACCCTGGTTCGGCAACCAGCTGATGACCCTCACGCTCGACGGGCGCTCGGCCCGGCTGCGGCTGGAGCAGGCCCGCGCACGACGCGGCGCACCGGCACGGCTGCGGACGGTCATGGAGACCGGCCTGACGGACTGACCCCTCCGGCCCGCTCCGGGGCCCGGAAAAAGAAAACTCCACAACGAACACACGAGCCCCCGATGAACCGGATGTCACACCGGCGGCGTACGCTGTATGGCTGACACAGGCCGCTCCTGCCGCTCCCCCGCGACACCGCGGCACGGTTGGCCACGGGGGTGGAAACGGGGAGTTGCGGTGCTCGAAAGTCTCGCGGACGTGGGATCGCTGACGGCGGCCCCATGGATCTACGCGGCCGTCGGGCTGTCGGTCCTGCTGGACGTGTTCCTGCCGGTCCTGCCCAGCGGCGTCCTCGTCATCACCGCGGCCACGGCGGCGGCCGCCGGCTCCGGCGCCGCGACCGGACAGGTCCCCGACGACGTCCCCGACATCCTCGCCCTCACCCTGTGCGCCGCCACCGCGTCCGTCCTCGGCGACCTCGTCGCCTACCGGCTCGCCTGGCGCGGCGGCCCCCGCCTCGACCGCGCCCTCGCCCGCTCCCGGCGGCTCGCCTCCGCGCAGGAACGTCTCGGCGCCGCCCTGTCCCGGGGCGGCGGCGCCCTCGTCGTCCTGGCCCGCTTCGCCCCCGCCGGCCGCTCCCTGGTCTCCTTCGGCGCCGGCGCCACCCGCCGCAGCCCCCGCGACTTCCTGCCCTGGTCCGCCGTCGCCGGCCTCGCCTGGGCCGTCTACAGCGTGGCCCTCGGCTACCTCGGCGCCCAGTGGCTGGGCGCCACCTGGGTCGCCACGCTCGTCTCGGTGGCGGCACTCTTCGGCGCCGGAGCCGTGGCCACGTTCCTGATGCGCCGCAACCCGGCGTGAGCACGCCCATGTGACCCTGAGTGGCCGGTGGCCCCCTCCCCGTGCACGATGGGTGACGAGGAAGGGCCGCCCGGCCCGCCCGACGTGTCCGCGTCCGGAAGGGACCCCCATGAGCGGTAAGAGCGCTCGCGCGCCGAAGGCGACGACACCACCCCGACGGGCCCGCGCACGCACCGCCCTGACCGCACTCCTCCTCGCCGTCCTGGGCGCGACGGCCCTCACCGGATGCGGCGGGGACGACGACGGCGACGGCTCCGCGTCCGCCCGCCCCACCCCCACACCCCCCGACACGGCCTCCTTCTCCGGCTCACCCGCGCCCGGCCTGTCCTCCCTGGAGGCCTCCGCCCGCGAACGCGCCTCGGCCGCCGCGTCCTCCGCGTCCGCCCGCGCCTCCGCGTTCGAGGCCTCGGTGTCGGCGGAGGTCAAACGGGCCAACGACGCCGCGCAGGAGCAGCTCAAGGACGTCAAGGGGCGCGGCAACGCCACTGCCGACGTCTCCCTCACCGGCAAGCCCCGCGCGGACACCGGCAACCTGCTGGCCGTCGTCGTGGCCATCACCAACCGCACGGACGAGACCGCGTCCTACGCCGTGCAGGTCGACTTCCGCGACCCGGACGGCAAGGTCGTCGAGACCCGGTTCGTCGGCGCCGAGGACCTCGAACCCGGCGAACGCGCCGAGCCCGTCGCCATCAGCCGCAAGCCCCCCGAGCCCCGGCTGACCGCCGAGATCGCCAAGGCCCAGCGCTACTGACGCCGGGCCGACCCCGCGCTCGGCTCAGCCCGCCTGCCGGGCCGCCTGCCCCCGGACCTCCAGACCGTCGAGCAGCTCGGCCGTGGCCTGCGCGATCACATCGACGGCACGGTCGAAGACCTCGCGGTTGTGCGCGGCGGGGGCCCGGAAACCCGACACCTTGCGCACGTACTGGAGCGCGGCGGCACGGATCTCGTCCTCCGTCGCCTCCTCGGGCAACACGGGCGGACGAAGCGTCTTGATACTGCGGCACATGCGCCCAGTCTCCCCCCGACGGGCCCGTCGCGGGAACCTCTCAGGGACGCCGCGCGACGAAGACGAACTCCCGCCCCGGCCGGTCGGGCGCGTCCCGCACCTCGTCCACGACGAACCCTTCCGCGAGCAGATCCGCCTCCACCTCACCGCGCTCCCGGAACCGCAGCGTCGACTCCGAGGTCAGCACAGACCCGTCCCCGGCGAACACGAAGTTCGCCCGGAAGGACACCACCGGCAGCCGCACGTCCACCAACTCGAACCACGTCTCGACCGCCCCGCCCCCCGGAACCTCCGTCACCCGCCAGGACCGCTCACGGGTCCACTCCTCCCAGGCCCGCCGGGCCGGATCCCGCGTCTCGAACACCAGACGCCCACCCGGCCGCAGCGCCTCACGGGCCCCGCGCAGCGTGCCCCGCCAGTCGCCCGGATCGAGGATGGCCTGCGCGACGTTGGCCGTCATGGTCACGAGGTCGACCGTCAGAGGCGGCAACGCCGTGGCGTCCCCGTGGATCCACCGCACCCGCCCGGCACCCGGCTTGCCCCGGGCGACATCGAGCGACGCCCCGGCGGGATCGACACCGACGACCTCGATGCCCCGGTCGGCCAGCAGTAGCGCGAACACCCCCGTCCCACAGCCGATGTCCAGCACACTCCTCGCCCCGAACTCCTCGGCGATCCTCACGTAGACGTCGAGATCACTGCGGTCGGAGTCCAGGGGGTCGTAGAGCGCGGCGAGCCGCGGATCCGCGAAACAGTCGTCAACCATGAGCGCGACCGTAGGCGGCACCGCTCACGGACAACCACCGCATTTACGCGTTAACGTCCGCCCCTCACACACCCGTTCGCATGAACCTCCCGAAGCGACTCGCACCCCTAAATCGAACAGGCGTAGCATTGAGCCGTGGCTACGCCCTATGACTTTCCGAGTGACCTCCTCGCCGGTCAGGAGGAGCTGCATCAGGTCCGGGCCGAGCTGTCGGCCCTGCTGAGAAGGCTGCCCTGGTCGGTCGTTCCCCTGGACGGCTTCAGCGACGACAACGGCTGGCGCAAGATCGAGCGCCCCGCCTCCCCCGGCTGGACGGAGGACGAACAGGCGGAGGTGGAGAAGCTGCGCCGCCGCGAACACGAACTCGCGGTGTTCGTCAGCGGCCACCGCTTCTGGTCGCAGCTCGACGGGGCGGCCCGGGTCGACGCCCGGATGAAGCTCAAGCACACGAAGGACGACCCGGAGGAGACGCCCTGACACACGAAAGGACCCCGGCCATGGCGACCGGGGTCCTCCCCACGTGTGGGCGCGGACGGTTTCGAACCGCCGACATCCTGCTTGTAAGGCAGGCGCTCTACCACTGAGCTACGCACCCGGGACGAGTCGACAGCCTACATTGTCCCGGGCCCCGAGCCACAAACCCATATACCGGTCCGCGCAAGGGGGCAGCCGTCCTCCTGAGGGCCGAGCGTGGGCCCGGCCGCGTGCCCCGAGTGGTGCTGGGCACGCTGGTCACCCGCTTTCGCTCCGCGCGCCGGTGACACGGATCGTGTCCGTGGTCCGGGAGGGCGGGGGCGGGGTCCCTCGCGCCGCCGGGTCGCCGGTCCGGCCTGGTCGGTCCGATGCCCCGCACGATCACTCCGGTCGTGAGGGGGCGGTGCCGTCCGTCGCCGGATCGGTACTCCGAGGGCACGTCGTCCGATCGCCACGGCAGCCGCGTCGTGGCCGGTGATCCGGCGGCCGGGTGTCGTCAGGGGCCGCTGCCAGTGCTGGGCTCCCCAGCGAGACGTGTAGGCGGGGTCCACTGCGATGACCGTGACGCCCTGCTCGGCCGCCATGGAGACGAGCCTGGCCCTGAAGGCCGCCGTGGGGAAGCGGGAGACCAGCGCACGGAACGTCCTGCTCCTGCCGTGGTGCTCCCGGCTCTTCGCGTCGGCGAAGTCGAGGTCCTCGACGGCGATCGTGGTGACGCCGCGGAGCCGGACATGGTGCAGCAGACGGGTGAGGGCATGCCGGATCTGGGCGTCCCGGTGCCGACCGCCACCGGAGAGGTCGTACGCGTAGCGCCGGGGGCCGCCGACGGGATTGCCGTGCCGGTCCAGCTGCCAGGCGGCGAGATGGTCGGCGTTCATGTCGACCGCGACCACGCCCCGGGCCGTCGCCGCCTCGATCGGCGGGGCAGGCATCTGCGCACGCTTCCAGGAAGCGGTCAGGTACCAGCGCCCGCGTGGGACGTCGAAGTGGATGCGGTAGGCCACCGCCCGGTGCGCGGCGATCCGGTCCTGCCACTCCTCGGAGCGATGGGAGAAGGCCACCGACGCGTCCAGCACGTACCGGCAGTGCGAGGCGTTGGCCAGGTGCGCCAGCCGGGACGGTAGCCGGAGTGACAGTTCGCCGGTGCCGGTGACCCGGATCGTCTCGTTGCCCCAGCGCTTGCCGGACTCGCCGTCGGCCGCCAGGAACATACGGGCCGCCCGCCAACGCTCTGCCCACTGCTCCCGGCTGAGCCCCGCGTCGTCCAGGTGGTGCCGCAGGTGTACGAGTCGCCTGCCCCCGCGGACGACCCGCACCTTCCCGGCCTCCCAGTCGTCCCGCACGGCGGCCAGCCTGTCCCGAAGGGCGGCGAGACGCCGCGATTTCGCATGCCACTCCGCCTTGGTGGCATAGCCGCGCGGGGCTCCGGTCCGCCTGTCACCCCTGGGCGCCATAGGGCAGGCGAGCCGCGCCTCGATACGGACGATCTGGCTGCGGAGCCAGGTCATTTCGGCGGCCTGGTTCCGCCTCGCCAGGGCCCACTGATCCTCGGTGGCCCTGGTGATGCTCCCCGCCCAGCGTGCCGACGAGCTCTCCGTCAGCGTCCGCTTCCGCTCGGCCCAGGCGGCGGAGCCGGAAGGTGCGCCCGGCCGGGATCGCACCGCCAGGTCTCCCCCCGCCAGGGAGCCGAGGAAGCCACCGACCTCGGTCAGCAGCTCCGCGTCCATCGAGGACACCCGCAGCCGGGTACGGATCGACACGGCGGCCGGGCCGGGCACGACGAAAGGCGGCGCCACCGCCCGCAGGCCACCAGCCATCCGCCACCTCCCTGTGCCGCCCGAAGATCCGCTCATCAGATGCAACGACTGTCCGCCCGCGAGGTCACCCAGGCGATCCCTGAACGGGTGTCCGACGGCGCACCGGGGGGCTATCCCCACCCCCGGTCCGGTAGAAGGCCGGATTCTCCGGGGGGCGCGCGGTCCGTACGGTCGGAGCATCGTCGGAGTCCGGGCCGCGCAGGGTCCGGAACAGTTCAGGGGGAGATCGTCATGGCCCGTACCGTTCCCGCTCGGATCGCCGTCGCCGGGGTGCTCGTGGCGCTCGTCGCGGGGGTGAGTGGGTGCGGGGCGTCCGCCGGGGACGACGAGGAGCCGGAGCGGCGGTCGTTCGCGTTGGAGGGGCGGACGCTGACCGTGGACTCGGACGACTCGGCGCTGGAGATCGTCGCGGCCGAGGAGCATGAGGCCGGGGCGGTCGAGGTGACGCGGTGGTTCGAGGGGGCGGTGGTGTTCGGGGAGGATCCGAAGGTCACCTGGTCGATGAAGGACGACCGGCTGGTGCTGCGGGAGAAGTGCTCCGGGGTCGTCGCCGACTGCTCGTCCAGGCATCGGATCGAGGTGCCGCGCGGGGTGACCGTACGGGTGCTGGACGGGGACGGGAGTGTGCGGGCGCGGGGGTTCGAGGACCCGTTGCACATCAAGGCCGGGGACGGTTCGGTGCAGGTCAGCGACTCCAGTGGGGCGCTGGACCTGGAGACCGGGGACGGCTCCGTGCGGGTGTTCGACGTCGCGTCGCGGGAGGTGCGGGCGAAGTCCGGGGACGGTTCGGTGCGGCTGTCGCTGGGGAGCGTGCCGGATCTGGTGGAGACGCGGAGCGGGGACGGTTCGGTGACGGTCGAGGTGCCGCGGGCCGGTTACCGGGTGGAGGCGGAGGCCGGGGACGGTTCGGTGGATGTGTCCGTGCCGCGGGACGCCTCCAGCTCCCGTCGGATCAGCGCGCACAGCGGCGACGGGAACATCACGGTGCGAACGGCGAACTGACCGGCCCGTGTGTTCGTCCTTCACCGGTGGGAGAATGACACCGGCAGGGTGAATGACAGCACGGGAGAGGGATGTGACGGCGACACCTCCGCAGCCGAACTCGCCGTCCGTGCCGCCCGTGATGCGGCGGCACCGTCCCGTGCGCCGGGTGCGGCCCGCCCTCGATCATGTGGTGCTCGCCGTCGCCCTTCCCGTCGTCGCCGTTCTCGCGCTGCCCGCCGCGTTCGCGGGTGGCGGGACGCGGCGCTGGTTCGGTGGGCGGGCGGAGAATCAGCGGGCGGAGGCGCAGGCGGCGAAGGACGCCGCGGCGGCCGCGTTCTACGAGCTGGACACCGCGCAGCGGGATCTGCGGATCTCGATAGAGACGATCGCTGCCGTGGACGACTCGCCGGCGGCCCGTCGTGCGGTCGAGGGGTTCGAGGCGCTGGGCCGGCGGATCGACGAGGCGAGTCACCGCTATATCCAGGCGGTCGACGCGCACGATCTGGACCGTGACGATCTGGAGGCCTCGGCGGCGGGCCGGGCGCGTGCCGAGCTGAGCCGGGCGAAGGACGACCTGGACGGCGTACGGCGGGAGCTGGACCGGTTCGCGGACGGGCTGGGGCCGTTGCTGGGGAAGGCGGAGACGCAGCTGGCGCGGTTGGCGCCGGCGGTGGAGCGGGCCCGGCAGGGGCTGCTGGCGGCGTCGAACGCGCTGGACGCGGTGCGGGAGTCGGGGCTGCGGGCGGACGATCTGGCGGCGCGGCTGGCGGCGCTGGGGCCGGAGCTGACGCTGCTGAACGAGGGGGCGGGGCGGCATGGTGTGCCGCAGACGCTGGAGCGGGCGGAGCGGGTCGCGCGGGAGGCCGGGGCGATCCGGGCGGAGGCGGAGCGACTGCCGGAGCGGGCGGCGGAGATCGATCACCGGCTGGTGTCGCTGCGGACGCGGGCGCAGGCGCTGACGACGCGGGCGGAGCAGGTGGAGCCGGTGCTGAGCGAGTTGCGGCGGCGGTTCACGGTGGCGTGCTGGCAGGACCTGCAGGGGGTGCCGGAGACGGCCGCGGAGAACGTACGGCAGGCCGAGGTGAAGCTGGCGGAGGCGCGGGCGGCGCGGGACGCGCAGCGCTGGCCGGACGCGACGGCGTTGCTGTCGACGGTGCGGGCGCTGCTGAACGCGACGGACGAGTCGGTGTCGGCGGCGGGTGACCGGCTGCGCCGGCTGAACGAGGTGCAGAAGGATCCGGAGCGGGAGATCGAGCGGACGCGTTTCGCGATCCGGGACGCGCAGCGGCTGGCGATGGCGGGGCGGAACACTCCGGATCCGCGGCACGCGCGGCCGTTGGACGAGTCGGTGGCGCGGCTGGAGCGGGCGATCGGCACGCTGGAGGGCCGGCATCCGGACTACTGGCACTTCCTGACGGAGACCGAGGCGGTGCGGCAGTCGGTGGCGCGGGTGGTGGCGCGGATCCGTGAGGAGCGGGGCGGCGGTCACGGGCCGGGCTAATCTGGGGTCATGCCTCGCTACGAGTACCGCTGCCGCAGTTGCGGCGACACGTTCGAACTGAGCCGGCCGATGGCGGAGTCGTCCGCTCCGGCGAGTTGCCCGGCCGGGCACGACGACACGGTGAAGCTTTTGTCGACGGTGGCCGTGGGTGGGACCGCGAGCGCCCCCGCGGCGCCCAAGGCGTCCGGCGGGGGCGGTTGCTGCGGCGGGGGCTGCTGCGGCTAGGGCCTTTCGTTTGGATCATCCCGGCGTCGCGGGGTCTGGCACGTCATCATGTCCCGTCGGCCGCAGCCGGGCTGATCCAAACGAAAGACCCTAGCCCGTTGCGCCGGCTGTCGTGCCGGCCGCCTTCAGGAACTCCCTCAGGATGCGTTCGCCCGCGAGGACGCCTCGTTCGGGCAGGGCGGTGACGGCGGGGGCGGTGAAGGCGGTGTCGGCGAGTTCGCCGTGGCCGGGGCGCCAGCCTCGGTCGGCGGCGAGCAGCAGGTCGGCGTCGAGCAGGGAGTCCCCGGCGGCGAGGGTGAGTTCGGCGCCGGTGCGGCGGGCGAGTTCGCGCAGGGCCGCGCTCTTGGTGAGCGGTTTGGGGACGGCGTAGATCTTGCGGCCCTGGAGGGAGACGGTCCAGCCGCGGTTCTCGGCCCAGACGGCGAGTTCCTTCACCCATTCCTCGGGGAGCAGTTCGCGTTCGACGACGAGGTAGGCGAAGAGGTCTTCGGCGACGCGGTGCTTGCGGACCCAGGCCGGTGAGGCGGTGGCCATCAGGTGGTCCTGGATCTCGGCGAGGGGTGCGCAGCTCTCGGCGAGGCGGGCGGTGACCTGGGCGTGCCAGTCGGGGTCGGAGACGCCGTCGACGAGGAGGTGCCCGCCGTTGGCGCAGATGGCGTAGGTGGGGGGCGGGCCGGGCAGGTTGATGCGCTGGTACTGCTTGCGGGTGCGCGTGGTGGTGGGGACGAAGAGCGCGCGGTCGCCGAGGTCGGTGAGGAGCTGGGCGGCCGTCTCGGTCATGTAGGACAGCGGTCTGCTCTCGTGGACCTCGACGCAGAGCAGGCGTGGGGCCCGGGCGTCGGGCATGGTGAGCGCGAGGGCGGCGGCGGAGTAGATCAGGGTGCGGTCGAGGTCGCTGGCGACGATCACGGGCATCAGAGGTTCACCGTCCGGCCGTCGGCGCCGGTGGCGCCGCGGGTGTACTTGGGGTGGATGAGTCCGACGCAGGTGTAGGGCAGTCCGGGGACCTCTTCGACGGGGACGCCGCGCTGTTCGGCGAGCAGGCGTACGTGGGCGAGGTCGGCGCCGGCTCCTTCGCGGGCGAGGATCTTCCAGGGGACGCGGCGCAGCAGGACGCGGGTGGTCTCGCCGACGCCGGGCTTGACGAGGTTGACGTCGTGGATGCCGTACTCCTCGCTGATGCGTTCGACGGCGGCCCAGCCTTCCCAGGTGGGGGTGCGGTCGGTGGAGAGGAGTTCCTTGGCGGTGGCGTCGACGGTGTCGGTGACGTCGGGGAAGCGGGCGGAGACGGCGTCGAGGAAGGCGACGGAGACGTCGGAGCCGGCGAGTTCGCGGTAGAACTTGGCGCCGTGGAAGTCGTGCGGGCCGACGAGGTCGGCGCGCAGCACGGTGCGGGAGATGAGCCCGGAGACGGTGGAGTTGAGGCAGGCGGACGGGATGAGGTAGTCGTCGCGGGTGCCGTAGGTCCGGACGCAGGAACCGGGGTCGGCGAGCACGGCGATCTCGGGGTCGAAGCCGGTGACGCCGTCGGACGCCTCGAATTCGCGTATCGCTGCGGCGAGTTCGCGGGTGATGGCGCCCTTGCCGGTCCAGCCGTCGACGAAGACGACGTCGCGGGGGTCGTGGTGGCGGGCGAGCCAGCGCAGGGCGTTGGCGTCGATGCCGCGGCCGCGGACGATGGAGACGGCGTAGTGGGGCAGTTCGAGGCCGTGCCGGAAGTGGGCCCAGCGGCGCATGAGGACGCCGACGGGGGTGCCGGCGCGGGCGAGGGAGACGAGCACCGGGCGGGGTGAGCGTTCGGCGAGGACGATCTCGGTGACGGCGCCGACGGCGCGGGCGAGGCGGGCGGCGGACTCGTCGAGGGCGCTGTGGAAGAGCGCCTGGTACTGCTCGCTGGGCTGGTACTCGACGGGCAGGGATTCGGCGTAGTGGGCGCCGCCGCTCTGGATGGCCTCCTCGCGTTCCTCGGTGGGCGCCTCCAGGGTGACGTCCGAGAGGTCCTGGAGCAGCCAGCCGACCTCTTCCGGGGCGTACGAGGAGAAGGCGGGGCCGCGCAGGGGCTCGGGCAGCATCGGGGGCCTTTCGGGCAGGGCGAGGGGGCCGGGGACGTACGAGGGGACGACGGCGAGCAGGACGTGCGGGGTCTGCGCGGCGAGCTGGGCGAGGAGTCCGTCGGGGGCGTGCAGGGCGGGGGTGTCGGCGACGGAGTCGACGACGGTGACGACGGCGTCGAAGCCGGCGCCTGCGACGTTGTAGGCGTAGCGCTCGCCGGGGCCGTCGGCGGGGTCGTCGTGGGCGGGGAAGACGAGGCGGGTGCGTATGGCGTAGCCGGGGTCGTCGACGGCGAGGACGGGTGAGCGGGTGGTGGTGGAGTAGCGGACCTCGAGGCCGGTGGCCCGTTCCAGTTCGTGGGCGAGCCGGAGCGGGGCGTACATGAGTTCCTCGAAGCCGAGGACGAGGACGCGGCGCGCGCCGGCGGGGAGGGCCTGGGCCAGGCGGGCGGCCATGGCGGGCAGGGCGCTGTCCAGCCGGGTGCGGTGGGCGGGGGTGAAGCCGTGCCGGCCGCCGTCGGGGAGCCCGGCGGGCCAGTTCAGGTCGACGCGGGTGGGCCGGGGGGCGCCGGTGGCGGGGGCGGCCGGGGGCGCGGTCTCGTGGCGTGCGACGAGTTCCCGGCCCTTCTCCAGGACGCCGTCGGGCAGCCGTACGGTGCCGGAGGCGGCGGTGACGAGGTCGACGCGGGCGCCGATCTCGCGGGCGAAGTCGTCGAGGCGTCCGGCGTCGGCCGGGGACCGCATGTCGACGAGGGCGACGACGACGTACCGGCCGCGCGGGTAGCGCTCGTGGAGTTCGCGGATGGTGTTGAGGACCGTGTTGCCGGTGGAGAACTCGTCGTCGACGAGGACGAGCGGGCCGTCGCCGACGAGGAGGGTGGGGTCCTCGGGGAGCAGCAGATGGGAGGTGGCGTGGGAGTGGGACTCCTCGAAGCCGCCGGCGCGGGCGACGCCGGGGACGGGGCGCCGGGTGGAGTGCAGGTAGGGCGGGGAGCCGAGGCCGTCGGCGACGCAGTGCCCGAGGCCGGTGGCGGTCTCGGCGTAGCCGAGGACGACCGCGGCGGCGGCGTCCTCGTCACCCAGCAGGTCGCGGACGCGGCGGCCGAGGGCGTGGCCGGCGCCGTGGACCACGGACGGGGACTGGGGTACGTGTTTGCCGAGCACGTTGGAGACGAGCAGGTGGGCTCGTTTCGGGTTGCGGCGCAAAGCCAGGCCCAGCAGGTCGGTGAGCGTGTCGTCGCCCACGAGCTGGACTCCGAGCCGTTCGGCGACCCAGCTGCCGGACCAGTCCCCGTCGTTCACTGCGTTGTTCATGCGTCCCTTGGTTCGAGGGGCCGGGCGTCGGCGTGGGCCCGGCCGGGTGGTTGCCGGTCCGGTCAGGCCGGGATGCCGGCGGCGAGCAGCTCCACGAAGCCGATGTCCTCGTTGGCCACGCCGAACGCCTCGGCACGCAGCAGCGTGCGTTCGGCCCAGGCGCGGTGGGGTTTCACCTCGTTCATCTTGTTCGTGTACTGCGACCTCAGTACACCCCCGCCGCAGCGTTCCGGCTTGAGGATGTCCTGGGCGTCGCTGAACTCCTCGTGGCTGACGACGGACAGCGCGTGCACGGGCAGGACGTGGGAGGGGTGGATACAGGTCTTGCCGAGCAGGCCGTTGGCGTGGTCGAGGGTGATCTCGCGCAGCAGGCCGTCCATGGCGTGCTCGATGAGGGCTTCGCGCAGCGCCTCGGCCTGCCCCTCCAGGAAGGGGCTGCGGCGCAGCTGGGGCTTGAACATGCGCTCCTGGACGCGGAAGTACTCCCAGACGGGCCCGGTGACGGTGAAGCCGGTGCCGTCGGCGCGGCCGAGCATGTTGACCACGTCGGAGATGACGGAGGCGACGATCTGCACGTCGTAGGCGGTCATGTCGGGGGCGCGGCGCAGGCCGTACGAGGAGCAGAAGTCGGTGACGCCGAGGCGCAGCGCGAGGACCCGGCCGCGGTACTTGTCGACGGCTCGGAAGATGCCTTCGAGGGTCTCGACGCGGGACTCGCGGTAGAGCAGCTCGGGCGACTCGAGGACGGGCATGGCGAACAGCCGGCGTCCGCTGTCGGTCTCGGCGCTCGCGAGGGCCTCCAGGAACGGTATGCCGCGTTCCTCGGTGAACTTCGGCAGGACGAATCCGGACAGCAGCCGTACGGCGGGGCCGAGGCGGCGGACGAGGTCGGGGATCTGCTCGGGGGTGCGGACGCGGATGAAGAGCAGCGGCGGGTCGCCGGCGTCGGGCCGCCGGGCGAGCTCGGTGAGCTGGGTGACGAGGTTGGCCTCGCCGGCCTGCACGTCCTCGTCGCCGATGGAGTCCTCCAGGCACAGCACCATCGAGACCACGCCGCGGCCGCTCTGTTTGACGATGTCGTCGGTCAGCCGCGGCCGGGTGGCGGGGCTGTAGAGCGTGGCGCCCAGGGCCGCGGAGAGCAGCCGGGGCGCGGAGTCGGCGGTGAAGGAGGCCGGCTCCCGGTGGAAGAGGCGCTGACGCACCTCTGGGGCGATGTGCCCGAAATGACGCATGGAACTCCCCCGTGGTGACTCAGTGGCCCCTGTGACCTGTTCACAGGTGGCCGGTAATAGTACGTAGATACCCATGTCGGGGGTTCCCGACGGGCATGAATTTCTGGTAACGCGGACCTGCACGTCCGCGCACATGTCCCGTGTACCCCGCGTTGTCGTGACCAGGACGGAGAGGGCAGGATGACCGTATGACGCACGCGATGCTGAAGGGGTCGAACATCCCGCTGGAGGCCACCACGGTACGCGCCGTGCTGCGCTGGACGCCCGGGCAGGGGGTCCCCGACGTCGATGCCTCGGCTCTGCTCCTCGGCCCCGACGGTCGTGTGCGCTCCGACGAGGACTTCGTCTTCTACAACCAGCCCCGGCACCCTTCCGGGACGGTGTGGCGGCTCGGCAAGAAGCGGGACGCCGAGGGCCTCACCGACACGATCCAGACAGACCTGGGCGGTGTCGAGTCCGCCGTCGGCCAGATTCTGCTCGTCGCGTCGGCGGACGGTGTGCCGTTCGACCGCGTACGCGACCTGCGCATCGTGCTGTACGACGCCTCGGCGCCCGAGGGCGATCCGCTGGCTCATTTCGACATCAGGCCGGAGACCGGCGAGGAGACCGCGCTGATCTGCGGCGAGCTGTACCGCCGGGGCGAGGGCTGGAAGTTCCGCGCGCTCGGCGAGGGCTATTCGAACGGCCTGAAGGGGCTGGCCACGGACTTCGGGATCTCGGTGGACGAGTCGGAGGCGGCGGCGCAGGAGCCGCCTGCGGCCCACCCGGTCCCCGAGGTGTCCCAGCCCCTGCCGCCGGAGCAGCCCACGACGGTGGTGCCGCCGCAGCCGTCGTACGGCTATCCGCAGCAGCCCCCGCCGACCCAGCCGGCGTACGGCTACCCGCAGCCGGCCGGGACGGCCGCCGCCGCGGGGTACGGCTATCCGCCCCCGGCGACCGCCCCGGGCCCGGCGCCGGAGGTCCGGCTGCCTCCGCAGGGCCCGCAGTTCATCGGCCGCTGAGCGGGGCACTCCCGCTCAGTGCTGGGGCTCGGCCTTGGTCTTGTAGCCGCGGCCCCACTGCAGTCCCCAGCCGAAGAGGCGGTCGAGTTCGGCCTGGAAGCCGTAGACGAACTTGACCTCGCGGCGGACCCACACCTCGCCCTTGACGTTCTCGATGGTGACGACCGCGCAGGAGCGGGCCTGCGGGTGCCGTTCGTCGAGGCCGATCTCGATGCGGGGCCCGTTGCTCGGGTAGAGCGTGACGATGGCGTGGGTGCGGTCGAAGGCCGGGGTCTGGTCGTAGATGTAGACGAACACCAGCAGCCGCTTGATGTCGTCCCGGTGGTCGAGGTTGACGTAGATCGTCTCACCGGACGCGGAGCCGAACCGGTCGTCGCCGCTGAGCTTCACATAGGGCGGCGCGTTGACGTCGCCGAGGAAGCCGCCGAGCGGCTGGACGACGCCCTTGGTGCCGTCGGCCAGCTCGTACAGGCAGCCGAGGTCGAGGTCGACGTTGACCATGGACTGGCTGTGCCCGAGGACCTCCGGGGGCTTCAGCGCCTTGAAGGGGTGCCGCAGCAGGCTCTCCCGCTGGGACCCGCCGATGTCGGACGTGCGCATGCGCCACGTCAGGTTGACCCGCAGATGGCCGGTGGCCGCTCCCTGCCGGGTGAGTGAGACCCGGTCGTGCCGTTTCGTCAGCTCTATCGCGTTCGACGACGCGCTGCCCGAGTCGAACTCGGCCGCCCGTCCACGCCAGAACCCGTCCAAGAAGCCCATTGCGCCCCCCACGTCCCGCGGGACGTTCCCAGTGTCCGCACACAAACCGGCGGGGCGGCCGGACGTCCGGCCGCCCCGCTCAGAGCGTTCCTCACCCTCGGGGGTGTCACACCCCGGACGACACCTCAGTCTTGTCCGGGGTCTCCGCTTTTCCCTCCGCCGCCGCGAGGGCGCGGTTGCGGCGGACCGAGGACCAGAAGGAGGCGCCGATCAGCACGACGCCGATCAGGCCGGTGATGATCTCGTTGATCTGGTACTGGATGGTGACCAGCAGGATCATGGCGAGGGCGCCGATGGCGTAGTGGGCGCCGTGCTCCAGGTACACGTAGTCGTCGAGGGTGCCCTGGCGGACCAGGTAGACCGTGAGCGACCGGACGTACATCGCGCCGATGCCGAGGCCGAGGGCCATGAGGACGATGTCGTTGGTGATCGCAAAGGCGCCGATGACGCCGTCGAACGAGAAAGAGGCGTCCAGGACCTCGAGGTACAGGAACATGAAGAAGGCGGCCTTGCCGGCCAGGGCGACCGCGGAGCGGGGTTTGCCGCTGCGCTCGGCCTCCTCCTCGGCCTCGTGCTCGCGCTCCTCCTCCTCCTCGAGGCGGTCCTCGAAGAACCCGGAGAGACCGCCCACGACCATGTACGTGATCAGACCGCCGATCCCGGACAGCAGGACCGTCTCGGCCTTGTCGACATGGGCGCCGCCATGCTGGTGGGCGTGGGTCGCGAAGGTCAGCGCGGAGATCAGCAGTACGATCAGCGCGATGCAGACCGACAGCATGTCGACCTTGCCGAGCTTGGCCAGCGGCCGCTCCAGCCAGCCCAGCCACTTGATGTCCCGGTCCTCGAAGATGAAGTCGAGGAAGATCATCAGCAGGAACATGCCACCGAACGCGGCGATCGCCGGGTGGGCGTCGGTGACGAGCTCCTGGTAGCGGTCCTTGTCGCTCAGCGCGAGGTCGACGGCCTCGATCGGACCGAGCTGCGCGCTGATCGCCACGATCACGACGGGGAAGACCAGTCGCATGCCGAACACGGCGATCAGGATGCCGATGGTGAGGAAGATCTTCTGCCAGAAGGCGTTCATCTTCTTCAGGATCCCGGCGTTGACCACCGCGTTGTCGAAGGACAGCGAGATCTCCAGGACCGAGAGGATCGCCACGATGCCGAGGGCGGTCCACCCCCCGAAGAGGACCGCTGCGACCAAGCCGAGCGCGGTGACCGCGAACGACCAGCCGAAGGTTTTCAGAACCACTGGCTACCCAATCCTGTGTGTACGGGGCTCCCCCGCGCCGTACTCGGCTTTACGAAACTTTGAACCCGGAGTCTATGTCGGCTTGGTGGCGGACCCCACCCGGACCCTGGTTTTGCCCATTTCGCGTCATGAGACGTTGACCCCGAAGTCCAGGGCGATGCCGCGCAGACCCGACGCGTACCCCTGTCCGACCGCGCGGAACTTCCACTCGCCCTGATACCGGTAGACCTCGCCGAAGATCATGGCGGTCTCGGTGGAGGCGTCCTCGCTGAGGTCGTAGCGGGCGAGCTCCTGGCCGTCGGCCTGGTTGACCACACGGATGAAGGCGTTGCTGACCTGCCCGAAGGTCTGGCCGCGCTCGTCGGCCATATGGATGGAGACGGGGAAGACGATCTTGTCGCACTGGGCGGGCACCTTCGACAGGTCGATCAGGATCGACTCGTCGTCGCCGTCGCCCTCGCCGGTCAGGTTGTCCCCGGTGTGCTCGACCGAGCCGTCGGGGCTCTTGAGCTGGTTGTAGAAGACGAACCACTCGTCCCCCATGACCCGGCCGCCGCTGCACACCAGGGCGCTGGCGTCGAGGTCGAAGGGTGCTCCGGTGGTCGAGCGCGCGTCCCAGCCGAGCCCGATCATCACCTGGGTGAGATTGGGTGCGGCCTTGGACAGGGAGACGTTCCCTCCCTTGGCGAGTGTGACGCCCATGATGCTGGTCCTCCCCGGGTGGTGCTTCTCGGTTGTTCTGCGCGTCCGGCGCCGCACCGAAACGGTACGGCGCCGGAATCGGCCGGACGTGTCCTGGACGGGCACGTGCGGGTGACGTCAGACGTTGACCCCGAAGTCCTGGGCGATGCCGCGCAGGCCCGAGGCGTAGCCCTGGCCGATGGCGCGGAACTTCCACTCCGCACCGTGCCGGTACAGCTCGCCGAAGACCATGGCCGTCTCGGTGGACGCGTCCTCCGAGAGGTCGTAGCGGGCGATCTCGGCGCCGCCGTCCTGGTTCACGACGCGGATGAAGGCGTTGCGCACCTGGCCGAAGGACTGCTGACGGTTCTCCGCGTCGTAGATCGAGACCGGGAAGACGATCTTCTCGATGTCGGCCGGGACGCCCGCCAGGTTGACCTTGATCTGCTCGTCGTCGCCCTCGCCCTCACCGGTGAGGTTGTCACCGGTGTGCTCCACGGAGCCGTCGGGGCTCTTGAGGTTGTTGAAGAACACGAAGTTCTGGTCGTTGGCGACCTTGCCCGTGTTGTTCAGCAGCAGAGCGCTGGCGTCGAGGTCGAAGTCGGTGCCGGTCGTGGTGCGGACGTCCCACCCCAGACCGACGATGACCGCGGTGAGGCCGGGGGCCTCCTTGGTCAGTGATACGTTGCCGCCCTTGCTGAGGCTGACTCCCACGAGTCCTCCATTGATGTCCGGGGGCTGGGAGCCCCGCCGTGCGTTCGGTATCGGATCAACGACTCGATCCTAGTGACGGGTTCCCGCGGCTCGCAGGGCTTGGAACCCACCGATCGCGGGTGTCGGGGTCGAGTCGGTGCCGTAGGGGGTTCAGAGCGCGTCGAGTGCCTCGACGTACTCGTTGAGGTCGCGTGCGTCCGGCAGGGCGTTGACGACGGTCCAGCGCACGACGCCCTCCTTGTCGATGACGAAGGTGCCGCGCACCGCGCAGCCCTTGTCCTCGGCGAAGACGCCGTAGGCGCGGCTGACCTCGCCGTGCGGCCAGAAGTCGCTGAGCAGCGGGTACTCCAGGCCCTCCTGCTCGCCGAAGACGCGCAGGGTGGGGACGGAGTCATTGGAGACGGCGAGGATCCGGGTGTCGCGGTCGGTGAACCGCGGCAGGTTGTCCCGCACGGCGCAGAGCTCGCCGGTGCACACGCCGGTGAAGGCGAAGGGATAGAAGAGAAGGACGACGTTCTGCGCGCCGCGGAAGTCGGAGAGCCGCACCGTGCGGCCGTGGTTGTCCTTGAGCGCGAAGTCCGGAGCCTTGTCGCCGACCTGGATCGCCATCGTCGTCGTGTCCCTTCGGTGGGCTGTTCGGGTGGTGTCCACCCTATGCAGCGGCCACCGGGGGTCGCGCGGAAGGCCGGGCCGGGCCCTGGGGTCCGGCCCGGCTCGGCCACCGGTTACTTCTTGGACTTCGCGGCCTTGGGCGTCACCAGCCGGCTGCCGCTCCAGTCCTTGCCGACACTGACGCTCTTGGACGCCGACAGCCCCGCCGTGGTCGCGGCTTCAGAGATGTCGCTGGGCTCCACGTAGCCGTCACGGCCGGTCTTCGGCGTCAGGAGAAGGATCGAGCCACCCTCCTCGATGTACGTGGTGGCGTCCACCAGCGCATCCGTCAGGTCGCCGTCCTCGTCGCGGAACCACAGCACCACGGCGTCGGCGACGTCGTCGTACTCCTCGTCCACCAGCTCGCTGCCGATGACTTCCTCAATGGCCTCGCGGAGCTCCTGGTCGACGTCGTCGTCGAAGCCGATCTCCTGGACCACCTGCTCGGGCTGGAACCCCAGCCTGACGGCAGGGCTCGTCCGCTCCTCCGCGTGGTCCGCGGTCGCGCTCACGGGTTGCCTCCTGATCATGTCTTGGGAATAACTCAGCCACGCGCGTGCGCGAAGCATTGGCCGTAGTCCACACGGGCGGGGCGGATCGCGCAAGTACCCGGCCGTCCGGACCGCCGAAACGGTGACGATCCGGAACGTGTCACCGCAACTCCTGGCACGCGAACACGGCTCCATGGTGACGTGCACCACACCAATGTGCCCCCTTTGTGAGTTTGGGAACCCTCTAGGGGGTCTCGACCGTTGTCCGGACCGGCGGTTACCTCGCAGTAAAGATGACGTCCGGCCCCCCGAGGTACACGATGGGGAGCGGTGCTGGCACCCAGAGTCCCCAGAAACACGGCCCTCCGACAGGTAAGGAACAGCGTGGCTTCCGGTTCAGATCGCAACCCGATCATCATTGGCGGCCTTCCGAGTCAGGTTCCTGACTTCGATCCCGAGGAAACGCAGGAGTGGCTCGACTCGCTCGACGCCGCCGTGGACGAGCGCGGCCGGGAGCGGGCCCGGTACCTGATGCTGCGCCTGATCGAGCGGGCCCGCGAGAAGCGCGTCGCCGTGCCCGAGATGCGCAGCACGGACTACGTCAACACGATCGCCACCAAGGACGAGCCGTTCTTCCCGGGCAACGAGGAGATCGAGCGCCGCATCCTGAACGCCACCCGGTGGAACGCCGCGGTGATGGTGTCGCGGGCCCAGCGCCCCGGCATCGGCGTCGGCGGCCACATCGCCACGTTCGCCTCCTCCGCCTCGCTCTACGACGTCGGCTTCAACCACTTCTTCCGCGGCAAGGACGAGGGCGACGGCGGCGACCAGGTCTTCTTCCAGGGGCACGCCTCCCCGGGCATCTACGCCCGCGCGTACCTGCTGGACCGCCTCAGCGAGCAGAACCTGGACGCGTTCCGCCAGGAGAAGTCCAAGGCGCCGCACGGCCTGTCGTCGTACCCGCACCCCCGGCTGATGCCGGACTTCTGGGAGTTCCCGACCGTGTCCATGGGCCTCGGCCCGATCGGCGCGATCTACCAGGCGCGGATGAACCGCTACATGGAGGCGCGCGGCATCGCGGACACCTCCAAGTCGCATGTGTGGGCTTTCCTGGGCGACGGCGAGATGGACGAGCCGGAGTCGCTCGGCCAGCTGTCCATCGCCGCGCGCGAGAGCCTGGACAACCTGACGTTCGTGGTGAACTGCAATCTGCAGCGCCTCGACGGCCCCGTCCGGGGCAACGGCAAGGTCATCCAGGAGCTGGAGTCGATCTTCCGCGGCGCCGGCTGGAACGTGATCAAGCTGATCTGGGACCGCTCGTGGGACCCGCTGCTCGCACAGGACCGCGACGGCATCCTGGTCAACAAGATGAACACCACGCCGGACGGCCAGTTCCAGACGTACGCCACCGAGACCGGCGCGTACATCCGCGAGCACTTCTTCGGCGACGACCAGCGGCTGCGCGCGATGGTCGAGGGCATGACCGACGACCAGATCCTGCACCTGGGGCGCGGCGGTCACGACCACCGGAAGATCTTCGCGGCGTTCTCGGCGGCCAAGGCGCACAAGGGCCAGCCGACGGTGATCCTCGCCAAGACGATCAAGGGCTGGACCCTCGGCCCCAACTTCGAGGGCCGCAACGCCACGCACCAGATGAAGAAGCTGACGGTCGACGACCTCAAGCGCTTCCGCGACCGGCTGCATCTGCCGATCGCGGACAAGGAGCTGGAGAGCGGGCTCCCGCCGTACTACCACCCGGGGCGCGACTCCGAGGAGATCCAGTACATGCACGACCGCCGCCGGAGCCTCGGCGGCTATGTGCCCACCCGGGTCGTGCGGTCCAAGCCGCTGGCCCTGCCGGACGACAAGACGTACGCGACCGTGAAGAAGGGCTCCGGTCAGCAGTCGATCGCCACGACCATGGCGTTCGTCCGGCTGCTGAAGGACCTCATGCGGGACAAGGAGCTCGGCAGGCGGTTCGTGCTGATCGCGCCGGACGAGTACCGCACGTTCGGCATGGACTCGTTCTTCCCGAGTGCGAAGATCTACAACCCGCTCGGCCAGCAGTACGAGTCGGTGGACCGCGATCTGCTCCTCGCCTACAAGGAGTCCCCGCAGGGCCAGATGCTGCACGACGGCATCTCGGAGGCGGGCTGCACCGCCTCCCTGATCGCGGCGGGCTCGGCCTACGCCACCCACGGCGAGCCGCTGATCCCGGTGTACGTCTTCTACTCGATGTTCGGTTTCCAGCGCACCGGTGACCAGTTCTGGCAGATGGCCGACCAGCTGGCGCGCGGTTTCGTCCTGGGCGCCACCGCCGGGCGTACGACGCTGACCGGTGAGGGCCTGCAGCACGCGGACGGGCACTCGCAACTGCTCGCGTCGACCAACCCGGGCTGTGTCGCCTACGACCCGGCGTACGGCTACGAGATCGCGCACATCGTCCAGGACGGTCTGCGCCGGATGTACGGCGGCGACGCCGAGCACCCGCACGGCGAGGACGTCTTCTACTACCTCACCGTCTACAACGAGCCGATCCAGCACCCGGCCGAGCCGGCGGACGTCGACGTCGAGGGCATCCTCAAGGGCGTGTACCAGCTGAGCCAGGGCGCCTCCGGCGCGGTGCCGGCGCAGATCATGGCGTCCGGTGTGGCCGTGCCGTGGGCCCTGGAGGCGCAGAAGATCCTCGCCGAGGAGTGGAACGTCAAGGCGGACGTCTGGTCGGCGACCTCCTGGAACGAACTGCGGCGCGAGGCGGTGGCCTGCGAGGAGCACAACCTGCTGCATCCGGAGGAGGAGCAGCGCGTGCCGTACGTGACGCGCAAGCTCAGCAGCGCCGAGGGGCCGTTCGTGGCCGTCTCCGACTGGATGCGGGCGGTGCCGGACCAGATCGCGCGCTGGGTGCCGGGCACGTACCAGTCGCTGGGGGCCGACGGCTTCGGCTTCGCGGACACGCGCGGTGCGGCGCGGCGGTTCTTCCACATCGACGCGCACTCGATCGTGCTGGCGGTGCTCACCGAGCTGGCGAAGGAGGGCAAGGTGGACCGTTC
This sequence comes from Streptomyces sp. RK62, assembly GCF_018070255.1. Lineage (NCBI taxonomy): Bacteria > Bacillati > Actinomycetota > Actinomycetes > Kitasatosporales > Streptomycetaceae > Streptomyces > Streptomyces sp. RK62. The sequence continues at coordinate 291,137 of NZ_JAGPYD010000008.1, read as the reverse complement.
GGCGCTGAAGCAGGCGATCGACCGGTACCAGCTGCTCGACGTGTCGGCGGCGGACCCGGGCGCGGCCGGCGGCGACGCGTAAGGAAGACAGAGCGACGGGGTGGGGCGCACCTCGGGTGATCCGCGGTGCGCCCCACCCCGTCGTCATGTGCGGAAGGTCAGGTACTGAAGGGGAACATCAGGGCGCCGGGTGACGCGCCGCCGTCGCCGTTCACCGCGCGGCGAGGCGCGTCAGGCCAGGCCCATGCCCGGGGTGGCCGCGCCGGCCAGCCAGATGACCGCCAGCAGCGTGTCGATCACACCCAGGACCAGCGCCACCAGGGCAGGTGCCGGGCGGGCTCCCGACCATGAGCGGCCCATGGCCAGCCAGCCGCAGACGATCGCCACCGGGCCGAGGATGATGCCCAGTACGAAGAATCCGGCGATCGCGCAGATGGCTCCGACGATTCCCAGCGTCGCGCGATCCGGCCCGGTCCGTGACCACGTCCGGCCACGTGAGCGGGGGTGCCTGCGCGTGCCGTGTCCGAAGCCCGCCATCGTCAACTCCCTGGTTCGGCGTTGGACTTGACGAGTAACCGATGCGGCGGACTTCATGCCCGCGCGGGCCGGACCGTCGGCGCGCCGTCCCCCTCCGGCAGCGCGCCGCCGGCCGCGGTCGCCCTCCCCCACGGCGTCCATCTGCCCGTGGACCATGCCGTACGGAGGGCTTGACTTACTGTCACCTGAGGCGCCGGACGACGGGAGGGGTCCGCGGCGGTTGTCACCCTGATGAGGGAACTCCCGCCGCGAACCCCTCCGTTCGCACGCGTCAGATGTGTGCGGCGCCCGCGCCGGCGCCCGCGTTCTCGCCCCTCTTGGTGAGGAAGGCGACGAGGACGGCGACGACGGCCACGCCGGCGGCGACCAGCGAGGCCGCGCTCATACCGGAGATGAAGGTGTCGTGGGCGACGTCCGTGATCTTGGCGGCGATGGCCTCGGGGGTGCCCGGGGGAACCGGGGCGCCGCCCTTCTGCACGGCCGTCGCCGCCCCTTCGAGCTGCTCCGGGGCCAGCGGCGGCAGTCCCGCGTCCGTCCAGTTGCCCGGGAGGTCGCTGTCGACCTTCGAGGCCATGACGGCGCCCAGCACCGCCGTACCGAGGCTTCCGCCGACCTGCATCGCGGACTGCTGCAGACCGCCGGCGACACCGGACAGCTCCAGCGGGGCGTTGCCCACGATGACCTCGGTGGCGCCGACCATGACGGGGGCGAGACCCAGGCCGAGCAGGGCGAACCAGAGCGACATCACACCGCTGCCGGTGTTGGTGTCGAGCGTCGACATGCCGTACATGGCGAGCGCGGTGAGGGCCATGCCGCCCGCGAGCGGGACGCGCGGGCCGACCTTGGTGATCATGGCGCCCGCGAGCGGGGAGCCGACGATCATCATGCCGGTCAGGGGCAGCAGGTGCAGACCGGCGTCGACCGGGCCCAGACCGCGGACACCCTGCAGATAGAAGGTGACGAAGAACAGGCCGCCCATGAAGGAGATGGCCATCAGGACCATCAGCACGACACCCGCGGACAGCGGGACCGAGCGGAAGAGGCCCAGCGGGACGAGGGGCTCCTTGACCTTCGTCTCCCAGTAGGCGAAGAACCCGAAGCTGGCGAGCGAGACGATGATGAACGCCCAGACGCCGGTGTCGCCCCAGCCCCACTCGGGGGCCTTGATGATGGCCCAGACGAGGCAGAACACCGCGGCGGACAGCAGGGCGATGCCGAGCAGGTCGAAGGAGCGCGGCGCGTTCTCCGCGCGGTGGTCGAGGAGGATCCACACGCCGAGCGCGACGGCGAGGACGCCGACCGGCACGTTGATGAAGAACACCGACTGCCAGTTGACGTGCTCGACGAGGACACCGCCGAGGATCGGGCCGCCGGCCGTGGAGGCGCCGATGACCATGCCCCAGATGCCGATGGCCATGTTGAGCTTCTCGGCCGGGAAGGTCGCGCGCAGCAGGCCGAGCGCGGCCGGCATCAGCAGGGCGCCGAAGAGGCCCTGGAAGACACGGAAGACGATGACCATCGTGATGCCCTGGGACAGCCCGATGGCGGCGGAGGAGGCGGCGAAGCCCGCCACGCCGATGAGGAAGGTCTGGCGGTGCCCGAAGCGGTCGCCGAGCTTGCCGGCGGTGATCAGCGAGACGGCCAGCGCGAGGAAGTACGCGTTGGTGATCCACTGCAGATCGGACCAGCTGGCTTTCAGGTCGTCGCCGATGGCGGGGTTGGCGATGGCCACGATGGTGCCGTCGAGGGCCACCATCATGACCCCCACTGCGACGGTGATGAGCGTGAGCCAGGGGTGTCCGCGCATCCCCTTGGCCGACGTCGCGTCGGAGGGGACCGCCGGTGCGTCGCCCCCCGACCCCGTCGTGTCGATGGTGGTCTGACTAGTCATGTGTTCGAGGCTAGTGACAGTCACTGACAATTGACAAACCAATTCACAAGTCGGTAACTGACACATATGGAAACACTGCGCGAACGCAAGAAACAGCGCACCCGGGAAGCGCTGCTGCGGACCGCGCTGGAGCTCTTCACGACACGCGGGTACGAGGACACGACCGTCGACGACATCGCCGACGCGGTCGAGGTGTCGCAACGCACGTTCTTCCGGTACTTCGCCGGCAAGGAGGAGGCCGCCCTCGCGCTCCAGGAGATGACGGAGACGCACTTCCTGCAGGCGGTGCGCGAGCGGCCGGCGCACGAGCCCCCGATGGAGGCGCTGCGGCAGGCCGTCCTGGAGAGCTGGGACAGCCTCAGCGAGGTCGTCGAGTCGGTGGCGCCGGTCGAGGTGTTCCTGCGCATGTACCAGGTCATCGAGTCGACGCCGGTGCTGCTCGCCGCGCATCTGCGGCGCTCGCTGGAGACGGAGGAGGCGATCGCGCGGGTGCTGGCCGAGCGGGAGGGCGTCGACGTCGACGCCGATCCGCGGCCGCGGCTGGCGGTGGCCGTGTTCGGCGGGGTGATGCGGCTCACGGAGCGCCGGTGGAGCACCGGCGAGGAGGCGAGCCTGGACGCCATACGGGCGTTGACGGTCCAGTACCTGGAACAGGTGGGTCCGGCACTCACCGGGAGCTGGCGAACACACTGAGAAGATCGGCGTGTTCACGCCACCTTGATCAAAACGTGATACCCGTCACTTGGTTAACGCGAGACCCTCTCGTTCTCCTAGTGTGTCCTCCCAGTGACTTCCTTCGACACCACCCCGCAGCTGAACGTCTGGCGCGCACTGCTCGCTCTGGCCGTCGTGTTCGTGATGCTGGCGACCACGGGCTGGACCGCCCTGCGGCACCATCGCGGTGCCGCGCCGCTCCAGGCCTCGATCAGCGCCTGGGAGCACGGCAGCATCGCCGGCCACCGGCTTCCGGCGGCGGACTCCCCGCCCACCCGGCTCGCCGCGTTCTTCGACTCGCTGACCGAGCACCAGCGCGCCCATCTCGTACGCCGCTATCCGCTCGCGATCGGCAACATGAACGGCGCGCCCGTCGAACTGCGCTACCGGGCCAATCGGGTGGCGCTCGGCGAGGCGCGCGAGGTGGAGCGCAAGCGGGTGCACGACAAGGGGCTCACGCCGGACGGGCAGCGCGAGGCGGCACGCCGCGCCGAGCGCTTCGGGGTGCTGCTGCGCTCCGACCGCCGGATCCTCGCCTTCGACCCGGCCGGCACCGGACGGGCCGCGGAGGTCTTCGGCGACCTGGAGCGGGCCGAGCGGGTCTCGGTCGTCGTCCCCGGCGTCGACACCGACGTGCTCACCTTCCAGCGCACGCACCGCGCGTACTCCGCGCCGGTCGGCATGGCCCGTTCCCTGTACGACGCCGAGCGCCGGGCCGCGCCCAGGACGCGTACGGCCGTCATCGCCTGGGCGGACTACACCTCGCCCGGCGGTCTCGGACTCGACTCGGCGACCGCGACCCGCGCCGCCGACGGGGCCGTACGGCTGAACGCGCTGGTGCGCGCGCTGCCCGGCCGTTCGCCCGTCTCCCTGTTCTGTCACAGCTACGGCTCGGTGCTGTGCGGTCTGGCCGCACGTGAACTGCCGGGCCGGGTGACCGACATAGCGGTGGCGGGCAGCCCCGGCATGCGGGTGGAGCGGGCCTCGCAGCTGCGCACGTCCGCGCATGTGTGGGCGATGCGGGACGCCGACGACTGGGTGCAGGACGTGCCGTATCTGGAGCTCGGCGGGCTCGGGCACGGCGAGGACCCGGTGTCCTCGGTGTTCGGGGCGCGGGTGCTGTCGGCGCGGGACGCGAAGGGCCACAGCGGCTACTTCGAGCCCGGCACGGAGAGTGTGACGAACTTCGCGGAGATCGGGGTCGGCGCGTACGAGTCGGTGCGGTGCGCCGACGACACGGTCGGGTGCCGTGCGGGCCTGTCCGACGCCGCGTCGGCCGGACGCGCGTAGAGACGGAAGGAATTGCGGTGTGCGCGGGGTGGGGACGGAGGAACACGTGCCGCATACGATGAGCCGCATGGGTGACGTACTGGCCGGATTTCATGCCGCCTGGGAGTTCGAGTCCGACTCCGTGCTCATCCGCTACGAACGGGGCCTTCGGACACCGAAGCTGTTCCAGGCGCTCGGGGAGCGCCGTGTCCCCTACCGGGCGATCGCCGGCGCGACGCTGACTCCGGGCCGGCGCGGGACCGTGGTGCTGCGCCTCGAACTGCGCCCCGGCGCCGATCCGTTGCTGACGGCCGCCGCGGGGCAGCTGAAGGAAGGAAGCGATCCGTACCGGCTGGTGCTGCCGGCCGAGCGCGAGACGCTCGCCGAGTACTACCGCGACGAGGTGCGCGACCGGCTGACGGAGGACCCCTCCGCGGCCGAGGACTTTCTCGTGGGCGCGCCCGAAGTGCCCTTGCAGTTCAAGGCATATGACGGGAAAGCGTCATTTGACGGGAAAATAGTCCATTTCAGGTGGTTCTGGACCGGTGCGTCCTCGGCGAAGTGGAAGGCCGGCGACCAGAGCTTCCCTGTGTCGGAGCTGAGCGGCGTCGAGTGGCGCTCCCCCGAGCTCTTCGAGGGGCATCTGCGGCTGCTGCGCCGCGACGCCGCGCAGGCCCAGCCGGCACAGGCCGACCAGGACCCGGCGGCCGTCGTCTTCGGGCTGGGCTACGGGCCGGTGCACGAGTCGCTGCCCTTCGCCGCCGCCGTGCTCGAGGCCGTGCGCCGCGCCGGACCGGTGACCGCGGCGCCGGCCGGGGCACCGCGGCGCGACCCGGCCGACATCGCCGAGCGGATCCGCCACCTGGGCGAACTGCACCAGGCCGGGCTCGTCACCGACGAGGAGTTCGCGGGCAAGAAGGCGGAGTTGCTCGCCGAGCTGTGAGCCCGCCTACTCCCGGCCGGCGGACGTGAAGGACATGTCCGCGTACCGGGTGCCGGACACCCGGTCCGCCAGCGGCTCCAGCAGAGCCAGTTCCGCCGCGTCCAGCTCGATCCTGGTCGCCGCCGTGTTCTCCTCCACCCGGGCCGGGCTGCGGGTGCCCGGGATCGGGACGACGGGCAGGCCGTGCACCGCCGCGCGCTGCTGGACCCAGGCCAGGGCGATCTGCCCGGGCGTCGCGCCCCGCGCCTCCGCGATCGCGCGGATCGGGTCGAGCAGGGCCGCGTTGGCCGCGGCGTTCTCGCCCGTGTACCGGGGCTGCTGACGGCGGAAGTCGTCCGCGCTCAGCTCCTCGGCCCGGGCGAACGAGCCGGTGAGGAAGCCCCGGCCCAGCGGGGAGTACGGCACCAGGGTCACACCCAGCTCGCGGGCGGCCGGGACGACGCCGGTCTCGATGTCACGGCTGAACAGCGACCACTCGGACTGCACGGCCGCGATCGGGTGCACGGCCTGCGCCTGCCGCAGCTCACCGGCCGTGACCTCGCTCAGGCCCAGCTGCCGCACCTTGCCCTCGCGGACCAGTTCGGCCATCACGCCGACGGTGTCCTCCAGGGGGATCTCCACCTGGCGGCGGTGCATGTAGTAGAGGTCGATGACGTCGACGTCCAGCCGCTTCAGGCTCGCCTCGACGCAGCGGCGTATGTAGGGCTCGTCGTTGCGGATGATCCGCTTCGTGGCGTCGTCGGGGTGGATCGCCAGACCGAACTTGGTGGCGATCACCACCTCGTCGCGGTGGGCCTTGAAGAAGGGCGCGAGGAACCGTTCGTTCTCGCCGCTGCCGTACGCGTCCGCCGTGTCGTACAGCGTGACGCCCAGGTCCAGTGCCCGCCCCAGGGTGGCCCGGGACGCGTCCGCGTCGGACGGTCCGTAGGCGAAGCTCATGCCCATGCAGCCGAGGCCCTGGACGCCCACCTCGGGGCCGTCCGCGCCGAGGCGTGCCGTCGTGATCCTGCCGTCGCTCATCCGGCCTGCTCCGTCTTCTGCTCGGTGTACGCCTGCCGCTCGTGGAGGCGTCCCGCGTCGGCGTAGAAGTTGATCTTCCGGTCGAGCACCGCCAGCGTGTCCTGCAGTTCTGCGATCCGGGCGAGGACGTCGCGGCGGGTCGTCTCCAGCAGCTCGAAGCGCTCGCCGAAGGTGTGGTCGCCTTCGCGCACCAGCTCGGCGTAGCGGACCATGTCGGCGACCGGCATCCCGGTGAGCCGCAGCTTGCCGACGAGGTCGAGCCAGTCCAGGTCCCGGTTGCTGTAGCGGCGCTGGCCGGTGTGCGAGCGGTCGATGTGCGGCATGAGGCCGATGCGCTCGTACCAGCGCAGGGTGTGGGCCGTCAGGCCGGTGAACGCGACGACCTCGCTGATCGTGTAGCTGTCCTGGCCCTGGGGGCGCCGGTCCGGGCGCGGCGGGGCGGCGCAGCTGTCGGTGCTCGTGGTCTCCATCACCGTCATACCGTCCACGCTATGACCTTGGAGTGCGCTCCAAGCAAGGAGAACGGTGAGAAACGGGTGGGACCTGGCCTGATCCCCGCGGCCCGCCTGCCGTACGGGAGCCCGGCATGATCGACAAGACACCCCCTAAGCTCGACGGCATGTCGCTGAGCAGCCTCGCACTGATCGAGAACTGGCCTGTTCCCACCGCCGCCGCCGGGGTCGTCCGCGCCGACGGCACGGTCCTCGGTACCCACGGTCCCGTCGCACACCGCTTCCCCCTGGCCTCGGTGACCAAGCCGCTGGCCGCGTACGCGGCGCTGGTCGCCTACGAGGAGGGCGCGATAGAGCTCGACGAGCCGGCGGGGCCCGAGGGCTCGACCGTGCGGCATCTGCTCGCGCACACCTCGGGCCTCGCCTTCGACGAGCACCGGGTGACGGCCCCGCCCGGGGAGCGGCGGCTGTACTCCAACGCCGGGTTCGAGCAGCTCGGCGACCACATCGCCAAGGCGACCGACATCCCGTTCGGGGAGTATCTGCGGCAGGCGGTGCTGGAGCCGCTGGGCATGACGGACACCTCGCTGGAGGGTTCCCCGGCGAAGGACGCCGTGTCGACGGTCGGGGATCTGCTGCGGTTCGCGGCGGAGGTGCAGACGCCCCGGCTGCTGGACCCGCGCACGGTCGCCGAGGCCATGAGCGTGCAGTACCCGGGGACGAAGGGGGTCCTGCCGGGGTACGGGCACCAGAACCCCAACGACTGGGGGCTGGGCTTCGAGATCCGGGACGGCAAGGCGCCGCACTGGACGGGCGCCTCGTCCTCGCCGCGCACCTTCGGGCACTTCGGCCAGTCGGGGACGTTCCTGTGGATCGATCCGGACGCGGGCGTGGCCTGTGTGGCGCTGGCGGACCGGGCGTTCGGGCCGTGGGCGGCCGAGGTGTGGCCGCCGTTCACGGACGCGGTGCTCGCCGAGATCTGACGGTCACCGGCCGAGCTTCTCTCCGGTCCCCTCGGTGTCGATGTGCGGCAGGATCCGGTCCAGCCACCGGGGGGTCCACCAGGCGTGCTCGCCCAGCAGGGTCATCACGGCGGGCACCATGAGCAGCCGGACCACGGTCGCGTCGATGAGCACGCTGACGGCGAGCCCCAGCCCCAGCATCTTGACCACGATGTTGTCGCTGATGATGAAGGCCGCGAAGACGCTCACCATGATCAGGGCAGCGCAGGTGATGACCCGGGCGGTGATCTCCAGCGCGTGGGCGACGGAGTCCTTGGCGTCGCCGGTCCGCTTCCACGCCTCGTGCACCCGGGAGAGCAGGAAGATCTCGTAGTCCATGCTCAGGCCGAAGATGATCGCGAACATCATCATCGGCACATAGCTCTCGATGGGCACCTTGCCGTGCACGCCCAGCGCGGGCCCGCCCCAGCCCCACTGGAAGACGGCGACGACGACGCCGTACGAGGCCGCGATCGACAGGACGTTGAGGACGGCCGCCTTCACGGCGACCAGCAGGCCGCGGAAGACGGCGAGGACGATCAGGAACGCCAGGCCGACCACGACGAGGATGATCCAGGCCAGCCGTTCGGCGACGATGTCGCGGAAGTCGACCTGGGCGGCCGTGGTCCCGGTGACATAGCCCTTGGCGGCGGTGCCGGACGCCGCGTCCGGGAGCGTGTGGTCGTAGAGGCGGTTGACGAGGTCGGTGGTGTCCTTGTTCTGCGGGGACACCGACGAATAGACCGTGCCGACCAGCACGTCGCCGTCCTGTGTCGGCTGCAGCGGGCTGACGAAGGACGTCCCGGACTCGTCGTTCAGCGCCTGCTGGGTCTTCGAGGCCAGGTCGGAGCGCTGGGAGTCCGGTACGTCGCTCTGGTCGACGACGACGGTCAGCGGTCCGTTGGAGCCCGCGCCGAAGGCGTCCGTCATCAGGTCGAAGGCCCGCCGGTCGGTGAAGGACGTGGGGTCGGCGCCGTCGCCGATGTGCCCGAGCTGGATCGAGAAGACGGGGATGGCGAGCACCGCGACGGTGACCACACCGGCGGACAGATACCGCCACGGATGGTGCTCGACGCGCTTGGCGTACCGGTGCCAGGTGCCCTGTGCCGTGTCGCCGCCCGCCTCGGTCTCGGCGATGGGCCTGCGCACATGCCAGCGGTCGATGGCACGTCCGACCAGTCCGAGCAGGGCCGGGACCAGGGTCAGCGCGCCGAGCACGGCGGAGACGACGGTGACGGCTGCGGCGACACCGAGCAGCCCGATGAAGGTCACACCGGACACCCACAGGCCCATCAGGGCCACGATGACCGTGGTGCCGGAGACCAGGACCGCGCGTCCGCTGGTGGCCGCGGCGTGCCCGGCGGCGCGCACCGGGTCGGCGCCGTCCATGAGGTTCTGCCGGTGCCGGGTGAGCAGAAAGAGCGCGTAGTCGATGCCGACGCCGAGACCGATCATCGTGGCCAGCGTGGGCGAGACCGTGGCGAAGGTGAAGGCGAGGGCGAGCAGTCCGAGGCAGGCCAGTCCGCCGACCACGGCGATCAGGGCGGAGAGCAGCGGCAGGACGGCCGCGATCACACTGCCGAAGCCGACCAGCAGGACGACGACGGCGACGCCGAACCCGATGGCCTCGCTGATCCGGTCGTTGCCGGCGGGCCGCTCCAGCTCGCCGAGCGATCCGCCGTACTCGACCTCGACACCGGCCTGCCGCAGCGGCTCCACGGCGCTGTCGACGCCGTCCAGATAGCTGTCGCCGAGCAGCGAGGGCTGCTCGTCGAAGCGGATGGTGATGTACCCGGTCTTCCCGTCCGAGGACAGCGGCCCGACCTTGGAGGAGGTGGCCTCCAGCGGATTCTGCACGCTCAGGACGTGCGGCAGCTTCTGGAGGTCGGAGACGGCCGTCGACAGCTGCGAGCCGAAGGAGCTGAGGGGCTTGTCCGCGTCGTGCAGGACGATCTGGCTGCTGTACCCGCCGGCCTGCGGATCGTGCGCCTTCAGGACGTCCAGGCCCTTCTCGGACTGCACGTCGGACAGGGCGAAGTTGTCGGAGTACTCGCCGCCGTGGATGTGGTTGAGGGCCTGGAGCACGCCGAGGGCCACGACCCAGGCGGCGATCACGATCACGAAGTGCCGTGCGCACCACTCGCCGAGCCGGCGCAGTCCCCCCCTCGGGGCGTCGCCCCGCACCTCCGTGGTCTTGCCGGCCATGCCCCGGCTCTTCTCTGCCGAGCGGTCACTGACCTCTTCATTGGATGCCGGGGAGATCGTTCCGGCATCCCGTGCCGGGCCCGCCGTGGGCCGTTCGGCTGACGCCGGTCAGCCGGTCATCTCCCAGACCAGCAGCTCCGCCGGGGCCAGCGCGACCGCCTCCAGGTCCGCGGCGCCGGTGATCCGCGCCGCGTCGCCGGGGCCCAGCTCCTCCCCGGCCAGCCGCACCTCGCCCCGCGCCACATGCAGGTACAGATACGCGGCGTCCGGTACCGCCGTCCGCTCCCCCGCCGTGAGCCGCCGTACATGGAGCATCGCGCCGGCCTCGGGGACGGCGTACGGGGTGGAGTCCGCGATGCCGTGGACGATCTCGTACGCCGGATCGCCGCCCGGCGACAGGGGCGCGAGCCAGGTCTGCACGAAGACCAGGGGCACGTCGGCGTCGTTGCGTTCGACGTGCCGGACGCCGCCCGCCGAGCTGAGCCGCTGGACGTCGCCGGGGCGCACCACGGTGGCGTGGCCGGTGGAGTCGCGGTGGGTCAGCTCGCCCTCGACCACCCAGGTCACGATCTCGGTGTGGCTGTGCGGGTGCTCGTCGAAGCCGGCGCCGGGCGCGAGCCGCTCCTCGTTGCAGGCGATGACCGCGCCGAAGCGGAGGTTGTCCGGGTCGTAGTGGGGTCCGAAGGAGAAGGCGTGGCGGGAGGTGATGCCCGCTGCCGGATCCCCTCCCGGATAGCGCTCAGCGGCGCGCCGTACGTCCATCACGGGGACCACCGTAGACCCACCGGGGAGCCCGCGGGCGACCCTCCGGCACGCACCGGCGTCCCGATAAGGCAGTCTTGTCCCCGTGCCCGAACCCGTAACCCGAAAGTCCGAAGCCGCCGCGCACGACGTCCACGCCCACGCCGCGACCCTGAAGCGACTGGAGAAGTCGTCCGGCTCGCTCGCCGCGCAGGCCATCGCGCGCATGGACGAGACGCTGCCGTGGTACCGGGCCATGCCCCCGGAGAACCGTTCCTGGATCGGTCTCGTCGCCCAGGCCGGTATCGCCGCGTTCACCGAGTGGTTCCGGCATCCCGACGCCCCGCAGGCCATCTCCACCGACGTGTTCGGCACCGCGCCGCGCGAGCTGACCCGGGCCATCACGCTGCGGCAGACCGTGGAGATGGTGCGCACCACCATCGAGGTCATGGAGTCGGCGATCGACGAGGTCGCGGCCCCCGGCGACGAGCGGGTGCTGCGCGAGGCGCTCCTCGTGTACGCCCGGGAGATCGCCTTCGCGACCGCGCAGGTCTACGCCCAGGCCGCCGAGGCACGCGGTGCCTGGGACGCCCGGCTGGAGTCCCTGGTGGTCAACGCCGTGCTCAGCGGCGAGGCCGACGAGGGGGCCGTCTCCCGGGCGGCGGCGCTGGGATGGAATTCGCCGGAGCATGTGTGCGTGGTGCTCGGGACGGCGCCCGACGGCGACAGCGAGCTGACCGTGGAGGCCATCCGGCGGGCCGCCCGGCACGCCAAGCTCCAGGTACTGACCGGGGTGCTCGGGGACCGGCTCGTGGTGATCGCGGGCGGCAGCGACAACCCGCTCGCCGTGGCGAAGTCGCTGATCGGACCGTATGCGGCCGGGCCCGTGGTGGCCGGGCCCGTCGTACCGGACCTGCTGGCCGCGACCCGGTCCGCGCAGGCCGCCGCGGCCGGCCTGAAGGCGTGCACGGCCTGGCAGGACGCGCCCCGCCCGGTCCTCGCGGACGACCTCCTCCCGGAGCGCGCCATAGCCGGAGATCCCAGTGCGCGCGAACAGTTGGTGGAGGAGATCTACAGACCGCTGGAGGAGGCGGGGTCGGCTCTGCTGGAGACGCTCTCCGTCTATCTCGAACAGGCGAGCAGTCTGGAGGGCGCGGCACGGATGCTGTTCGTGCATCCCAACACCGTGCGCTACCGGCTTCGACGTGTGACTGACGTCACCGGCTGGTCACCGTCCGATGTACGCTCCGCGTTCACACTGCGAATCGCGCTGATCCTGGGGCGCCTGGCCGACGGTGATCTCCAGCTCTAGTCTTTTGTCGGGGGCCCACAAAACCCCCTCGTGTTCTTCGTCCTTGTCCCCACGGGCGGCGTCGGCCGTCCCCAAGAGAGAGTGTGAGAGTGCTCGTACTCGTCGCTCCCGGCCAGGGCGCCCAGACGCCCGGCTTCCTGACCCCCTGGCTCGAACTGCCCGGTGCCGCCGACCGCCTCGGCGCCTGGTCGGACGCCATCGGACTGGACCTCGCCCACTACGGGACGCAGGCCGACGCGGACGCCATCCGGGACACCGCGGTGGCCCAGCCGCTGCTCGTCGCGGCCGGTCTGCTGTCCGCCGCGGCACTGGGTGACATCGTCCCCGGCGCCGTCGCCGGCCACAGCGTCGGTGAGATCACCGCGGCCGCCTACGCGGGCGTCCTCGACGACACCGCCGCGCTGACCCTCGTACGCAAGCGGGGCCTGGCGATGGCCGAGGCCGCCGCGATCACCGAGACCGGCATGTCGGCGCTGCTCGGCGGCGACCCCGAGGTCAGCGTCGCCCACATGGAGAAGCTGGGTCTGACCCCGGCGAACATGAACGGCGCCGGGCAGATCGTGGCCGCAGGCACCATGGAGCAGCTCGCCGCGCTGGGCGAGGACAAGCCCGAGGGCGTGCGCAAGGTCGTCCCGCTGAAGGTCGCCGGCGCGTTCCACACGCACCACATGGGCCCGGCCGTGGAGAAGCTGGCCGAGGCGGCCAAGGAGCTCGTCCCGGCCGACCCGACGGTCGCCTACGTCTCCAACAAGGACGGCAGGACGGTGACCACCGGCGCCGAGGTGCTGGAGCGTCTCGTCGGCCAGGTCGCCAACCCGGTCCGCTGGGACCTGTGCATGGAGACCTTCAAGGAGCTCGGCGTGACGGCCCTGATCGAGGCGTGCCCGGGCGGCACGCTGACCGGTCTGGCCAAGCGCGCACTGCCGGGTGTGAAGACCCTGGCGCTGAAGACCCCCGACGATCTCGACGCTGCTCGCGAGCTCGTCGCAGAGCACGCCTGACAAGGAGCCCGGAGCATGGCGAAGCTGAAGCCCAGCAAGGGCGCCCCGTACGCGCGCGTCCTCGGCGTGGGCGGGTACCGGCCCACGCGGGTCGTGCCCAACGAGGTGATCCTGGAGAAGATCGACTCGTCCGACGAGTGGATCCGTTCGCGCTCCGGCATCCAGACGCGGCACTGGGCGAACGACGAGGAGACCGTCGCCGCGATGTCCATCGAGGCGTCCGGCAAGGCGATCGCCGACGCCGGCATCTCCGCCGAGCAGATCGGCGGCGTGATCGTCTCGACCGTCTCGCACTTCAAGCAGACCCCGGCCGTCGCCACCGAGATCGCCGACAAGCTCGGCACGAACAAGGCCGCCGCCTTCGACATCTCGGCCGGCTGCGCGGGCTTCGGCTACGGCCTGACCCTCGCCAAGGGCATGATCGTCGAGGGCAGCGCCGAGTACGTGCTGGTGATCGGCGTGGAGCGGCTGAGCGACCTCACCGACCTGGAGGACCGCGCGACGGCCTTCCTGTTCGGCGACGGCGCCGGCGCGGTCGTCGTGGGCCCCTCCCAGGAGCCGGCGATCGGCCCCACGGTCTGGGGTTCCGAGGGCGACAAGTCCGAGACGATCAAGCAGACCGTGCCGTGGAACGAGTACGACAGCTCCACGGACAAGTTCCCCGCGATCACGCAGGAGGGCCAGGCGGTCTTCCGCTGGGCCGTGTTCGAGATGGCGAAGGTCGCCCAGCAGGCGCTGGACGCGGCCGGGATCAGCCCGGACGACCTGGACGTCTTCATCCCGCACCAGGCCAACGAGCGGATCATCGACTCGATGGTGAAGACACTCAAGCTGCCGGAGCATGTCACGGTCGCCCGTGACGTGCGCACCACCGGCAACACCTCGGCCGCCTCGATCCCGCTCGCGATGGAGCGGCTCCTGGCGACCGGCGAGGCGAAGAGCGGCGACACCGCGCTCGTCATCGGATTCGGGGCGGGTCTCGTCTACGCCGCCACGGTCGTTACTCTCCCCTAGGCACTCCGTGCCGGATCATTGAACCGGCGCGGGACGCGCACCACCTGCCGCTCGTGCGGCGGGCGCCCAACCCTCTGAAGAACCTGAACAACAACGAAGGAGCGCCACCATGGCCGCCACTCAGGAAGAGATCGTCGCCGGTCTCGCCGACATCGTGAACGAGATCGCCGGCATCCCGGTCGAGGACGTCCAGCTGGACAAGTCCTTCACCGACGACCTGGACGTCGACTCGCTGTCCATGGTCGAGGTCGTCGTCGCCGCCGAGGAGCGCTTCGACGTGAAGATCCCCGACGAGGACGTCAAGAACCTCAAGACCGTCGGCGACGCGACCGACTACATCCTCAAGCACCAGGGCTGATCCGCCGATCCGGCCTCTGGGCCGACTGCCCCGCCACCCGGCGGTGGCGCCGCTGAATCCTCGTATCCGTTGGAGAAAGAGTTCCCGTGAGCCCGACCAATCGCACCGTGGTCGTCACCGGTATCGGCGCAACCACACCGCTGGGTGGCGACGCAGCCTCTACCTGGGAGGGCCTGGTCGCCGGACGTTCCGGCGTCAAGCCCCTGGAGCAGGAGTGGGCCGCCGACCAGGCGGTCCGTATCGCCGCGACGATCGCGGTGGAGCCCACCGAGGTCATCCCGCGGCCGCAGGCCCGCCGCCTGGACCGCTCGGCGCAGTTCGCGCTGATCGCCGCCCAGGAGGCGTGGAAGGACGCCGGTTTCGAGGCCAAGGCCGGTGAGGACCCGAACGTCGACCCCGACCGGCTGGGCGCGGTCATCGCCTCCGGCATCGGCGGTGTGACGACGCTGCTCGACCAGTACGACGTGCTGAAGGAGAAGGGCGTCCGCCGCGTCTCCCCGCACACCGTCCCCATGCTGATGCCGAACGGCCCCTCCGCGAACGTCGGTCTGGCCGTGGGCGCCCGCGCGGGCGTGCACACGCCGGTGTCGGCGTGCGCCTCGGGCGCCGAGGCCATCGGCTACGCCATCGAGATGATCCGCAGCGGCCGTGCCGACGTGGTGATCGCGGGCGGCACGGAGGCGGCCATCCACCCGCTGCCGATCGCCGCGTTCGGCAACATGATGGCGATGTCCAAGAACAACGACGACCCGCAGGGCGCCTCGCGTCCCTACGACGTCGCCCGCGACGGCTTCGTCCTCGGCGAGGGCGCCGGCGTGATCGTCCTGGAGTCCGCGGAGCACGCCGCCAAGCGCGGCGCCCGCGTGTACGCCGAGGCGGTCGGGCAGGGCATCTCCGCCGACGCCCACGACATCGTGCAGCCGGAGCCGGAGGGCCGCGGCATCTCGCACGCCCTGCAGAACCTGCTGGACCGCACCGACCTGGACCCGGCGGAGATCGTGCACGTGAACGCGCACGCCACGTCGACCCCGGCCGGTGACATCGCCGAACTGAAGGCGCTGCGCAAGGTCTTCGGCGACGACGCCGACCACATGGCCGTCTCGGCGACCAAGTCGATGACCGGCCATCTGCTGGGCGGCGCCGGCGGTGTCGAGAGCGTGGCGGCCGTGCTGGCGCTCTACCACCGGGTGGCCCCGCCGACCATCAACGTGGAGAACCTCGACCCGGAGGCCGAGGCGAACGCCGACGTGGTCCGCGGCGAGGCCCGCAAGCTGCCCGTGGAGGGCCGTATCGCGGCGCTGAACGACTCGTTCGGCTTCGGCGGCCACAACGTGGTGCTGGCGTTCCGGACGGTCTGAGCGACCCCCGTACGCACGGGAAGGGCCCCCGCCTTCGAGGCGGGGGCCCTTTCGTGTGCCCTTCGTGTGCCAGGAGGTGAGCGGGAGTCAGACCACCTGGTGCAGCCAGCGCACCGGCGCGCCCTCGCCGGCGTAGCGGAAGGGCTCCAGTTCGTCGTCCCAGGGCTTGCCCAGCAGCTTGGCGATCTCCGCCTCCAGGTCGGTCTCCTCGCGCTGGGCGCGGGTCAGCGCGGCGCGCAGCCGGTCCTCGGGGATCAGGATGTCGCCGTGCATACCGGTGACGGCGTGGAAGATGCCCAGGTCGGGGGTGCAGCTGTAGCGCTCGCCCTCGGCGGTGGGGCACGGCTCGGCCGTCACCTCGAAGCGCAGCAGTTGCCAGCCGCGCAGGGCGGACGCCAGCTTGGACGCGGTGCCGGCCTCGCCCTGCCAGGAGAACTCCGAGCGCCAGGTGCCGGGCGCGGCGGGCTGCCGGATCCAGTCGAGGTTGACGCGCGCGCCGAGCACCCCGGCGACGGCCCACTCGACATGCGGGCACAACGCGCGCGGCGCGGAGTGCACGTACAGAACTCCACGTGTCGTCACCGGGACCTCCGGGCTGAGCGGACATCTTGCGAACTGGCGGACGATCGTGGCCGGGGAGCCACGTTTGAGGCGAGGCTACCGTGCGGCGGCGCAAGGAGTGTGACGTACCGTCGGTCCCGGGGCCGTGAAACGCCCGCCATTCACCCGGCAGGACGCTTGTGCGGGTGTGAGCCGTTGCATGCGCGGCCCGGGAACCCGGGTGCGGTGTCATGGGTTGGACACTTCGACGGGTCCGACGAGGGGATGGACGGGTATGCGGAAGCCACGGCATGTCTCGCGCGCCGTCCTCGCCGCCGTGGCCGCGGCCGTGCTGGGCGCGGCCGGCTGTGACGCCGTGGGCGGGGCCTCCCCCGCGCCGTCCGGGACCGAGGCGCGGGGCGCGCGGCCGTCACCGAAGCCGACGCCGGTGTGGGACCGCAGTCCGGCCTCCGTCGCGGCGGTGGGCGACTCCATCACGACCGGCTTCGACGCCTGTGCGGTCCTGTCGGACTGCCCCGAGGTGTCCTGGGCGACCGGGAGCCGGGCCTCGGTGGACAGTCTGGCGGTGCGGCTGCTGGGCCGGACGAAGGCGGCGGACCGCAGCTGGAACCTCGCGGTGACCGGGGCCCGGATGGAGGACGTGCCCGCCCAGATGGCGCGGGCCGTGACGCACCGGCCGGAGCTGGTCACGGTGATGGCGGGCGCCAACGACGCCTGCCGCAGGTCGGTCGACTCGATGACACCGGTCGCGGAGTTCCGCGCGAGCTTCGAGGAGGCGCTGCGCACCCTGCGCCGGTCGCTGCCGAAGTCGCAGGTGTACGTGGCGAGCGTGCCGAATCTGATGCGGCTGTGGGAGCAGGGCCGCACCAGCCCGATGGGCCTGCAGGTGTGGAAGCTGGGGATCTGCCCGTCGATGCTGGGGGACGCGGAGTCCCTGACGGCGGGGGCGAAGCAGCGCCGGTCCACCGTGCAGGACCGGGTCGAGGCGTACAACACGGTGCTGAAGGACGTCTGCGCGAAGGACCGCCGGTGCCGCTTCGACGGCGGGGCGGTGCACGACTTCCGGTTCGGGCAGGCGCAGTTGAGCCAGTGGGACTTCTTCCATCCGAGCGTCGACGGTCAGGCCCGGCTGGCGGAGATCGCCTACCGGACGGTCACGAACTAGTGTTCCGCTCATGAGCGAACACTTCGGCACACTTTCCGACGGCACGGAGGTCCACCGCTGGACCCTGGAGCGCGCGGGCGTTCGGGTGCGAGTCCTGTCGTACGGCGGGATCGTGCAGTCACTGGAGGTGCCCGACCGGGACGGCCGGACGGCGGACGTGGTCCTCGGGTTCGCCGATCTCGACGGGTATGTGACGCATCCCGGGCCGTATCTCGGCGCTCTGATCGGCCGGTACGCCAACCGGATCGCGGGCGGCCGCTTCCCGCTGGACGGCGTCACCTACGCGCTCGACCCCAACACGCCGCCGAACTCCCTGCACGGCGGTGCCCGCGGGTTCGACAAGCGGGTGTGGGACGTGGCGCCGGTCGAGCACGGGCTGCGGCTGACCCGGGTCAGCCCGCACGGCGAGGAGGGCTTCCCGGGGCGGCTGGAGGTGACCGCGACGTACACGCTGGAGGACGGCGGGGCGCTGCGGTTCGTGTACGAGGCGGTGACGGACGCGCCCACCGTGGTCAATCTGACCAACCACAGCTACTTCAACCTCGCCGGGGCCGGGTCCGGTGACGCGGGCGGTCATGAACTGCGGCTCGACGCCTCCCGGTTCACCCCGGTCGACGCGGACCTCATCCCGACCGGCGTCCTGGAGGACGTCACGGGCACCCGCTTCGACTTCCGCCAGGCGCGCAAGGTCGGCTCCGGGTACGACCACAACTTCGCGCTGGACAAGGGGGTGACCAAGGACGCGCGGGAGGTCGCCGAGCTGTACGACCCCTCGAGCGGGCGGGTGCTGACGGTGTCCACCACCGAGCCCGGCCTGCAGCTCTACACCGCCGACCAGATCGAGGAGCCCTTCTCCCCCGGTGACGGCGTCGCGCTGGAGACACAGCACTTCCCGGACTCCCCGAACCGGCCGGACTTCCCGAGCACGGTGCTGCGGCCCGGCGAGGTGTACCGCTCGGAGACGGTGTACGCCTTCTCGGCGCGCTGACAGGCGCCGAGGCGCGGTGGAGGCCCGAGCCCCGGTCCCGGTGTCAGGGCCCGGACCGGGGCTGTTCCTGGGTACTTCTCCCGATCAGACGTTAATGGTCGCGGTGAGCCTGCGGTCGGCGATCGAGCGTCCGAGCCGAATCTCGTACGAACCCTTCACAAAGGTCCACGCCTCGGTCGTCTCGTCCCACACTTCGAAAGCGCGGCGGGACAGTTCGATCACGGCCTCGCCGCTCTCCCCCGGCTCGGCCGAGACGCCGGCGAATCCGGCCAGCCAGCGCGCCGGGCGCCCGGCGTCCGGCTCCGCGGGCGCCAGATAGACCTGTACGACCTCGCGGCCCGCCCGCTCGCCGGTGTTGCGTACCCGCACCCGGACCGTGGTGCCCTTGACCTCGGCGGACTCGTACGCCCACGTGGTGTAGCCGAGGCCGTGCCCGAACGGGTACGACGGGCTGCGGCCCGCCTTCTCCCAGGCGCGGTAGCCGATGAAGACACCCTCGGAGTAGACGAGGGTGCCGTCGGTGGGGGTGACCTCGGTGACCGGGGCGTCCGCGAGCGACCCCCAGGTGGTGGGGAGCCGGCCGCCGGGCTCCTCGGCGCCGGTGAGCACGTCGGCGAGGGCCGCGCCGCCCTCCTGCCCGGGGAACCAGCTCAGCAGCACGGCGGCGACCTCGTCGCGCCACGGAAGCTCCACCGGGGAGCCGGAGTTGACGACGACGACCGTGCGCGGGTTGGCGGCGGCGACGGCGCGGACCAGGTCGTCCTGGCGGCCGGGCAGCCGCAGATCGGTGCGGTCGAAGCCCTCCGACTCGACCCGCTCGGTGGTGGCGACCACGACGACGGCGGTGTCGGCGGCGCGCGCGGCCTCGGCGGCCTCGGCGATCAGCTCGTCGGGGTCGCGCAGCGGCTCCTGGTGGGCGAGCGTGAAGCCGACGACCCGCAGCGGGGCGTCCCCGGGGTGCTCGACGACGTAGGTGAGGGAGACCTCGACCGGGACGCCGGCGGTGAGGTGGGGCCGGGCGTGCGCGACGGGGGCGCCGAAGAAGCTGATGAAGGGGTCGTCCTTGGTGGGGCGCTGGACGTCGTCGTAGTGGGTGGTGCCGTCGACGACGAGCCGGAAGGCGCCGATGCCCTTGATGCCGAAGGTGTGGGTGCCGGTGTCGCGGGGGGTGAAGGTGCCGGTCAGCTCGACGCTGTGCAGTTCCTCGTGGGTCACGCCGTCGGGGAGGTCGGAGCCCATCCACTGGATGTGCCCGCTGGGCGCGGAGCCGGTGCCGAGGACGCGGCCGTCTGCGTCCCGGCATACCGCCCGCAGCGCGAACCCCCGGTCGGCGACGCCGAGTTCGGTGCTGGGGTCGGCGCCGACGGCGTAGGTGAGGGCGCCCTCGGGGAGGGCGGCGGTGAGGCCGCCGAGCGGGGAGACCGTGCGGGCCGGGAAGACGGTCGCGGAACCGCCGCCGAGGACCCGGGCGTCGCGGGCGGCGCCGCCGATCAGCGCGACCGTGCCGCCGGGCGGCAGCGGCAGGACGTCCTGGTTGCGGACCAGGACGAAGGAGCGGCGGGCGATCTCGCGGGCCAGGGCCGGGCCGTCGGTCTCGGGCGGCAGCGCGGTGACGACGGGTTCGGCGCCGGGGAGGAGGCCGACGCGGGAAGCCAGCCGCAGGACGTTGCGCACGGCGTCGTCGACCCGGGCCTCGGGCACCTGGCCGGCGCGCACGGCCCGGGCGAGGGCCTCCCCGTAGACGGTGCGGGGGCCGGGCATGGCGATGTCGAGGCCGCCGTGGAGGGCGGCGGCGGTGTCGCGGGCGGCGGCCCAGTCGGAGACGTTGACACCGTCGAAGCCCCATTCGCCGCGCAGCACCTCCTCGACCAGCCGGCGGTGCTCGGTCATGGTCGTGCCGTTGACGGAGTTGTACGCGGTCATCACGCCCCAGGGGCGGGCGTGTTCCACGATGTGCTCGAAGGGCGCCAGATACAGCTCGCGCAGGGCGCGTTCGCCGACGACGTTGTCGACCGTGAAGCGCTCGGTCTCGGCGTCGTTGGCGACGAAGTGCTTCACGGTGGTGCCGACGCCGCCGGACTGCACCCCGGAGACATAGCCCGCGCCGATGGCCCCGGTGAGCAACGGGTCCTCGCTGTACGCCTCGAAGTGGCGGCCGCCGAGCGGGGAGCGGTGCAGGTTGACGGTGGGGGCGAGCAGGACGTGGACGCCCTTGCGGCGGGCCTCCTGGGCGAGGAGGACGCCGGCCCGGTGGGCGAGGCCGGGGTCCCAGGTGGCGGCGAGGGCGGTCGGGGACGGCAGGGCGACGGACGGGTCGTCGGCGGTCCAGCGCACTCCGCGCACGCCGATCGGGCCGTCGGACATCACGAGGGAGGGCAGGCCGATCTCGGGGAGGGCGGGCAGGGACCACATGTCCCGGCCGGACAGCAGCCGTGTCTTCGCGTCGAGGTCGAGCCGGGCGAGGGCCGCCTCCACGACCGCCTCGCGTGCTGCATCGGCCTGGGTGCGCGTTCCCGCCATCGCGGTGCCTCCTCGTCGAGTCCGGGCTGTGGGCACCATCCTGCATCGGTCACCTGTCGACCGGTAGGTTTCGTTATCCGCGTGTTACACAGCGGTCGTGGGCATCCCGTACCGTGACGCCATGAACGCGAGGGTCAGGAGCGAGGAGCGCCGCGCCGAGATCGTCCGGGCGGCGCTGGAGGTGATCGCCGAGCGCGGCTACCGGGGCGCGAGCCTGGCCGCGGTCGCGGAGCGGGTGGGGCTCACCCAGCAGGGCCTGATGCACCACTTCCCGACCAAGGACGCGCTGCTCGTCGCCGTGCTCCAGGAGCGGGACCAGTGGGACGCCGTGCCGGGCAGCCGGTGGCGGACCGATCTGCTGGCCGCGCTGGTCGAGTACAACGCGATGCGGCCCGGGATCGTGCAGACCTTCTCGGCGCTGCTCGGCGAGAGCGTGACGGAGGGGCACCCGGCGCGGACGTTCTTCTCCGAGCGGTACACCCGGGTGCGGGCCAGCATGGCGGAGATGCTGCGCGCCGAGTACGGCGACCGGCTGCCGAACGGGCTGACGCCCGAGCGCACCGCCCCGCTGCTGGTCGCCGTCATGGACGGCCTGCAGTACCAGTGGCTTCTGGACCCCTCGTCGGTCGACATGCCGGGCGCTTTCCGGGACTTCCTCCTGCTGCTGGGCGAACTCCCCGACTGACTGGGGCGGACGAGGCCGTACGCACCATGGCGTGGACCTCTCCTGTCACGCGATACTTCCGGCGTCCCGCACGACCCCCACCGTGACGGAAGGACCGGAACCCCTGTGATATCCCCCCGTGTTCGGACCGGAGTGCTCGCCCTGGCCCTGCTGACCGGCCTCGCCGCACCCGCCACCGGCACCGCTGCCGCCGCCGGGACGGCCGCCGCACCCACCGTCGAGGAACAACGGCTCACCCGGGCGGTGCCGCAGGAGATCCTGCGCCGCTCCGGATTCGACACCGCCACCGCCGCCTTCACCCGCGCCCTGGACTCCGCGCGCGGCTACGCGGCGGCCCGGCGCGCCGTCGAGCGCCACGGTTCGGCGCTGTGGCGGCGGGCCGTCGACCGGGCGCAGGGGCGGGGCCCGGCGGGCGGCGACCTCAGCCGGGACGACGACCGGCCGCTGTACTGGGCCCGGCTGACGATGACACGGGAACTGCGCACCTGGGAGCCGGGCTTCGCGCTCGGCGAGACCCGGCGGGCGGCGCTGCTCGACGCCTTGGAGCGCACCTCGCGCGGGCAGCGCGACATCCGGCTCCCGCACGAGAAGCGCGACAAGGGCGAGAAGGGGGTCCGGCGCATCCTGCTCACCGGGTTCGACCCGTTCACGCTCGACCGGGACATCCGTATCTCCAACCCGTCCGGGGCGACCGCGCTGGCGCTGGACGGCACGGTCGTCGAGACGGCGGACGGTCCGGCGCGCGTCGAGACCGCCGTGTTCCCGGTGCGCTGGCGGGACTTCGCCGAGGGCGCGGTGGAGCGGGCGCTGCGGCCGTATCTGGAGCGGGTCGACCTGTTCACGACCGTGAGCCAGGGACGGGTGGGGCGCTTCGACGTGGAGCGGACCAACGGGGCCTGGCGGGGCGGCTTCGCGGACAACGAGAACGCCTCCAGCACCGGCCTCGCCCCGGTCGCCGACCCCGGCTCGCAGCCGCAGTGGACGACGACCACGTTGCCGTACGCGGCGATCGTCGCCGCGCCCACCGGACGGTTCCCGGTGTACGACAACACGAGCGTGACCGAGATCCCGGCGGGGGGCACCACGCCCGTCGTCCGGCCGGACGGGCCGACGCCCGGGTCGAGCGCCCGGGCCGGGGGCGGCGGCGACTACCTCTCCAACGAGATCGCCTACCGGGCGACGCTGCTGCGCGACCGGCTGGGGCTGCACGACACGCTGCCGGGCGGGCATGTGCACACACCGGTGCTGCAGTTCGGCGCCGGGAACACCGATCCGGCGTCGGGGGCGGTCACGGACCCGGAGTTCGTCCGCAACCGGCTGGACATCATCGCCCAGGTCCGGACGATCCTGAAGGTGGCGGCCGGCAGCCCGGTCACCAGGTGACCTTCTCGGGCTCGGCCGGCTCGTCCTCCCGTGTCTCCTCGCCGGACAGTTCCCGGGCCATCAGGGTGGCGCCCGCGACCGCGCCCGGCATCAGGAACACCGCGACGAACGGCACCAGGAAGGCGGCGGCGAGCGGGGTGCCGAAGCCCCAGACGAGCCTCTTGCGGGAGCGCAGCAGCGCCAGGCGCTCCCGCAGCTCGACCCGGCGGCGCTGGAGGGCGACGGCCGTCAGCTCCTCGGTGAGGAAGAAGCCGGTGACGACGACACCGAGGACCGGGACGGCCGTCTGGCCGACGACCGGGATGAAACCGGCCGCGAACAGCAGCACGCCCCAGAGGGCGGCGCGCACGACGATCCGCAGGCTGTCGCGGCCCGAGATCCACAGCTCGCGCCAGAGCGGCAGCCCGGACTCGGGGGCCGTGCCGTCGGGCGAGACGTCCCGGTCGACCTTCTCCGAGAGGTTCTCGTAGAAGGGCTGGCCGATCAGCAGGGTCACGGCGGTGAAGGTGACCACGGACAGGAGCAGGCCCAGGGCGAACAGGACGGCGGTGAGCAGCCCCCGGAACAGGCCCTGCCAGGGGCTGGACCAGTCGTCGGCGAACGGGGTCGACCAGGCCACGAGGTCCTGGCCCCACAGCGCGAGCGCCACGAGCGTGCCCGCGTAGAGCACGAGGGTGATCAGGCCCGGGATCAGCCCGAAGCCGTACTGCCTGCCGTGCCGGGCCACCCATCGCTGGCCTCTGAGGAAGTACCGGAAACCGGAGCCGAGATCGCGCATGCGGATCACTGTAGCCGGGGTGTGTCACACGGCCGTCACGGCGTCTTCGGCGCCCCGTCACGGCGGCCGGCGCGCTCTCCGCGAGGGGGAATGGGCCCGTGTGCGGAGGGTGTTGAGGTCGTGGCGGACATCACTGGCCCTGGGTGAGGAGAGCGGATGACAGCGGAGATCCACGGCACGGTCGCGGACGGCTTCGAGGCGGTGCGGGAGGAGTTCGCGGCCTTCGTGGCCACGGAGCGGCCGGACTACGAGGGCCAGGTGTGCGCGTATGTGCACGGGCGGCGGGTGGTCGACCTGTGGGCGGGCCCGGGCGCCGAGGCCGACTCCCTCTACGGGGTGTTCTCCTCCACGAAGGGCGCCGCCCATCTGGTGGTGGCGCTGCTCGTCCAGGACGGTGTGCTGGACCTGGACCGTGAAGTGGCGTCCTACTGGCCGGAGTTCGCGGCCGAGGGCAAGGCCCGCATCACCCTGCGCGAGCTGATCACGCACCGCGCCGGGGTCGTCGGCCTCGACGCGGGGTTCACGGTGGAGGAGCTGGCCGACGACCGCGCCATCGCGGAGCGTCTCGCCGGGCAGCGGCCGTTCTGGCGGCCGGGCACGGCCTTCGGCTACCACGGGCTCACCATCGGCGCGCTCACCGGCGAGGTCGTCCGGCGCGCCACCGGCCGCACCCTCCAGGAGGTCTGGGAGGAGCGTGTGCGGGCCCCGCACGACCTGGGCCTCCACCTCGGGCTGCCCGAGGCCCTGGAGCCCCGCTACCGGTCCGTGCAGCCGATGGCGCCGACGCCGGAGCAGCAGGCGGTGCTGGACGCGACACCGACCGGCCCGCACACACTGGCGTCGATCGCGTTCAACACGCATGTGCCGATGCCGGGCGAGCTGGCGGACTACCCCAACTCCCGCGCGGTGCGGGCGAACGGGCCCTCCTCGGCGGGCGGGGTCGGGTCCGCGCGGGGCCTGGCGGGGATGTACGCGGCCGCCGTGAGCGGGCTGGACGGGCGGCCGCCGCTGCTCAAGCCGGACATGGTCGCCGAGGTCGGGCAGATCCACTCCACCGGCCAGGACCTGGTGTCCGGGACGTACAAATCGTTCGGGCTCGGCTTCCAGGCGGTCGCGGACCCGTGGTACCCGTTCCTGGGCGCCGGGTCGTTCGGGCACGCCGGCGCGAGCGGCTCCCAGGCGTTCGCCGACCCGCGCAGCGGTCTCGCGTACGGCTACACGCGGCGCCGCTACGCCTATCCGGGCGGGGCGGCCGTGGAGAACGACCGGCTGGTGCGGCTGGTGCACAGCGCGGCGCTGGCCGTCTGAGGCGGGAACGCGTGAGGCCGCACCCCGCGTGCGGGGGTGCGGCCTTCGTGCCGGGTCAGACCAGGGTCACGGTGATGTTCCCGCGCGTCGCCCTGGAGTACGGGCACACCTCGTGGGCCTTCTTCAGCAGGGCGCGGGCCGTTTCCCCGTCCGTGTTCGGGATGTTCGCGGAGATCTCCACGATCAGGCCGAAGCCGTCGTCGTTCTTGCCGATGCCGACCTTCGCGGTGACGGTGGAGCCGGTGACGTCGGCCTTCTCCCGGCGGGCGACGACGGCGAGGGCGCCCTGGAAGCAGGCGCTGTACCCGGCGGCGAACAGCTGCTCGGGGTTGGTCCCCGTGCCGCTGCCGCCCATCTCCTTCGGCGGGTTCACGACGACGTCGAGCGTGCCGTCGTCGGTGGCGACCCGGCCGTCTCGGCCGTTCTCGGCGGTGGCGACGGCGGTGTAGAGGACGTCGGCGGGCTGGATGGGCATGCGGTGTCTCCTTCTCGGTCCGCCGCGACTCGCGCCCACGATCGACGACGGTTTCGGAAAGAAGTTACCGCATACCGGAATCCTGCAGTAGGGGTCAGAGCTTGACGATCATCTTGCCGATGTTGTCGCCGCGCAGAACCCCGAAGAACGCCTCCAGGTTGTTCTCGATGCCCTCGACGACCGTCTCGCGGTACTTCAGCTCGCCCGAGGCGACCCAGGGGCCGACCTCCTGGACGAACTGCGGCTGGAGGTCGTAGTGGTCGCCGACCAGGAAGCCCTCGATCCGGCCGCGGGTCTGGATCAGCCGGGCGAGGTTGCGCGGGCCGGGGGCGGGCTCGGTGTCGTTGTAGACCGAGATCATGCCGCAGACGGCGATCCGGCCGCCCCGGTTGAGCCGGCCGATGGCGGCCTCCAGGTGCTCGCCGCCGACGTTGTCGAAGTACACGTCGATGCCGTCGGGGGCGGCCTGCTTCAGCTGCTCGGCGACGGGGCCGTTCTTGTAGTTGAACGCGGCGTCGAAGCCGTACTCCTCGACCAGGAGCTTCACCTTCTCGTCGGAGCCGGCCGAGCCGATGACCCGCGAGGCGCCCTTGAGCCTGGCGATCTGCCCGACCTGGCTGCCGACGGCACCGGCCGCGCCGGAGACGAACACCGCGTCGCCCTCCTTGAAGGCGGCGGTGCGCAGCAGGCCCGCGTAGGCGGTGAGGCCGGTCATGCCGAGGACGCCGAGGTACGTGGACAGCGGGGCGGCGTCCGCGTCGACCTTGACGGCGTGCCGGGCGTCCAGGGCCGCGTACTCGCGCCAGCCGAAGAAGTGCAGGACGTGGTCGCCGACCGCGATGCCCTCGGCGTTCGACTCGACGACCTCGCCGACCGCGCCGCCCTGCATGACCTTGCCGAGCTCATAGGGGTCGGCGTACGACTTGGCGGCCGACATGCGGCCGCGCATGTACGGGTCGACCGAGAGGTACTTGTTGCGGACGAGGATCTGGCCCTCGCCGGGGGTCGGCACCTCGGCCTCGACCAGGGCGAAGTCCTCCGTCTTGGGCCAGCCGACGGGACGGGAGACGAGGTGCCATTCGCGGTTGATCACGGGGTGCCCTTCCATCAAAATACTTCAGTACCTGAAACAACCATGCGCCTGAATATTTCAGGATGTCAAGTAACCGAGTACCCTGGAAGCGTGACCACTCCACCCAAGATCCACCGTCCGGATGAGCTGACCTTCGAGGTCGTCGACCTCATCGGCGCGGTCGTGGCCCGCTATCACGCGGAGTACGAGGAGGCGGCCGCGGAGCACGCGCTCACGGGCGCGCAGGCGCGGCTGCTGAGCCTGCTCTCGCTGGAGCCGCTGCCGATGCGCAAGCTGGCGCAGCGGCTGCGCTGCGAGCCGTCGAACGTGACCGGCATCGTGGACCGGCTGGAGTCCCGGGGTCTGGTGGAGCGCAGGCCGGACCCGGCGGACCGCCGGGTGAAGCTGGCCGCGGCGACCGAGGAGGGCCGTCAGGTGGCCCGGAGCCTCAGGGAGTCCCTGCGGTTCGCCCGGGAGCCGCTGGCGGGCCTGTCGGAGGACGAACGGCTGGCGCTGCGCGATCTGCTGCGCCGGATGCTGGCGGACTGACGCCCGCCCGAGCCTGGGCTTACGTGCACCACCAGAGGAACCGCTTGCACTCGTCCGTCGGCTTGGGGTCGGGCGTGGGGTTCGCGGGGGGCGGTTCCTCGGTGGGGGTGGAGTCGCCGCCCGAGGTGGGCGTGGGGTCGGGGGCCGGGGGCGGGGTGTCCACACCGCTGCCGGTGGTGGCCGACTGCGACTCCGGGTCCGGGGTGCCGTCGGCGTCCTCGTCCTTCTTCCCGTCCTCGTCGTCCTTGTCCTTGTCCTTGCCGGACTCGGAGGCCGAGGGGGAGGCGGACGGGTTCCCCGAGGCCGCGCCCCCGCCCGGGAGGGCGGCGGGGTCGGTGGCGCCGGGTGATGCCGTCAGCTCGCCCTTGGCGGCGCCGTCCGCCGAGGAGTCCCCGGCCACGGCCGACTTGGGGCTGTCGCCGGGGGCGTCCATGCCGAGTTCGGCGAGGCTCAGCCCGCCGGCGGCCAGGACGAAGCCCGCGGTGACGAGCAGGGTGCGGCGCCTGCGGCGGCGGTGCGCGGCGGCCTTGCGGTCCCGGCGGCTCGTGCCGGTCCCGGCCTCGTCCTCGGGGTCGCCGTCCTCGTCGTCGTACGCGTCGGCGTCGTCGTAGTCCTCGCCGTCGTCGTAGGCGCCGGGGGCCGGCTGCTCGTCGCGGCCGCGCCGGCGGCCCCGGCCGCCGCGTCGCTGTGCCGCGCGTCGTGCGGCCCGGCCGCCCTCGGGTGCCGCCTCGGCCGTCTCGCCGGTCTCCTCGGGCTCATAGGCGCTCTCGGCCTCGTACGCGCTCTCGGCGGTGCCCGGCGCCGGGGCGTCGTAGGAGCCGTCGGAGGGCTCGCCGTACTGCCCCGCGTACGCGGCGTGCGCCGCGGGCGCGCCCGGGGACCGCTCGGCCTGCTGCGGGTACCGGGCGCCGCCCATGGCGTCCGCGTACACGTGCGGCTGTTCGGTCGTGGCGCCGCACCCCGGGCAGGCGAGGGCGCCGTTCAGGTGCCGTCGGCACGGGTGGCAGTAGTCCATGACGCGGGAAGACTAGGTTCCGGACGCGCACCGTTCCTAGTCACGGCTGTGAAAGTTTTGTGGACAACAATGCGCACAGGCATGGCCAGTTGGCGGATATGCCAGGACACGCCAGACACGCCCCGCACGCTGCGCGACGAAGAGCCCCTTTCCGGGCCCCGCGAGTGGTGTCGAAACCGTTATGCGCGCGACCCATTGACACCCCCGTCGCCCCCTCCCTACTGTCACGTCAGCATTTCGAACGTGTGACGAAATATCGAACACGCAGGATGCACAACCGAATGAGCCGACGACGCAGCAAGGGGCGACTGCCGTGCGTATCACCGGAATCAGCACTCACGTGGTCGGGACGCCGTGGCGCAACCTGACCTACGTCCAGGTGCACACCGACGAGGGACTGACCGGAGTCGGCGAGACCCGGATGCTGGGCCGCACCGACGCGCTCATCGGCTATCTGCGCGAGGCCGAGGCCAACCACATCGCCGGCTCCGACCCGTTCGCGATCGAGGACCTGGTCCGCCGGATGAAGTACGGCGACTACGGCCGGGCCGGCGAGATCGTGATGTCCGGTATCGCCGTGATCGAGATGGCCTGCTGGGACATCAAGGGCAAGGCGCTCGGGGTGCCGGTCTGGCAGCTGCTCGGCGGCAAGGTCACCGACAAGGTGAAGGCGTACGCCAACGGCTGGTACACCACCGAGCGCACGCCCGAGGCGTACCACAAGGCCGCCCGGGGCGTGATGGAGCGCGGGTACCGGGCGCTCAAGATCGACCCCTTCGGCACCGGGCACTTCGAGCTCGACCACGAGCAGACCCTGTACGCCGTCTCCCTCATCGAGGCCGTACGGGACGCCATCGGCCCCGACGCCGAGCTGATGCTGGAGATGCACGGCCGCTTCTCCCCCGCCACCGCCGTGCGCCTCGCGCACGAGCTGGCCCCCTTCAAGCCCGCCTGGCTGGAGGAGCCCTGCCCGCCGGAGAACCTGAAGGCGCTGGAGAAGGTCGCCGCCAAGGTGGACATCCCGGTCGCCACCGGTGAGCGCATCCACGACCGGATCGAGTTCCGGGAGCTGTTCGAGAGCCAGGCGGCCGACATCATCCAGCCCGACGTCGGCCATATCGGCGGCATCTGGGAGACCCGCAAGCTCGCCGCGACCGCCGAGACCCACTACACGCTGATCGCCCCGCACAACGTCGGCGGTTCGGTGCTCACCGCCGCCTCGCTCCAAGTCGGCTTCACCTCGCCGAACTTCAAGATCCTGGAGCACTTCAACGACTTCGCGGACGCCGAGATCAAGAAGGTGGTCAAGGGCGCGCCGCAGGTCGTGGAAGGCTACTTCCATCTCTCCGACGCCCCGGGGCTCGGTGTGGAGTTCGACGCCGAGGCCGCCGCCGAGTTCCCGCAGCAGCAGGCCCGGTTCGACCTGTGGGCCGAGGGCTGGGAGCAGCGCAAGCCGAAGGGGACGCGATGAGCGCCGCGGTCGTCGTCGAGGCGCCCGGCGCCCACCGGCTCGTCGAGCACACCCCGCGCGAGCCCGGTCCCGGCGAGGCGCTGGTCCGGGTGCACGCGGCCGGGATCTGCGGCAGCGACCGCGAGCTGTACCAGGGCAACCGGCCCGAGGGGTACGTCCGTTACCCGCTGACGCCGGGCCACGAGTGGTCCGGGACCGTCGCCGCCGTCGGCGCCGGGGTGCCGGAGCGGCTGGTGGGCCGCAAGGTGGTCGGCGAGGGGTTCCGCAACTGCCAGGTCTGCGACCGCTGTCACGCCGGTGAGACGACGCTGTGCGAGGCGGGGTACGAGGAGACCGGGTTCACCCAGCCGGGCGCCATGGCGGCCACGCTCACCCTCCCGGCCCGGCTGCTGCACGTCCTGCCGGACGACTGCGACCTCACCGCCGCCGCCCTGCTGGAGCCGGCCGCCTGTATCGCCGCGGCGGCGATGAAGGCGCGGGCGCTGCCCGGTGAGCGGGTGGCGGTGGTCGGGACCGGGACGCTCGGGATGTTCGCCGTGCAGTTCCTGGCGGCGGGCTCGCCCGGCGAGCTGCTCGTGGTGGGCACGCGCCGCGACCGGGAGCAGCTGGCGTACGCGTACGGGGCGACAGCCTTCCGCACCAAGGACGAGGATCTCGGGGGTGGTTACGACGTGGTCGTGGAGACCGCCGGGTCCGCCGAGGCGGCGCGCACCTCGGCCGCGCTGCTGCGGCGGGGCGGGCGGCTGGTCCTCACCGGGATCCCGGCGCCGGGCGCGCCGGGGCTCGACCCGACCGATCTGGTCGTACGGCAGCTGGAGGTGCGGACGGTCTTCGGGGCGCCGCCCGACGCCTGGGCGCACGCCGTGCGGGTGTTCTCCGCCGGGCTGCTCGACCCGCTGCCGCTGGTCACGCACGAACTG
The DNA here is from genome assembly GCF_018070255.1 of Streptomyces sp. RK62. Lineage (NCBI taxonomy): Bacteria > Bacillati > Actinomycetota > Actinomycetes > Kitasatosporales > Streptomycetaceae > Streptomyces > Streptomyces sp. RK62. Next base: position 260,431 of record NZ_JAGPYD010000008.1, on the reverse strand, counting down.
CCGCTGACGGAGTTCGCACAGGCGATCGAGCTGGTCGGGTCCGGCGACCCGAAGGTGGGCAAGGTCCTCCTCCGCCCCTGACGGCCCTCCGCCCACGCGGCTCCCGCCGTACGCGCCATCCCTTCGCCGTACGCCGGCACGGGGGCACCCTGACGGTCCCCGTGCCGGCGTACCCGAGGTCCGCGCGCCCCGAGATGCGAACCTCGTCCGAAATACCGAACACTAAGGACAGCCCGTGACCGACGCCTCCGCAGCCCGACGACCCGGTGAGCCGGCGCTCGCCGCCCTCGGCCTGGGCGCGCCCGACCCCTCCCCCGCCGACGCCTCGCCCCACACCTTCCCGGGCGGGGGCCGCTGGCGCACCGAGATCCCCTCGTGCGAGGGGCCCGAGGCGCTGGCCGTCGTCCTGAAGGAAGCCTCCCGGCTGGACGTGCCGATCCACCGGATCAGCCAGGGCAGCGGCGTCTGGATGCTGACCGACGCCGAGATCACGGAGATGGCCGAGGCGACCGCCGAACGGGACATCGAGCTCTGCCTGTTCACCGGCCCGCGCGGCACCTGGGACATCGGCGGCTCGACCCGCACCGACTCCCGCGGGGCCGGGCTGCGCGCCCGCGGCCACGACGCGGTCGCCGGCTGCGTGGAGGACGCCGTACGCGCCACCGAACTCGGTGTGAAGTGCCTGCTCGTCGCCGACGAGGGCGTGCTGTGGACGCTGCACCGGGCGCGGGTCGCCGGCATCATCCCGGCCGACACCACCCTGAAGGTCAGCGCCCTGATCGGCCCGGTCAACCCCGCCTCGTACGCGGTGTACGAGCGGCTCGGCGCCGACTCGGTCAATGTGCCGAGCGATCTGACGCTCGACCACCTCACCGAGATACGGCGGGTCTCCGCCGCCCCCATGGACCTGTACATCGAGGCCCCCGACGACCTCGGCGGCTATGTGCGCATGTACGAGGTCGCCGAGCTCATCCGGCGCGGCGCCCCGCTCTACCTGAAGTTCGGGCTCTCCAAGGCGCCCGGCATCTACCCCTACGGCCACCACATGAGAGAGCTGACGCTGGCCACCGCCCGCGAACGCGTGCGGCGCGGACGGCTGGCCCTGGACCTGCTCGCCCGGCACGGGGCCGACGGCGCGATGGCGCCGCTCGGCTCACGGCTGCCCGGAACGCTGACCCGTTTCGAAACGCGCGCATAACGTTCCGGCGAAACCCCCTTCACAGAAGCGGACGCAGGCGAACACAATCCCACACACCCTCGGTCGAACGGCCGACCGAGCCGAACAGCCCCGGACACGTCCTCGCATCGCCCCTCGCAGCACCCGGCCCGACCGGACCGGCCCGACCGAGCCCCGCTCCACTCACATCAAGGATGATGATCATGCGTAGTCGCAGAGCCGCACTCGCCGCCATGGCCTCCGTCGCCTCCCTCGCGCTGACCCTGACCGCCTGCGGCCAGGACAGCGAGGGCGGGAGCAAGGACGACAACGGCAGCACGAAGGGGGCGACGATCGGCATCGCGATGCCCACCAAGTCCTCCGAGCGCTGGATAGCCGACGGCAACAACGTCGTGAAGGACCTCCAGTCCAAGGGCTACAAGACCAAGCTGGTCTACGGCGAGGACGACCCCGACCAGCAGGTCTCCCAGATCGAGAACCTGATCACCCAGGGCGTCAAGGCGCTGATCGTGGCCGCCATCGACAACAAGTCGATGAACAACGTGCTCCAGCAGGCCAAGGACGCGGACATCCCGGTCATCTCCTACGACCGCCTGATCCTCGGCACCCCGAACGTCGACTACTACGCCTCCTTCGACAACGAGAAGGTCGGCGAGCTGCAGGCCAGCTACATCGTCGACAAGCTCGGCCTGAAGTCCGGCAAGAAGGGCCCGTTCAACATCGAGCTGTTCGCCGGCTCCAACGACGACAACAACACCCGCTACTTCTTCGGCGGCGCGATGAAGGTGCTCCAGCCCTACATCGACAAGAAGCAGCTCGTCGTCCGCTCCGGCCAGACCGAGCTGACCCAGGTCACCACCCTGCGCTGGGACGGCGGCACCGCCCAGAAGCGCATGGACGACATCCTCACCTCGGCCTACAAGTCCGAGCGGGTCGACGCGGTGCTCTCGCCGTACGACGGCATCTCCATCGGCATCCTGTCCGCCCTGAAGTCGGACGACTACGGCTCCAAGAACAAGCCGCTCCCGGTCGTCACCGGTCAGGACGCCGAGGTCGCCTCGGTGAAGTCGATCATCGCCGACGAGCAGTCGATGACCGTCTACAAGGACACCCGCGAACTCGCCAAGGTCGCCTCGGGCATGGTCGACGCCCTGCTCAACGACAAGAAGCCCGAGGTCAACGACACCAAGACCTACGACAACGGCTCGAAGGTCGTCCCCGCCTACCTGCTCGAGCCGGTCGCCGTCGACAAGGGCAACTACCAGAAGGAGGTCGTGGACTCCGGCTACATCAAGGAGAGCGACCTCAAGTAACCGCCGGCCCACTCTGATTGGAAGGCACGACCATGGCGGGACCCGTCCTGGAAATGCGCTCGATCGTCAAGACCTTTCCCGGCGTCAAGGCGCTGTCGGACGTCACCCTGACCGTCCGGCAGGGCGAGGTCCACGCCATCTGCGGGGAGAACGGCGCCGGCAAGTCGACGCTGATGAAGGTCCTCTCCGGCGTCCACCCGCACGGCACCTACGAGGGGGACATCCTCTTCGAGGGCGAGGTCTGCGAGTTCAAGGACATCCGGGCGAGCGAGCAGCGCGGCATCGTCATCATCCACCAGGAGCTGGCGCTGTCGCCGTTCCTCTCCCTCGCGGAGAACATCTTCCTCGGCAACGAGCACGCCAAGGGCGGCTTCATCGACTGGCGGGAGACGCTGCGGCACGCCACCGAACTGCTGCGCCGGGTGGGTCTGTCCGACCACCCGGACACCCGGGTCGCCGACATCGGCGTCGGCAAGCAGCAGCTGGTGGAGATCGCCAAGGCGCTGTCGAAGAAGGTGAAGCTGCTCATCCTCGACGAGCCGACCGCGGCGCTCAACGACGAGGACAGCGGCAAGCTCCTGGATCTCATCCTGGAGCTGAAGAAGCAGGGCATCACCTCGATCATCATCAGCCACAAGCTCAACGAGATCCGCAAGGTCGCCGACTCGGTGACGATCCTGCGCGACGGCCGGACCATCGAGACGCTCGACGTGAAGGCACCGGAGACCACCGAGGACCGGATCATCAGCGGGATGGTCGGCCGGGACCTGGAGCACCGCTTCCCCGAACGCACCCCGCACGAGCCGGAGGAGGGCGCGGCGCCGGCCCTGGAGATCCGCAACTGGACCGTGCACCACCCGATCGACCAGCAGCGCAAGGTCGTCGACGACGTGTCGCTCCACGTGCGGCGCGGGGAGATCGTGGGCATCGCCGGGCTGATGGGCGCCGGCCGCACCGAGCTGGCGATGAGCGTCTTCGGGCGCACCTACGGCCGCTACCACGGCGGCACGGTCCTCAAGGACGGCAAGGAGATCCGTACCAAGACCGTCCCGGAGGCGGTGAAGCACGGGATCGCGTACGTCACCGAGGACCGCAAGCACTACGGCCTGAACCTCATCGACACCATCAACCGCAACATCTCGCTCAGCGCGCTGGGCAAGGTCGCCAAGCGGGGCGTGGTCGACGAGCACGGCGAGCGGCAGGTCGCCGAGGGCTTCCGGAAGTCCATGAACATCAAGGCGCCGACCGTCTTCGAGCCGGTCGGCAAGCTCTCCGGCGGCAACCAGCAGAAGGTCGTCCTCAGCAAGTGGATCTTCGCGGGTCCCGATGTGCTGATCCTGGACGAGCCCACCCGCGGCATCGACGTGGGCGCCAAGTACGAGATCTACACGGTCATCGACCAGCTGGCCGCCCAGGGCAAGGCGGTCGTCTTCATCTCCTCCGAGCTGCCCGAGCTGCTCGGCATGTGCGACCGCGTCTACACGATGGCCGCGGGCCGGCTCACCGGCGAGTTCTCGCGCGAAGAGGCCTCGCAGGAATCGCTGATGCGTCAGATGACGAAGGACAAAGAGGTAACCCGATGAGCACGGATGTGACCGCCAAGAGCCCGGCCCCCGCGCCGCCGGGCAAGAGCGCGCAGGGCGGTGCCGAAGGCCTGCTCCAGCTGGTGCTGGCGGGCCTGCGCCGCAACATGCGCCAGTACGGCATGCTGATCGCGCTCGGCCTGATCGTGGTGCTGTTCGCCGTGTGGACCGAGGGCGACCTGCTGCTGCCGCGCAACGTCTCCAACCTGGTGCTGCAGAACAGCTACATCCTGATCCTCGCGATCGGCATGATGCTGGTCATCATCGCGGGCCACATCGATCTGTCGGTGGGATCGCTGACGGCGTTCATCGGCTCGATGGCCGCCGTGTTCATGGTCAAGAACGATCTGCCCTGGCCGGTCGCCGTCATCCTCTGCCTCGCGATGGGCGCCCTCGCCGGTGCCGCACAAGGGTTCTTCATCGCGTACGGCGGCATACCGTCGTTCATCGTGACCCTCGCGGGCATGTTGATCTTCCGCGGTCTGACGGAGATCTTCCTGGAGGGGCAGACGCTCGGCCCGTTCCCGGAGGGGCTGCAGAAGGTCGCCAACGGCTTCCTGCCCGAGGTCGGCCCGGACACCAACTACCACAACCTCACGTTGCTGCTCGGCTTCGCGATGGTCGCGTTCGTGGTCTTCCAGGAGTTCCGCGACCGCCGCCGGCAGCTGGAGTTCCACCTCGACGTCCCGCCGTTCAACCTGTTCCTGCTGAAGCTGGTGGCGCTGGCCGCCGCCATCCTCACCCTGACGATGCTGCTGGCCAGCTACAAGGGCGCCCCGATCGTGCTGCTCATCCTCGGGGTGCTGCTCGTCGGGTTCGGCTACGTCATGCGCAACGCCATCATCGGCCGGCACATCTACGCGATCGGCGGCAACCTGCCCGCGGCCAAGCTGTCGGGCGTGAAGGACAAGAAGGTCACCTTCCTGGTCTTCCTGAACATGGGCATGCTCGCGGCCCTGGCGGGTCTGGTCTTCGCCGCCCGCTTCAACGCGGCCTCCCCCAAGGCGGGCCTCAACTTCGAGCTGGAGGCGATCGCCGCCTCCTTCATCGGCGGCGCGTCGATGAGCGGCGGTGTCGGCACCGTCCTCGGCGCGATCATCGGTGGTCTGGTCCTGGGTGTGCTGAACAACGGCATGAACCTCGTCGGCATCGGCACCGACTGGCAGCAGGTCATCAAGGGCCTGGTCCTGCTGGCGGCGGTCGGCTTCGACGTGTGGAACAAGCGCAAGGTCGGTTCGTAGGTCCACGCACGGGGCCCCGCCGCACGGCGGGGCCCCGCCTTCCTGAACAGGAGCCGCACATGGACATGAGCAGACGCACGGTCATCGCCGGAGCCGCGGCGGCGGGTCTCACCGCCGCGACCCTCGGCAGCGCACACGCCACGGGGAGCGGGGCTGCCGCCCCGGTCAGGTCCCTCTTCGGCGTCCTCCCCGACGGCACCAAGGTCCACAGCTGGTCGCTGGCCAACGGCGGCACCCGGATGAAGGTCCTCTCCTACGGCGGTGTCGTGCAGTCCCTGGAGGTCCCCGACCGCCGGGGCCGGCTCGCCAACGTCTCGCTGGGCTTCCGCTCCCTGGACGACTACGTCGCCTCCAGCCCGTACTTCGGCGCGCTGATCGGCCGGTACGGCAACCGGATCGGCAAGGGGCGCTTCACCCTCGACGGCCGGACGTACCAGGTCGACGTCAACGACGGCGAGAACAGCCTGCACGGCGGCGCCCAGGGGTTCGACAAGCGGGTGTGGGACGTCGAGCCGTTCACGAAGGGCGCCGATGTCGGCCTGCACCTCCATCTCACGTCCCGCGACGGCGAGATGGGCTACCCGGGAACGCTCCGGGTGAAGGTGACGTACACGCTCACCCGGTACGGCGACTGGCGCATCGACTACGCGGCGACCACGGACAAGCCGACCGTCGTCAATCTGACCAGCCACGTCTACTGGAACCTCGCCGGCGAGGGCAGCGGCAGCATCGAGGGGCACCGGCTGAAGATCGACGGCTCCCGCTACACCCCCGTCGACGCGGGTCTCATACCCACCGGCGAACAGGCGCGGGTCGCGGGCACCCCGTTCGACTTCCGCCGCGCCAAGACGGTCGGCGAGGATCTGCGCGAAGCCCACCAGCAGCTTCTGTACGGCCAGGGCTTCGACCACAACTGGGTGCTGGACAAGGGGATCTCACCGCGCCCGGAGTGGGCCGCCACCCTTCAGGACCCGTCCTCGGGACGCACCCTGCGGATCGCGACGACCGAGCCGGGGCTCCAGTTCTACTCCGGCAACTTCCTCGACGGCACCCTCGTCGGCACGGGCGGCCGGGTCTACCGGCAGGGCGACGGACTGTGCCTGGAGACCCAGCACTTCCCGGACTCGCCGAACCGTCCGTCGTTCCCGTCGACGGTGCTGCGGCCGGGCCAGACCTACCGATCCACGACGGTGCACTCGTTCACCCGCTGATTCCCCGGTGATTGAACGGCGTCACCCCAGTCTCCGTATGTAACGGCGGCCCGTGCTCCCCCGCGCGGGCCACCCAATGACGACGGGCCCGGTCGTCCCCGCCGGGCCCGCCCCATACGGAGGTTCCATGGCCGACAACGTCACCTCGCTGTTCCGCAGCACCGCGGCACACAGCCCGTCGATGGCGGCGCTGGCACGCGAGGGCGGCGACGGGGCCGGCCCGGTCGACTTCTGCATCCCCTGCAACCCGTACTTCCCCACACCCGAGATGTTCGAGGACATGGCGGGGAAGCTGCGGGACATCATCACGTACTACCCGAGCAGCGCCGACACCATCACGGCCGAGCTGTGCAGTCTGCTCCAGCTTCCGCCGCAGTGCGTGGCGATGGGCAACGGCTCCACCGAGCTGATCACCTGGATCGACCATCTGATGGTCCGGGAGTCCCTCGCCATCCCCGTCCCCACGTTCGGCCGCTGGACCGACCAGCCGATGGAGACCGGCAAGCGGGTCGACATGTTCCCGCTCCAGGAGTCCAGCGGGTTCGCCCTGGACCTCGCCCAGTACGCCGAGTTCATCCGGGCCAGGGGCACCCGGGTCGCGGTGATCTGCAACCCGAACAACCCCGACGGCGGCTTTCTGCACAAGCACGCGATCGTGCAGTTCATGGACGCGATGGCCGATCTGGACCTGGTCGTCGTCGACGAGAGCTTCCTGGAGTTCGCGGACGCCGAGCAGGAGCCGTCGGTCGTGCAGGAGGCCATGCTGCGGCCGAACGTCATCGTGCTGCGCAGCCTCGGCAAGAACTTCGGCCTGCACGGCATCCGTTTCGGCTATCTGGTGGCCAACCCGGCGCTCGCGCGGATGGTCCGCTCGATGCTGCCGAAGTGGAACCTCAACTCCTTCGCCGAGCACGTGGTGTTCATGCTGAAGGACCATGGCGCTGAGTACGCGCAGAGCCTCCAGCAGGTCCGCAAGGACCGGCTGGAGATGGCCGGGGCCCTCTCCGCGCTGCCCGGCCTGACGGTCTACCCGTCCCAGGGCAACTTCCTCTTCGTACGCCTGCCCGTGGGCGCCGAGGGCACCGTGGTCCGCGACCGGCTGCTCACCGAGCACCGGATCCTGGTCCGCGAGTGCGGCAACAAGATCGGTTCGTCCAGCCGCTTCCTGAGACTCGTGGTGCGCCCCCAGACGGACGTGCGTCGCCTGGTGTCCGGTCTGGAACAGGTGCTCTACGGGACCAGGAGGGGAGCCGCCGTACCCGAGCTGGGCAACGGGACCAGCTACAGCTCGGGTACGGCGGCCGTGGACCGCCTGGTGGGCTCCACCAACGGGGCGGGCTTCACGGCGGTGCCCCAGCCGCAGCCGGTACCGCAGCAAGTACCTCAGCAGGTGCCGCAGCAGGTCCCCCAGCCGGTGGCGGCCCCCATGCCGGCCCCGGTCCCGGTGGCCCCCCTACCCGCTCCCGCACCTGCCCCCGCGCCCATGCCGGCCCCCGCCCCGGTCCCGGCCGCGGCGGCCATGGCCCCCACGCCTGCCCCGGCTCCCCAGCCCACCCCGACACCGATGCCGTTCCCGTCCCCGGTGGCGCCGGCCGCGACGATGGTGCCGCCGGGCCCTACCCCGCCCGGCGTCCCGGCCCGGGGCGGCCTCACCGCGGCCCAGGTCCGCGGCACCACCGGCCCGGTCCCGGGCCTCGCCCCGGCCCCGGCCACCGGCTGGCCCGCCGCCCAGAGCTGGCCGAACGCGGCGGGGATGGGGTAGGCGACCCGGTACGGCTTCTCCGGAGACGCGTGCGGCCGGCCCCGGCGGGAGGGTTCGGGGCCGGCCGTGTTCGCGTGGGTCGGGGCTACTTCTTCGGGCACTCCTTCCACGCCAGGTGGTAGACCGTGCTGATGTCGCCGTCGGTCGAGTCCATGGTCATGAAGCTGACCTTGCTCGGGGAGGACGAACCGAGGTTCACCCGGAGCTCGGTGTTGATGTTGAAGTTGCGCTGGACCCCGCAGGGTGCCCAGACCAGCTGGGCCCAGTCGGTCTCGTCCGTGGCCTGCCAGTTGTCGTTGAGCGGGCCGGAGAACGGGTGGTTGCGGTACTGGGTGTTCGGGGAGCCCTGGAAGTAGTACGAGGCCCGCTGGATGGCGTTGGCGCCGGGCTGGAGGGCGGCGAAGCCGCGGTAGTCGGCGCTGGCGATGGCGTACGTGAACCCGCCGGGGACGTGCACGACCAGGCTGAGCTGGCAGTTCTTACGGAACGCCGTGGGGTCGGAGTTGCCGCCGACCTGGGCGAGATAGTCGCTGTAGGTCACGGTGAACGCCGTGTTGTCCTCGGACACGGCGACCGCCGTCGTGCCCTGCGGACAGCCGGAGCCGTTCACGGTGGCGACCTTGATGACGATCTTGTCCGGCGGCGGGTCCTCGAACGCCGGGTCCGCGTGGGCGGGCAGGGCGGCTGTGAGCAGAGCGGTCAGCGCGCCTCCGCTCAGCAGCAGTCTCAGGAGTCCACGTGCCATGGATCTCTCCTCGGGATGGGGGGGTGGCTGCGCCCCCGGCCCGGCCCACCCTGGTTGAACCTTTGAAGAAAGGGTGGGGTTTCTGTGAAGGCCGGAGGCGTACGCATCGTAGGGGGCGGAAAGCACCCTCCGCAGGGGTCAACTCCGGCCATTTATTTGGTAGTTGAAGATAAATCGACTGTAGTGTGCAGGCGTCGTCCGCGGCCGGCTCGCGTCCGTCCTCAGGCCAGCCGGATCACGTTCCAGGAGAGCGGTTCCAGGAGAGCGGTGAGGCGGCCGTCCCGAAGGGTCGTGCCCGGCACGGGGTGCGGGGCGACCCGGTCGGGGTCGTCCAGGGTGTTGCGGGCGTCCGGGTCCGCGTCCGCGAGGGCGCTGTGCTCCACGACCCGGGTGACGTCGAGGCCGTGCAGCGCCACCTCCAGCGGCAGCGGCTCCGTACGGTCGCGGTTGACCGCGAAGACGGTGACCGAGCCGTCCTCGGCGCGGACCGCGGTGGCGTGCAGCAGGGCGGTCTCGCCGTACTTGCGGGTCTCGTGGGTCGGCGCGTCCACGCGGACGTCCAGGACCCGGCCGCGGCCGTACCGCGCGGCCTGCGCGAACGGGAAGAAGGTCGTCTGGCGCCACGCCGGGCCGCCCGGCTCGGTCATGATCGGGGCGATCACGTTGACGAGCTGCGCGAGGCAGGCGACGGCGACCCGGTCGGCGTGCCGCAGCAGGGCGATGAGCAGCGAGCCGACGACCACGGCGTCCGTGACGCTGTACCCGTCCTCCAGCAGGCGCGGGGCCTCGGGCCACTCGTCCGGCGGGAAGGTCTTCGAGCGGGCGACCCACTCGGGCAGGTACCAGACGTTCCACTCGTCGAAGGAGAGGGTGATCCGCTTGCTCGACTTCAGCCGGGCGCCCACGTGGTCGGCGGTGGCGACGACGGCCTCGATGAAGGACTCCATGTCGACGGCGGAGGCGAGGAAGGAGTCGGTGTCGCCGTCCTCGGGCCAGTAGTAGGCGTGCAGCGAGATGTGGTCGACCAGGTCGTACGTCTCCTCCAGGACCGTCGCCTCCCAGGCGGCGAAGGTCGGCATGGACCGGCTGGAGGAGCCGCAGACGACGAGTTCGGCGGCGGAGTCGAACTGGCGCATGGCGCGGGCCGTCTCCGCCGCGATCCGGCCGTACTCGCTCGCGGTCTTGTGCCCGGTCTGCCAGGGCCCGTCCATCTCGTTGCCGAGGCACCAGAGCCGGATGCCGAACGGGTCCTTGTCGCCGTGCGCGACCCGCAGGTCCGACAGGGCGGTGCCCGAGGGGTGGTTGGCGTACTCCAGGAGCTCCAGGGCCTCGGCGACACCGCGGGTGCCGAGGTTGACCGCCATCATGGGCTCGGCGCCCGCCTTGCGCAGGAAGTCCCGGTACTCGGAGAGGCCGAAACGGTTCGTCTCCGTGGAGTGCCAGGCCGGGTCGAGGCGGCGGGGGCGCTCGTGCGCGGGGCCGACGGAGTCCTCCCAGCGGTGCGCGGAGACATAGTTGCCGCCGGGGTAGCGGACGACGGTGACGCCGAGTTCCCGGACGAGGGCGAGGACGTCCCGGCGCAGTCCCCGGTCGTCGGCGGTGGGGTGGTCCGGCTCGAAGACGCCGGTGTAGACGCAGCGGCCGAGGTGCTCGACGAAGGACCCGAAGAGCCGGGGGTCGACGTCGCCGACGGTGAAGGAGGGGTCGAGGGTGAAGCGGGCGGTACGCATGGGCGCCTCTCTGGGTGCGGGGCGGGCTGCCGTCTGTACGAAATACCGGACTCTGTACGTGACTTCGGACGGGACCGTAGGGGGCAAGCGCTTGCCCGTCAACAGCCGGGGACGATCGCGGGCGGTGACGGTCGTTCGGGGTTGAACTACGGTCGCCGGAGCGCATGACGGGGACACCGGGCTCCGCGTAGGCTCGAACAGCCCGTCGAGGCGACGGGAGGAACAGGGGGTGCGATGGACATCGCGGGCGCGCGGACGAGGGCGGCCCGGTTCGTCTCGGCGCTACGGCCGCGGCGTGCCCACACCGCCGTCGCCATGCGGGATCTGGCCGGCGATCTGAGTGCCGCGCTGCGCTCCGGGCCCCGCCCCCCGGCCGGTGTCCACGCGGTGTGCCGGGCGCTGTGCGCGCGGATGAGCGCGCGGCGCGGCGGCCGGCCCGTCGAACTGCGCTTCGAGCGGTTCCCCGACGAGATCGAGGTGACCGGACTCTGGGTGGAGTTCCAGGACTTCGACCTCGTCATCGTCGAGGAGCGCGCCGAGGCCGTCCAGCAACTGGTCATCCTGGGCCACGAGTTGTGGCACATGCACGCCGGGCACCGGCACCATCACCACGGCATCGGCACGGCCGCCGCGCACGCCCTCGCGGGCCGGCCCGGCTGGGACGACGTGGCCCTGACCGTGGCCGCGCGCGACGGCTCCCGGCAGAGCGACGAGGCCGAGGCCGACGACTTCGGGCACCGGCTGGCCGCCGCCGTCCGGGAGCTGGTCTCCGGGGAGAACGGAAGCGGGTCCGCCGACCCGGTCCACCGCTCGCTCGGGTACCGCGGACGCGGAGGCAGGGCGCGGTGACACCTCTGCGGCTGGCGGACGGGCCGGTGGAGTTCCTGTCCGGCCTGTACATCTCCTTCTGGCTGCCGGGCCTCGTCCTCGGCGCGGCCCTGGCGATCAAGCTGCCCAGCATCGTGAAGCTGTGGCGCGACCCGCTGCTGCGCGCCGTGGGCGGACTGCTGCTGCTCGCCTGCATGGTGTTCGTGTTCGCGGCCCCCGGCACCATCGCCTGGACCAACCGTGTCATCGGCGTCCCCAACATCGCCGCGCCGTGGGTGTACTCCCTGATCACCGCGCTGTCCGCGTCCTGGCTGCTGCTGGTGGTGCACTGGCGCGGCGGCGGCCACACCGACCGCCGGGAGCGGACCCGGCGCGCGACCCGCTGGGTGGTCTCCGTGTACGCGACCGTGGTGGTCGCGCTGTGGGTGCTGTTCGCGCTCGCCGACGTCCCCGTGGAGCAGATCGAGGACCTCGACACCTACTACGCGTCCACGCCGTTCATGCGGGAGGAGATCCTCCTCTACCTGGTCGTGCACACGGTGGCCTGCCTCATCACGGCCCGGCTGATCTGGACCTGGATCCGCACCGACGGCCTCGACGGCTGGCTGCGCTGGGGGCTGCGCTTCCTGAGCGTCGGCTATGTCACCAACCTGCTGTTCAGCGCCGCCAAGTTCACCGCGATCGTGGCCCGCTGGACCGGGCACGACCTGGACTGGCTGAACACCAACGTCGCGCCGTCCGCCGCCTGTATCGGCGCCACGATGGTCGCCGTCGGCGTGATCGTCCCGCACGCCGGCCAGTACCTCCAGGAGCGGCTGCTGGTCCGCCGCCGGCGCCGTGGCCTGAAGCCGCTGGCCCGGCTGCTGCGGCCGGTCGCCGGGCGCCACGAGCCGTTCGTGCTGCGGGCGGCGCCGGAGATCCGGCTGATCCGCCGGGAGACCTACATCCGCGACGCGCTGCTCCAGCTCTCCCGCCATCTCGACGAGGATCTGCGCCGGCGCGCCCACGCCGCCGCGCTCGCCCTCGGCGCCGAGCCCGGCCGGGCCCAGGCCCTCGCGGTCGCCGTGACGATCGTCGACGCCGTGGAGAGCGGACGGCGGGTCCCGGACGGCGACGGGGCAGCGGAGCCCGACACCACCTATCTGCTGCGCGAGATCCACGCCGTCTCCGGCGTCCTGCGCAGGCCCGACGAGATCAAGGCGGTCCGCGCCCGCGCGGCCGTCCCGGCAGAGAGCATGTCCGCGCATGAGTGAACGACCCTCCCCCGCCAGAGTCGCCGTGGTCCTCGGGGGATCCCATACCGGCATGCTCGCGGCACAGGCCCTGGCGGGGTCCGCCGACCGGGTGGTCGTGGTGGAGCGCGACGTGCTGCCGTCCGGGCCCGACCCCCGCAAGGGCCTGCCGCAGTCCCGGCATGTGCATCTGCTGTGGTCGGGCGGGGTGCGGGCGCTGGAGGAGCTGCTGCCGGGCATCGGCGCGGACCTGCGCGCGGCCGGGGCGCGCCGGGCGCCGATCACCACGGACATGGTCGCGCTGTCGCCGCGCGGCTGGTTCCGCCGCTGGCCCGAGTCGCACCACATCGTCCTGGCCGGCCGGGACCTGCTGGACGCGACGGTCCGCTCCCGGGTGTTGGCCGACGAGCGGATCGAACTCCTCGACGGCACCGAGGTCGTGGACCTGCTCGGCGACGCGCGGGCCGTCACGGGCGTACGGCTGCGGGGGCGCGACGGGCGGGAGAGCACCCTGGAGGCGGGCCTGGTCGTGGACGCCACCGGCCGGGGCTCCGCGGCGCCCCGCTGGCTGGCCGCGCTCGGGCTGCCCGCGCCGGTGCGGCGCGAGGTCGACTCGGGGCTGGCGTACGCGAGCCGGCTGTATCTCGCGCCCGAGCCGGCCCGGGACGGCTTCCCGGTGGTCAATGTGCAGGCCGACCCGCGCGCGGGCGGCCCCGGCCGGGCGGGGGTGCTGCTGCCGATCGAGCACGGCCGCTGGCTGGTGACGCTCAGCGGCACACGGGGCGGTGAACCGGGGACGTCCGACGAGGAGTTCGCGCGGTTCGCCCGGGAGGAGCTGCGGCACCCCGTCATCGGCGAGCTGATCGAGCGGGCCGAGCCGCTGTCGGGCGTGGCCTTCACCCGCACCACCGCCAACCGCCGTCACTCCTACGAACGGATGCCGGACTGGCCCGAGAACCTCACCGTCCTCGGCGACGCGCTCGCCGCGTACAACCCGGTGTACGGGCACGGGCTGTCGGTCGGGGCGCAGAGCGCGCTGATCCTGCGCGAGACGGTCCGCCGGTACGGCTGGGGCGCGGCGGGGCTGGCCCGACGGGTGCAGAAGGCGGTGGCGCGGCCGGTCGGGGCGGCCTGGGATCTGGCGATAGGCCAGGACGTGTTCTACCCGGGGGCCACGGAGACCGGGCCGACCCTGCGGGACCGGCTGGTGGCCGGGTACGTGGACCGGCTGATGCACACGGCCACGGGCAACGGGCGGATCGCCCGCCGCGTCACCGACGTGACGTCGCTGGAGCGGCGGGCGGAGGTGCTGCTGGGCCCGTCGGTGCTGCTGGCGGCGGCGGTGGGGCCGTTGAAGCCCCAGCTCACCGGGCCGCCGCTGACCGCCGAGGAGATGAAGAAGGCGGGGCTGCTGCCCTAGTCACCCGTCGAAGGCGGGCTGCACCGCTCCTCGTCCCGCGCCCGGCACCACGAACAGCGAACCGGCCAGCGGCGGGGGCGAGTCGAGGCCGACGCGGGCCGTGGTGACGTACAGGTCGGTCAGGCCGGGGCCGCCGAACGCGCACGCCGTCACCCGGGGCACCGGGAACGTGATCACCCGGTCCAGTACGCCGTCGGGGGTGTACCGGCGTACCGCGGAGCCGTCCCACAGGGCCACCCAGACGGCGCCCTCGGCGTCGACGGTCAGCCCGTCGGGGAACCCGGCGCCTTCCTCGATCTCGGCGAAGGGGCGCCGGTTCGTCACCCGGCCGTCCTCGTGGTCGAAGACGTCCACCCGGCGGGTCGGCGAGTCGATGTAGTACATGAGGCGTCCGTCGGGGCTCCAGCCGGTGCCGTTGCTCACCGCCACGTCGTCCAGGACGACCTGTGCCGCGCCCTCACCGGTGAGCCGGGACAGGGTACCGCCGCCCGGCGCCTCGTCGTAGCGCATGGTGCCGGCCCACAGCGAGCCGTCGGGGGCGACGGCGGCGTCGTTGGCGCGGCGGCCGGGCACCGGCTCGTGACGCAGCCAGCGGAAGGCGCCGTCCGGGTCCAGCAGTCCCACGCCGTCCCGGAGGTTCAGGGCGAGTCCGCCGCCGGCGCGCGGCTTGACGGCGCCGATGTGCTGGAAGACGGTCCGCACGGAGCGCCGGCCGGAGACCGGGTCGTAGGTGTGGAGGCGGGAGCCCAGGATGTCGATCCACAGCAGGCGGCCGTTCGCGGGGTCCCAGGTCGGGCCCTCGCCCAGCTGGGCCTCGGCCCGCACCGCCACCTCGTAGGGCGCGCTCATGCCGCGCTCCGGTGGCCGAGGCGCTCCGACAGCTCGGCGGCGCCCTTCACGGCGAGCTGCTCCAGCTCGGCGCGGCGCTCGTCGCTCCAGCGGATCATGGGGACGGAGATGGACAGGGCGGCGACGACCTGCCCGGTGCGGTCCCGTACGGGGGCGGCCACACAGGAGACGTCCGGGTTGGACTCGCGGGTCTCGACGGCGAGCTGCCGCCGGCGGATCTCGGCGAGGGCCTCGCGCAGGACGGCGGGGTCGGTGATGCTGTTCGGTGTCATGGCGGTGAGTTCGGCGTCGTCGGGGAGGCGGGAGGCGAGCTCCGCCTCGGGGAGGGAGGCGAGCAGCATCTTGCCGACCGAGGTGCAGTGGGCGGGCAGCCGGCGCCCGGCGGCGGACACCATGCGCACGGCGTGCGTCGAGTCGACCTTGGCGATGTAGATGACGTCGGTGCCCTCGAGGATCGCCACGTGCACGGTCTCGTCGCAGGTCTCGGCGACGGACCGGGCGACCTGCTGGCCCTCGGCGGCGAGGTCGAGCTGCTCGGCGTACCGGCTGCCGAGCTGGTACGGCCGTACGCCCAGCCGGTACCGTCCCGGCTGCCCCGGCACCTGCACGATGTACGACCGGGCGGCGAGGGTGGTGACCAGCTCGTGCACGGTGGTGCGCGGCAGCTGGAGCCGGCGCACGATGTCGGGGGCGGAGAGCGTGCCGTCCCCGTCGAGGAAGAGCTCGAGTATGTCGAGGGCCCGGGTCACGGCAGGTACGAGGCGTCCCACGTCCGGCCTCCTCCTTGGGGGTCGAAGAGGCTGCGTTCGATATTTCAACAGCCGATCGGAATGACGAACACAGGCTAGTCCGAGCCCTCCGCCCCGGCAATGGCCGCGTGGGTACTCCCTCGCCGGTACGCCGGGTTACTCCCGCCGTCGGACGCCACCGGGGCTCCCGCGCGGCACCGTGGTGCCCATGACCTCCACCGCGTCCACCACCGTCACGAGGCTGAGCCGCCGGGTCCGCCGGGGCCTCCTCGCCGTCCACGTCCTCGCCTCCGCCGGCTGGCTCGGGCTCACGCTGGGACTGCTGGCGCTCGGGACCACCGCGGCGACCACCGGGTCCCCGGCGGCCGTGGAGGCGTCCGTACGGGGCATGAAGCTGTTCGCCGACTGGCTGCTGCTGCCGCTCGCCCTGCTCACCCTGGTCAGCGGGCTGGTGCTGGCGCTGGGCACGCACTGGGGGCTGGCCCGGCACCGCTGGGTGTTCACCAAGTTCTGGCTGACCCTGGGCACCACCGCGGCCACCGCCCTGGTCCTGCGGCCCGCCGTGGACACGGCCGTCGCGGAGGTCGCCGCGGGCGGGCCGCTGCCGGACACCGGGGACGTCCTGTTCGGCCCGGTGGTGTCCCTGTCGGCATACGTCTTCATGACGGTGATCTCGGTGCTGAAGCCCTGGGGACTCACCCGGCGGGGGCGGCGGCTGCGCACTCAGGCCGCCCGCTCCGGACGGGACCGGCGGGTCCGTCAGGACGCCTGACACTGCTACCGGGGCGTCTCGCCGAGCACCCCGCGCAACCGCTGGGCGCGCAGCACCAGTTCCAGCTCGAAGCGCCGGTCCGGGTCGTCGATCTCGGCACCCCACAGCTCGCGGATCTGCCGCAGCCGGTAGCGCACGGTCTGCGGATGCACCCCGAGCCGGGCCGCCACCTCCGGGGCCCCGCCCCTGGTCTCCAGCCAGGCCAGCAGGGTCTCCGCGAGCCGCCGTCCGTGCGAGGGCCCGCAGTGCTCCAGCGGCGCCAGACAGCGCACCGCCAGGTCGTCGATCAGCTCCTCGGGCTGGAGCAGCACCAGCGCCTCGGTGTGCTCGGTGCAGTGCAGGACCTCCCCGGCCGGCAGCAGCCCCCGTTCCATCAGTCCCACGGCGGCCTCGGCCCAGCGCAGCGACTTCGCCGCCTCGGCCAGCGGCACGGGCGGTCCGATCGCCCCGGACCAGCCGCTCAGCGCCCGGCCGAGCAGTTCGTGACGCCCTGCGGCGTCCGGTTCGGGGACGACCATCCGCGGCCGCTCGTACTCCAGGTCGAGCAGCACGCCCTCCCCGACGGCCGGCGCGAGCGCCTCCCGCGCCGGGCGCAGCAGCACGCCGACGGCGACCTTCGCGGGCAGCGCCCAGCCGATCCGCGCGGCCCGTTCGGCCAGGGCGTCGGCCGGGTCGCCGCGGTGGCGCTCGGCGAGCAGCAGCTCCATCAGCCGGCGCTGCAGCCGCAGACGTTCACCGGCCTGGCGGGCCGCGGCCTCGGCGTAGCCGCGCACCGACTGGTCGACCAGGCCGTCCAGATACTCGTAACCGGCGTCGACCAGCTCGTACATGGCGGGCGGCGGGATGTCGACGCGCTGGCCGATCTCGGCGAAGCGGCGCCAGGCCAGCCGTACGCCGAGCCGGTAGATGGCCTGGAGGGAGTCGAGGGAGCGGCCGTTGTAGCCCTCGCCGCGGCCGAAGTCCTGGAAGACGCCGGGCGGGACCGTGGGCCGGCCCTCCGAGGTCTCCAGGTGCCCGATGAAGACCTCGATGGCGCGCCGGATGCCGATGAGGGCCATGGGCTCGCCCGACTCGTCGAGCACGACGGGAAGATGGGGGTACTCGCGCCGGATCTCCTCGAGGATCTCCTCGGCGAGCCCGGGGGCGTCGGCGAGGACGAGCTGGGCGAAGCGGCGGACCTGGAAGCGGGGCACGTCGTGCCAGGCCGAGCGGGTGAGTGCGGCCGGCCCGGCGGCGGGGCGGGGGACGGCCACCGTCAACTCCCCTGACCGGCCCGCTCATAGGTGATCAGCGGGGTGTTCGGCTGGTCGGGGGTGGCCTCCAGCAGCGCGACGACGCCGAGCGCGGCGCCCACCGCGAGGAGGGCGGCGAGCACGACGGTCAGCGTGGCGGCGAGCAGTCTGGACATCGCAGGGTCAGCCTCTCTGTCCGAGATCCCGGAGTTGTCCCCACCCGGGTGTCGCCCGTCCGGTCCCGACCTCTGCCTGTCCGGCCAGTGTCGACAACGCGTGATGGTCCGTCAAGACCGTTGACACCCCGGTCCGGCCCGCCCTACGGTTCCCCGCCCAGAGCACGGCCAGGCATCGTCCACGCGTCGACCCCAGGAGTGCCGGATGCGCCGTACAGCCTCACCTCTCTCGTTGATCCTGCTGGGTCTCGGCACGTTCCTGCTGGTCCTGGCGCCGATGCTGGCCTGGTACGTGACACCGCGGGCCGCCGTGAACCCCGTCGACATCGACACCACAGCCGTCTACAAGGGCACCGGGAGCGTCTTCGACACCGAGCGCATCGAGACCGTGCCGGACAGGACGATCACCGTCACCCAGCGCGTCCGGGGCGATGTGGCGGCGAGCGAGCGCAGCGGCAACGCCGTCTGGGACGTGATCACGACCGTCGACACCGACGACTCGCTGCCGGCCGCCGATCCGCACGACGCGCTGGACTTCGCGCCGCACCGCTGGGTGATGGACCGCCGGACGACCCGGCCGGTGCACTGCTGCCAGGAGAGCCCGTACATCGAGGGCGAGGCGTATCTGAAGTTCCCGTTCGACGTGCGCAAACGCGACTACCAGTGGTGGGACAACACCGGTGGGACGACGGTGACGATGCGGTACTCGGGCACCGAGAAGGTCCAGGGGTACACCGGCTACCGGTTCACCGCCGAGGTGGCGCCCCGCAAGGTCGGCACCCGGCTGGTCCCCGGCAGCATCGTCGGGCAGCCGGAACGGCCGCAGGTGCTGGCCGAGGAGTGGTACGCCAACCACGGGTTCAAGCTGGTCGTGGACCAGCGCACGGGCCGGGTGCTCTACGCGCAGACCGGTCCGCGCCGCACCCTGCGGGCGCCGGGCGGCGACCGGGACGCGGCGGTGCTGCTGGACAGCCGGAAGATCGCGTTCACCACGGCCACGCAGAAGGAGGCCGTGCGGCAGGCCGAGCAGGACAGCGGGATGCTGCGCACGGTCGGGGTGACGCTGCCGATCGGGGCGGCCGTGGCGGGCGGTGTGCTCGCGGTGGCCGGTGCCGTACTGGTGGTCCGGGGACGCAGGCGGCCGGAATCGACCGGTACGCCGGAAACACCCCACCCTTCTCTCACGATGTGACATAACGTCAGCTCCGTTCGGGGCCGAAATTGTCACCTCGGTGAGTAGCCGCGGGGGGACGGCTGGGCGAAAACTGTCCCCTCCCACCCGGACACAGCCTGTCCATGTTCTTCGCGTCCCGCGCACCACCCCCGCACGCCGAACAGGATCTTCGACTCCCCCCACAGGAACCCGACCTCGCTCCCCACACCGAGTTCCGCACCCTGACGAGTTGGAGCACCGATGCCCCAGCACGTACCTCCGCCGCTGCGCGCGACACTCCCCTGCGCGTCGCGGCTGCACCCTTCGACGCTCCCCCCACAACCGCGCCGAATCGTTTTTCTAGCCCATCGCGACCTGGGCAACCGCGCCGCGGGCGGCTCCGAGCTGCTCGTCGACCGACTCGCCGACGGCCTCACCCGGCTCGGCCACCAGGTCACCCTGCTGTGCGGGGGCCCGGCGGCCTACCGCGACTACCGGGTCGTCTCCGCGGGCGGCCCCTTCGACCACTATCTGCGGGCGAGATCCGCCTTCGCCCGCCAGGTCGGCGACTGCGACCTGCTCGTCGAGGTCTGCAACGGCATGCCCTATCTCGCCCCGCTGTGGCACCGAGGACCGACGCTGCGGCTGGTCAACCATGTGCACACCGATCTGTGGCCGATGCGGTTCGGCGGCCCGCTGACCCCCGCCGCCCGGCTCGGCCGGCGCCTGGAGCACTGGGCGCTCGCCGGGGCCCGGCAGCGGGGCCTGCTGGTCGCCGTCTCCCCGTCCACCGCTCACGCCCTGCGGGCCATCGGCGTCGAGCGGGAGCGCATCCGCGTCGTGCACAACGGTGTGGAGGAGCCGGGGCCGCTCGGCGAGCGGTCGCCCGAGCCGCTGTTCGTCGCCGTCGGACGGCTCGTCGAGTACAAGCGGATCGATCTGCTGCTGCGGCTGTGGGAACGGGTGCGGCCCGTGACCGGCGGGCGGCTCGTGATCGTCGGCGACGGACCCGAGCGGCGACGGCTGGAGGAACTCGCAGGGCCCGGCGTGGAGTTCACCGGCCATGTCTCCGAGGCGGAGAAGCACCGGCTGCTGTGCGCGGCCTGGCTGCTGCTGCACCCCTCGGCCGTGGAGGGGTGGGGGCTCGTCGTCACCGAGGCCGCCGCCCGTGAGACGCCGGCCGTCGCCTTCGACGTGCCCGGGCTGCGGGACTCCGTCGTGGACGGGGAGACCGGCGTGCTGGCAGGCGGCGAGTCCTCGTTCGCCGCCGCCTGGTGCACGCTGGCGCTGTCCGGGCACCGCCGGGAGCTGATGGGGAAGGCCGCGCGGGACCGGGCGGCGCGCTACCGCTGGGAGCGGACGGTGCGGCAGTTCCGCGCGGTGGCCGCGGAGGCGGTGAGCCGTGGCGACCGTACGCCGTAGCGGGCGGCCGCGCGGCTCCCCCGGGACCCGGCCCGTCCGCGACCCGTCGCTGCGCCGGTCCCTCGCCCTGTTCCGCGCGTTCCTCCACGAGCAGGACGACCCCGTGTCCTGCTACACGCTGCTCGCCCGGGACGCCGCCGACCAGCTCGAGGCGTACGGCGGTCCCCTCGCCGGGCGGACCGTCGTCGACGTCGGCGGCGGCAGCGGGTACTTCGTCGAGGAGTTCCGGCGCCGGGGCGCCGACGCCTACCTCTTCGAACCGGACGCCCGAGAGCTGGGGGCGCGGCCGCCCGAGGGGGCCGTGGTCGCCGACGGCTATCTGCTGCCCCTGCGCGACGGGGCCGCCGACGTCACCTTCTCCTCCAATGTGCTGGAGCACGTGGCCGACCCGGGGACCTTCCTGAGCGAGCTGGCCCGGGTGACCCGTCCCGGCGGGCTGCTCTACGTGTCGTTCACCAACTGGCTGTCCCCGTGGGGCGGTCACGAGTGGGCGCCCTGGCACTACCTGGGCGCCGAGCGGGCCCGCGCCCGCTACCGGCGGCGCACCGGACGCGACGCCAAGCACACCCTCGGCGAGAACCTGTTCGCCGTGCACGTCGGCAGCACCCTGCGGCAGGTCCGCGCCCGGCACGACGTGGAGATCGTGTCGGCGCGCTCCCGCTACTGGCCGTTCCTCGCGGAGGCCGTCGTGAAGGCGCCCGGCCTGCGCGAGTTCGCCACCTGGAACCTCCTCCTCATCCTCAGGCGGTGTCCACCATGACGACGACCACGGTCCAGGCCCCTCCCCCGGCAGCCGTGCCCACCTCCGCGCCCTCCGCCGGCCCGCCCGAGGGCCCGCGGTCGCGGCGCTGGCTGCTGGGGTTCTGGGCCGTGGTGTTCGCGCTGTTCCTCGCGGTGCGGCCGGGGCGGCAGACCTTCGACACCAAGCTGGGCGTGACCACCGACCCGGGGCGCTTCCTCGGCGACCTGGGCCAGCTGTGGCACGACCAGGGCGGTTTCGGTGGTCTGCAGGACCAGTACGCGGGCTATCTGTGGCCGATGCTGCCGTTCCACTGGCTGGCGGACACCGTGGGGCTGCCGGTGTGGCTCGCCGAGCGGCTGTGGATGTCGCTGATCGTGTCGGTCGCGTTCTGGGGCGCGCTGCGGCTGGCCGAGCGGCTGCGGGTGGGCAACGGCGGCTCCCGGCTGGTCGCCGCGACCGCCTACGCGCTGTGGCCGGTGTTCACCGTCGTCGTCGGCTCGACCTCGGCGGCCGCGCTGCCCGGCGCGTTCCTGCCGTGGGTCCTGCTGCCGCTGGCCGACGAACGGTACAGCGCGCGGGTCGCCGCGCTGCGCTCGGCGCTCGTCGTGCCGTTCATGGGCGGTGTCAACGCCGCCTCGACGCTGGCCTCGCTGCTGCCGGCCGCGCTCTACCTGCTGTCCCGGCCGCCCGGGCCGCGCCGGCGCAAGCTCATCGCCTGGTGGGTGCCGGGGGTGCTGCTGGCCACCGCCTGGTGGGTGATCCCGCTGCTGCTCCTCGGCACCCACGGCGAGAACTTCCTTCCGTACGTCGAGAGTTCGCAGACCACGACCGACACCATGGCGGCGACCGAGGCGCTGCGCGGCGCCGGTAACTGGGTGGCGTATCTGCACTTCGGTGAGGCGTGGCTGCCGGCCGGCTGGACCGTCGTCTCGGCCGCCGTGGTGATCGTCTGCTCGGCGCTGGCGGCCGGGCTGGGCCTCGCGGGACTGGCCCGGCGGGACATGCCGGAACGCCGGTGGCTGGTGCTGACCGCGCTGACGGTCGTGCCGGTGCTGCTCGCCGGGTACGGCGGGGCGTTCGGCGCGCCCTTCCACGGGGTCGTGCAGGACTGGCTGGACGGCGGGCTCGCCCCCTTCCGCAACGTCTACAAGTTCCAGACCGGGCTGGCGCTCGCCCTGGTGCTGGGTCTCGCGCATCTGGCGGGCGTGGCGGCCCAGGCGCGCGGGGCCCGGCCGGTGCGCGGACGCCGGTTCGCGCCGCTGGCCGTGGCCGTGCTGGTGCTGCCCGGCCTCATATGGCCGTATCTGAACGGCTCGATCCTCAACCCGGGTTCCTTCAAGGAGATCCCCGCGTACTGGCGGGCCACGGCCGACTGGATGGCGAAGTACTCGCCGGACGCCCGGGTGCTGGTGGCCCCGGCGACCGCGCACGGCATCCACACCTGGGGCACCACCATCGACCAGCCGCTGGACGTGGTCGCCGCCTCCCGCTGGGCGCAGCGCGACTACGTGCCCTTCGGCACCCCCGGCAACCGGCGCGCGATGGACGCGGTCGAGCAGGCCCTGATGACCGGGAGCCAGGTGCCGGGACTCGCCGACTTCCTGGGCCGGGCGGGCATCCACTACGTCGTCGTCCGCAACGACCTCGACCCCGACCAGATCGGTGCCGTCCCCACCACCACGGTGAAGCGGACCCTGGAGCAGTCCGGGTACGAGCGGGTGACGGGCTTCGGGCCGGTCATGACCGGCGGGCGGATCGCCCCGGACACCCCGCTCCAGGTCGAGGGGCTGTACGCGCGGCAGCGTGCCGTGGAGATCTACCGGCCGACCGGCGCGGACGTACCGCGTCCGCACCAGGCGGGGCTGCTGCCGGTGGCCTCCGCGGCCGTGGTGTCCGGCGGCCCGGAGGCGCTGCTGCCCCTGGCGTCGGAGCTGCGGGGCCGCGCCGCGGTCCTCACCGGCGACCGTCACCCCGGCCTCGGCTCGCCGCAGGTGCGGGTGACGGGCGACGGGATGCGGCGCGCGGACACCCGGTTCGGGCTGGTCAACGCCAACACGTCGTACACCTACAGCGCCGACGAGCGGAACGCGCCGGGCGCCTCGCAGGACGCGGGCGAAGAGCCGCACCAGATCCTGCCGGTGACCGGCCTCGCCCACCAGACGGTGGCCCAACTGCGCGGCGCCCGGTCGGTCACGGCGTCCTCGTACGGCAACTGGCTCTTCCATCTGCCGCAGTTCGACCCGGTGAACGCCTTCGACGGCGACCCGGGCACCGCGTGGGCCGAGGGCTCGGCGGGGTCGGCGGACGGCGAGTGGCTGCGGATCGCCTTCGCGGGCGGCGCGTACGACATGCCGTCGTCGTTCGAGGTGGCGCCGCTGCCGCAGGACGGGGTGCGGGCGGCGCCGACGCGGGTGCGGGTGGAGACGGAGAAGGGGACGCGCGACAGCGTCCTGCGGCCGGACGGGTCGGCGCAGTCGGTGAAGGCGCCCGCGGGCGCGACCCGCTGGATGAAGCTGACGATCACGGACTCGGTGTCCCGGCGGGCCGGCCTGACCGGTGCGGGCTTCTCGGAGATCTCCCTGCCGGACGTCCAGGTGACGCGGCTGCTGCGGCTGCCCACCGACGCCGGGAACTCCTCCGCCGACGCGGAGATCGTCTCTCTGTCCCGGGCCGCCGACCCCACCGGGCTGTCCGCGACGGGCACGGAGGCGGGCCTGCACCGGCGGTTCACGACCGCCACGGCCGGGACGTACGAGGTGCGGGCGCAGGCGGTGCCGGTGCCCGGCGAGGCCCTGGACCGGCTGCTGTACACGGTGGCGCCCGAGCAGCGGGAGCGGATCACCGCCACCGCCGACTCCACGGCCCGGCTGGGCGCGGGGCTGGCCGCGCGCAACCTCACCGACGGGGACCTGACCACGGCGTGGATCGCGGGCGACCGGCCGGTGATCCATCTGTCCTGGCCGGGGAAGCAGGCGGTCGGCGAGATCGTGCTGGCGGCGGCCGGCGGCCTGTCCACCCGGCCGACCGAGGTGCACATCTCCTCGCCCGACGGGGCGGCGATCGCGGGCGTCGACAAGAACGGCGTCGTCCGCTTCCCGCCGATCACCACGGACCGACTGGACATCACGATCACCGAATCGGCCCCGCTGACCCTGCACAACCCGGTCGTGGACGAGGATCTGCGTCTCCCGGTCGGCCTGACGGAGGCGTACGTCCCGGCGCTCGACCGGTACCGCACCCCGCAGCCGGAGACCGACCGGGAGTTCACCCTGCCGTGCGGCAAGGGCCCGGTGGTCGCCGTGGACGGCGAGCTGTACGAGACGGGGGCGCGCGGGACCGTACGGGATCTCGTGGAGCGCCGGCGGATCGATGTGACGCTGTGTCAGCGCGGCCGGGACGACGCCGGGCTGTCGCTGTCCGCCGGGGACCACCGGGTCGAGGGCGGCGACGCCGGCCCGCTCGCGCTCACCGAGGTGACGCTGACCCGCGGCACGGTCGCCGAGGCCCCCGCGGCCGCACGGGAGCTGACGGTCCGGGACTGGCTGGGCGACCGGCGCACCCTGACCGTGGGCTCCGGCACGGCGAGCTATCTGACCATGTACGAGAACTTCAACGACGGCTGGCGGGCCACACTGGACGGCGACGAGCTGACGCCGGTCCGGCTGGACGGCTGGCAGCAGGGCTGGCGGATCCCGGCGGGCGCCGGCGGCACGGTCCGCCTGTCGTACGAACCGGCGGTGACGTACGAGGCCGGGCTGATCGGCAGCGCGGTCGGGCTCGCGATCCTCGTGGGCCTGGTGCTGTGGCGGCGCCGGGAGCCCAACCCGGACGGTCCGAGCCCCGCGCCGCCGCTGCCGGGGCTGTGGCCGGGCACGGTCGCGCTGACGGTGGTGGCCGTGCTCGTCGCCGGGTGGCTGGCGCTGCTGGTCCCGGCGCTGGCACTGCTCGCGTGGCGCCGGCACACCCTGCTCGTGCCGATCGCGTTCACGGCCCTCGCGGGCGCGGGGATCGTCGCGGCCGTGGGCGGCGGGGAGCCGGTGGCGGCGGGGCGGGGCGCGTTCGGGCACACGGCCCAACTGCTGGCGCTGATCGGGCTGTTCGCGGCGCTGGTGAGTGTGCGCGAGCGGCCGGGGGAGAGCCGGGCGGCTGTCGGTGGGCCATCGACGGGGCAGCCCTCGACCGGTGAGCCATCGGCCGGTCCGCTGCCGAACCTCCCCCATCGGGAACGCGGGCAGAGCCCTCTGGGCACACCACCGGGACCCGCCGCGGGCCCGACGGTCACCGCGCGCGGCCCCGGCGACCGCCCGGCCCCCGAGACCCGTATCGACCGTGAGACCCGTATCGACCGCGACCGGAAGGACCCGGCCCCATGACCGCGCTGCAGCGGCCCGTGGGGGCCGGGGCGCCCGCCCGGGTGCCGTTCCCCGTCGTCGACGAGGTCGCCCGGCACTGCCTCCAGGAGGAGGAGCCGGAGACCGTGCACATCGAGGTGCATCTGCCGGGCCGGCTGGACGAGGCACGGCTGCGCGCGGCCTTCGCCGAGGCGCTGCGCCGGCATCCGCGCATCCTGATGCGGGAGGCGCCGGGGCGGTGGTACCGGCGCCGGTACACCTGGGAGCTGACGGCGGAGCCCGATGTGGAGGTGGTGCGCTTCCCGGCGCCGGGGCGTGACGCCCTGCGGGACGCGCGGACCCGGGCGCTGACCGAGGCGCCCGCGCTGTCGGCGTCGCCGCCGGTCCGGCTGGAGGTGGTCCGGGCGGCGGGGCCGGTCGAGGGCAGCGAGGCGGGCGACGCGGTCGGGCGCCCGGCCCGGGGTGCGGACCGCCCCGCGGACACCGCGTCCGGCACCGTGCTGTTCCTGACCATCAACCACACCGCCCTCGACGGCCCCGCCTGTCTGCGGGTGCTGGCCACCGCCGCCGAGGTGTACGGCGGCCGGGACAACTCCCCCGCCGCACCCCCCGTACGCGGCACCCCCGATGCCGTACCGCCCGCCGACGACGCCCCGTCCTCCTGGGCCCGGCCCGCGCGGGTCGCCCCCGGCACCCCCGAGCCCTCCCCCGGCAACGGTCTCCTCGTCACCGAACTGCCGCTGCCCCCCCGCCCGCAGGGCGACCCCTCCCCCGTCACCGACCAGCTCATGGTCACCACGGCCCTGACCCTCGCCCACTGGAACCGCGAGCACGGCGCCCGCCCCCGCCCCCTGCGGATCACCATGCCCGTGGACGACCGCCCCCGCGACGTCGGCATGCCCATAGGCAACGGCACCCGGCTGGTCGAAGTCGCCTTCGCGCACGAGGAGCTGACGGCGGACCCGGACCGGATGCCCGCACTCCTCCAGCGCACGGCCGCCCGGACGCGGGCCCTCAAGGCTCAACCCCGCCCGCAGCTCGGGCGCGGAGCGGCGCTGCTGACCGCCCCGGTGACACCGGTCGCCTGGCGGGCCGCCCTCACCCGGGGGCTGCGCCGCGCCGCCGCGCCCTGGACGTCCACGACGCTGCTCAGCAACATCGGCCGGATCCCGTACGCCCTGGACTTCGGCGAGGAGGCGGGCCGCGCGCACGCCGTGTGGTTCTCGGCGCCCGCCCGGATGCCCCGCGGCCTCACGGTGACGACCGCCTCCACCGCGGGCCGCCTCCATCTCGCCCTGCGCTGGTCCCGGGCCCTGCTCGGCCACGGCGACGGCGCCCATCTGCGGGACCTGTTCGAGCACTACCTGCACACCACGGAGGTGGCACCGTGAACACCACCGCGCCCCCGCGCCACGGCGGCCTCCGCGACTTCTACGAGGACCCCGCCGTCCCCGTCGCCTCCGGCACCCCCCGTTCCCTGCGCCAGGCCCGCATGCTGGCCGAGGCCCTCGGCACGGCCGGCAGCGCGCCGTGCACCGTCCTCGACATCGGCTGCGGCGACGGCACGGCGGCCGCCACCGCCGCCCCGCTCCTCACCGGTCACCGAATCGTCGGCGTCGACTGGTCCCAGGACGCCCTCAGTCGGGCCCGCACCCGGCTGCCGTACGCCGTCAGAGGGGAACTGACCGGCGGTGGGCTGCCGTTCCGGGACGGCTGTGTGGACGCCGTGCTGTTCAGCGAGGTCGTCGAGCATCTCGTCGACCCGGACTCGGCGCTGGACGAGATCCGCCGCGTCCTGCGCCCCGGAGGCCATCTCATGCTGTCCACCCCGAACCTGGCCGCCTGGTACAACCGCGCACTGCTGCTCGCCGGGGTCCAGCCGGTGTTCTCGGAGGTGAGTCTGCGGGCGATCCACGGGCGGCCGGGACGGGAGGTCGTGGGGCATCTGCGGCTCTACACGGCCCGTGCGCTGCGGGAGTTCGTGGCCGCGTCCGGCTTCGAGGTCGTACGGCTGGCGGGGGCGCCCTTCCACGGGGTGCCGCGTCCGCTGCGGGCGCTGGACCGGCTGGCGTGCGCCAGACCGTCCCTCTCCTCGATCCTGCTGCTGCATGCGCGCAGGACGTAGGGGGCGTGGGCCATGTGGTGGGGAGTGGCGGCGGCCCTGTTGGCGAACACCCTGTACAGCGTCGGATTCGTGCTGGAGAAGCGGGCGTTGGGCGCCCTGCCGGAGGTGTCGATCCGGCGGCCGGCCCGGCTGCTGGGTCTGGTGCTGCGCAGCCCGCTGTGGATCGGCGGGTCGCTCGCGCTGGCGGCCGGGTTCGCGGCGCAGCTCGCGGTGTACCGGACCCTGCCGATCGCGGCGGCGCAGGGCATCTTCGTCTCCGGTCTGGTGCTGCTGGTCCTGCTGTCGGCGCGCTTGCTGGGCGAGGAGACGACCGGGCGGGAGCGGTACGCGCTCGCCGCCATCCTGCTGGCCCTGCTGATGGTCGTGCTGTCCCTGGAGGAGGGCGCGGACCAGGTCGGCCGCGACGCCCCGTACCCGCTCATCCTGCTGGTGTGCGTGCCCTCGCTGGCGGCCGGCGTATGGCTGTACGGCTCCGCCGAGCGGCGCACCCGGCACCGGCACCGCATGCCGACGACCGGTGTCGAGTACGGCGTGGCGGTGGGCCTGCTGTACGGGGTCAGCTCACTGGCCATCAAGGGCGTGTCGAGCCGGCTGACGTCGTCCGGCCCGGGCGCCGCGCTGCTCGACCTGCTGCGCTCGCCGTACCCGTATCTGCTGCTGTTCACCGGGGTGTTCGGGCTGGTGATGTCGCAGGCGGCGCTGCAGCGCTGCCGGGCCTCGCTGATCGTGCCGGTGTGCACGACGGTGACCTGTCTGTACACGGCGGTGCTCGGCACGCTCTCGTTCGGCGAGTCCCTGCCCACCGACCCGGCGCGGCTCGCGCTGCGGCTCGCGGGCACGGTGCTCGCCGTCGCCGTCCTGCTGGCCATGCCCAAGCACGACCCGGCCCCGCAACCCCACGCAAGCGTCAAGGAGTTGACCCCTCCATGAAGCCCGACGACCCGCTGCTCCGGATCCTGGCCTGCCCGCTCGACAAGGGGCCCCTGCACCTCGTAACGCCCGACGAGGCCCTCTACAACCCGCGGCTGCGGCGCCGCTATCCGATCGTGGACGGCGTCCCGCAGCTGCTGCCTGACTCCGGTGAGCAGGTCACCGACGACGAGCACGAGGACCTGCTGAGACGGCTCGCCCCCTGACCGCCTTCGACGACGACCCGGACGGACCCATGACCTCCACCCTCACGGCCCGGCTGGCGCCGCTGCTGCCCGCGCGGCTGGTCGCCGCGACCGCCCGGGCCGTCTACCCCCGCTTCGAACCGGAGCTGGCCCGGCTCGGCGAGCTGTGCCCGCCGGACTGCGGCACGGCCGTCGACGTCGGCGGCTGGTACGGCCCCTGGACGCGCCGGCTGTGCGGCCGGGCCCGGCAGGTGGTGGCCGTCGAACCGGTCCCCCGGCTGGCACGGCTGCTCGCCGCGGGCGCCCCGGCGAACCTGCGCGTGGTGCAGGCCGCCGCGGCCGACCGCCCCGGCACGGCACGGCTGTGGCTGCCGCCGGACGACGAGGGCGACCGGGGTGTGTCGTCCCTGGTGCGCCGGGACATCCACGGACGGGCGCTGCGGGTGCCCTGTGTCGCCCTGGACGATCTCGGGCTGCGGGACGTCGGCTTCGTGAAGGTCGACGTGGACGGCGCCGAACTGTCCGTGCTGCGCGGCGCGACCGGCATCCTCGCCCGGGACCGGCCCGCCCTGTTCGTGGAGCTGGAGTCCCGGATCCAGCCGCCCGGCCCGGTGCTGACGTATCTGTCGATGCTCGGCTACGACGGCTGGGTGCTGCCGGGCCGCTCCTGGGTGCCGCTGGCGTCGTTCCCGCTCCAGGCCCACCAGGCGGCGACGTCGTACGTGGTCGGCATGGGGCTGCTGCGCCGGGTCCTGCCGTTCCACGGCCCCCGTTACGTCAACTCGGTGCTGTTCCTGCCCGACGGACGCCGCCCGGGCGGCCCGGTGCGCGAGCATGGGTCCCATGCCCTCCGCGAGACGCCCCGCTGACGGACCGCACGCCGCCGGTCCGTTCACCCCGCTGCACTTCCAGCTCGTCCTGCTGCGCCGCATGGCCGACCACAACCCCGATCTGGTCGAGGACGCGCGCCGGGAGCTGGGCGTGTCCCAGGCCGAGATGCGCGAGGCGAACAAACGCTGGCAGGCGATGGTCCGCTCGCCCCGGGCGCGCGGCTCGGCGGCCCGCTACCGCTCGGTGCTGGGCCCGCCCGAGTCGGTGGTGGCCCGCAGAATCGGGGATCTGGACTGCGAGGCGTGGCGGTGGCCTCTGCCGCTGTGGCCGACGCTGCGGTTCGAGGTGGTGCTGGCGCCGGGCGGGTCGGTGTGGAACGAGTGGCTGGTGCGCGCCCCGGGCGCCCCGGCGCCCGAGCTGCGCACCCTGGAGGACCTCACGCCCTGGTCGTGCACGGTCGAGGAGGCGGCCCGCGCCTTCGCGCCGGCCCGCCCGCTGGAGGGCAGCGCCCCGACCCGCTGGGGCCTGGCGTTCACGGCACCGGACGCGGAGGGAGTGCCGCACGAGGTGACGGCCGAGTTCACGTGGGGGCTGTTGCAGCGGGTGACGGTCGCTGTATAGGGCCTTTCGTTTGGATCAGGCCGGATCAGGGAGCGGGGTCTGGGGCCGTGCATCGCAAGGCGGAGGGAGGGCGCCATGGCGGAGCCATGGCAACCGACGACAACGCGGCGAGGTGCGGTGCCAGACCCCGCGAGCCCGGCATGATCCAAAGGAAAGGCCCCTAGCGGGCGGCGGCCAGGATCGCCTCGGTGACGCGGGGCACCGAGCCGGGGTGCACGGACAGGAACAGGTTCGGCTCGACGAGCTCCAGCTCCATCACCTGCGGCTGCCCGTCGTCCCCGTCGACGAGGTCCACGCGCGCGTAGAGCAGCCCGTCCGCGTTCGGTACGGCCGCCAGGGCCCGCTCGGCGACGGAGAGTTCGGCCGGGGTGGGCGTCCAGGGCTCCAGGTTCGGGTGGGCGACCTTGCGCTGGTCGTAGGGGGTGCCGGCGGTGAGGACGGCGCCCTTGCGGCTGGCGTGCAGCAGGCGCCCGCCGTAGAACTGCAGGGCCCGTTCGCCGCCGCTGTCGATGGCCCGCACGTAGGGCTGGACCATCGCGGTCAGGCCGTCGGCGTGCATCCGGGCGAGGTGCCGCAGCGCGGTGTCGTGCTCCTGGGGTGTGTACCGGGCGGCGAACCGGGCGCCCGCGCCGGACGTGGGCTTCACGACGAACTCGTGCCCGTCCGGCAGATCAGGGGCGTCGCCCGGGGCGACGTACCGCGTGGGGACGACGGGGACGCCGGCCGCCGCGAGGTCGCCGAGGTAGCGCTTGTCGGCGTTCCAGCGCACCACGGCCGCCGGGTTGGCGAGCCGGGTCGCCGCGCCGCACCGCTCGGCCCACGCCAGGAACTCGGCGGCCCGCCAGCTGTAGTCCCAGGTGGAGCGGATCACGGCGAGGTCGTAGGCGCCCCAGTCGACACCGTCGTCGTCCCAGTGCACGGCCCCGGCGTCGGCGCCCGCCTCCCGCAGCGCGCCCACCAGCACCGGCAGATCCCGGTCCTCGCTGACGTCGGGTCGGGGACGGCAGGTGACCAGGGCTATGCGGGGCACGGCGGTTCCTCCGGGCGGGGGGCTGACGGGGCGGAAACCGCAGGCTAACAAGCCTGCGGAAGGGAACCGGAACGGGCCGCTCGACCTTCACCTTCGGGGAAGCCGCAGCATCGGGGCGCACGAGCGAGGGGGAAGCGGATGAGCGAGGACGAGCTGACGATCGGGGCGTTCGCCCGGGCCAGCCGGCTGTCGCCGAAGGCGCTGCGGCTCTACGACGAGCTGCGGCTGCTGCGGCCGCACCGCGTCGACCCGGTCACCGGCTACCGGTACTACGCCGTGGCCCAGTTGGAGCAGGCCCGGCTGGTGGCATGGCTGCGCCGGCCGGGAATGCCGCTGGCCCGGATCCGTCAGGTCCGCGCACTGCCCGCGGCCGACGCCGCTTGGGAGATCCGCGCCTACGCCGTGTCGTCCGGTTCCCAGTCGAGGAGGCGGACCTTCGCCACCGTGCGGACGTGGCGGCGCATCGCCGCGGCCGCGCGGGACGGCAGGCCGGACTCGATGGCGTCGAGGATGGCCCGGTGCTGGGCGAGCGAGCGGGCTGGGCGGTGCGGCTGACGCAGCGACTCGGTGCGGCTCTCGGCGATCTGCCCGGCGATGGAGCGCATGAACTCGGCGAGGAGGCTGCTGTGCGCGGCCGCGGTGACGGCGGCGTGGAAGAGGCGGTCGCCCTCCACGCCGTGACCACCGTCCTCGACCTCCCGCTCCATGTGCGCGAGGGCCGCGCGCATCGCGGCGAGGTCGTCGGACGTACGGCGCTCGGCGGCGAGTTCGGCGAGCTTGGTCTCCAGGGCCTCGCGGGCCTCCAGCACGTCGGGCAGCCGCCGGCGCCGCTCGACCATCCGCTCCACCGGCTCGACGTCGAGGGTGTCCCGCACCAGATAGGTGCCGCCACCGTGCCGCACCTCGACCAGGCCCTGGACCTCCAGGACGACGATCGCCTGCTTCACGGAGGCCCGGCTGACGCCGAGCCGCTGGGCGAGGTCGCGCTCGGTCGGGAGCCGGTCCCCGGCGCCGAGGCCGCCCTCGGTGACATAGGCGCGCAGCCGGTCGAGCACCTGCTCGTAGAGGCGCTGCCGGGTCATGGGGCGCAGGGCGTCGGTCACGGAGTCCCCCTCTCGACGGGAGCGTAACACCGGCGCCCGTCATGGCTAAGTGGCTGAGCCAATTCCGGTGCGACCCCTTGACGGGGCCGGGTGCGCGCTCCACGCTGTCCAGCCAGCACCCCTGAATTGGCTCAGCCAATCGGCCACTTGGCGAGCCGTCCCCCCAACCCGCTCCGGGACCCAAGACGGGAGCCCGTATGTCCCCCGAACTCCTCTCGATCCTCGTCCTCGCCGTGGTGTTCGTCATCGCGACGACCCGCTCGATCAACATGGGCGCGCTGGCCTTCGCCGCCGCCTTCGGGGTCGGCACGCTCGTCGCCGACCTCGACGCGGACGGCATCTTCGCCGGTTTCCCCGGCGACCTGTTCGTCGTCCTCGTCGGCGTCACCTACCTGTTCGCCGTCGCGCGGGCCAACGGCACCACGGACTGGCTCGTGCACGCCGCCGTCCGGATGGTGCGGGGCCGGGTCGCCCTGATTCCCTGGGTGATGTTCGCGCTGACCGGCGCGCTCACCGCGATCGGCGCGGTGAGCCCGGCGGCCGTCGCGATCGTCGCACCCGTCGCGCTCAGCTTCGCCGCCCGCTACTCCATCAGCCCGCTGCTGATGGGCGTGATGGTGGTGCACGGCGCCCAGGCCGGCGGCTTCTCCCCCATCAGCATCTACGGCTCGATCGTCAACGGCATCGTGGAGCGGGAGAAGCTGCCGGGCAGCGAGATCACGCTGTTCCTGGCCTCCCTGGTCGTCAACCTCGTCATCGCGGCGATCGTGTTCACCGTGTGCGGGGGCCCGAAGCTGTGGCGGCAGGGCTCGGTGGAGGCCCTCGAACCGGGCGACCGGCCGGAACCCGGCGGCACGGGGAAGGAAACGGGTCCCGGCGACCAGCCGGCACCCGGCGGCGCGGGCACGGCGCCGGATTCCGGCACGACCCTCACCCGTCCCCCCCCCACCCCCACCCGCCACCCCCCCACCCCCACCGGCCTCGCCGCCACCCGCCTCACCCCCGCCCGTACCGCCACGCTCGGCTCCCTCGTCGCCCTGGTCGTCGCCGTCCTCGTGTTCGACCTGGACGCCGGCCTCACCGCGATCACCCTCGCCGTCGTCCTCAGCGCCGTCTGGCCGGACGACAGCAAGCGGGCCGTCGGCGAGATCGCCTGGCCGACGGTGCTGCTGATCTGCGGTGTGCTGACGTACGTCGGCGTGCTGGACGAGATGGGCACCATCACCTGGGCCGGCGAGGGCGTCGGCGGCATCGGCGTCCCGCTGCTGGCGGCCGTCCTGCTCTGCTACATCGGCGCGATCGTCTCGGCGTTCGCCTCCTCGGTCGGCATCATGGGCGCGCTCATCCCGCTCGCCGTGCCGTTCCTCGCCCAGGGCGAGATCGGCGCGATCGGGATGGTGGCGGCGCTCGCGGTGTCGGCGACGGTCGTGGACGTCAGCCCCTTCTCGACGAACGGCGCCCTGGTGCTGGCCGCCGCGCCCGATGTGGACCGGGAGCGTTTCTTCCGCCGGCTGATGGTGTACGGAGGGATCGTGGTGGCCGTGGTGCCCGCGGTGGTGTGGCTGGCCATGGTCGTGCCGGGCTGGGGGTGAACCGGCACCCGGTGCACGGTGTCCGTCGGACGGCCGCCCGGCCGTCCCCGTCGAGCAGTCAAGGAGTACGACGCGTGTCCTCTCTCTTCCCGGCCCTCGTGGACGCCCCGGCGGGGCGCGCCGCCCTGCGGTTCGGCGACCGCACCCTGACGTACGGCGAGCTGGGCGCCGCCGCCGGTGCCCTCGCCGCACGGATCGGCGGCGCGAGCCGCGTCGCGGTGTGGGCGACACCCGCGCTGGAGACCGCCGTGGCGGTGGTGGCGGCGCTGGAGGCCCGTGCCGCCGCCGTACCGCTCAACCCGAAGTCGGGCGACCGGGAGCTGGGGCACATCCTGTCCGACAGCGCCCCGTCGGTGGTGCTCGCCGCCCCCGGGGACGAACTGCCCGCCCCGCTGGCCGGCTTGGAGCGCGTCGACGTCGATGTGCACGCCGCCGGTGAGCTGCCCGGCACCGAGGTCCCCGACGAGCAGGCCGCGCTGGTCGTCTACACCTCCGGCACCACCGGTCCGCCCAAGGGCGCCGTCATCCCCCGCCGGGCCGTCGCGCACACCCTGGACGCGCTCGCGGACGCCTGGCAGTGGACCGCCGAGGACGTCCTCGTGCACGGGCTCCCCTTGTTCCATGTGCACGGTCTCGTCCTCGGCGTGCTCGGCCCGCTGCGCCGCGGCGGATCGCTGCGCCATCTCGGCCGGTTCGGCACCGAGGGCGTGGCCCGGGAGCTGGACGAGGGCGCGACCATGCTGTTCGGCGTGCCGACGATGTACCACCGCATCGCGCAGGCGCTGCCCGAGGAGCCGGGACTGGCGCAGGCGCTCGGCAAGGCCCGGCTGCTCGTGTCGGGTTCGGCGGCGCTCCCCGTCCACGACCACGAGCGGATCACGGCCGCGACCGGGCAGCGGGTCGTCGAGCGGTACGGCATGACGGAGACGCTGATGAACACCAGCGTCCGCGCCGACGGCGAGCGCAGGGCCGGCACGGTCGGCGTCCCGCTGCCCGGGGTGGAGCTGCGGCTGGTCGAGGAGGACGGCACCCCGCTGACGTCGTACGACGGGGAGAGCGTCGGCGAGATCCAGGTGCGCGGCCCGAACCTGTTCACCGAGTACCTCAACCGGCCGGACGCCACGCGGGACGCCTTCACGGCGGACGGCTGGTTCCGCACCGGCGACATGGCGGTGCGCGACCCCGACGGCTACGTCCGGATCGTCGGCCGCAAGGCCACCGACCTGATCAAGAGCGGCGGGTACAAGATCGGCGCCGGGGAGATCGAGAACGCGCTGCTGGAGCACCCCGGGGTGCGGGAGGCGGCCGTCACCGGGGAACCGGACGCGGACCTCGGTGAGCGGATCGTGGCCTGGGTCGTCCCGGCGGACCCGCAGACGCCCCCGTCGGCCGACGAGCTGGCCGATCATGTCGCCGGGCGGCTCGCCCCGCACAAGCGCCCGCGCCGCGTCCACTACCTGGACGTGCTGCCCCGCAACGACATGGGGAAGATCATGAAGCGGGCGCTGGGCGCATGACGGAGCGCCTGACGGCCCGCCAGGTCATCGCCCTGGTCGCCGAGGACTTCACCGAGCTGCGCCCCGGCGACGGCACCCCCGCGTCCGGGGACCGGCCCGACGGCCCGCTGGACTGGGAGGGGTACGGCGACGCCCGTGCCCTGGCCGCCGCCCGCACCGGCGAGCGGGAGTCCGTGGTGTGCGGCACCGGCAGCGTCGAGGGCACCCGCGCGGTGCTGATCGCCTTCGAGTTCGGCTATCTGGGCGGCTCGCTCGGCGTGCGCACCGGCGACCGGCTGGAGGCGGCGTACCGGCACGCCCGTGAACACCGCCTGCCTGTGGTGCCGTTGGTGGCGACGGGCGGCAGCCGGATGCAGGAGGGCATGCACGCGCTCACCCAGCTGCAGCGCGTGGCCCGCGAGTCCGCGCTCACCCGGGCCGCCGGGCTGCCGCAGATCGCGGTGCTGCGCGACCCGACGACCGGCGGCGGCTGGGCCACGCTCGGCGCGGGCGCCGACGTCACGCTCGCGCTGCCCGGCGCCCAGGTCGGCTTCGCGGGCTCCCGGGTCCGCCCGCCGGACGCCGACCCGGCCGCCTACACGGCCGAGGCCCAGCTGGCGTCCGGCGCGATCGACGCGCTGGTCCGGCCGGGCCTGCTGCGCCGTGAACTGGGTCGCTGGCTACGGCTGCTGACGGCGCCCTCCCAGGAGGCGGCACCCCCGCCGCGCGCGCTCGGCGGCACCACGGCGCCGGACTCGGGCCGGGACGCCGTACGCCGGGCCCGCTCCCCCGAGCGGCCACGCGCCGCGCGCTATCTGGACGCCTACTTCACGCACCGGGTCACCGTCACCGGCGACCGGTGCGGCGGCGCGGACCCCGAGGGCGTGCTGTGCGGCTTCGGCGAGCATGAGGGCAGGACGGTCGCGTACGCCGCGCAGACCGGGACGGCCACCCGCCCCGCCGGATACCGCACCGCGGCA
Source organism: Streptomyces sp. RK62 (assembly GCF_018070255.1). Taxonomy (NCBI): domain Bacteria; kingdom Bacillati; phylum Actinomycetota; class Actinomycetes; order Kitasatosporales; family Streptomycetaceae; genus Streptomyces; species Streptomyces sp. RK62. The sequence goes on along the minus strand of NZ_JAGPYD010000008.1, from coordinate 223,849 downwards.
CGGCTGATCCGGCTCGCCGACCGGCTCGGCATCCCGGTGCTGACGCTGGTGGACACGCCGGGGGCGGCGAACGACGCGGAGGCGGAGCGCCAGGGCGTCGGCGCGGCCATCGCGGACCTCTTCACGGTGCTGGCGTCGGTCCGCACCCCGGTGACGACCCTGCTGATCGGCGAGGGCGGCTCGGGCGGCGCGCTCGCCCTCGCGGCGCCGGGCAACACCTGGGCCACACCGGACAGCTACTTCTCCGTCATCGCGCCGGAGCTCGCGGCGGCGATCCTCAAGCGCGGCCCCGACGAGGCCGACGCGACGGCGGACCAGCTCCGCCTGCGCCCGCAGGACCTCGTGGAGGCGGGCGTGATCCGGGGCGTCGTCGGAAGCTAGCGGCGCACGGGTACGGTCGCGGCGGGCCCTCCGGAACAGACCCGGGAGGCCCGCCGCGGCCGTACCCGAGTCGGTCCCGCTCCCCGTGCTGCGACACGCCGCCTGACGCCCCCTCAGGCACAGAAACCCCCATTCAGCGGCACCCCGCCCGGCCCCCTCCAGAAGGCGCCGCCCACCCGGCGGCCCGCACGATGCGAGGGAGGCCGGCACACCAACGGCCTTGCGACCACACGACCACGCACCCCACGCGAGGCCCGCCACCCACCCGGCGGACCCTTGGTTCGCGCTCTCGGGAGGACCGCCATGACCGCCACGCTGGAACAGCTGCGACGCTGCCACTTCGCCGTCGATCTGGGGGCGGCCAGGACCCGCGTCTTTGTGAAGGGGGCCGGTCTCGTCGTCGACCAACCCTCGGCCGCCGCCGTCAACACCCGTACCGGCGCGCTCATCGCGGTCGGCGAGTTCGCGGAGCGGATGACCGGCCGCACCCCGGACTACATCCGCGTCGTACGGCCCGTCTCCGGGGGCACCGTCGTCGACATCGAGATGGCGCAGCGGATGCTGCGTCACCTCCTGGGCGACAAGATGCGCCGCAGTCTGCGCCGCCGGCCCTTTCTGCGGGCCGCGGTGTGCACCCCGCACGACGCCGACCCGCTCGCCCAGCGCGCCGCCATCGAGACGCTGGTCGGCCTCGGCGCCCGCCGGGTGGAGCTGGTGGACACGCTGATCGCCGCCGCCGTCGGCTGCGGACTGCCCGTCGAGCAGCCCGAGGCCAGCATGATCATGGTGTGCGGGGCGGCCGCGACCGAGGTGGCCGTGCTGTCGCTGGGCAGCATCGTGGCCGCCGAGCGGGTCCGGGTCGGCGGCGAGGCCGTGGACCACGCGATCGTGCAGCACCTGCGCCACCAGCACGAACTGATGCTGCCCAGCCAGAACGTCCGCCCGCTCCAGCTGGCGCTGTCCGGCAACGGCCTGACCGCGCAGGGCCCCGCCTCAACGGAGATCCACGGCCGGGACGTCTGCACCGGGCTCGCCCGCTCCGTGCGGGTCGACACCGCCGCCGTGCGGGACGCCATCCAGACCCCGCTCACCGCCGTCCTCGACAGCATCGGCAAGGTGCTCCGGGACTGCCCGCCCGACCTGGTCGCCGACCTCGCCGACCGGGGGATCATGATGGTCGGCGGCAGCGCCCTGCTCCCCGGCTTCGACGAGATGCTGCGGCAGGCCACCAGCATGCCGGTGCACATCGCGGAGCGGCCCGACGTCTGCGCCGTACAGGGCCTCGGCACCATGCTGGAGGGCCGGATCGAGCCTCTGGAGCTGGACCCGGCGACCTGAGCGGCCCGGTCTTCATAGGTGTCAGTACGGAAGGATCCGGCCCGAGGGAGTGCGCCGGTCGATCTCGCCCCTGGTGTCCCGGGGGGCGGACGGCCGGCGGGTGACCCGAACGCGAACGTACGTCTGGCCCTTCATGGCGGCCTCCTCGTCTCCGGGTCCGTTGCGACCAGCCTTCTCTCCGCAACCTTTCGGCACATCGTGCCCACGCAGGCACTTGTCATGCCTCCGCAGGGGGAGCGGTTGGAAGCGGGCGTCCTCCCCCGGGCGGAGACGCCCCTTCCCACGAGCGGAGACGCCGGCTTCCCGCGGGCGGAGTGGACCCCGCCGGGGGAACAGGCGCACGCTCGTCCATAGGGCACTCTTCCCGCGGAAGTGATCTCCATGGATGACAAGAACTGGACCGTCCACATCCACATCACCGAGGACGGTGACGACACCGTCGCCGAGGCCGTGCTGACCACCCCGGACACGTCGACGGTGACCGGCCGGGGCGCGGCCCACCGCAATCCCGTCGACCGCCCCGTCCCCGAGATCGGTGACGAGCTGGCCGCCTGCCGGGCCCTGGAGGATCTGGCGCTGCGGCTGCACGAGGTCGCGGACGACGACATCGTCGCCCTGGCCGGTCCCGCCGAGCGGACGGCGGGCGGAGCCTGGGAACGCCCCTGAGCGACGGCGGCCGGTTTACCCGGTGATCCCCCTGGTACTGGTGGGACCGTCGTCCGTCCGCCGCGCGCCCCCGGCGCCGCCCGACCCCCTGGAGAGCGATGCTGCTGAGGACCTTCGGCTGGTCGATGGGCGTCACGGTGCTCGGCCTCGTCTTCGCGGCCTGGGTGTGGGGCTGGGAGGCGTTCGGGGTCGTGCTGATCCTGTCCGTGCTGGAGATCTCGCTGTCCTTCGACAACGCGGTCGTCAACGCCGGGATCCTGAAGCGGATGAACCCCTTCTGGCAGCGGATCTTCCTGACCGTCGGCGTGCTCATCGCCGTGTTCGGGATGCGGCTGGTGTTCCCGGTCGTGATCGTCGCGATCAGCGCCAGGGTCGGGCCCGTGGAGGCCGTACGGCTGGCCGTCGACGACCCGGACCGCTACGAGGCCCTCGTCACCGACGCGCATCCGGCGATCGCCGCCTTCGGCGGCATGTTCCTGCTGATGATCTTCCTGGAGTTCATCCTGGCGGAGCGCGAGATCACCTGGCTGACCTGGGTGGAGCGCCCGCTCGCCCGGCTCGGGCGGATCGATCTGCTGGCGCCCTGTGCGGCACTGATCGTGCTGCTGGTGGCGGCCACGACTGTCGCCGGACAGGCGCACGTCAGCACGGGCCACGCGGACAAGGCGGCCACCGTCCTGCTGGCGGGCGTCGCCGGCCTGGTCACCTATCTCGCGGTCGGCGGTCTGTCCTCGCACTTCGAGCACCGCATCGAGGCGGAGGAGGAACGCGAGCACGAGGAGGAGCGGCGGGCCGGCACCGGGGGCGGACGCCCGGTGGCCGCCCTCGCCGGCAAGGCGGCGTTCTTCCTCTTCCTCTACCTCGAGGTCCTGGACGCGTCGTTCTCCTTCGACGGGGTGATCGGCGCCTTCGCGATCACGAACCACATCTTCTGGATGGCGCTGGGCCTCGGCATCGGCGCCCTCTACGTCCGCTCCCTCACGGTCTACCTGGTCCGCCAGGGCACCCTCGACGACTACGTGTACCTGGAGCACGGCGCCCACTACGCCATCGGCGCGCTCTCGGTGATCCTGCTGGTCACCATCCGGTACGAGCTCAACGAGGTCGTCACCGGCCTGGTCGGCGTCGTCCTGATCGCCTCCTCCTTCCTCGCGTCCGTCCGCCGCAACAGGGCCCTCGCGGCGGCCGAGGGGACCTAGGGTCTGTGAGACGGCTCACGCCACGCACGGCGTGAGGGCGTGTTCACGGGGCCGGGCGGCTACGGCGCCGGCGTGATCCGGACCATACGTGGTGTTCGACATAGGCGTTTTCATCCGCTTATGGCTAGCTGGATGTGTTTGCCTTCGCGCACAGCGCCGCATCGAGCGACGCTCCGTCCAGCCGATCCGTCCGCCCGGGAGTTCCATGCGTCTGCGCGCCCCCTCCTCGCCGCGAAAGGGCCCGTCGTCCCGCGTGGCCTCCGTCCGTCCGTACGCCCTGGCCGGCGGCACCCTCGCCGTCGGCTTCGGCGGCCTGTATCTCGCGGGGCTCCTCGCCGCGGGCGGGGACATAGAGGACGGGACGACGGTGCGGGGTGTCGACATCGGCGGGCTGAGCCGCGCCGAGGCCGTGCACCGCCTGGACGACCGCCTCGCCCCGGCCGCCGCCCGCAGCCTGCGGGTGACGGTCGGCGACCGCGAGGGCACCGTCGACCCGCGCCGGCTCGGCATCACCTTCGACCACGAGGCCACCGTCGACCGGGCGAGCCGCAGCGGCGCCCTCGACCCGTTCACCGTGATCGGCGGCCTGTTCCGCTCGGGCGGCCCGGTCGAGCCCTCGGTGCGCGTCGACGAGGACAAGGCGCACGCGGAACTGAAGAAGGTCGCGCGGGACGCCGACCAGAAGGTCCGCGAGGGCGGCGTGACCTTCGAGGACGGCGAGGTCCACCGGGTCGCCCCGCACCAGGGTCACGTCCTGGACACGGACGCGGCCGTCGACCCGCTGCGGGACGCCTTCGCACGCGGCGACGCCCGGGCCGTCACGAAGCTGCCGGCCCGCGCGACCGCGCCGAAGGTGACGGACCGCGAGGTCGACCGTGCGGTGCGCGAGTTCGCCGAGCCGGCCATGTCGGCCCCGGTCACCCTGACCGCCGCCGACCACCGCTTCACCGTCGAGCAGCCCGTCCTGGGCCGGTATCTGACGATGCGCCCGGACGACACGGGCAAGCTCGTACCCAAGTTGGACGCGGCCGGGCTGCGCGCCGACCCGGCGGTGGCCAGACCGCTGTCCGCGCTGCCCACCCGGGCCGCCAACGCCGAGCTGCGCCTCGTCGGCGACCGGGTCGGCGTCGCCGAGGACGGCCACGCGGGCCATGTGGTCACCGACAAGGCGCTGGGCAAGGCCGTACTGCCGCTGCTGACCAGGCGGGGCGCCGCCCGCAGCGGCGAGATCGCCACCCGGGTGAGCGAACCTCAGGTCACCCGGGCCAACGTGGACCGGCTGGGCCTGCGCGAGAAGATGTCGTCGTTCACCGTGAACTTCGACCCGGCCCCGTACCGCACCCGGAACATCGGCCGCGCGGTGGAGCTGATCAACGGCTCCGTCGTGATGCCGGGCGAGACCTGGAGCTTCAACCGCAGGGTCGGCGAACGCACCCCGGAGAACGGCTTCGTCGACGGCATCATGATCTACGACGACGAGTTCCGTAAGGCGCCCGGCGGCGGTGTCTCGGCGGTCGCCACGACCGTCTTCAACGCGCTGTGGTTCGCGGGCGTCAAGCCCGTCGAGCACGGCGCCCACTCCTTCTACATCGAGCGCTACCCGGAGGGCCGGGAGGCCACGGTCGCCTGGGGCAGCCTGGACCTGCGCTTCACGAACGACTCGGGACACGCCCTCTACATCCAGGCCGAGTCCACCGACCACTCGGTGACGATCTCGTTCCTCGGCACCCGCAAGTACGACGAGATCGGCTCCGTGAAGGGCCCGCGCACCAACGTCAAGCAGCCCGAGCGCAAGGTCCTGAGCGGCGACCGGTGCGTCCCCCAGACCCCGCTGGAGGGATTCGACGTGACCGTGCAGCGGGTCTTCGTCCAGGACGGCCGCGTGGTGAAGCGGGAGCCGTTCCGCACGCACTACGACCCGCGGGACGAGATCGTCTGCGAGTGATTCCCCCGGCAACGGCCTGGCCGCATCGTTTCTGCACGGGTGGCGCCTGGTGGGGCGGGTGGGACTCGAACCCACGGCCGACGGATTATGAGTCCGCTGCTCTAACCGGCTGAGCTACCGCCCCATAGCGGCGTGTCGCGTACATGTGTGCGCGCCGTCTGCCGCAGCATAGCCGCTCATACGATCTCCTGCTTCGTATGGTCGACTTCGCATGCCCTGAAGGACACCGCTGCGACCTGCACGGTTCCCGCCGCAGGTGGGAAGGCATGAAAAAGGACCCCGACGGGGGTCCTCGTTCAGCATGCTCCCCCGACTGGACTCGAACCAGTAACCTGCCGGTTAACAGCCGGCTGCTCTGCCAATTGAGCTACGGAGGACCGAGCTCCCCCGACTGGACTCGAACCAGTAACCTGCCGGTTAACAGCCGGCTGCTCTGCCAATTGAGCTACGGAGGAATGCCTCGTTTGCATCGAACGTACCTACCTGGGTATTCGCCAGGGGGCGTGCGCTCGCTGCGACACATACATTAGCGCAAGCAGGGGGGTGCTCCGCCAATCGGTTCCCCCCGGGGCGCCGACGCCGCATCAGGGACCTAGGCAAAGGGAAGGGTGGCCGCCATGCGCTACCGGCTCACGTTCGTCGTCGGACTCGCCGTCGGTTACGTGCTCGGCACTCGCGCCGGACGCGAGCGCTACGAGCAGCTCAAGAAGACGGCCCGGGAGATCTCGCACAACCCGGCGGTGCGCAACACCGCCGAGACGGCGGCCCAGCAGGGCCGGGTCTTCGCGGGCAAGGCGTATCACACGGTCAGCGACAAGGTCGGGGACCGCGTTCCCGCGTCCGTCGCCGATCGCGTCCGCAACCTCCGCGAACGCAGCGCCCACAACGGAGGCGCCGAGGACGACTGGGGCACCAGCAACACCTGAGCGGCCCGCGGCCCGAGCAGGCGCCGCCCTGCGGCACAATTTGGCCTATGGGGATAGTCGCCGGGTTGGACAGTTCGCCCGATTTCACTCGCATCGTCGTCTGTGACACGGACTCGGGCGCCGTGCTCAGGCAGGGTTATGCCCCGCACCCGGTGGAGTCGCCGGACGGTGCGCGCCCCTCCGACGTCGACCCGCAGGCGTGGCTGCTCTCCCTCGGCGAGGCCGCCGGCGGCGGCCTCCTCGAGGGCGTCCAGGCCATCGGCGTGTCCGCGCAGCAGAACGCGTTGGTGCCGGTCGACGCGCAGGGCAACACCGTGCGTCCCGCGATGGTCGGCGGCGACAAGCGGGCCCAGGTCGCGGCGGCCGACCTGATCGACGCGCTCGGCGGGCGCGAGGCGTGGGCGCAGGCGGTGGGGTGCGTGCCGCAGGCGGCGCAGCCGGTCACCAAGCTGCGCTGGCTCGCCAAGACCGAGCCGGAGCACGCGGCGCGCACCGCCGTCCTGCTGCAGGCCCACGACTGGCTGGTGTGGCAGCTGCTGGGCCGGCCGGTGCGCCGTACGACCGACCGGGGCGGGGCCTCCTCCACCGGCTACTGGTCGGCGGCGGGCGGCGTCTACCGCTCCGATCTGGTGGAGCTGGCGCTCGGCCACCCGGCGATGCTCCCGGAGGTGATCGGCCCCTCCCAGGCGGCCGGTACGACCCCGGAGGGGCTGCTGATCTCCGCCGGGACCGGCGAGACCATGGCCGCCGCGTTCGGGCTCGGCATCGGACTGGGCGACGCGGTCGTCTCGCTCGGCGCGTCCGGGTCCGTGATGGCCGTCCACCCCGAGGCGCTCATGGACGGCTCCGGGATGATCACCTCGCTGGCCGACGCGACCGGTATGCATCTGCCGGTCGTCACCACGCTCAACGCGGTGCGCACCCTGCGCGGCACCGCCGAACTCCTCTCGCTGCCCGACCTGGAGAGCCTGTCCGACCTGGCGATGAAGTCGACGCCGGGAGCCCACGGTCTGGTGCTGCTCCCCTATCTGGAGGGTGAGCGGACCCCGAACCTGCCGCACACCGCGGGCACCCTGTCGGGGCTGCGCCGGGAGTCGATGAAGCCGGAGCATCTGGCGCGGGCCGCGTTCGAGGGCATGCTGTGCGGGCTCGCGGACGCGCTGGACGTGCTGCGCGGCCGGGGTGTCGAGGTGCGCCGGGTCTTCCTCCTCGGGGCGGCCGCCGAGCTGCCGGCCGTGCAGGCGGCGGCGCCGTCGCTGTTCGGCGCGCAGGTCGTCGTCCCGCAGCCCGCGGACTACGCGGCGATCGGTGCCGCGCGGCAGGCGGCGTGGGCGCTGGGCGCCACCCAGGGCACCCTCGACCCGCGGACCCCGCCGCTCTGGCAGGGCCCGGCGGCGCAGGTGCTGGACCCCGGCGACGAGCTGGCGGTCGGCCAGGCGGTGCGCCAGCAGTACGTGTCGGTGCGCGAGCAGACGCATCCCGGGGCGTTCCGGTAGCGGGCCGGGCGGGGGGCGGAAGGTAAGAGACCGGTAGGAAGCCGTACCCATAAGGCCGTACGGAGCGGCGCCGACGGCTTAATCGGTTGAGGTAACGCGGCGGGAGTGTCGGACGATAGGGGCCAGGGGCAACCAAGCCCGCGCCCCGTCGCCGACCCGACCACTGCGAGAGAAGCAGCGTGCTCATACGACTCCTGCGGACCTACCTCAGGCCCTACCGCCGTTCCATCGGCTGGCTGGTGCTGCTGCAGTTCCTGCAGACCTGCGCCACCCTCTATCTGCCCACCCTGAACGCCGACATCATCGACAAGGGCGTCGTCAACGGCGACACCGGCTACATCATGTCCTTCGGGGCGCTGATGATCGGCATCTCGCTGGTGCAGGTGGTGTGCAACGTCGGTGCCGTGTACTACGGCGCCCGGACCGCCTCGGCGCTGGGGCGGGACGTACGGGCCGCCGTCTTCGACCGGGTGCAGTCGTTCTCGGCGCGCGAGGTGGGCCAGTTCGGGGCGCCCTCGCTGATCACGCGGACCACGAACGACGTCCAGCAGGTGCAGATGCTGGCGCTGATGACGTTCACGCTCATGGTGTCGGCGCCCATCATGTGCGTCGGCGGGATCGTGCTGGCGCTCGGTCTCGACGTGCCGCTGTCGGCGGTGCTGGTCGCGGTGGTCCCGGTGCTCGGCATCTGTGTGACGCTGATCGTGCGCCGGCTGCGGCCGCTGTTCCGGGCCATGCAGGTGCGGCTGGACACGGTGAACCGCGTGCTGCGCGAGCAGATCAGCGGCAACCGGGTGATCCGCGCGTTCGTCCGTGACGAGTACGAGCAGCAGCGGTTCCGGAAGGCCAACACCGAGCTCACCGACATGGCGCTGGGCACCGGCCGGCTGCTCGCGCTGATGTTCCCGATCGTCATGACGGTGGTGAACCTGTCGTCCATCGCGGTGGTGTGGTTCGGCGCGCACCGGATCGACAGCGGCGGGATGCAGATCGGCGATCTGACGGCGTTCCTCGCCTATCTGATGCAGATCGTGATGTCCGTGATGATGGCCACCTTCATGTTCATGATGGTGCCGCGCGCCGAGGTGTGCGCCGAGCGCATCCAGGAGGTCCTGGACACCTCCTCCAGCGTGGTCCCGCCGAAGGCTCCGGTGACCGAGCTGCGCCGGCACGGGCATCTGGAGATCCGGGGCGCGGGCTTCCGCTATCCGGGCGCCGAGGAGCCGGTGCTGACGTCGATCGACCTGGAGGCCCGGCCCGGTGAGGTGACCGCCGTCATCGGCTCGACCGGCAGCGGCAAGTCGACCCTGCTGGGGCTGGTGCCCCGCCTGTTCGACGCGACGGAGGGCCGGGTCCTCGTGAACGGCGAGGACGTCAGCGGGCTCGACCCGCGGCTGCTCGCCCGCACCGTCGGCCTGGTGCCGCAGAAGCCGTACCTCTTCGCGGGCACGGTGGCCACGAACCTGCGGTACGGCAATCCGGACGCCACGGACGACGAGCTGTGGCACGCGCTGGAGGTGGCGCAGGCCAGGGAGTTCGTGGAGCGGCTGGAGGGCGGGCTGGACGCGCCGATCGCGCAGGGCGGCACGAACGTCTCCGGCGGGCAGCGGCAGCGTCTCGCGATCGCGCGGACGCTGGTGCAGCGCCCCGAGATCTATCTGTTCGACGACTCCTTCTCCGCCCTCGACTACGCCACGGACGCCGCGCTGCGCTCGGCGCTGTCGCGGGAGACCGCCGAGGCGACCGTCGTCATCGTCGCCCAGCGGGTGGCGACGATCCGGGACGCGGACCGGATCGTCGTGCTGGACGAGGGGCAGGTGGTCGGCACCGGCCGGCACCACGAGCTGATGGCGGACAACGAGACCTACCGGGAGATCGTGCTCTCCCAGCTGACGGAAGCGGAGGCCGCCTGATGGCCGGGCCCATGGGACGGATGATGGCCGGCGGCGGTCCCGACCAGCGTTCGCTGGACTTCAAGGGGTCGGGCCGCCGGCTCGTGGCGCGGTTCGCGCCGGAGCGGCTGACCATCTATGTGCTGCTGCTGTGCGTGGTGGTGAGCGTGGGTCTGTCGGTCGCCGGGCCGAAGATCCTCGGCAAGGCCACCGACCTGGTGTTCGCGGGCATCGTCGGGCGGCAGTTCGAGCCCGGGATGTCCAAGGAGCAGGTCCTCGCGGCGATGCGGGAGCGCGGTGACGGCCGGATCGCGGACATGCTGCGCAGCACCGACTTCACCCCCGGCCAGGGCATCGACTTCACGGCCGTGGGGAACGTCCTGCTGGTCGCGCTCGCGGTGTTCGCCGCCGCGGGTCTGCTGATGGCGGTGGCGACGCGGCTGGTGAACCGGGCCGTGAACCGCACGATGTACCGGATGCGCGAGGACGTGCAGACGAAGCTGTCGCGGCTGCCGCTGTCGTACTTCGACAAGCGGCAGCGCGGTGAGGTGCTGTCCCGGGCGACCAACGACATCGACAACATCGGGCAGACGCTGCAGCAGTCGATGGGCCAGCTGATCAACTCGGTGCTGACCATCATCGGTGTGCTGGCGGTGATGTTCTGGGTGTCGTGGCTGCTGGCGCTGGTCGCGCTGGTGACCGTGCCGCTGTCGTTCGTCGTCGCCACCCGGGTGGGCAAGCGGTCGCAGCCGCACTTCGTGCAGCAGTGGCGCACGACCGGCAAGCTCAACGCGCATGTCGAGGAGATGTACACCGGGCACACGCTGGTGAAGGTGTTCGGCCGGCAGGAGGAGTCGGCGCGGCAGTTCGCCGAGCAGAACGAGGCGCTGTACGAGGCCGGGTTCAAGGCCCAGTTCAACAGCGGGATCATGCAGCCGCTGATGCTGTTCGTGTCGAACCTCAACTATGTGCTGGTCGCGGTGGTCGGCGGGCTGCGGGTCGCGTCGGGCGCGCTGTCCATCGGCGATGTGCAGGCGTTCATCCAGTACTCGCGGCAGTTCTCGATGCCGCTGACGCAGGTCGCGTCCATGGCGAACCTCGTGCAGTCCGGGGTGGCGTCCGCCGAGCGGATCTTCGAGGTGCTGGACGCCGAGGAGCAGTCGGCGGACCCGGTACCGGGGGTGCGGCCGGAGGAGCTGCGCGGCCGGGTGGCGCTGGAGCACGTGTCCTTCCGGTACGAGCCGGACAAGCCGCTGATCGAGGATCTGTCGCTGACGGTGGAGCCCGGGCACACGGTCGCGATCGTCGGCCCGACCGGCGCCGGCAAGACGACGCTGGTCAATCTGCTGATGCGGTTCTACGACGTGTCGTCGGGCCGGATCACGCTGGACGGCGTCGACATCGCGCGGATGTCCCGGGACGAACTGCGGTCCGGGATCGGCATGGTGCTCCAGGACACGTGGCTGTTCGGCGGCACCATCGCGGAGAACATCGCGTACGGGGCGGCCCGGGACGTCACCCGGGGCGAGATCGAGGAGGCGGCGCGGGCCGCGCACGCCGACCGGTTCATCCGTACGCTGCCCGACGGGTACGACACGGTGATCGACGACGAGGGGTCGGGAGTCAGCGCGGGCGAGAAGCAGCTGATCACGATCGCGCGGGCGTTCCTGTCGGACCCGGTCATCCTGGTGCTGGACGAGGCGACGTCGTCCGTCGACACCCGGACCGAGGTGCTGATCCAGAAGGCGATGGCCAAACTGGCGCACGGGCGGACGTCGTTCGTCATCGCGCACCGGCTGTCGACGATCCGGGACGCGGACACCATCCTCGTCATGGAGAACGGCGCGATCGTCGAACAGGGCGCGCACGCCGAGCTGTTGACGGCTAACGGGGCCTACGCGCGCCTGTACAAGGCGCAGTTCGCGCAGGCGGTCGCGGAAGTGGACTAGGAGGCGGTCGGGGAGGGGCCGTCGCGGGACGGCCCCCTCTCAGTCCAGGTAGCCCCTGAGCTGGTCCGCGAACGCGTGGTCGCGCAGCTTGTTGAGGGTCTTGGACTCGATCTGGCGGATGCGTTCCCGGGTCACGCCGAAGATACGGCCTATCTCCTCCAGGGTGCGCGGGCGCCCGTCGGCGAGCCCGTACCGCAGCTGGACGACCTTGCGTTCGCGCTCGCCCAGCGTCGACAGCACCGCCTCCAGGTGCTCGCGCAGCAGCAGGAACGCCGCCGACTCCACCGGCGACGTGGCGTCGCCGTCCTCGATGAGGTCGCCGAGGGCGACGTCCTCCTCCTCGCCGACCGGGGCGTGCAGCGAGACGGGTTCCTGGGCGAGCCGCAGCACCTCGCTGACCCGCTCGGGCGGCAGGTCGAGATGGGCGGCGACCTCCTCCGGGGTGGGTTCGTAGCCGCGTTCCTGGAGCATGCGCCGCTGGACGCGGACGACCCGGTTGATCAGCTCGACCACGTGCACGGGCACCCGGATGGTGCGGGCCTGGTCGGCGAGGGCCCGGGACATGGCCTGCCGTATCCACCAGGTGGCGTACGTGGAGAACTTGTAGCCGCGGGCGTAGTCGAACTTCTCGACGGCGCGGATGAGTCCGAGGTTGCCCTCCTGCACGAGGTCGAGCATGGTCAGGCCGCGTCCGACGTACCGTTTGGCGACGGACACGACGAGCCGCAGATTGGCCTCGATGAGCCGCCGTTTGGCCATCCGGCCCATGACGACCAGCCGGTCCAGGTCCTGGGCGAGCCGGCTCTCCAGGTCGGGTGTGCGGGCGAGCTTCTCCTCGGCGAACAGGCCGGCCTCGACGCGCCGGGCGAGCTCGACCTCCTCGGCCGCGGTGAGCAGCGGGATACGGCCGATCTCCCGCAGGTACTGGCGGAACAGGTCGGAGGTGGGTCCGCTGGTGTCGGGGCGGACCCGGGCCGGGAGCGGTGCCTCGACCGGCTCGGTGGCGTCGTCGAGCGCCTCCGCGGGCGGGTCGGGCGGGCCCTGCGGCTCGCTCTCCGGGTGGTGCGCGACGCGGCTCTGCGGGGGGACCGCGGCGAGCACGCCGTCGTCCGCGTCCGGCGCCGCGCCGTCCGTACGGGTGTCGTTCTCGACGAGGGTCTGGGTCTGCACGGGGGCGACCTCCAGGGTGATCGCTGCCGAGGCGTACGGCAGCGCTGCTTCGAGGGCGGAGTCGGCGGCCTCGCCGCTGTCCGTCCCGTACGCGATGAGCGGAACCGCGGGGGTGTGGGATCCGTGGGGGACGGACCGGCCGCGCTCCGAGGACTCAGGCACCGCCCCCCAGTGTGGGGTACGACACATCACCGCCACGAGGGGCGTGCGGTGACTTTTTGCGTTCGGCTCGTGACCACGTGGTTATGACCGCGCGAAACCCTGATGCCCGTACTGAGCGGGCTCTGACACCATGCGACGGTGTCCGGATCTTTGTACGAAACCCATGTGACGGTGCGCTGCGCCGACGCGGCGGAGACCGGGCGGCTGCGCCGCTGGGCCGCCGCGGAGGGTCTGAAGCTCACCGTCATCGAACTGGCGCGCGGCCGTACGCCGTCGCAGCCGATGCTCACACTGACCGGCGCGCCCTCGCGGGCCACGGCGCGGGCGAGCGCGGAGGAGGTCGCGGCGCGGCTGCGGGCGGGCGGGTTCGTCCCGGTGCGCGTCAAGGTCGAGTCGGCGCCCTGGGCGCCGGAGGTGCCGGCCGGACCGTGCGGCGGCGGGCAGTACTTCGAGCACCATGTGAAGCTGCGGCTGCCCGCGGACACGGACCTCGGGGCGCTGGCCGCCCGGGTGGTGCCGTACGGCGCGCATCTGTCGTGGAACGCGCGGCGGACCGTCGGCGCCCGGCACGAGCGGTTCGTGACGCAGCGGTGCCGCGGGGTGGACGCCACCGGCGCCGGAGAGGAGCTGGAGCGGCTTCTGGGCGAACTGGCGGGGCTCGACGTGGTGGACGTGGAGCGGGAGTTCGTACTGTACGACAGCGATCTGTCCGTGGACGACGGCTGGATCGAGGAGCGTCCCGGACGGGCCGGGGACCTCATGACGGGGGAGGCACGGCGATGAGCGGGACCTGGCGGACGTGGGGGCTGTGGAGCGAGATGCCCCGCGAGGAGCTGGACGACGACACGCGGCGGGACAAGGATCTGCCGCTGACCCTGCGGACGGTGCCCGGTGAGGACGTCGCGCAGCGTCTGGTGTTCGACCCGGCCATGAAGCACCATCAGAACGCCTATCGCGCCACGGACCCGGCGTTCGCCGACCCCGAGCGCACGGACGCCTGGCGGGCGGCCCGGCGCCGGGCGCTGGACCTGGTCCTCACCGCGATCGCGGGGTCGCAGTGGGCCGACGCGCTGGTGCTGCGCGGCAGCGTGCTGATGTCCGTCTGGTTCGGCGAGGCCGCCCGGGAGCCCGGCGATCTGGATTTCGTCGTCGTGCCGGAGACCTGGCGGATGGAGGAGGAGCGCACCGCGCGGATGCTCGACGGGATCGCGCGGGCGGCGCAGGAGGCGTCCGGGGACGGTGTGCGGGTGTCGGCCGAGGGTGCCGCCGTGGAGGACATCTGGACCTATGAGCGGGTGCCGGGCCGCCGGATGGTGCTGCCGTGGAGCGCGCCGGGCCTGCCCGGGGGGCACGTCCAGCTCGACTTCGTCTTCAACGAGCGGCTGGCCGAGCCGCACCGGCCCGTGGAGCTGCCCGGCGGCGCGGTCGTCCAGGCGGCCACCCCTGCGCTGTCGCTGGCCTGGAAGCTGATGTGGCTGATCGACGACATGTACGCGCAGGGCAAGGATCTGTACGACGCGGTGCTGCTCGCCGAGCGGTACCCGCTGCCGTACGAGCTGCTGCACGAGGTGTTCCGGCTCTCGGGCGAGTGGCCCTACCCGTACCAGGAGTACGTCAGTTTCGACAACGTGGTGGAGGCGCTGAGGTTCGTCGAGTGGCGGCACTTCGTGACCGAGTATCCGCAGTACGCGGACGACGAGCGGGCGTTCGTGGAGCGGCTGAAGCGGGCGGTGGCGCCCACTTTCGCCGGGCGGTCAGAGGGCGGTGGCGCCGTGGGTGCGTAGGGCCTGGTCGTACTGCTGGAGGACCCACAGCTCGTTCTGCACGGCGGCGAGCTGGGCCGGGTCGCCGCCCGCGCCGAGGCGGGTCAGCTGGCTCTGGATGTCGCGGACGCGGCGCTCGACGGCGCGGCGGCGGACGGTGACGAGCTGTTCACCCGCGTAGTTCTCGTCGACGGTCCTGCGCATGATCGCCTCGACGGCGAGCTCGGTGACCATCGCCCGGACCTGGTCGTCGGGGGCGGCGTCCCGGACGCGGACCAGATACTCCTGCGGGTCCTGGATGCCGTACTCCGCGCCGCCCGCATCCATGATCGCCTGGCGGACGGCGGCGTAGGGGGCGGCGGTGAACTCGTCGACGCCGTACGCGTCGAACGCCGGGGAGACCAGCTCGGGGCGCTGGAGGGCGAGCTTGAGCAGCTCGCGCTCGGTGGCGTAGACGGGGTTGCGCAGGGTGAGGGCCGGGCCGGTGGCGCGGGGCCGGGGCGCTGCGTCGTACGGCTGCTGCTGGCGGGAGGAGGGGGCAGGGCCGCGGCCGCCGCGGTCGCGGGCCCAGCGGGCGAGCTGGGCGACCCGCTTGACCACGAACTGGGTGTCGAGGATGCCGAGCATGCCGGCGAGCTGGACGGCGACCTCGTGCTGCGCGCCGCTGTTCTTGATGCGGGCGACGATCGGGGCGGCCTCGTCCAGGGCGGCGGCGCGGCCCGCCGGGGTGTCGAGGTCGTAGCGGACGACGATCTGGCGGAGCGCGAACTCGAAGAGCGGCGTGCGCGGTTCGACCAGGTCGGCGACGGCGTCGTCGCCCTTGGCGAGGCGCAGCTCGCAGGGGTCCATGCCGTCGGGGGCGATCGCGATGTACGTCTCGGCGGCGAACTTCTGGTCGTCCTCGAAGGCGCGCAGGGCCGCCTTCTGGCCGGCCGCGTCACCGTCGAAGGTGAAGATCACACGGGCCGAGCCGTTGTCCATCAGGAGCCGGCGCAGGATCTTGATGTGGTCGCCGCCGAACGCGGTGCCGCAGGTCGCGATGGCCGTGGTGACCCCGGCGAGATGGCAGGCCATGACGTCGGTGTAGCCCTCGACGACGACCGCGCGGGACGCCTTGGCGATGTCCTTCTTGGCGAGGTCGATGCCGTACAGGACCTGGGACTTGCGGTAGATCGCCGTGTCGGGGGTGTTGAGGTACTTCGGGCCGTTGTCCGCCTCGTACAGCTTGCGGGCGCCGAAGCCGACGACGTCGCCGCCGATGTCGCGGATCGGCCACATCAGGCGGCCCCGGAAGCGGTCGATGGGGCCGCGGCGGCCCTCCTGGGCCAGGCCGGAGAGGATGATCTCCTTGTCGGTGAAGCCCTTGCCGCGCAGGAAGCGGGTGAGGTGGTCCCAGCCCTGCGGGCTGTAGCCGACGGAGAAGCGCTGGGCGGCGGCCTGGTCGAAGCCGCGCTCGGCGAGGAACTGGCGGCCGGTGTCGGCCTCCGGGCTGGTCGCCAGCTGCTCCATGTACCAGTCGGCGGCGATCTTGTGGGCCTCGACCAGACGGATGCGCTCGCCGCGCTGGTGGGAGGGGTTGTAGCCGCCCTCCTCGTAGCGCAGGGTGATGCCGGCCTGGGCGGCGAGGCGCTCGACGGCCTCGGAGAAGGAGAGGTGGTCCACCTTCATCACGAAGGTGATGGTGTCGCCGCCCTCCTGGCAGCCGAAGCAGTGGAAGAGACCCTTGCTGGGGCTGACCTGGAAGGACGGCGACTTCTCGTCGTGGAAGGGGCACAGCCCCTTCAGGTTCCCGCCGCCGGCGTTGCGCAGCTGGAGGTACTCGGAGACGACGGCGTCGATCGGGACCGCGTCCCGTACCGCCTTCACGTCGTCGTCGTTGATCCGTCCTGCCACGCGTGAATTCTACGGGGCCGGTCGGACACTCAAGGGATGAGGTCTTCGAGGGGAATGTGGGGGTTCGCCAGGTTCTCGGTGTCCACCCGGGCCCTGGAGCGGATCAGTTTCTGGATCGGTTCGGTCACGTCCCACACGTTGACGTTCATCCCGGCGAGCACCCGGCCCTCCTTCACCCAGAAGGCGATGAACTCGCGCTTCCCGGCGTCCCCGCGGATCACGACCTGGTCGTACGACCCGGCGGGCGCCCATCCGCTGTACTCCATCCCCAGGTCGTACTGGTCGGAGAAGAAGTAGGGCACGCGGTCGTAGACGACGTCCCGGCCGAGCATGGCGCGGGCCGCGGCCGGGCCCCCGTTGAGCGCGTTCGCCCAGTGCTCCACCCGCAGCCGGGTGCCGTACAGGGCGTGCGGGAAGGAGGCCACGTCCCCGGCGGCGTAGACGTCGGGGTCGGAGGTGCGCAGCCGCTCGTCCACCACGACGCCCCGGCCGTACGCGGCGTCGGCGATCTCCAGGCCGGCGGCCTCCGCGAGGGCGGTGCGCGGGGCGGCGCCGATGGCCGCGAGGACGTCGTGCGCCGGGTGCTCCTCGCCGTCGTCGGTACGGGCGGCCAGCACCATGCCGTCCTGCCCGACGATCTCGGTGAGCCGCCGCCCGAAGTGGAACCGCACCCCGTGCTCACGGTGCAGCTCGGCGAAGAGCGCGCCGAGCTCGGGGCCGAGCACGCCGTGCAGCGGGGTCGGCCCATGCTCGATCACGGTGACCTCGGCGCCGTACTCGCGGGCCGCCGCCGCGATCTCCAGGCCGATCCAGCCGGCGCCGGCGATCACCAGGTGGCCGTTGTCCCGGCCGAGGGAGGTCAGGACGCCTTTGAGACGCTCGGCGTGCGCGAGCCGGCGCAGATGGTGCACACCGGCCAGGTCGGTGCCGGGGATGTCCAGGCGGCGCGGCTCGGCGCCGGTCGCGAGGAGCAGCTTGTCGTAGTGGACGACGGTGCCGTCCTCGCCGAACCGGACCGTCTTCGCGGTGCGGTCGATGGCGTCGACGGTCTGGCCGAGGTGCAGCTCGATGTCGTTGCGCGCGTACCAGGCGGGTTCGTGCACGAAGACGGTGTCGCGCTCCTCCTTGCCGAGGACGTACCCCTTGGACAGCGGGGGCCGCTCGTAGGGGTGGTCGCGCTCGTCGCAGATCAGTATCACCCGCCCGGTGAAGCCCTCCGCGCGGAGTGTCTCGGCCGCCTTGGCGCCGGCCAGTCCGCCTCCGACGATGACGAATGTCTGATCCGCGTCGACCACTTCATGCCTCCTCGTAAGGTGCCGCCCCACGAGCGTCCCGCACGCAGCGTGATGCGGGAAGGGGGGGTGACCCGATCAGGCCACGCAGGGTCACTTTCGGGTGCCCGGGCGGGGGGTCAGGTCCGCCCGGCGAGCCGGGCGTGCAGGGCGCGCGCCGAGGCGTCCGTCAGGTTGGCGATCTGGTCGACGACGACGCGCTTGCGGGCCCGGTCGTCGCCGGCCGCGTCGAACAGCGCGCGGAACTGCGGGTCCAGTCCCTCGGGGGCGCGGGCGGTGAGCGCCTCGGCCAGTTCGGCGACGACGACCCGCTGGTCGGCGCGCAGCCGCTCCTGCTCGGCGCGCTGCATGACGTACCGGTCGGCGACGGCCTTGAGGACCGCGCACTCCATCCGGGCCGCCCGGGGCACGACGAGTTCGGCGGCGTACCGGGTGAGCCGTCCGCCGCCGTAGGCGGCACGCGTCGCGCCCTCGGCGGCCAGGCAGAACCGGCCGATGAGCTGGCTGGTGGCGTCCTTGAGGCGGGCCTGCGCGACGGCGGAGCCGTCGTAGCCGTGCGGCCACCAGGGTTCGTCCTGGAGCCGGTCGAGGGCGGCGGCCAGCTCCTCCGGGTCGGTGTCCGCGGGGACGTAGCGGCCGACGGCGACGGCGAAGACGGCCTGCCGCTCCGGCTCGGCGTGCAGATAGTTGGGGTCGATGTGACCGGCGTGCAGTCCGTCCTCGACGTCGTGCACGGAGTACGCCACGTCGTCGGCCCAGTCCATGACCTGGGCCTCGAAGGTGGTGCGGGTGCCGGGGGCGTCCTTGCGGATCCAGTCGAAGACGGGCCGGTCGTCCTCGTAGACGCCGAACTTCCGCGAGCGCGGGTTGGTGGGGTGGCCGCCGCGGGGCCACGGGTACTTGGTGGCGGCGTCGAGGGTGGCCCGGGTGAGGTTGAGGCCGACCGAGCCCTCCGGGGTGAACCGCTTGGGCTCGATCCGGGTGAGCAGCCGCAGGGACTGGGCGTTGCCCTCGAAACCGCCGCAGTCCTCGGCGAACTCGTTGAGGGCGACCTCGCCGTTGTGCCCGAAGGGGGGATGGCCGAGGTCGTGGGAGAGGCAGGCGGCCTCCACCAGATCGGGGTCGCAGCCGAGGGCCTCGCCGAGTTCCCGGCCGACCTGGGCGCACTCCAGGGAGTGGGTGAGGCGGGTACGGGGGCTGGGGTCCCAGGCGTTGGCGTGGGTGCCGGGGGTGACCACCTGTGTCTTGCCGGCGAGCCTGCGCAGCGCGGCCGAGTGCAGCACACGGGCGCGGTCCCGTTGAAAGGCCGTGCGCCCGGGGCGCTTGTCGGGTTCCGGGGCCCACCGTTCGACTGCCGACTCGTCGTAGTACATGCGTCGACAGTACGACCAGAGGGCGGGGTGGGGGCCGTCGGCGGGTCAGGCGGTGGCCAGTTCCCGTGTCGCTGCCGTCGAGGGGGTCGCGTGGTCGTAGCGGTGGAGGAGGAGGCGGGCCATGGCCGGGTGGGTGCCCAGGGGGGCCGAGGCGATCCAGGGGGCGTCCCCGGCGCACTGGGTCGCGAAGCGGCCGGGGGCGGTGAAGTACGACGCCACCGCGACCCGGGTTCGGCCGCGCGCGGCGAGCGCCGCGAGGGCGTCGGGGACGGACGGGGACGCGGTGGTGGCGTAGGCCGGGACGACGGGGACGCCGAGGCGGGCCGCGAGGAGGCGGGCCGTGCGGGAGGTGTCCAGCTTCGACTCGGGGTCGCGGGAGCCGGCCGCGGCGAGGACGACGGCGGTCCCGCGGCGGGTGGCCTCGTCCTCGGGGGTCTGCCAGCCGGCCTCGGTCAGGCGGGCGTGCAGGGCCTCGGCGAGCAGCGGGTGCGGGCCGAGCGCGCCGGCGAACCGGGCGCGGACCCGGGACGCGGCCGCCGTCTCGGGGATGTCCCGCTTGATGTGGTAGCCGCGGCCGAGGAGCAGCGGCACCAGGACCGCCTCGCGGTCGCCGAGGGCGGCGAGGGTGTCGGCGAGCGGGGGCTCGTTCAGCTCGATGTGCCCGAGGTGGACCGGCAGCCCGGGGCGCAGCGCCCGGACCTCGTCGAGCAGCGCGGTCACCGTCTCCAGGGCGCGCGGGTCGCGGCTGCCGTGGGCGACGACGACGAGCGCGGGGGGCTCGGGGCGGCGCCTGCCGTCGGGGCCGACGAGGCTGAGCTGGCGGGCGAGCTGGCTGCTGATCCGGTTCATGAGGTGCGCCGTACTGTCGAGGGGGGCCGTCGGGGACTGGTCGTGCACGGGGTTCGACGCCGTCATGGACCGATGGTGGCGGGGCGAGGTTGCTGTCCCGTTTCACGGCTATGACGGGTTCTTACGGCCGGTTCACGGTCGGGTCCCGGGCCGGTGTGAGGCGGCTTGACCTGCGGTTCCATCGACCGGCGTGAGGCCGGTCACGCCGGGGCGGGTGAACCGCGCCCGGTGCGGGGGCGTCCCTTGAGGCGGGGGCTCACGGGGAGCCGCCCGGGGAGGGGGCCGGCGGATGCGTCTGCGGAGGCCGCGCCTGCCGCGCACCCGTGCCGGGCGCCGGCGGCTGGTGCAGGCCGTGATGGCGGTGAGCGTCCTGGCGCTGCTGCCGGCGACCTGGACGCGGCTGGCCACGGACGGCCGGCTGCGCACCGCGGCGGACGTGCCGCGCACCGATGTCGCCGTCGTCTTCGGGGCGGGGCTGTGGGACGGCGAGCCGTCCCCCTATCTCGCGCACCGGCTGGACACGGCGGCCAGGCTGTACCGGGCGGGACGGATCGAGGTCGTCCTGGTCACCGGGGACAACAGCCGCAAGGACTACGACGAGCCGGACGCGATGCGCGCCTACCTGGTCCGGCACGGCGTGCCCGACGCCCGGATCGTCAGCGACTACGCGGGCTTCGACACCTGGGACTCCTGTGTCCGGGCCAAGCGGATCTTCGGCGTCGACGAGGCGGTGCTGATCAGCCAGGACTTCCACATCCGGCGGGCGGTGGCGCTCTGCCAGGAGGCCGGGGTGACCTCGTACGGCGTCGGCGTGGCCGCCCGGCACGACGTCACCTGGTACTACGGCGGGGTGCGGGAGCTGTTCGCGGCCGGCAAGGCGGCACTGGACGCCGTCGTCGAACCCGACCCGCGCTTCCTCGGGCGCCGCGAGACCGGGGTCGCGGACGCGCTGGCGCGGGCCAGGTGACCGGGGCCTCACGGTGGCACCCGGCGCGCGGGGAGGTCGCCGTGCCGCTCGTGTAACCGGGGAGCCTGCGCGTATGTAACACGTGCGACGCACGCTGAACGGCATGCCGAACATCGCGACGCCCACGCACTGCCCGTACTGCGCCCTGCAGTGCGGTATGAACCTCACGCCCACGCAGGACGGGGGCGTCGCGGTGGTCGAGCGCCCGGACTTCCCGGTCAACCGGGGCGCGCTGTGCGGCAAGGGCCGTACGGCGCCCGCGGTGCTGGCCTCCGGGGTCCGGCTGACCACACCGCTGGTGCGGTCGGGCGGCGCGCTGGTGGAGGCGAGCTGGCCGGAGGCGCTGGACCGGATCGCCGAGGGGCTCGCCCGCACCCGCGCCGAGCACGGCCCGGACGCGTGCGCGGTCTTCGGCGGCGGCGGGCTGACCAACGAGAAGGCGTACGGCCTCGGCAAGTTCGCGCGGATCGTGCTCGGCACCTCGCAGATCGACTACAACGGCCGGTTCTGCATGTCGTCGGCGGCCGCCGCCGGGATCAGGGCGTTCGGCCTGGACCGGGGGCTGCCGTTCCCGCTGGAGGACATCCCGCGGACCGGCTGTGTGATCCTCGTCGGCTCCAACCTGGCGGAGACCATGCCGCCGTCGCTGCGGTTCTTCCAGGAGCTGCGCGACAACGGCGGCACCCTGATCGTCGTCGACCCGCGCCGCACCCGGACCGCCGAACAGGCCGACCTGCATCTCGCGCCGCGCCCCGGCACCGATCTCGCGCTGGCCCTCGGGCTGCTGCACCTGGTCGTCGCCGAGGGGCGGGTCGACGAGGAGTACGTGAGCGAGCGCACGGCCGGCTGGGAGGAGGCGCGGGCCGCGGCGATGGCGCACTGGCCGGAGTACGTGGAGCGGATCACGGGGGTGTCCGTTCCCGAACTGCGCGAGGCGGTCCGGATGTTCTGCGAGCCGGAGCACGCCATGGTGCTGACCGCGCGCGGACCCGAGCAGCAGTCCAAGGGCACCGACACGGTGGGCGCGTGGATCAACCTGTGCCTGGCGACGGGCCGGGCGGGCCGGCCGCTGTCCGGCTACGGCTGTCTGACCGGGCAGGGCAACGGGCAGGGGGGGCGCGAACACGGCCAGAAGGCCGACCAGTTGCCCGGGTACCGCAAGCTGGACGACCCGGCGGCCCGCGAGTACGTCGCCGGGGTGTGGGGCGTGGACCCGGACCGGCTCCCGGGGCCCGGCCGCAGCGCGTACGAGCTGCTGGACGCGCTGGGCGGCGACATCAAGTCGCTGCTGCTCATGGGGTCCAACCCGGTGGTGTCGGCGCCGCGCGCCGCCCATGTCGAGGAGCGGATCAGGTCGCTGGACTTCCTCGCCGTGTGCGACGTCGTGCTGTCGGAGACGGCCGAACTCGCGGACGTGGTGCTGCCGGTGACGCAGTGGGCGGAGGAGACGGGGACGACGACGAACCTGGAGGGCCGGGTCCTGCTGCGCCGCCGGGCGATCGACCCGCCGCCGGGGGTGCGCAGCGACCTGGAGGTGCTGCACGAGCTGGCGGCGCGGCTCGGCGCGGACGAGGGCCTGGAGAAGGGCTTCCCGGTGGACGCGGAGGAGGTCTTCGCGGAGCTGCGCCGGGCGAGCGCGGGCGGTCCCGCGGACTACTCGGGGATCACCTACGAGCGGCTCGCGGAGGAGAACGGCGTCTTCTGGCCGTGCCCCGCGCCGCCGGACGGCGACGGTGTGACCGAGCACGTGGACGACCCGGCCCGGGAGGACGACGCCGCCGGCGACGAGTCGGGGGCCGTCCCGCACCCGGGCACGCCCCGGCTGTTCCTGGACCGGTTCGCGACGCCCGACGGGCGGGCCCGGTTCGTGCCGGTGGCGCACCGGGCGGCGGCCGAGGAGCCCGACGAGGAGTACCCGGTGCTGCTGACGACGGGCCGGGTCGTGGCCCAGTACCAGTCGGGTGCGCAGACCCGGCGGGTCGAGGAGCTGAACAGCGCGGCGCCGGGGCCGTTCGTGGAGCTGCACCCGCGGCTGGCGGCACGGCTCGGGGTGGCCGAGGGCGAACCGGTGGCCGTGGTCTCGCGGCGGGGCCGGGCGGTGGCACCGGCCCGGGTCACGACCACCATCCGCCCCGACACGGTGTTCATGCCGTTCCACTGGCCGGGCGAGGGCCGCGCCAACACCCTGACCAACCCGGCGCTCGACCCGACGTCCCGGATGCCGGAGTTCAAGACGTGCGCGGTGCGCCTGGAGACGGTCGAGCGCTAGAGGCTCGGCGTGCCTTCCAGTCGCCGCTCGCCAGCGGTGTGCCGTGGGCGCGCAGCCGGGCGGCGACGGCGGGCGCGGCGACGTACACCCAGGCCCGGACAAACGCGCCGTCGCCGGTGCGCAGCACCTCGCGGGCGACCCGCTCGTAGAGGTTGCGCGGGTCGCCGGGGCGGTACTCCTCCAGCCGGTCGAGCGCGGCGAGCAGGTCGGGGTAGTCCTCGGGCCGGACGGTGACGACGTCGCCCTCGACGGTGCCGGCGCCCGGTTCCTCCACGGCGTACGGGTAGCCGGGGCCGTCGTACAGCAGTGCTCCGCGCAGGCGGCCGGGCTCCTCGGCGAGGGTGCGGCCGCGCAGCAGCGTGTCGTGGTGGGGCTCGCCGGGGCGCAGGGTGCCGTAGACGAAGAACGGCAGTCGGGGAGAAGGGGTCACGGAACCGATTCTGACCCCTCACACACCTCCACGACCTCACCCTGGCCATGGCATGTGCACGCCCTCTTGAATCTTGGTCACCGCCGAGATCAAGGAGAGCGATGAGCCGAATACGGCCGTACTTCAAGGGTTCCCGTCCGGCCGCGGCGGGTGTCGCCGTCGCCGTCGCCGCCCTGATGGCCACCGCCCTGTCCCCCACCGCCGGCGCGGAGGAGACGCCCACCCGGGCCACCGCGCTGAAGAACGCGGCGGCCGTCCTCGCGGACCTCCCGGGCACCCTGGGCCTCACGCCCCGGCAGGACACGACCGTGCGGGACGTGGTCGTCGACGCCGACGGCACCCAGCACGTCCGCTACGACCGCACCTACCGCGGACTGCCGGTCCTCGGCGGCGACTTCGTCGTCCACCTGGCGAAGGACGGCACCTACCGGAGCGCCTCCCGCGCCACCCGCAAGGCCCTCTCCCTGACCGGCGTCACGCCCCGGATCGCCGCGCCGAAGGCGGCCGACCTCGCGGCGGGTGTGCTGCGCGCCGCCAACGCCGGGCAGACGCTGCGCCGGCTGACCGCCCGGCCGGAGCTGGTCGTCGACGCCCTGCACGGGACACCGAAGCTGGCCTGGCGGACCGACGCCGTCGCCCAGGACTCCCTCGGCAACCCGGTCGCCCGCACGGTGCTCACCGACGCCCGCACCGGCGCCCGGATCGACGCGTGGGACGGCATCGAGACCGCGAACGGCGACGGGAAGTCGCTGTACTCGGGCACGGTCCCGCTCACCACCTCGGGCTCCCAGCCGGCGTACCAGCTGAAGGATCCGACGCGCGGGAACACGTACACGGGCGACGCGGCGAACAAGACGGACCTGTGCATCCTGACGGTCTGTCTGAACCGCGCCCCCGCCACGGTGTTCACCGACGCCGACGACCACTGGGGCGACGGCACCACGGGCGACCGCTCGACGGTCGCGGTGGACGCGCAGTACGGCACGGACGTCACCTGGGACTACTACCGGGACGTGCACGGCCGCAACGGCATCGCGGGCGACGGCAAGGGCTCGTTCAACCGTGTGCACTACGGCAACAAGTACAACAACGCGTTCTGGGACGACAGTTGCTTCTGCATGACCTACGGCGACGGTGACGGCACCCAGCTCGGCCCGCTGGTCTCGCTGGACGTCGCCGGACACGAGATGTCGCACGGCGTGACGTCGAAGACGGCGGCCCTCACGTACTCGGGCGAGTCGGGCGGGCTGAACGAGGCGACCTCCGACATCTTCGGCACGCTGGTCGAATTCCACGCCGACAACACCGCCGAGCCGGGCGACTATCTGATCGGCGAGCGGGTCGTGCGCTCCGGGCTCGGCCGGGACGCCCTGCGCTACATGGACAAGCCCTCGCGGGACGGGCAGTCGGCGGACTGCTGGGACTCCTCCACGGGACAGCTCGACGTCCACTACTCCTCCGGGGTCGGCAACCACTTCGCGTATCTGCTGGCCGAGGGCAGCGGCGCCAAGACCATCAACGGCGTCCGGTACGACTCCCCCACCTGCGACGGCTCCACGGTCACCGGAATCGGCCGGGCCAAGCTCGGCACGATCTGGTACCGGGCGCTGACGGTCTACATGACGTCCTCCACGACCTACGCGGGCGCCCGCACGGCGACGCTGAACGCGGCGAAGGACCTGTACGGGACCGGCGGCGCGGAGTACGCGGCGGTGGCCGCCGCCTGGAAGGCCGTGAACGTGGCCTGACGGCACGGGAGGTGAGCGCGGCCGGCCGGTGCGAAAACGGCTGGCCGCGCCGCTGTGTGCAGCCGTACCTTGGCGGCGCGTCCCGCCCGTCCGTGTGCCCCGAGGAGCCGTATGCCGTCCCGCCCCGAGTCGCCACCGGTCCGTATGCACGCCGACGAACTGGACGTCGACGAGGCCCTGGTGGAGCGGCTGGTCGCCGGGCGGTTCCCGCACTGGGCGGGGCTCGGGGTGCGGCGCGTGACGTCCGCCGGGACGGACAACGCGATGTTCCGCCTCGGGCCCGGCCTCGTCGTACGGCTGCCCCGGCTGCCCGGCGGGGCGCGGCAGATCGGCACCGAGCACCACTGGCTGCCACGGCTGGCCCCGCACCTCCCGCTCACGGTCCCGGCGCCGCTCGCGCTGGGCGAGCCGGGCGCCGGGTACGGGCTGCCGTGGGGGGTGTACGCGTGGCTGGACGGCACAGACGCCTTCGACGCCCCGCCCGCCGATCTCACCGCGGCCGCCCGGGAGCTGGGGCGTTTCGTCGCCGCGCTGCGTTCGGTGGACGCCGCCGGGGGCCCGCCGTCGCACCGGGGCGGCCCGGTCCGCGCGGGCGACGCGGACGTACGGACCGCGATCCGCGACCTGGGCGCGGCGGGCGCGCTGGACGCGCGGGCGGCGACCGGGGTCTGGGAGGACGTGCTCCGGGTCCCCGACTGGGGCGGCGCCCCCGTCTGGCTGCACGGCGACCTCCTGCCGGGCAATCTGCTGACCTCCGGCGGACGGCTCACCGCCGTGATCGACTTCGGCTGCTTCGGCACCGGCGACCCGGCCGCCGACCTCCTGCCGGCCTGGGCCGTTTTCGACGCCGGGAGCCGCCAGGTCTTCCGCGCGGCGGCCGGCGCGGACGACGCCACCTGGGAACGGGGCCGGGGCTGGGCCCTGCGCTTCGGGCTGACGGCGGAGCACTACTACGGCGAGGTCTGCGGCAACGGCACCAACCCGGTGCTGGCGGCCGTGGCCCGGCGGACGGTGGCCGAGGTGCTGGCGGAGCGGTGACGCCGGCCCGCGTCACCCGTTCACACGCGTGTCCCCCCGGACAACCGAATCGCCTCCGCCGATTCCGCCGCTGCCCCGGTGACCTGCTGAAACGGCGTCCGCGCCGGGCTCGTGGGCGGGTCGTGCGGCACCCGTTCACCCCTCTCCCGGCCCGGTCTCGACAAGCGCCCGCGCGCCGCTGCGACTTTCCTCGGAAGGGCAGGGGCTCGGCCGAGACGGCGGCACATGGGGGTGCCGCGGGCCGTGCTCCCACTCGGAGGAGCATCGATGCGACGTACCGCCCGTCTGCTGACCGGGGCCGCGCTGGCCGCCGGTTCCGTGGGGCTCGTCGTCGGTCCCGCGTACGGCGGTGACAGCGGCGGCCTGGAGGTGTTCCCCTCCTCGGTCGAGCCGGGCGGGGAGGTCACCGTGCACACGGAGTTCTGTCCGCGGGGCGCCGCCGCCGGTGACGCCAGCGCGGTGGGCGCCGGAACGTTCACGCTGTCGCCCAGCACGCACGACGAGCAGGCGGCCGGCCGGTTCCGGGTGCCGCCCAGCGCGCAGCCGGGGACGTACGAGATCGTCGCGACCTGCGCGGAGGGCGGCCGGAAGGTCACCGGCGACCTCGTGGTGACGCTGACCGCGCCGCGCGGGCAGACGCATCCGCGCGGCAGTGTGAAGACGGGGGTCGGCGGCACGTTCGGCCGCGACCCCGTACAGACCGCGGCCGGTGTGACGGCTCTCGCCGTCGCCGCCGCGGGCGGTACCTGGCTCCTGCATCGCCGGGCGAGAGGCGACGGGATCTGACGGACACCCTCCGCTGTCCGTCCGCCGGTACCGCACGTCCTCTCCCCCTCCGGGTCCGACGCCCCTCGCGGCCCGGAGGGGGATGAGGGCGGATGAGGAAGTCCCAGGAGGCACAGGTGCGCAGTGACCGCAGGATGGGCGACGCCGCGATAGCCGCGGTCAGTGTGCTGGCGCTCGGCTGTGCCGTGCTGCTGCTCGCCGACGGCTCCGCCGAGGACGCCCCGCCGCAGCCGTCGGCGGCGCAGGCCGCCCTCCCGGACGGGCCGGGCGCCGGGGCGCGGGCCGCGGGCACCGCCGCGCGGGCCCTGCCCCCCTCCCCGCCCGACCGCATCCGCATCCCCGCCATCCGTGTCGACGCGCCGCTGACCGGTCTGGGACTGACGTCCTCGGGCAGCCTCGACGTCCCGCCGCCCGAGCGCCCGGGCCTCGCCGGCTGGTACGAGTCGGGGACGACGCCCGGTGAGACGGGCACCGCGATCGTCGCGGGCCATGTCGACAACGCCGACGGACCGGCCGTCTTCTACCGGCTCGGCGCCCTGCGCAAGGGCGGCACCATCGAGGTGGACCGCCGCGACGGCGGCACGGCCGTGTTCACCGTGGACGCCGTCGAGGTGTACGACGCGAAGGACTTCCCGGACGAGAAGGTGTACGGCCCGGCGGCCCGCCCCGAGCTACGGGTGATCACCTGCGGCGGCGGCTACTCCCGGGCGACCGGCTACCGGGGCAACGTGGTCGTCTTCGCCCATCTGACCGGCAGCCGCTGAGAACCTTCCGGCGGGTCAGGCCAGCCACTGCTCGTACGCCAGCTTCGCCACCAGCGCGAAGACCACCGTCAGCAGCACGACCCGGACGAAGCCGCTGCCCTTCTTCAGGGCCGTACGTGCCCCCAGCGTGCCGCCCGCCAGGTTGAACACGGCCATCACGGCGGCCAGCTGCCACAGGACCGTGCCCTGCCAGGCGAAGGTCGCCAGCGCCCCGGCGTTGGTGCAGCAGTTGACGATCTTCGCGGTGGCGGACGCCGTGACGAGGTCCAGGTGCAGCACGGCGGTGAGCGCGAGCACCAGGAACGTGCCGGTGCCGGGGCCGATGAGGCCGTCGTAGAAGCCGATGCCGAGGCCCGCGAGGCCGATCGCGGCGAGGACGCGGCGCGGCGACACCGGCCCCGGCGCCGGGGCCGTGCCGAACGCCGGGCGCAGGATGACGAAGGCGCCGACCGCCAGCAGCACCACCATGATCACCGGCTTGAGGACCTCGGTGGACATCCCGGCCGCGAAGAAGGCGCCGCCGCTGGAGCCGGCGAGCGCCGCGAGGCCGATGCGCACGGCGAGCCGTACGTCGACGGGGGCCTTGCGGACGTAGGTGACGGCGGCACCCGTCGTGCCGACGATCGCCACCGCCTTGTTGGTGCCGAGCGCGTACGCGGCCGGGGTGCTCGCGGGCAGGCCGAGCAGCAGGGCGGGCAGCAGCAGGAGACCCCCGCCGCCGACCACGGCGTCGATCCATCCGGCCGCGAGGGCCGCGAGGCACAGGACGGCGACCATGGTCAGCGATATGTCGGGCATGGTCGAGACCCTAGACAGCCGATGTGTGCACAGTCCACGCACATGAGGGTCTTCTGAGCTTCGGGCGCCCCGCCCCGTCCCCTCACAACGGCCCCTCACCTGCCCCGTCGAACCCTCACATCCGGGCCCCGCCCCCGCTGAGGGCAGCGTTCCGCACGGGAAACAGAAGGGATGCTGCCGGGAAACACCCGGCCCGCAGGCTCGTTCGCATGACCTCGAATACGCGTGTGGTGGTGATCGGCGCCGGCCTCGCGGGCGTACGGCTCGCCCGGCGCCTCGGCGAGCTCGGCACGGACGTGACGCTCGTCGGCGACGAGGAGCACCGCCCGTACAACCGCGTCCTGCTCGCCGAGGTGCTGGCCGGACGCTACAGCCCGGACGTCATCGCCCTGCCGGAGCCCGCCGGGCTGGTCCGCGGCCGGGTCACCGGCGTCGACCGCGCGGCCCGCACCGTGCGCCTCGCGGACGGGCGGGCGATCGGATACGGCACCCTCGTGCTGGCCACCGGCTCCAACCCGGTGCTCCCGCCGCTGCGCGGTCTGTTCACCCCCGACCACGAGCTGCCGGAGGGCGTCCACGCCTTCCGCACCCTGGACGACTGCCTCGGCCTGTCCAAGGCGGTCCGGCCGGGCGTGCGGGCCGTCGTGATCGGCGGCGGGCTCCTCGGGGTCTCCGCCGCCCGGGCGCTGGCGCTGCGCGGCGCCCAGGTCGTGCTCGCCCAGCAGTCCGAGCGGCTGATGGAGCGCCAGCTCGACCCGGCCGCCTCCGCGCTGGTCCGGCGGCATCTGACCGGCCTCGGCGTCGAGGTCCACACCGAGCTGCGGGTCCGGGACGTGCGCTGCGTCGGCGGCGCGGTCCGCTCGGTGGAGATGGCCGACGGCTACGCGCTCGACGCCGACCTGGTCGTCCTGGCCTGCGGTGTGCACCCCCGGGTGGGGCTCGCCAAGGCCGCCGGCCTGGAGGTCCGCAAGGGCGTCGTCGTCGACGACGAGCTGCGCACCTCCGACCCGCACATCCGGGCCGTCGGCGACTGCGCCCAGCACGCCGGGACGGTGTACGGGCTCGCCGCGCCCGCGCTGGAACAGGCCGACGTGCTCGCCGCCTCGCTGGCCGGACACGGCTCCGCCCGCTACCTGGGCACCCGCGCGCTGACCCGGCTGACGCTGGCCGGCGAGGGCTTCTTCGACCTCGCCGCGTTCGGCGAGACGGAGCCCCTGCCCGGGGACGACGTCGTCCAGCTGACCGACGCCACGCGCGGCACCTACCGCAAGGTCGTCGTCCGCGACGACCGCCTGGTCGGCGGGGTCCTCGTCGGCGAACTCGGCACCGTCGGCGCGCTCGCCCGCGCCTGGGAGGGCGCCGAGCCGCTCCCCGGCGACGCCCCTCTGCTGCACCTGCTCACCAACGATGGAGGCTCCTGATGACGGCCACCCCCGGGGCGACCCCCACGATCGTGCTCGTCGGCCACGGCATGGTCGGCCAGCGCTTCCTCGAGGCGCTCGCCGAGCGCGGCCTGACCGCCACGCACCGCGTGGTCGTGCTCTGCGAGGAGCCGCGTCCGGCGTACGACCGCGTGGCGCTCACCTCCTACTTCTCGGGCAAGAGCCCCGAGGACCTGTCGATGACCGACATGGAGTTCATCGAGACGCACGGCATCGAGCTGTACGTCGGCGACCCGGCGGTCACCGTCGACCGCGAGGCCCGCAAGGTCACCGCCCGGTCCGGTGAGGTCTTCGGCTACGACACGCTCGTCCTCGCCACCGGCTCGTACCCGTTCGTGCCGCCCGTGCCGAACAAGGACGCCGACGGCTGCTTCGTCTACCGGACGATCGAGGACCTGCTCGCGATCGAGGAGTACGCGAAGTCCCGGGCCACGGTCGGTGCCGTGGTCGGCGGCGGGCTGCTCGGCCTGGAGGCGGCCGGCGCGCTCAAGGGCCTCGGCGTGCAGGCGCACATCGTGGAGTTCGCGCCCCGGCTGATGCCGGTGCAGGTCGACGAGGGCGGCGGCGCGGCCCTGCTGCGCACCATCGAGGACATGGGCCTCAGCGTCCACACGGGGGTCGGCACCCAGGAGATCGTGGTCGACGCCGCCGGTGCCGTGACCGGGATGAAGCTGTCCGACGGCTCCGAACTCGCCACCGACATGGTGGTGTTCTCCGCCGGTGTCCGCCCCCGCGACCAGCTGGCCCGCGACTGCGGTCTGACGGTCGGCGAGCGCGGCGGCATCGCGGTCGACGAGCAGTGCCGTACGGTCTCCGACCCGCACGTCTTCGCGATCGGCGAGTGCGCCCTGGCCTCCGACGGCCGGGTGTACGGCCTGGTGGCGCCCGGCTACGAGCAGGCCGAGACGGCCGCCGCGACGATCGCCGAGGACGAGGCGTCCTTCACCGGCGCCGACCTCTCCACCAAGCTGAAGCTGCTCGGCGTGGACGTGGCCTCCTTCGGCGACGCGCACGGCACCGCCGAGGACTGCCTGGACGTCGTCTACTCCGACTCCCGCGCGGGCCTGTACAAGAAGCTCGTCGTCGGCCGGGACGGCACCCTGCTCGGCGGCATCCTGGTCGGGGACGCGGAGGCATACGGCACGCTGCGCGCGTTCACCGGCTCGGTCCCGCCGGTCTCCCCCGAGTCTTTGGTGCTGCCGGCCGGCGCGGGCGCCCCGGCGCAGCTCGGCCCGTCGGCGCTGCCCGACGACGCGGTGATCTGCTCCTGCCACAACGTCACCAAGGGCACGATCCGCGGCGCGGTCACCGAGCACAGCTGCACCACCGTGCCCGAGGTGAAGAAGTGCACCAAGGCCGGTACGGGCTGCGGCAGTTGCGTCAAGGTCCTCGGCCAGCTGGTCACCGCCGAACTGGAGGCGTCCGGCGTCGAGGTCGACAAGGGCCTGTGCGGCTGCTTCGGGCAGACCCGCGAGGAGCTGTACGAGATCGTCCTCGCCCTGCGCATCACCACCTACCAGGACCTGCTCGACCGCTACGGCCGGGACGGCGCCCGGGGCGGCGACGGCTGCGAGATCTGCAAGCCGACGGTCGCGTCGATCATCGCGTCCCTGGCCCCCACGATCGGCGCGAGCGGCTACGTCCTGGACGGCGAGCAGGCGGCCCTGCAGGACAGCAACGACCACTTCCTCGCCAACCTGCAGAAGAACGGCTCCTATTCGGTCGTCCCGCGCATCCCCGGCGGCGAGGTCACCCCCGAGGGCCTGATCGTGATCGGCGAGATCGCCCGGGACTTCGGCCTCTACACGAAGATCACCGGCGGTCAGCGGATCGACATGTTCGGCGCCCGCGTCGAGCAACTGCCCCTGATCTGGGCCCGGCTGGTCGACGCCGGCTTCGAGTCCGGCCACGCCTACGGCAAGTCGCTGCGCACGGTGAAGTCCTGCGTCGGCCAGACCTGGTGCCGCTACGGCGTCCAGGACTCGGTCCGCATGGCCATCGACCTGGAGCTGCGCTACCGGGGGCTGCGGTCGCCGCACAAGCTGAAGTCGGCGGTCTCCGGCTGCCAGCGCGAGTGCGCGGAGGCCCAGTCGAAGGACTTCGGCGTCATCGCCACCGCCAACGGCTGGAACCTGTACGTCGGCGGCAACGGCGGCGCCACCCCGCGCCACGCGGACGTGCTCGCCCAGGACCTCTCCGACGCCGAACTGATCCGGCTCATCGACCGGTTCCTGATGTTCTACATCCGCACCGCGGACCGTCTGGAGCGCACCAGCGTGTGGCTGGAGCGGATCCCGGGCGGCCTGGACCACGTCCGCGACGTCGTCGTGGAGGACTCCCTCGGCATCTGCGAGGAGCTGGAGTCCCTGATGGCGGCACATGTCTCGCACTACCGCGACGAGTGGGCCGAGACCATCAACGACCCCGAGAAGCTCGCCCGGTTCGTCTCCTTCGTGAACGCGCCCGACACCCCCGACCCGGTCGTCGGCTTCGTCCCGGAGCGCGACCAGATCAAGCCCGACCTGCCCCTGCTGTCCATCGGCCTGCGTCCCCGCGCCGAAGACGTCCTGGAAGGAAGCGCCCAGCGATGACCCTGGCTCCCGAGATCACCGATGTGAAGGTCCACGTCCGGGTGGGCGGCCACTGGCTCCCGGTGTGCGACCTGGCCCGGCTGCTGCCGGGCCGGGGCGTGGCGGCCCTGCTCCCGGACGGCGGCCAGGTGGCCCTGTTCCGGGACCGGTCCGGCCGGCTGTACGCCATCGACAACCGCGATCCGTTCGGCGGCGCGGCGGTCCTCTCCCGCGGCCTCACCGGCACCCACCGGGGCCGCCCGTTCGTCGCCTCCCCGCTGCTGAAGCAGCGGTTCGACCTGGAGACGGGACAGTGCCTGGACGACGAGGAGGTACGGGTGGGGACGTATGAGGTGCGGGCGGGGTGAGCGGCCGCCGTTCAGTGGGGTGAGGACTCAGGGCCGTAGGGCCTCGTAGTTCGCGCCGGTCACCGTAGGGCCTCGTAGTGCACGCCGGTCACCGTGTGGCCTCGTAGTGCACGCCGGTGAGGCGGGCCGAGGCGTCCCAGAGGAGGGCGCTCGCCCGGTCGTCGAGGGTCCAGGGGGCCCGCCAGGCCGGGGCGGGCGCGCCGCGCCAGTTCAGGAGCGCGGGGCCCGTGAAGGAGTCGGGCCGTACGCCGGGGGCGGTGGCCGCGTACAGGACCGGCAGCGCGCCCGCCGTCGCCGGCTGGGCGAACACCCGGTTGGCGAGGTGCGCGAGCCGTTCGCCGGTACGGCTGCCCGCCATCCGCGGCCCGGCGGCCTGGAGCCCGGTGTCCGCGTACCCGGGATGGGCCGCGGCCGCCACCACGTCGGCGTCCCGTGCCGCGAGCCGTCGCGCCAGCTCGTGGACGAAGAGCAGGTTGGCCGACTTGGACCGCGCGTAGGCGGTCCATTTCCGGTACCGGCGCTCACTGTTCAGGTCGCGCAGATCGACGTTGCCCATCAGGTGCGCCGGGCTGGAGACGGCCACCACCCGGGCGCCGGGCGCCGCCAGCAGGGCGGGCAGCAGCAGGCCGGTGAGCGCGAAGTGCCCCAGGTGGTTGACGCCGAACTGCGTCTCGAACCCGTCGGCCGTCGTCCCGTACGGCAGGGCCATCACCCCGGCGTTGTTCACCAGTAGGTCGAGCCGGTCGTACGGCAGCGTGGCGGCGAACTCGCGCACCGAGCCGAGGTCGGCCAGGTCCAGCCGCCGCACCTCGAGCCGTGCGCCGGGGACCTCGCCGGACAGCCGGTCCTTCGCCGCCGCGCCCCGGGCCTCGCTGCGGCAGGCGAGCACCACGCGCGCCCCGTGCGCCGCCAGCTCCCGTGCGGTGGCGAGGCCGATCCCGCCGTTGGCCCCGGTGACGACGGCGGTCCGGCCGTCGAGGGCGGGGATGTCGCGGGTGCTCCAGCCGGATGGGCCGGGCAGGCGGGGCTTGCCGGGCAGGCGGGATGCGCAGGGCAGGCGGGGCGTGCGGGCCATGCGGGGCTCCTTCCGCGCGGGTCGCCGCGTGGGCGCCGGTCCCAGCCTATGAGCGGCCGGACCGGCTCGCCGCATGTCAGCGGTTCGCGCGCCGCCGCTGGACCGCCAGCATCACCGTGCCCCCGGCGAGGACGGCGACCAGACCGCCCGCCGCGATGTACGGCGTGCTGTCGGAGCCGCCGGTCTCGGCGAGGTCGGTGCCGCTCTGGCCGGTGTCGTCCGCCCCCTCCGTACCGGCGTCGGACTCCTTGTCGTCCTTATTGTCGACCGGGACGAAGCCGGCGGGCGGGCTGTCGCAGCCGATGCCGTCGCCGTCCCGGTCCAGATGGGACCCGTAGTGCCGGTCGCCCTCGGGGATGTCCGCGTAGCCGCTCGCGTACGCCTCCGAGCAGTTCTCGAACGGGTGGTTCCCGTCGTGGGCGGCGGCGGTGGCGGGCAGCGCGGCCAGTGCCAGCGCGGCGACGAGGGCGCCGGGGGTGCGGAGCGGGTTCACGGCGGGTCCTTCCCTGGTGACTCGGAGACGGCTCGGGGTGCACGTGGCTCGGTCGAGCGGCTCGTGTGACATGGGTGACCCATGTGGCCCGAACGGTTCCGAGAGGTGGTTCACGAGAGGTGGTTCAAGAGGTGATGAACCTAGCCAGGGGCCCTGGAGGCGGCGGGGCGATATGGGGGACCCGTGACCCTAACGTGACGTGACCGGACGGTAGCTCTCCGCATGGGCGAAGTCGTCCAGGGGCGGCGGCGTCGTGTCGAGGTAGAACCACTCGGCGTCCGGGCCCGGGGCCGCCGGCGCGTGAGCGGGCGCCTCGGTCCTGGCCGGGCCCGGCATCAGCAGCTCCACCCGGATGCCGGCCCCCCGCTGCTGCGCGGTGAACTCCTCGACCTGGTTGCGGCAGGCGTGGTCCAGATGCGTCACGCCGGTCAGGTCGAGCCGGATACGGGGCTTGCCGGAGGCGGCCGCCTCCTCCAGGGCCTCGATGACCTCGGGCAGCCGCAGGAAGGTGGCGTTGCCAGCCATGACGACCTTCGTGGTGTCCTCCTCGACGTGCTGCCGGATCACCGTCCGCGACATGCGCAGCGCGGCCAGTACGATCCCCGCCGCGAGCCCGACCAGGACGCCCTCGAGCAGGGCCGTCGCCACGATGACCACGGTGGTCACCGTCATGACGACGAACTCGCCGCGGTCCTGGCGCCACATCTTCGGGAACTCCTCCGGCGCGAACAGCTTCCAGCCGCTGAACACGAGGACGCCCGCGAGCACCGAGATCGGGATGAGCGCCAGCACCTGCGGCAGCAGCAGCGCGAAGGCCAGCAGCCACAGACCGTGCAGGGTGCGGGAGAGCCGGGTCTTCGCACCGGCCTGGACGTTCGCGGAGCTGCGGGCGACGACCGCCGTGATCGGCAGGGCGCCGATCAGACCGGCGAACGTGTTGCCCGCGCCCTGGGCGATGAGCTCGGTGTTGTAGCGGGTGCGCGGGCCGCTGTGCATCCGGTCGACCGCGGCGGCCGTGAACAGGCTCTCGGCGGAGGCGATGACCGTGAACGTGACGACGGAGGTGAGGACCGCCACGTCGGCGAGCCCGGCGAAGTCCCCCGCCCCCGGCAGCCGCACCGAGGCGAGCAGATTGCCCACCTGAAGGGTCTTCACCTCGACCCCGGGCAGTGCGGCGACCGCGATGCCGATGGCGACCGCGACCAGCGCGGCGGGTATCTTCCGGACCGGCCCGGGGGCCTTCTTCCACACGAAGCTCAGCACGATCGTCGCCAGCCCGAGCAGGGTGGCGATCAGCGCCTGCGGATCGATCAGCACGGTGCCGATCAGATCCGGTACGCCCGCCATGTTGTCGAGCGGGGCGCCGGGCGCCTTCGTGTCGGCCATCGGGTAGAGCTGGCTGAACATCAGCGGCAGCCCGATGCCGGCCAGCATCCCCTGCACGACGGCCAGGGAGATCGCCTGGAACATCCGGCCGAGCCGGACGACGCCGAGGACGATCTGCAGGATGCCGGAGAACAGCACGATCACCCCGAGCTGCGCCAGCCCGTGCTCGGCCACCGTCTCCGCGACCAGCGCGGCGAGTCCGGCGGCCGGTCCGCTGACCTGGAGGGTGCTGCCCCGGATCGCGCCGACGACCAGGCCGCCGATCACACCGGAGATGATGCCGAGTTCGGCGGGGACCCCGGAGGCGACGGCGACGCCGATGCAC
The DNA here is from genome assembly GCF_018070255.1 of Streptomyces sp. RK62. Taxonomy (NCBI): domain Bacteria; kingdom Bacillati; phylum Actinomycetota; class Actinomycetes; order Kitasatosporales; family Streptomycetaceae; genus Streptomyces; species Streptomyces sp. RK62. The sequence goes on along the minus strand of NZ_JAGPYD010000008.1, from coordinate 187,096 downwards.
AGCGGGAGCGCGACGAGGAAGACGACGAAGGACGCGGTGATCTCGTTCACGAGGTCGGGCCGCGCGCCGCCCCCGGCCTTGGTTCCCGGCCCTGGCCGAGTGCCCGCCGGGGCGGTCGGAGTCGCCGGGGCGAGCGGAGTCGTCGGGGCGGTCGGGGCGGGGCCCCGCCGGCTCCGCGTACGGCCGCGTGCGTGCGCCCCGCTCATGCGGCATGCACCCGGAACCGGCCGTCCCCCTCCAGCTCGTGCACCTGCCCGGTGTCGACCTCGTAGTACCAGCCGTGCAGCCGCAGCCGCCCGTCGTCCAGCCGCTGCCGCACCACCGGGTACGACCGCAGGGCGGCGAGCTGGTTGACGACGTTGCCCTGGGACACGTCGGGCAGCGACGGGTCGTCGGACGCGGCCGTGAGGACCGGCGTCAGCTCGGGGCGCGCCAGCTCCAGCCAGGCGTCCACCCCCGGCAGCCGGGACAGGTCGTCACCGGACTTCAGGGCGCCCATCGCTCCGCAGTGTGAGTGACCGCACACGACGATGTCCTGAACCCCGAGCACCTCCAGTGCGTACTCGATGGTGGCGGCCTCCCCGGACGGGGCCGGTCGGCCGTACGGCGGCACGATGTTTCCCGCGTTGCGCAGCTCGAATATCTCTCCGGGTCGTGCCCCGGTAATCAGCGCCGGGATGACCCGGGAGTCCGAGCAGGTAATGAAGAGCGCCTCGGGATATTGCCCTTCGGCCAGTTTCCGGTATTCACCGCTCTCGAAATCGACCCAGCGCCTGAACGAGCGTGCACGATCCAGCAATGCCTTCAACGCAGCCTCCTAGGGGGGAAGTTCTGCCTGTTCACAGCACCGTAGAGGAGGCCACCCCAGCGGAAGGTTAAGAAAAGGCCAATGCCGGTCCAGTCCTTGGACATTGTTTGCCGCAACTCCCTGTGCCGGTATGTTTCTTGTAGCGTGTCGACGCCAGGGCAGAGAATGCGGAATTCACGGAGAGACGGGACGCATGGGCATACGAGTGCTGCTCATCGAGGACGACGAGACGATTGCGGAACCTCTGATGGAGGGGCTGTCCCACTACGGGCTGACGGTGGAGCACGTGACCACCGGGGCGCAGGGCCTGAGGAGTGCGTACGGCGACGTCGTCCTGCTCGACCTCGGCCTGCCGGACATGGACGGCATCGACGTGTGCCGGGGCATCCGCCAGGTGTCGGACGTGCCGGTGATCATCCTGAGTGCGCGGGGTGAGGAGGCCGACCGGGTGCTGGGCCTGGAGCTGGGCGCCGACGACTACTTGGCGAAACCATTCAGCGTACGGGAGCTGGTGGCCCGCGTGCGGGCGGTCACCCGGCGGACCCGGCGCGCGGAGGCCGTACCGGAGGCGGCGCCCCCGGCGCCCCCGGTGGAGGAGGTCGCGCCACCGCGGGGCGGGACGGAACGGGACCGCGTCCAGGCGCTGATGGACCGCCTGCGCGCGGAGACGACGGCGGCCGCCCCGCTGTCCTACGAGGAAACCTCGGCGAACGCCGACCAGGCGTCCGGCCCCCCGTCCTCGCCCGGCCCCCTGGTCGTGGACCGCCGGACCCGGCAGGTGTGGGTCGGTGACATCCCCGTCACCCTCACCCCGAAGGAGTTCGAGCTGCTGGCGCTGCTCAGCGAGGACCCGGGGGCGGTGTACTCGCGCCAGCAGATCCTGGACCGCGTATGGGACCCGCACTACGAGGGCCCGACCAAGACGCTCGACGTCCATGTCGCCTCCCTGCGGCGCAAGTTGGGCGACCCGGCGTGGATCCAGACGCTGCGCGGGGTCGGGTTCCGGCTGGCGGTACGGACCGGGCCCGGTGGCCGGCGGGTGCCCTCGCCGTGACCCGCCGGCTGCTGCTCAGCTATCTCTCGCTGGCCGTGCTCGTCCTGGCCTGCCTGGAGGTGCCGCTGGGGTTCCTGTACTCGCGCGGCGAGCGGGAACGGGTGGTGAACTCCGCCAAGGACGAGGCGGAGTCGGTGTCGGCGTACGCCGCGCTGTCGCTGAGCGCGGGCCGGGCCGAGCGGGATCTGCCCGACCGGGTGGCGCACTGCGCGGAACGGGTCGGCGGCAAGGTGGTGATCGTGGACGCCGTGGGCACCCTGCTCGCCACCTCGCATCCGCTGCCGAGGTCCCTGTCGGACGGGCTGGCGTCCCGGCCCGGGATCGCGGCGGCCCTGCGCGGGGCGTCGACGGTGGACGTACGGACGTCCACGATCGGCGGTGTCGAGTACCTGTCGGTGGCGGTGCCCCTCGGGCACGGTGCGCGGCCCAGGGGAGCGGTGTGGCTGACGCTGCCGACCAGGACCGTGCACGAACGGGTGCACCACGTCTGGCTGTTGCTGGCGCTGGGCGGGCTGGGCGTGCTCACGGCGGTCGCCGTCGTGGGCTTCGCCATCGCGTGCTGGACCGGCCGCCCGATCCGCGAACTGGAGCGCGCCACGGACGAGTTGGCGGAGGGTGGGCGGGTCGGCCCGGTGACGATCACGAAGGGCCCACCGGAGGTGCGCAGACTGGCGGCCGCGTTCAACCGCACGGCGGCCCGCCTGGCCCACCTCCTGGACGCGCAGGGCGCGTTCGCGGGCGAGGCGTCGCACCAACTCCGTACGCCACTGGCGGCGCTGCGGTTGAGGCTCGAGAACCTGGAGCCCCACGTAACGGTCCGAGGCCGCTCCAGCCTGACGGCCGCGGTGACGGAGACGGACCGCCTGGCGAGGATGGTCGAGGCCCTACTGGCGATGGCCCGCCTGGAGGAGAACGCGGCGACGCCGGGCCCGGTGGACGTGGGCGCGCTCTGCGCGGAACGGCACCGCACGTGGCTGCCGCTGTTCGAGCGCGAGGGCGTGGCGCTGGTCCTGTTCGCGGGAAGCGTCGGACCGGTGCTGGCGGTGCCGGGCGCAATCGAACAGATAGCGGACAACCTGCTCTCCAACGCGTTGCGCGTCTCGCCGCCCGGCAGCACCGTGACGATCGAACTCCGGCTGCACGCCCCGGCCCGCCGCGCCCTGCGCGACGCCCGCCCCGCCTGGGTCGATCTGCACATCACGGACGAGGGCCCCGGTATGCCCCCGGAGCAGCGTGCCCGAGCCTTCGACCGCTTCTGGCGCGCCCCGGGCGCCCCCAAGGGCGGCACCGGCCTCGGCCTGGCCCTGGTCCAACGCCTGTCCCACGCGAGCGGCGGTGAGGCGAGCCTGCACGCGTCGGCGACGGGCGGCCTGGACGCGGTGATCCGCCTCCCGTCGGCCCAGTCCCCGGCGGACCGCCCCGAGACGGGAACGCCGTCGGGCCCCCGCCGCCGGGTACGCCCGGCACTGCCGGCGTGACGAGGATCGGCCCCACGGCTCACGTACTCACGTACTCGGCGCGGCGGCCCGCTCCCGCCCCCAGTCGGCAAGGGGCTGGAGGGCGTCGTTGAGGCGGACGCCGTCCTCGGTGAGCGAGTACTCGACGCGGGGCGGCACCTCGTCGTAGGAGACGCGGCGGACGACGCCGTCGGCCTCCATCTCCCGCAGATGGGAGGCGAGCACCTTCTCGGTGACGCCGGGAAGCAGCCGCCGCAGCTCCCCGAAGCGCCGGCCGGGGTGCTGATGGAGCGCCCAGAGGATCAGCACCTTCCACTTGCCGCCGATGACTTCCATGGCGGTGTCGATGCCACAGACGTGCCCGTCGGCCCCACCAGGCCGGTTCACCGTCGCCATGCCCACCCCTCACTCACTTGGAGGTAACCACCCACTCCGAAGTGCGTACTTGATCACCCGTGCCCGTCCCACCAGCCTATTCAGCATGACCGACACGACTCCTGAGAAGACCCCCGTCACCCTGCTGGGCCTGGGCACGATGGGCACCGCACTGGCCCGCGCCTGGCTGACCGCCGGCCACCCCGTCACCGTCTGGAACCGCACCCCGTCACGCGCCGCCACACTGGCGGGCGCGAGGGTGGCGAAGACCCCCGCGGAGGCGGTGTCAGCGAACCCCCTGATCGTGGCCTGCCTCCTGGACGACACATCGGTGGAGGAGGTACTGACCGACACCGTTCTGACCGGCAAGGACGTGGTCAACCTGACCACCACCACCCCGGCCCAAGCCCGCACCCGCGCGAAGTGGGCGCACGAGCGCGGCGCGCGCTACCTGGACGGCGGGATCATGGCGGTCCCCCCGATGATCGGCGCCCCGGAGTCGGGCGGTTACGTCCTCTACAGCGGCTCAGGACCGTTGTTCGAACAGCACCGCGCCACCCTGGCGGTCCCGGCGGGCACCAGGTACGTCGGCGAGGACCCGGGCCACGCGGCCCTGCACGACGTGGCTCTGCTCAGCGCCATGTACGGCATGTTCGCGGGAGCGGCCCACGCCTTCGCCCTGCTCCGCAAGGAGGACATCGACCCCACGACGTTCGCCCCACTCCTCGCCGACTGGCTCACGGCGATGGCCCCGGCGGTCCACCAGACGGCCGACCAACTGCGCACCGGCGACTACACGAAGGGCGTCGTCTCCACCCTGGCCATGCAGGTGGCGGGCACCCCGACCTTCCTGGCCACGGCGAGGGACCAGGGCGTCAGCCCGGAACTGCTCACGCCGTACTTCACGCTGATGCACCGCCGCCTGACCGAGGCGACCGGCGGCGATGAAGACCTGACCGGCGTAATCGACCTCCTGCTACGCCCGGAGCCCACGGCTTGACGCCCACCGCCGGCGGTTGGGGGGCGCGGCCTGCTTACGCCCACGGCGACAGGCCCTTGCCCTCCAGGTGAGCAAGCAAGGCGTCCAGGCATGCATCCGCCGTACTCATATCGACGCGGAAGAACGAGTCCTCACCCAACGGACCCCCACTCACGACGACCATCCACGCTGTTCCTGGCACGGCCCGAAGTCCTGCTCAGAACAACCGACGAGCAGCTACGCGACCCCGAACGGCATGATGGCCGCATGCCCCCGCGCGGAGCACCAGATCGAGGACCTGTACGGCGTCCCCGTAACGCGCAGGCCATAGCGTCTACGCAGTCACACATCTTCCGCACCGTGCAGGGCGCCTGAAATCTCCCGAAGGCCAGGCCCCCAGGGGCCCCGAAACCCTACGCTCGGTCGATGGCCGAGTATCGCGTGGTTCACGTTCAGGACTTCATCAGCAACAGCACTGGGCAGGTGCAGACGATCACCAACGCAACCGCCGTCATGAACCAGTACGCCGCAGAGGGCTGGCGTGTGATCTCGTGCGTCCCCGGAACGAACGCTCAGACCTACGGCGGGGTGTTCATCACCTTCGAACGCGGCTAGTCCCCTCGATCCGAGGCAACCCACAACGAAGGGCGGCGGGCCGCACCTTCCTGCCTCTCCAATCGAATCGGACGCAAGAGGCCAGAAGCACAGGCAGCAGCTCTCTGTCTCCAAAATCGTCGAATCGATGGCCACCCTCTCACCCCTCCGATAAGACACAAAGCGCGTATATCACCGATCCGCTCACGGCTAGCGACGGTGACGAACTCAAGGTGTCGATCTGGGTGTGCCTCTGACGACACCACTCCAATGCCCACGGACGCGCATGCCGAGGGCGAACCAGAGAGGGTTTCACCGAGTTGGCGACGAGTAAGGGCATGAAGGCGTGCTTCGGCCTCTTGGTATTGGCTGTCGTGCTACTACTCCTCCTGCTGCTGGGTTCGTGCGGCGAGGGCTGTGAGGACCAACAGGCAGCGGCGCCTCGGGCGACAGTCACCTCTACTGTCACAGCCACACCCAGCCCGATCGGCAGTCAGATCGGAGAAACGGTCGACGACGTCCTCAAGCGGGTCAAGCAGACCGGCTTGAGTGTCGGCGTGCACGATGCCAGCGAGCAGGACGCAAAGCCGAGCGGCAACTGGATGGTGTGCTTCGAGAAGGTGACCTTGAGCAAGGTCGCGTTCGCCGCCGTGCCGCCCGGGGCGCCATGTCCGAGCAAGGACGGCAAGCGCATTCCTTGGCCGAAGATGCCCGACGTGAAAGGCATCACCTACGGCGAGGCGGCGCAGATGCTGGCGAACGCCGCCGGTCGCGTGGTGCTTTCGGCGGCCTATCAGGATGAGGACGCTCACGACCAGGACAACGAGTCCGGTGACTACGCGGACTGGAAGATCTGCTTCCAGGACATCAAAACTGGACGGACGCTCGACTCTGAACCCGAGATCACCCTTCATGGTGTTCAGAAGGGGGATGCCTGCCCGCGGACCCTGGGGGCTCTACAAGGACCCCACCAATGACCCCAGCTACGTCGAACCTGCACCCGACTCCGACTCCGACTACGGCTCCGGATCGTCCGACGATGACTCGAGCAGCGCAGGGAGCGACAGCGATGGAAGCGACTCCTACCCGGGGGACAAGGGCGGATGCCCACCCGGTGGCTGTTACAACCCCTGCCCCCCTGGCGGATGCCGGTGACGGGCAGCGGAAAGCCTCGCTGTCTCCGTTCCTGTGACGCACCCCTACGACATCAGCAAACGCAGCCGCGTATGCGACTCCCCTCATCGGGTGCGGCGGCATCAAGGCCAGGCGTCAGCCATCTCGAAGGAGACGAGCGTTCCGCCGAAGCGGCTCGGCCCGGAGTGCCAGGAATTGGCGATGGAGTCGACCAGGAACAGTCCTCGACCGTGAGCGTCGTCGGCGTCCGGTCTCCTGAGGCGCACACTCGCCGGAAAGCCCGGGTTGTGCACCTCCACGCACAATGACGACCCCTTCCGTAACCACTCGACCCGAACGACCCACTCGTCGTCCGACCGTCCGTAGAGGACCGCGTTGGTCACCAGCTCCGAGATCAGCAGGACGCAGTCATCGACCGAACAGGCTGGCTCGTACGGAGCGATGAGCTTCCGGAACCAACGTCGAGCCTGAGAGACGGACTCCGGAGCCGGGTCCAGGGCCATCCACCCGAGTCTCGGCGATGCGTCACAGGGATCACGGTCCATCACAAACGCCATCAGCGCTCCCTCCTCGCTACTGGGCAGGGAAGCCGTCGCAAACCGAATGAAGGCACCCCGACCTCAGACAGAGGCCACTCGCTCGACCTCTCTAGACATCTGAAACCATCCCGACGCTTCTCTAGAGATGTCAAGCAAGACGCTCAGGAGGTGCCGGAATGAGCGACGGGACGGCTACACGCAGCGAGCTCGCACCTGACCTATGGCCTAAGGTGTCTAGAGAAGCGAGGAGGGTTCCGGAATGGCTGCTACCGACGACCGTCGGCCCAAATACCAGCGGATCGCAGACTCTTTGCGCGAGGCGATCCGGTCGGGCGAGTACGGTCCCGGTGATCGGCTCCCGGGAGAGAACGACCTCATGGCCGCGCACGGCGTGGCCCGCATGACGGCCCGCCAGGCACTCGGCGTCCTACGGGACGAAGGCATCGCCGAGGCCCGGAAGGGGGCCGGCGTGTTCGTCCGGGCCTTCCGCCCGCTCCGCCGACGCGGCATCCAGCGACTGGCCCACGACCAGTGGGGCAACGGCCGCTCGATCTGGTCGGCGGACATCGAGTCCAGGGCGCTGGAGGTCGACCACGTCTCCGTGTCCGAAGAGACAGCTCCCGCACACATCAGCGCGGTGCTGGACCTGGCTGCCGACGACGTCATGTGCGTGAGGCGCCGGCGCTTCGTCGTGGACGACAAGCCGGTCCTGCTCGCGAGGAGCTACCTTCCCCTGTCCCTGGTTACCGGGTCCGCCATCACCCAGGAGGACACCGGGCCGGGCGGCACCTACGCCCGACTCGCCGAACTCGGATACGAGCCGGTGCACTTCCGCGAGGAGATCCGCTCACGCATGCCGTCGCCGGACGAACTGACGCAGCTGAGCCTGGCCCCGGGCACCCCGGTCATCCTCATCTGCCGCACCGCGTTCACCGGCGAAGGCCGCCCCGTCGAGGTCAACGAGATGACCCTGGACGCCGCCTCCTACGTCCTGGAATACGACTTCGACGCAAACCCGAAGCCCGCCCCCTCCAACGCCGACATCCCTCCTGACAACCCCGCCTGATGCGCCCAGCCAGGCTTCGGCAGGCACCCCGGCTGCTCCTGGCCACCGTTCACGCTAGGACAGGATGCCGTCCTACGGAGGGACCTACAGTCGGCCCACCATGCCAGAAGGACGCGCGGACGGGACGCCGATGATGCCGAGGGCTCAGTTCTGGTTCACCGGCCAGACCGCCGCCGGGTCGCAGTGGGACGGGCACGCCAGCAGGTAGACCTCGTTGCCGAGGAACAGCCCGTAGGTGTCGGCCCCGACGCTGTAGGGCTGCTCCGGTTGGCCAGGGTGGACCGCGAACTCCATGCCTTCCGGAACCTGGCAGAGGTACTCCAGGTCAGTGCCGCACGCGCACGTGTAGTACTCGGGATCCTGCGCCCAGGAGGGTGTGCCGCCCACCTTGAAGGTCTGGGCTCCGAGCCCGCGTGGGTTCGGGGTGTCCACGAAGGGCTGAAGCGTCAGCGGCAGTGCGCGTATGGACGGCTCGGGCTCCACTGTGGGAAGCATCGCCTGTCGCTGGAGCAGGACACGCCAGAACGGACGCGGGTAGGGCAGCTGCGGAGCGTCCCAATACTCGGGCACGAGCCGGTCATCGGCGAATTCGGCCTCGGACGCGTCGTTGTGGGCGCGGCAGTGGAAGACCAGTAGATGGTCCCCGCCGAAAGGCCCCAGGTCCTCGGGCACGTCGAGCTGGAAGAACAGGGCCATCCGCTCCCCGCAGAAACACGAGGGCCACTCCTGTGCGTCGTCGAGGAAGGGCCAGCCTCCGACGGAGTTCCGCGACGGCCCGTCCAGCGGATCGGACCCGACTTCGATCGCGTGCGCAGGCAACGCCGCCGCCCGCATCTCTCCTGCATCTCGTCCAGTCATCCACTGACCCTAAAGGCCGGCCTGCGACGGCTGATCGTGGGTCTCATGGGCGACGGCGTACACCACGCCATGCCGTCACCGCACGACAAAGGGCGGCACCCCCGCACGGGTGCCGCCCTTCTTCGTGCTCCGGAGTCGCCGCCCATCGGTACTGAGGGTCGGGGACGGACGGCGACTCCGGGTTCTGGGGTGGGTCAGCGGTGCCCCGCTGGCCCTCCGACTGGGTCAGGGTCAGCGGTGGTCGCTGCCCTCCGACTGGGTTGCCGCGCGGCCGGCCTCCAGGCGGGCCACCGGGATGCGGAACGGGGAGCAGGAGACGTAGTCCAGACCGACCTCGTGGAAGAAGTGGACCGACTCCGGGTCGCCGCCGTGTTCGCCGCAGACGCCGAGCTTGAGGTCGGGGCGGGTGGCGCGGCCGGCCTTCGCGGCGGCGGCGACCAGGGAGCCGACGCCGTCCTTGTCGATCGTCTCGAACGGGCTGACGCCGAAGATGCCCTTCTCCAGGTACGCCGTGAAGAACGAGGCCTCCACGTCGTCGCGGCTGAAGCCCCACACCGTCTGGGTGAGGTCGTTCGTGCCGAAGGAGAAGAACTCCGCCGCCTCCGCGATCTGACCGGCGGTCAGCGCGGCTCGCGGGAGCTCGATCATCGTTCCGATCGACAGCTTGAGCTTCGTGCCCGTCGCCGCCTCGACCTCCGCGATGACCTGGTCGGCCTCCTCGCGGACGATCTCCAGCTCCTGGACCGTGCCGACGAGCGGGATCATGATCTCGGCGCGCGGGTCGCCCTTGGCGTTCTTGCGCTCGGCGGCCGCCTCCGCGATCGCGCGGACCTGCATGGTGAACAGGCCGGGGATGACCAGGCCGAGGCGTACGCCGCGCAGGCCCAGCATCGGGTTCTGCTCGTGCAGGCGGTGGACCGCCTGGAGGAGGCGCAGTTCGTTCTCGTGCGGTTCCTGGCGGGACTCCGCCAGCGCCACGCGGACCGACAGCTCGGTGATGTCCGGCAGGAACTCGTGCAGCGGCGGGTCGAGGAGACGGACCGTCACCGGCAGGCCGTCCATCGCCGAGAACAGCTCGACGAAGTCCTTCTTCTGCAGCGGCAGCAGCTCCGCGAGGGCGGCCTCGCGGTCCTCCTGCGTGTCCGCGAGGATCAGGCGCTCGACCAGCTCCCGGCGGTCACCGAGGAACATGTGCTCGGTGCGGCACAGGCCGATGCCCTGGGCGCCGAACCGGCGGGCGCGCAGCGCGTCCTCGGCGTTGTCGGCGTTGGCGCGCACCCGCAGGCTGCGCTTGCGGTCGGCGAACGCCATGATCCGGTGCACGGCCTGGACGAGCTCGTCGGCGTCGTCGGCGCCGGCGTGCATCCGGCCCTCGAAGTACTCCACGACCGGGGACGGGACCACCGGGACCTCGCCCAGGTAGACCTTGCCGCTGGAGCCGTCGATGGAGATCACGTCGCCTTCCTCGACCACGTGACCGCCCGGCACCGTCATCCGGCGGCGCTTGGTGTCGACCTCCAGCTCCTCCGCGCCGCAGACACAGGTCTTGCCCATGCCGCGCGCGACGACGGCCGCGTGGGAGGTCTTGCCGCCGCGGGAGGTGAGGATGCCCTCGGCCGCGATCATGCCGTCCAGGTCGTCGGGGTTGGTCTCCCGGCGGACCAGGATGACCTTCTCGCCCGAACGCGACCACTTCACGGCCGTGTACGAGTCGAAGACCGCCTTGCCGACCGCCGCGCCCGGCGACGCCGCGATGCCGCGGCCGACCTGCTCGACCTTCGCGCTCTCGTCGAAGCGCGGGAACATCAGCTGGGCGAGCTGGGCGCCGTTGACGCGCTGCAGCGCCTCGGCCTCGTCGATCAGGCCCTGGTCGACGAGCTGCGTGGCGATCCGGAACGCGGCGCCCGCGGTGCGCTTGCCGACCCGGGTCTGGAGCATCCACAGCTGACCGCGCTCGATCGTGAACTCGATGTCGCAGAGGTCCTTGTAGTGGTTCTCCAGCGTCTCCATGATCTGCATCAGCTGGTCGTACGACTTCTTGTCGATCGTCTCCAGCTCGGCGAGCGGGACGGTGTTGCGGATGCCCGCGACGACGTCCTCGCCCTGCGCGTTCTGGAGGTAGTCGCCGTAGACGCCCTGGTGGCCGGAGGCGGGGTCGCGGGTGAAGGCGACGCCGGTGCCGGAGTCGGGGCCGAGGTTGCCGAAGACCATCGAGCAGACGTTGACCGCCGTGCCGAGGTCGTGCGGGATGCGCTCCTGGCGGCGGTAGAGCTTCGCGCGGTCGCCGTTCCACGAGTCGAAGACCGCCTTGATGGCGAGGTCCATCTGCTCGCGCGGGTCCTGCGGGAAGTCCCGGCCGGCCTCCTTCTTGACGATCTTCTTGAAGGCGGTGACCAGCTTCTTGAGGTCGGCGGCCTCCAGGTCGGTGTCGACCGTGACCTTCTTGACCTCCTTGGCCTTCTCCAGCGCCTCCTCGAAGAGGTCGCCGTCGACGCCGAGGACGGTCTTGCCGAACATCTGGATGAGGCGGCGGTAGGAGTCCCACGCGAAGCGGTCGTCGCCGGCCTGCTTGGCGAGGCCCTGCACCGACTTGTCGGAGAGACCGATGTTGAGGACGGTGTCCATCATGCCGGGCATCGAGAACTTCGCGCCGGAGCGGACCGAGACGAGCAGCGGGTCGTCGGCCTGGCCGAGCCTCTTGCCCATCTTCTGCTCGAGGGCGTCGAGGTGCGCACTCACCTCGTCACGCAGTGCCGCCGGCTCCTCGCCGCTGTCGAGGTAGACCTTGCAGGCTTCGGTGGTGATGGTGAAGCCGGGGGGAACCGGAAGTCCCAGGTTGGTCATCTCGGCGAGGTTGGCGCCCTTGCCACCCAGGAGGTCCTTGAGGTCTTTGTTTCCCTCGGTGAAGTCGTAAACGAACTTCGTTACGTGAGGATCTTTGTTTTCCGACACGGCTCGACTCCCTCGAGGACGTGGTGGCTGCCCTGACGGCCAGGAACATACCCAGATCGAAGGCGCCTGGGTACGTCCACCGACGCGTCATGCGCCTGTAACCACCCGTCCGCCAGTGGATCGAAAGTCAAAGCTTGGCAAGCCAGGACGGGGTTATGTTTTCACTTCTTGAACGCATCGCCCCACGGAAGAGGCGTTCACTGCTCACATGAGCAGACTTACCGCACGTCTGAGTTCGATCGATGAACGATCAAGGGGTGGCACCCAGTGCCACCCCTTGGAGAAGTGCAGCCGCTCAAGATCCGCTCATCTGAGCGTCTCCCTTATCAAGGGTGGCGAGAATCACGCTGCCACAGGGACCCGGATTTCACCATGCGGACGTGTCGCGCGACCGAAACGCGGGTGTCACACACCCGCCGGCGCCAGGCGTCACACCCACCCCACCAGGCCTCACACCCGGCGCCACCAGGCCTCACACCCCCAGCGCCATCAGCCGTTCCTCCACCCGCTCCGGCGCGTACAGATGTTCCACGACCAGCGCCCCGGCGCCGACGAGACCGGCCCGCTCCCACAGCCGCGAGGTCACCACGTGCAGATGAGCGGTGGAGCGCGGCAGCGCCCGCTGGTACAGCAGCTCCCGTACGCCGGTGAGGAACGCGGTGCCGGCGAGGTCCCCGGCGATCATCAGCACCCCGGGGTTCAGCAGCGTCACCACGGTCGCCAGTACGTCCCCGACCTGCCGCCCGGCCTCCCGGGCCAACGCGGACGCCGCCGGGTGCCCGGCCGCCAGCAGGTCCCGCACATCTGAGCCCGAGGCGGCGGGCACGCCGTCCTCCGCCAGCCGCCGGGCCACGGCGCCACCGCTCGCGACGGCGGCCAGACAGCCGTACGAGCCGCATCGGCACAGCGCCTCGGTGCCCACCCGGATGTGCCCGATGTCGCCCGCGCCCCCGTCGATGCCCCGGAAGAGCGAGCCGTCGACGACGACCCCGGCGCCGATGCCGGTGGAGACCTTGACCAGCACGAACGCCGAGCAGTCCGGGAAGCCGGTGCGCTGTTCGCCGTACGCCATGAGGTTGGCGTCGTTGTCGACCAGGACCGGGACCGGTGGGGCGCCCGTGGCCTCGGTGAACGCCCGGGCGAGCCGTCCTCTTATGTCGTAGCCGTCCCAGCCGGGCATGATCGGCGGCTGGACCACGCGGCCGGACGCGGTGTCGACGGGACCGGGGACCGCGAGCCCGATGCCGCAGACCTCCTCGGCCCGGTGGCCGGCCTTCTCCAGCAGTTCGCCGAACCAGTGGCCCAGGTCGCCCAGCACCGCGTCCGGCCCGTCCTCCACGACGAGGGTGCCGCTGTGCTCGGCGAGGATCTCGCCGGTCAGCGACAGGACGGCGGCGCGGGCGTGCCGGGTCTCCAGGTCGGCGGCGAGCACGACCGCGTGGGAGTCGTCGAACTCCAGGGTGATGGACGGGCGTCCGCCGAGCGGGGAGCCCACCGGACCCCCGGCGCCCTCGCGCAGCCAGCCCGCCCGGAACAGCCGGTCGAGGCGCTGTCCGACGGTGGCCCGGGACAGACCGGTGGCCTGCTGGAGCGCACCGCGTGTGACGGCCCGTCCGCTCCGCACCAGCTGGAGCAGCTCCCCGGCGCTCACCTGACCCCGTGCGCTCATGCACACCCCCTTGTGTTTCTCAAGCTTGCATTACATATTGAGTTTTGCGTGTTAAATAGACGTAACTCTACGGTGGCCCTGACCGAACCCGGTCGGCCGGACATCTTTCGGGGAGTCCCGAGTGGATCGCACCGCCCAACTCACCGCGCTGCGCACGGCACCTGACATCGCATACGATCCACCCCCCGACGCGGCCTCCGCGCACGTCAGGGCCGCTCGTGTGCTCGCGGACAACTGGACCGGCGGCTCCACGGTGCCCGCCCGCAGTCTGTATCCCCACCAGTGGTCCTGGGACTCGGCGTTCATCGCGATCGGGCTGCGGCACGTCTCGCCGTTACGGGCGCAGACCGAGCTGGAGACGCTGCTCGGCGCCCAGTGGGGCGACGGGCGGATCCCGCACATCGTGTTCAACCCCTCCGTCCCGCTCGACGCCTACTTCCCGAGCCCCGACTTCTGGCGCTCCTCCACCGCGGGGCGCGCGGCGGGCGCCCCGCGCACCGTACAGACCTCCGGCATCGTGCAACCACCGGTGCACGCCCTGGCCGCCTGGCTGGTGCACCGCGCGGACCCCGGGCTGTCCCGGGCGCGCGGCTTCCTCACCCGGGTGTATCCCCGGCTGGCCGCCTGGCACCGCTATCTGCTGCACCGCCGCGACCTGGGCGGCGGCGGCCTGGCGTCCGTCGTGCACCCCTGGGAGCAGGGCATGGACAACAGCCCGGCCTGGGACGCTCCGCTCGCCCGGGTCACCCTGGCCCCGGCCCGTACGTTCCGCCGCGCCGACCTCGACCACGGCTCGCCCGAGGACCGTCCGACGGACCTGGACTACGGGCGGTACGTACGGCTGGCCGCCGACTACCGGGACGGCGGATACGCCGACGGGGGCGGGGAGTTCGCCGTAGAGGACCCGGCGTTCAACGCCCTGCTGATCGCCTCGGAGCAGGCCCTCGCCCGGATCGCACGGGAGCTGGGCGCGACGGGTTCGGCCCGGCATGCGCGCGCCGAGCGGCTGACGGCGGCCCTGATCGAGCGGACCTGGGACCCGGCCCGCGGGATCTTCCTCTGCCGTGATGTGCGCGGCGGCGGTCTGATCCCCGAGCGCTGTGTGTCCGGGCTGATCCCGCTGCTGCTGCCCACGCTGCCCCGGGACATCGCCGACCGTCTGGTGCGCACGGCCCACGGCCCGCACTTCGGTCTCGGCGGCACCACCCGCCTCGCCCCGTCCTACGACCTCCTCGGCGAGGCCTTCGACCCGCACCGCTACTGGCGCGGCCCGGCCTGGTTCAACACCGGCTGGCTGCTGGAGCGCGGCCTGCGCGTGCACGGCGAGCATCAGCGGGCCGGCGCACTGCGCGCCGCGCTGCTGGAGCTGGCCGTCGCCTCCGACTTCGCCGAGTACGTCGATCCGTACACCGGCGCGGCCTGCGGGGCCACCGGCTTCGGCTGGACGGCCGCGCTCACCCTCGACCTGCTGCACGACGACACGCCGCCCGCCGGGGACGCCGCCGTCGGGGAGGCCGGGGACATCGAGGAGTTCAAGGGAGTCAAGGGAGGGGACCGGGGATGACGGACCGGCATCATCTGCTCGTGTACGGGGGGACGTTCGCCGCCGTGGGCGACGGCGGGGACATCAGCGGGGTACGGAGCACCGGGTCCCCGGACGGCTTGTTCGTCCGCGACGCCCGGCACCTCAGCCGCTGGCAGCTGACCGTGGACGGGGCCGTGCCCGAGGCGCTGAGCCCGGTCGCGGAGGGGGACACCGCGCGCTGTGTCCTGGTCCCGCGCGGCGGGCGGTCCGAGCCGCCCGCGTACACGGTCTTCCGTGAACAGGCCGTCGGGGACGGCTCGTTCGTGGAGTGCCTGCGCGTGACCAGCAACCGTCCCGTGCCGACGACGATCCATCTGGCGGTCACCGCGGACGCCGACTTCGCCGACCAGTTCGAGCTGCGCTCCGACCACCGCACGTATGTGAAGTCCGGCCTCACCCGGTCCCGCCGAGTCCTCGACCACGGTGTGGAGTTCGGCTACCGGCGCGGCGCCTGGAAGTCGTCGACGACCGTGTCGGCCGACCCGGACCCGGACGCCGTCGAGGAGACCGGGACCGGCGCCCGCCGCCTGGTGTGGGCGCTGGATCTGGAGCCGCACGGCACGAGCGAGCTGACCCTGCGGGTGATCGCCCGTCCGCACGGCGACCGGCGGACGCTGCGCGTGCCCCGCTCCCCCGCCGCGCTCGCCGGTCAACTCCTGGAGCGGGAGAACGAGTTCGTGGAGGGCGTGGCCTTCCCGACCGGCTGGCCCGAGCTGGCCGCCGCCTGTGCGCGGGGCCTCGGGGACCTGGCCGCGCTCCAGGTCCCGGCGACCGGCCTCGACGGGGAGGAGCTGCGGGTGCCGGCGGCCGGTGCCCCCTGGTTCCTGACGCTGCTGGGCCGGGACGCCCTGCTGACCTCGCTGTTCGCGCTGCCGTATCACCCGCGTCCGGCGGCCGCCGTGCTGTCCGTCCTGGCCGCGACCCAGGCGACGACGACCGACGCCGAGTCCGTGGCGCAGCCCGGCAAGATCGTGCACGAGGTGCGGCACGGCGAGCTGGCCCACTTCGGGCAGGTCCCGTACGCCCGCTACTACGGCTCGGTCGACGCCACGCCTCTCTTCCTGGTCGTCCTCGGCGCGTATGTGGAGCGGACCGGGGACACCGCCCTGGCCCGGCGTCTGGAGCCGCACGCCCGCGCGGCGGTCGGCTGGATGCTGGACCACGGCGGGCTGACCTCGCGCGGCTATCTGGTGTACCGGGCGGACCGGGGCGGCCTCGCCAACCAGAACTGGAAGGACTCCCCCGGCGCCATCTGTTCCGCCGACGGCACCCGGCCCGGCGGCCCGGTGATGGCGGCGGGCGCCCAGGGCTACGCGTACGACGCCCTGCGCCGCACGGCGGTCCTCGCGCGCACGGTGTGGGCCGACGAGACGTACGCGGCGCTGCTGGAGCAGGCGGCCGGTGATCTGCGGGACCGCTTCCAGCGGGACTTCTGGATGCGGGAGCACGACTTCCCGGCGCTGGCCCTCGACGGCGACGGCAACCGGCTGGACGCGCTGGCCTCGGACGCCGGGCATCTGCTGTGGTCGGGGCTGCTGGACAAGGAGTACGGGGAGGCGGTGGGCCGGCGGCTGCTGGAGCCGGACTTCTTCTCCGGCTGGGGGGTGCGCACGCTGGCCGCGGGCCAGGCGGCCTACCATCCGCTCTCCTACCACCGGGGTTCGGTCTGGCCGCACGACAACGCGCTGATCGCCCTGGGCCTGGCCCGCTACGGGCTGCACGACGAGGCCCGTACGGTCGCGCACGGTCTCGTGGACGCGGCGACGGCGACCGGTCACCGGTTGCCGGAGGTGATCGCGGGCTACGGCCGCGACACGCATCCGGCGGGCCCGGTGCCGTACCCGCACGCGTGTGTCCGCGAATCCCGTTCGGCGGCGGCCCCGTTGGCTCTGCTCACGGCGGTCGGCGGCGCGTAGGACGCGGTTCACGCACTGTTCGCCGGGTCGCGGCCCGGTCGTCTGAACGGAGCCGCCCACCCGCCCGTACGGAACGACGGCGGACCCGGACCCCCACGCCGGGTCCGCCACCCCACCGGGTTTCGTACGGAAGGACCTTCGGGTGCCCGTCTTCATACGCCGTGGCCGACCGCACCGCCCCGACGACGAGACCGAGCCGGTGGGGGCGGCCGGAGAGGGCGCCCCCGGTGCCGTCTCGCGGCTCGCCCGGCTCCGTGCCTGGCGTACCCGGTACCCGCCGGCCGCCCAGGGCCTGAGCTGGGCGCTCACCGCGCTCGCCGCGCTGCTCGTGATCGGCGCGCTGCTTCTGCCGAACACGCTGCCCGGGCTGCGGCCGGACCGGTTCGTCCGGATCCCGGCGGAGGCGATCCTCGGTGTCGGCGTGCTGATCCTCCTGCCCCGGCGGCCACGGCTGGTGGCGGCGGTCGTCTACGGGGTGGGGCTCGCCGTGGTGACCCTGCTGAACCTGCTCGACATGGGGTTCAACGAATACCTGGGCCGGGGCTTCAACGCCGCGCTGGACTGGGATCTGCTGCCCGACGCCAAGTCGTACGTCGCCGACACGCTGGGCAGCGGTGTGGCGACCGGTGCCGCGGTCGGCACCGCCGTCCTGGCGCTGCTGCTGACCGCCGTGCTGTCGGCGGCGACGGTCCGGCTGGCGAACCTGCTGGCCCGGCACCGGGTCCGGGCCGGCCGGGGCGCGCTCGTCGCCGGCGCGGTGTGGGTCCTCTGCACCGCGCTCGGCCTGCAGCTGGCGGGCCTTCCGGTGGCCTCGGACCGGGCGGCCGGGGCGCTCAAGGCGCACACGATGCGTACGGTGCAGTCGCTGCGGGACGAGGCCGCGTTCGCCGAGACGGCCAAGGCGGACACGTTCGGGAACACGCCGCCCGGCCAGCTGCTGCCCGCTCTGCGCGGCAAGGACGTGGTCTTCGCGTTCGTCGAGAGCTACGGCCGCAGCGCCCTGGAGGACCCGGTCATGGCACCCGGCGTGAGCCGTACCCTCGACGCGCGCGCCGAGGCGCTGGCGGCGGCCGGCTACCGGGCCCGCAGCGGCTGGCTGACGTCGGCGACGTACGGCGGCAGCAGCTGGCTCGGGCACTCCACGACCATGTCGGGCCTGTGGATCGACAACCAGCGGCGCTATCGCACGGTGACCGCGGGCGACCATCTCACGCTGACCCGCGCCTTCCAGAAGTCCGGCGCCTGGGACACGGTCGGGGTGATGCCGGGGGTGCAGAAGGGCTGGCCGGAGGCGGAGTGGTACGGCCTGGACCGGGTGTACGACGCCCATCGACTCGGGTACCAGGGGCCGAAGTTCAGCTGGTCGACGATGCCCGACCAGTACGCCCTGGAGGCGTTCGAGCGGAAGGTGCACGGGCGTCCGCACGACCGGCCGCTGATGTCGTTCGTCATCCTGACGTCCAGCCATCAGCCGTGGGCACCGGTCCCGAGGATGGTCGACTGGGACGACGTCGGCGACGGCTCGGTGTTCGGGCCGATCGAGAAGGCGGGCCGCAGACCGGCGGACATCCTCACGAACACCACCGAGTCCCGCAAGGAGTACGGCCGCTCGATCCAGTACTCGGTCACCAGCCTGACGGAGTGGCTGGAGCGCTACGGGACGAAGGACACTGTGCTCGTCTTCCTCGGCGACCATCAGCCGATCGCCCGGGTCAGCGGCGAGCGGGCGAGCCGTGATGTGCCGATCTCGGTGGTGGCGAAGGACCCGAAGGTGCTGGAGAAGATCGACGGCTGGCGCTGGACGGAGGGGCTGAAGCCCGCGAAGGACGCCCCGGTGTGGCGGATGGACGCCTTCCGGGACCGTTTCCTGACGGCGTTCGGCTCGACCCCGCACCCGTCGAAGGGCTGACCGCGAGGGGCCGGTCAGCCGCCGGAGGTGTCCAGCTCGGCGTCCTCGCCGACGCCCGCGCAGTCGTACGGGTCCTTCAGCCAGCCGTCGGGCAGGACGACCCGGTTGTTGCCGGAGGTACGGCCGCGGGGGCCGTCGGCGCCGGTGGGCCAGGGCTGGTCGAGGTCCAGCTCGTCCAGGCCCTCGCGCAGCTCGGCCAGCGAGGACGTGATCGCGAGCCGCTTGCGCATCTCGGAGCCGACGGCGAACCCCTTGAGGTACCAGGCGACGTGCTTGCGGAAGTCGATGACGCCCCGCGACTCCTCCCCGATCCACTCGCCGAGGAGAGTGGCGTGCCGGACCATGACGTCGGCGACCTCGCGCAGCGACGGGCGGGCGATGTCCTCGGTGCGCCCCTCGAAGGCGGCGACCAGGTCGGCGAAGAGCCACGGCCGCCCCAGGCACCCGCGGCCCACGACGACGCCGTCGCAGCCGGTCTCGCGCACCATCCGCACGGCGTCCTCGGCGGACCAGATGTCGCCGTTGCCGAGGACGGGGATCTCGGGGACGTGCTCCTTCAGCCGTGCGATGGCGTCCCAGTCGGCGGTGCCGCCGTAGTGCTGGGCGGCGGTGCGGCCGTGCAGGGCGATCGCGGTGACGCCCTCCTCGACGGCGATCCGGCCGGCGTCGAGGTAGGTGATGTGGTCGTCGTCGATGCCCTTGCGCATCTTCATGGTGACCGGCAGGTCACCGGCCCCGCTGACGGCCTCCCGCAGGATGGCGCGCAGCAGGTTCCGCTTGTACGGCAGCGCGGAGCCGCCGCCCTTGCGGGTCACCTTCGGCACCGGGCACCCGAAGTTCAGGTCGATGTGGTCGGCGAGGTCCTCCTCCGCGATCATGCGGACGGCCTTGCCGACGGTGGCGGGGTCGACGCCGTACAACTGGATCGACCGCGGCTTCTCACTCTCGTCGAAGTGAACGAGCTGCATGGTCTTCTCATTGCGCTCGACCAGCGCCCGGGTGGTGATCATCTCGCTGACGAACAGCCCTTTGCCGCCGGAGAACTCCCTGCACAGGGTGCGGAAGGGCGCGTTGGTGATCCCGGCCATGGGGGCCAGGACGACGGGCGGCTGGACGGTGTGCGGGCCGATCTGCACGGGCGGGGCGGTCGTGGGCATCCACCCATTGTCGCGTATGCCGGAGGGTGCAGATGGATGCCCTGGTCATTAGTTAGACGCACTATTGAAGTCGGCGTAGGCTGGTCCGCATGCCCGAGCCGTCCCACCGCCGACGCCTGCTGATCCTCGCGATCTGCTGTATGAGTCTGCTGATCGTGAGCCTCGACAACACGGCGCTCAACGTCGCCCTCCCCGCGCTCCAGAGCGATCTCCACGCGAGCACCTCGGGCCTGCAGTGGACGATCGACGCCTACACCCTCGTACTCGCCTCGCTGCTGATGCTGGCGGGCTCGACGGCGGACCGGATCGGCCGCAAGCGGGTCTTCATGGCGGGTCTGGTCGTCTTCACGATCGGCTCGGCCCTGTGCTCCCTGGCACCCGACCTGAACTCGCTGATCGTCTTCCGGATGGTGCAGGCCGTGGGCGGGTCCATGCTCAACCCGGTCGCCATGTCGATCATCACCAACACCTTCACCAACCCACGTGAGCGGGCGCGGGCCATCGGGGTGTGGGGCGCGGTGGTCGGCATCTCCATGGCGGCCGGACCGCTGATCGGGGGCCTGCTCGTGGAGACGGTCGGCTGGCGGGCGATCTTCTGGGTCAATCTGCCGGTGGGGCTCGCGGCGCTGCTGCTGACGCTGCGCTTCGTGCCCGAGTCCCGGGCCGCGAAGGCGCGCCGCGCCGACCCGGTCGGGCAGGTGCTGGTCATGCTGCTGTTCGGCTCGCTGACCTACGCGATCATCGAGGCGCCGACCGCGCCGGCCGCCGAGGTCCTGGTCTTCGGGGGCCTGGCCCTGGCGGCCCTGGCCGGCCTCCTCGTCCATGAACCCCGCCGCGCCGAGCCGCTGATCGATCTGCGGTTCTTCCGCTCGGCGCCGTTCAGCGGGGCGACGGTGATCGCGGTCAGCGCGTTCGCCGCGCTCGGCGGCTTCCTGTTCCTGTCGACGCTGTATCTGCAGAACGTCCGCGGCCTGGACGCCCTGCACGCGGGCCTGTGGATGCTCCCGATGGCCGCGCTGTGCTTCGTGTGCGCGCCGGTGGCGGGCCGGGTGGTCGGCAACCGGGGGCCACGGCTGCCGCTGCTGATAGCCGGGGCGTCGATGACGGCGTCCGGGATCCTGTTCGCGGCGTTCGAGGCGGAGTCCTCCGACGCCACCCTCGTCCTCGGCTACATCCTCTTCGGACTCGGCTTCGGCTTCGTGAACGCCCCGATCACCAATACGGCGGTGTCCGGCATGCCCCGCGCCCAGGCGGGCGTCGCCGCCGCCGTCGCCTCCACCAGCCGCCAGCTCGGCCAGGCGCTCGGCGTCGCCGTGATCGGCGCGGTCCTCGCCTCCGGCATCGGCACGGCCGCCTACCGCACCGCCTTCGTCACCGCGGCGCGCCCCGCCTGGTGGATCGTGGCCGCCTGCGGCGCCCTGGTCCTCCTGGTGGGCCTCCTGACGACGGGCACCTGGGCCCGCATGACGGCGGCCCGCACGGCGGATTCGCTGGAGACCCCGGAGACGCGGGAGTACGCCCGGGCCGAGACATAGCGTTCATCGCACCCGATTGAAGCCTCAATGACCGGATGTGCAGGGGCTGTTACTGTTCCGCGCTCCCGATGATCACGAGATCGTCGCACGACCCAGGACCCCGGTCCGACCAGCCGGGGCCCCACGGCCTTCGGGGGACACGATCAACAGCCATGCGTCCGATTCCACGTCCGAGCCCGCTCCCGTCCTGCACGCCCAGGGCGTCGCCCTGGCCTACGGCTCCACACCTGCCGTGCGCGAAGCGGATCTCGCCCTCGCCCGGGGCGAGGTCGCGGCGATCAGCGGGGCCAGTGGGTCCGGGAAGTCGTCGTTGCTCTACTGCCTGGCCGGGGTGCTGCCGGTGGACCGGGGCACGATCAGTTTCGAGGGGCGGTCCTTCGCGGAGCTGGACGACGACGGGATCAGCGCCCTGCGCCGCGAGCGCTTCGGGTTCGTCTTCCAGTACGGGGAGCTGCTGCCCGAGCTGACCATCGAGGAGAACACCGCCCTGCCGCTGCGGCTCGCCGGACGGCGCAAGCGGCCCGCGCTGCAGGCCGCCGCCGAGGTGCTCGACCGGCTGGGGATCGCCGATCTGCGCGAGCGGCGGCCGTCGCAGGTGTCCGGCGGGCAGAACCAGCGGGTCGCCGTCGCCCGGGCCCTGGTGCACCGGCCCGCCGTGGTCTTCGCCGACGAGCCGACCGGCGCCCTCGACAGCGCCAACGCCGGCACGGTGCTCGACGAGTTCCTGGAACTGGCCCGCTCACAGGGCACCGCCGTCCTGCTGGTGACCCACGACGCCTCGGTGGCCGCCCGCGCGGACACCCGCTACACGATGACCGACGGCGTACTCGCCCCCGAGGGGCCGGTGCGATGAGGGAGTTCCTGCTCGGCCTGCGGCTGCTGCTCGGGTCCGGCCGGGGCAACCGCGTCCGGTTCGCCCTGATGACGCTGGGCGGGTCGCTCGGCGTCTGCTGCCTCGCCCTGGTGCTCACGATCCCGGCGATCCTCGACGCCCACGACGGCCGGGCCGCCGCCCGTTCGCCCCGTCTGCACATCGGGAAGCCGGAGCCCGGACGGACCTGGGTGCGGGAGTTCCGGGACCCGCACGGCTCCCGGCCGTTCGGCCGCGTCTTCGTCGCCATCGGTGGTGCGGACACCCCCGAGCCGCCGCCGGGCCTCGACCGGCTGCCCCGCCCCGGCGAGGTGTACGTCTCCCCCGCCCTGCACGAGCAACTGCGCCGCGAGCCCGGGCTGCGCGGTCTGCTGCCGGGTACGGAGAAGGGCCTGATCGGCGCGGCCGGGCTGACCGATCCCGACGAGCTGTACGCCTACATCGGCACGACCCCGGCCCAACTCGGCTCTGATGCCCGCACGTTGAAGGACTTCGGCAAGGACTATCCGCCCTCTCGGGTGGTCGACCCCTCCACCCTCGAAGCTCTCCGCTTCACCCTGGCGACCCTCGTCCTGCTGCCCCTCGCGGTCTTCCTGTCGGTGTGCGCCCGGCTCTCCGCCGCCAGCCGCAACCGCCGGCTCGCCGCCCTGCGTCTGCTGGGCCTGAGCGCGAAGGGCACCCAGCGGGTCAACGCCGCCGAGACCGTCATGGCGGCCCTGCTCGGCGCAGTCCTCGGCCTCGGTGAGTTCTGGCTGCTCAACCAGATCGTCGCCCGGACCGGGCTGCCCGGCCTGAAGTGGTACGCCGCCGACGGCGCGGTGTCGGCGGGGACCGTGGCCGTCTGTCTGCTCGGCTGCCCGGCGCTGGCCTGGTTCGTCGGCCGGGCCAGCGCCCGCGCGGCGGCCCGTGCCCCGCTCGCGACCCGCCGTACGGCGGCCCCGCGGGCGCCCCGGGTCCTGTGGGGGCTGCTGTTCGTCGCCGGTCTCGGGATCACCGCCGGCTTCGCGGCCACCGGTCTCACCACGCATCCGGCGCGCAGCGACGGGCTCAACGCCCTGTTCATGCCGGCCGGGGTCCTGATGACCGGCCTCGGACTGGTCCTGGCGCTGCCCCTGCTGTCGTATCTGCTGGCCAGGCGGCTGGCACGGTCGGGGAACCTCGCCCTCAATCTGGCCATGCGGCGCAACGAGGTCGAGCCGGGCAGTGCCCTGCGCGTGGTCTCCGGTCTGGTCCTGCTGGTGTTCTCGGCGTCCCTAGCGCAGGGCGTCCTGGTGGAGTTGAGCCAGGTCTCGCGCAGCACCTCGCCCGTGCAGGAGTACGGGCTGCCGATGGAGCGGCTGAGCGAGGACCAGCAGCGCCGGCTGCGGGAGATGCCCGGCGTGGACGTGTCCGCCGTGGTCATGGCCTTCGACAACGACCTTGACAGCGACGCCGACGACCGCCAGGCCGACGCCCTGGTCGCCACCTGCGCCCAACTGACCGCGCTGACCGCGCGGGTGGAGGGCTGTGTGGACGGTGAGGTGATGCGCCTGTCCGACCCGAACACCGGGGACGAGCCGTTCGGGACCTCAAAGTTCCTGCTGAAGAAGGACGGCGGGCGGCTTGCCCTGCGGGTCCCGGTGCCGAAGGACACCGTGCGGTACGCGGGGCAGGGGGTGACATACGTGTCCAACGCGGCTCTCCTGGTCCCGCCCGGCGAGCTGCCCCCGGGTGCCGTCCCTGCGTCCGCCACCCTGGTCCTGGCGTCGTCCTCGGACCCGTCGACGGTCCGCGCGGTGCTGGACGCCATCGGCGCCGTCGC
Organism: Streptomyces sp. RK62; assembly: GCF_018070255.1. Classification (NCBI taxonomy): domain Bacteria; kingdom Bacillati; phylum Actinomycetota; class Actinomycetes; order Kitasatosporales; family Streptomycetaceae; genus Streptomyces; species Streptomyces sp. RK62. Next base: position 162,837 of record NZ_JAGPYD010000008.1, on the reverse strand, counting down.
GCCGACCGTCGAGGTCGATCCGGCGGGCGTCAACATCGAGGCGCTCCAGCAGCTCACGGTCATCAAGACGCTCCTCGTGGCGGGCATGGTGATGGGCCTGGTCATCGGGGTCGCCGCGTTCCTGGTGTCGGTGACGGACCGTGCCGTGGAACGCCGGTCGCAGATCACCGCGTTGGCGCTGATCGGTGCCCGGCCCCGGGTCCTGCGTACGGTCCAGTGCCTCCAGGTCGTGCTGCCGCTCGCGGTCGGGCTCCTGCTGGCGCTGGTCGCGGGGAAGCTGGCGGAGACCGCCTATCTGGTGACGGGTGGCGGCGAGGTCTTCTGGGACGGTGCGGGTGTGCCGGTGCTGCTGGCCTGCGCCTTCGGCGTTCTCGTGGCCGCCGTCGCCGGCACGCTTCCCCTGACGGGGCGGCGTATCGATCCGGAGCTGATCCGGCGTGACTGACCCGGAGGGCTACCGCCCGTCCGGCCGTCTGCTGCACACTCCTTGCTGCGCGGGCCCCGCCCCACGGGCCCGTTGTCCCCGGACGCTGGAGGCGTCATGCTGGAGATCAACACGAGCAAGGTGAGCCGCTGGGACCAGCACGGGCGGGTGCATGTCGTGCATGTCGTGCGCAAAGGGCCGCAGCGGACGCTGAGATGCGAGACCTGCGGGTGGCGCAGAGCGGCGCAGTTCCTGCCGTGGCTGAAGGCAGAGGAGCACCTGGCGGAGGCCCACCAGGCCACCGTGGACCCGACGGAGACGCAGCGCGAATGACGAGTCATGTCCGCCCGTACGAGCCCGGTGACCGCGCGGCGGTCGAGGACATCTGTGTGCGTACGGCCCATGAGGGCGGGGACAGCCGGCCGTACTACGAGGACCCCGGGGTGTTCCCGGCGGCCTTCGCGCTGCCGTATGTCGTGCTGGAGCCGGAGTTGGCGTTCGTGGTGGACGACGGGCGGGGGCGGGCCGTCGGCTATGTCGTGGGGACGGCGGACACCGCGCGGTTCGTGACGGAGTACCGGGCGAAGTGGCTGCCGCGGATCGCCGGGCGCTATCCGGATCCGGTCGAACCCCGCACGCCGGACGAGGAGATCGCCCGGCTGCTGCACACCCCGGAGCGCATGCTGGTGCCGCAGGTGGCCGGATATCCCGCGCATCTGCACATCGATCTGCTGCCCGGCTGGCAGGGAAGGGGGTACGGGCGGGCGCTCCTGCACACGCTGTTCCGGGCCCTGCGGGAGCGCGGCGTGCCGGCCGTCCATCTGTGCATGGTCACGGCCAACACCGCCGCGCGCGCCTTCTACGACCGGCTGGGCTTCCACGAGATACCGGTGCCGGACGCCGGTCCGGTGACGTTTCTCGGGCGGACGACGGAGGTGCCTGGCGCCCTGTGACCGCTCAGAGGGTCCGCAGCCCCCGGAGCAGCAGGTCCACCAGGGCGTCGAAGTCGTCCTGCACGCCGGGCTGTTCCCACTCGCGGGCGTAGTGCGGGTCGTGGAAGCGGTCGGTCGCCCGGAAGACGGCGACGGCGGCGACGGCCGGGTCCGCGGCGGTGAAGACGCCGGACTCGACGCCGTCCCGCACGATCGCGGTGAGCTGGCCGGTGAGGTCGGCGATGTGCTCGCTCACGACCGTCTCGGCGGTCTCGGTGGTCAGCACCGAGTACGTGGCGAACAGCTCGGGGTCGTCGAACGCCTTGCGGCGCTTGGCGGCGAACAGCGCCGCGAGCCATTCCCGCAGCCGGGTCTCCGCGTCACGGCCGGACGCGCCCGCGATCTCCGCCAGCAGTCCCGTCGTCCGGTCCAGCCAGCGCTTGGTCACGGCCTCCCGCAGCGCCGCCTTGGTGCGGAAGTGCCGGTAGACGCTGCCATGGCTGACGCCGAGCGCGCGGGCGACGTCGACCACGGTGGCCTTGGCCGGGCCGTGGCGGCGCAGCACCTCCTCGGTCGCTTCGAGGATGCGCTCGGCGGTCAGGGTCGGGGACGTCGACGGCATGTCCTAGACGGTACCCGGCGTGTCGTGGGGCGCCGCGCGCACTACTCGGTTCCCAGGTGGGCCATCTGCGGGGCGGGGTAGCGGTCGCCGGCCGCGGCGCCCGGCGGCACCGCCTCCTCGATCGCCGTGAGGTCCGCCTCGTCCAGGGTGACGTCGAGCGCGCCCAGGGACTCGGTGAGCCGCTCGCGGGTGCGGGCGCCGACGAGGGGCACGATGTCCTCGCCCCGGGAGAGCACCCAGGCGATGGCGATCTGGGCGACGGAGACGCCCTTGCGCTCGGCGATCTTCCGCAGCGCGTCGACGAGGTCCAGGTTGTGCCGCAGGTTGTCGCCCTGGAAGCGGGGCGAGTACGCCCGGAAGTCGTGCGCGCCGAGCTGCCGGTCGCGGGTGAAGTGCCCGGAGATCAGGCCGCGGGAGAGCACACCGTAGGCGGTGATGGAGATGCCCAGCTCACGGGTGGTGGGCAGGATCTCCTTCTCGATGCCGCGGGAGATCAGGGAGTACTCGATCTGCAGGTCGGTGACGGGCGCGGTGGCGGCGGCGCGGCGGATCGTCTCGGCGCCGACCTCGCTGAGGCCGACGTGCCGGACGTGGCCCTTCTCGATCAGTTCGGCGATGGCGCCCACCGTCTCCTCGATGGGGACCTCGGGATCGAGCCGGGCGATCCGGTAGACGTCGATGTGGTCGACGCCGAGGCGCTGCAGGGAGTAGGCCGCGAAGTTCTTCACGGCGGCGGGCCGGCCGTCGTAACCGCTCCATTCGCCGTCGGGGCCGCGCAGCGCGCCGAACTTCACGCTGACCTGCGCCTTCTCGCGCAGCTCCGCGGGTGCGGTGCGCAGGGCCTCGCCGATCAGGAGTTCATTGTGGCCCATGCCGTAGAAGTCGCCCGTGTCGAGCAGGGTGACGCCGGCGTCCAGGGCGGCGTGGATCGTGGCGATCGACTCGGTCCGGTCCGCGTCGCCGTAGAGCGCCGACATGCCCATGCAGCCGAGGCCGAGGGCGGAGACCTGGGGGCCGGTGGTTCCTAGGGGTCGGGTTCGCATCGTCATGTCCTCCACTGTGCCGTATCAGCTGACAGATTTCAATATCTGTCAGCTGATACTTGTCAGCCGATCTCAAGCACACTGGTCCAGACCTCTTGACGAAAGGTCTGGACCACGAGCACTGTCATGCCTACGACACCTCACCGCACCCCCCACCGGGAGGCCCGTATGCTCCGCCGCGCCCTGCGCGTCCTCGCCGCCGCGCTGACGACCGCCGCACTCGCCCAACTCCCCGTCGCCGCCCCGGCGTCCGCCGCCGACACCTGTGCCGTGAAGCCGAAACCGGCCGGCAAGGTGCTCCAGGGCTACTGGGAGAACTGGGACGGCGCCGCCAACGGCGTCCACCCGCCCTTCGGCTGGACCCCGATCACCGACTCCCGTATCGCGCAGCACGGCTACAACGTGATCAACGCGGCCTTCCCCGTCATCCGCTCCGACGGCACGGCGCTGTGGGAGGACGGCATGGACAGCGGGGTGAAGGTGGCGACCCCCGCGGAGATGTGCGCGGCGAAGGCGGCCGGCGCCACGATCCTGATGTCGATCGGCGGCGCCACCGCCGGTATCGACCTCAACTCGACCGCGGTGGCGGACCGGTTCGTCGACACGATCGTCCCGATCCTCAAGCGGTACAACTTCGACGGCATCGACATCGACATCGAGACGGGCCTGACCGGCAGCGGGAACATAGGGCAGCTGTCCGCCTCACAGGCCAACCTCATCCGGATCATCGACGGCGTCCTGGCCCGGATGCCGTCCGGCTTCGGCCTGACGATGGCCCCGGAGACGGCGTACGTCACGGGCGGCAGCGTCGTCTACGGCTCGATCTGGGGCGCCTATCTGCCGATCATCAAGAAGTACGCCGACAACGGGCGCCTGTGGTGGCTGAACATGCAGTACTACAACGGCAGCATGTACGGCTGCTCCGGCGACTCCTACCAGGCCGGCACCGTCCAGGGCTTCGTCGCCCAGACCGACTGTCTCGACAAGGGCCTTGTAGTGCAGGGCACCACCATCAGGGTCCCCTACGACAAGCAGGTGCCGGGCCTGCCCGCGCAGCCCGGCGCGGGCGGCGGCCACATGTCGCCGTCCCAGGTCGGCGAGGCCTGGCGGCACTACGGCGGTGCGCTCAAGGGACTGATGACCTGGTCGCTGAACTGGGACGGCTCGAAGAACTGGACCTTCGGCGACAACGTCAAGGCCCTGCAGGGCCGTTGATCAGGACAGCTCCCTGACGTACCGGTCGAACAGCGTCCCGTCGTCCGCGAACCGCTGCCCGCCGGGTGTGAACCCCGCCCGGCGGGCCACGGCGACGGACGCCGCGTTGCCCGGCTCGACCTGGATCACGGCCGCCCGCGCGCCCACGTCCGCCGCGTACCGGCAGACCAGCAGGACGGCCCGGGTGGCGAGGCCCCGCCCCCGCCAGGCCGGGTAGAGGCCGTAGGCGACGTTGACCTGCCCCCGGGTGAGGCCCTCGGCCTCGGACCGCAGGTCGATCGTGCCCGCGAGCGTCCGGCCGCCGTCGACGCGGATGCCGAAGGCCCGCAGGGAGCCGCCCTCGGCCCACTGCGCGGCACAGTGCCGCAGATAGGCCGCGACTCCCTCCCGGGTGCCGGGGCCGCCGCTGAGCCAGCGGATCAACTGCTCGTCCTCGCCCGCGAGATGGGCCGGCCCGTCGTCCGGTTCGAGCGGGGACAGGGTGACCGTCCCGTCGGAGAGGGGCGTCTCCATACGGCCCTCAGTCCTGGCCGGTTCCGGTGTGCAGGGTGACGAAGAGGCCGTGGGCGCGGGTGCCGTCCGCCAGGGTCCAGACACCGCCGACGTGCCCGCGGGCGCCCTCGGGGAGCACCGGGGCGTCCTCGGGGGCCGGGGTCAGCACGCGGTGCAGCAGGAGGGGGCCGTCGGCCGTGGCGATCCGGGTGCCGTGCGCGGAGTCCTCGGCGAGCGGGAGGCCGGACTGCTCGCCCTGGAGGGCGGCGCCGGTGCGGGAGCGGGTGACGTCCCGGTCGACGGCGTCGGAGACGCTCTGCTCCTGTGCCTCCACCCGCCCGTCGATCAGGGCGAGCAACTCGGCGACCAGCACCGGGTCCTGGCAGCCGTCGTACACCCAGCGCCGGCCCAGGACGCCGTGCTCGGTGGTGCCGATCAGGGCCTGCTCGGCACCGTCGAGAGGGGCGCCGCGGTAGGTCATCGGGACGAGGTACCCGGCCGCCCCCGGGGCGGACACGTCGGTGATCACCATGAACTCGATGCCGACCTCGCCCTTCGGGTCGTCCAGCCGGAAGCCGCCGGCCTTCTCCGGCCGGGGCGCACCGGAACCGGCGTACCAGGGGCGCGAGGGCAGCCAGGCGGCGAGCAGTTCCAGCTTCGTCGGCGTGAGGGTGGTGCGGTGGATGATGGCCATGCCGCAGATTCTCACGGACGGCCGGTGGACACGACGCGGGGCCCCCGCCGTCCAGGACGGACGACGGGGACCCCGTGACGGTGTACCGGGCGGTCAGGCGCCGATGAGGCGGCTGGCCAGGTAGCCCTCGATCTGGTCGAGGGAGACGCGCTCCTGCTTCATGGTGTCGCGCTCACGGACGGTCACCGCGTTGTCCTCGAGGGTGTCGAAGTCGACGGTGACGCAGAACGGCGTGCCGATCTCGTCCTGACGGCGGTAGCGGCGGCCGATGGCGCCGGCGTCGTCGAACTCGATGTTCCAGTTGCGGCGCAGGGCCTGGGCGAGGCCCTTGGCCTTCGGGGACAGCTCGGCGTTGCGCGAGAGCGGCAGCACGGCCACCTTCACCGGCGCGAGGCGCGGGTCGAGCCGCAGCACGGTGCGCTTCTCCAGCTTGCCCTTGGCGTTGGGCGCCTCGTCCTCGATATAGGCGTCGAGCAGGAACGCCAGCATCGCGCGGCCGACACCGGCCGCGGGCTCGATGACGTACGGCGTCCAGCGCTCGCCGGCCTCCTGGTCGAAGTAGGAGAGGTCCTGGCCGGAGGCCTTGGAGTGCGCGGTGAGGTCGTAGTCGGTGCGGTTGGCGACACCCTCCAGCTCGCCCCACTCGTTGCCGCCGAACTGGAAGCGGTACTCGATGTCAGCGGTGCGCTTGGAGTAGTGGGAGAGCTTCTCCTTCGGGTGCTCGTACCACCGCATGTTCTCCTCGCGCAGGCCGAGACCGGTGTACCAGTTCCAGCGCTGCTCCATCCAGTACTCCTGCCACTTCTCGTCCTCGCCCGGCTTGACGAAGAACTCCATCTCCATCTGCTCGAACTCGCGGGTGCGGAAGATGAAGTTGCCGGGCGTGATCTCGTTGCGGAAGGACTTGCCCATCTGGGCGATGCCGAACGGCGGCTTGCGGCGCGAGGTGGTCTGCACCTGGGCGAAGTTGGTGAAGATGCCCTGGGCGGTCTCGGGACGCAGGTAGGCGACGGAGCCGGAGTCCTGGGTCGGGCCGAGGTGCGTCGACAGCAGACCGGAGAACTGCTTGGGCTCGGTGAACTGGCCCTTGTTGCCGCAGTTCGGGCAGTTGATGTCGGCGAGGCCGTGCTCGGGGGCGTGCCCCTTCTTGGCCTCGTACGCCTCCTCCAGGTGGTCCGCGCGGAACCGCTTGTGGCAGGAGGTGCACTCGGTCAGCGGGTCCGTGAAGGTGGCGACGTGACCGGAGGCGACCCACACCTCGGGGGCGAGGATCACGGACGAGTCGATACCGACGACGTCCTCGCGGGAGGTCACCATGTAACGCCACCACTGGCGCTTGAGGTTCTCCTTGAGCTCGACACCCAGCGGTCCGTAGTCCCAGGCGGCCTTCGTGCCGCCGTAGATCTCACTACTGGGGAATACGAAGCCACGGCGCTTGCTCAGGCTGACGATGGTGTCGATCTTGTCGGCGGCCACGGTGCTCTCTTCATTACGACGACGGGCGACGAAGCGAGGCGCTTCTACAGCGAATGCTTCAGGGTACCGGCGGGGCCTGCCCTCCAATCAAATCGGTAGCGCTCCGTGGACGCCTGAACACGCTTGTTGACAATGGTTTCCAGTACAGTTGAAAATGACTGTCATGAACGTACGACGACCTCATATATCCGGGGCCGCCCTCGCGGCCGTCGCCGTCCTCGGGATCGGCTCCCTGTCCGCCTGCTCGACGGACAGCGCGGCCGCAGGCGGCGGCAGGTTCGACGTCGTCGCCTCGTTCTATCCGATGCAGTTCCTCGCCGAGCGGATCGGCGGGGACCATGTGCACGTGACCACGCTCACCGAACCCGGCCAGGAGCCGCACGAGCTGGAGCTCAGCCTCCGCCAGCGGGCCGAGCTGGAGGAGTCCGACGCGGCGCTGTACCTCAGTGGACTCCAGCCGTCCGTCGACGAGGCCATCGACCAGGCGGGCCTGAAGACGAAGATCGACGCCGCGCACCTCACGAGGCTGGAGGACCACGGCGACGTCGAGCACGACCACGGCGGTGAGGAACACCCCGAGGAGGAGGAGCACAGCCTCGACCCGCACGTCTGGCTCGACCCCGTGAAGTACGCGGAGATCGCCGAGGGCGTCGGGACCGCGTTCGCGAAGGCGGACCCGGACCACGCGGCCGACTACCGGAAGAACACCGACGCCCTGGTCGACCGGCTGCACGCGCTGGACACCGAGTTCCGCGACGGACTGAAGAACACGAAGACCAAGGTCTTCTTCACCAACCACGCCTCCTTCGGCTACTTCGCCGAGCGCTACGGGCTGACCCAGGAGGCCATCTCCGGCCTCGACCCGGAGAGCGAGCCGAGCCCGGCCCGGATCAGGGAACTGCGCGAGGAGGCCCGGGCGGACGGGGTGACCACCGTGTTCTACGAGACCCTGGTGTCCGGCAAGACCGCGAAGACCCTCGCCGACGACGCGGGCCTGCGGACGGACGTCCTCGACCCGCTCGAGGGCCTCACCGACCGGTCGAAGGGCGACGACTACTTCGCGGTCATGGAGGCCAACCTCACGGCCCTGAAGAAGGCGTTGGGCGCCCGGTGACCCACTCCCTGGAGGACGGCATGAGCGAGTCCGTCATTTCCCTGCGCGGCGTCCGCGCGGAGCTGGGCGCCCGCCCGGTCCTGCGCGGCATCGACCTCACCGTGCGCCACGGCGAGGTCGTCGCGCTGCTCGGCGCCAACGGCTCCGGCAAGTCCACGGCCGTGCGCAGCGTCATCGGCCAGGTGCCGGTCAGCGCCGGCGAGATCGAGCTGTTCGGCACCCCGCGGGCCCGGTTCCGCGAGTGGGCGCGGGTCGGCTACGTCCCGCAGCGCACGACGGCCGCGGGCGGCGTGCCCGCCACGGTCGGCGAGATCGTCTCCTCGGGCCGGCTGTCGCGCACCCGCTTCGGGCTCTTCCGCAAGGCCGACCGCGAGGCCGTCCGGCACGCCCTGGAGCTCGTCGGCATGGCGGACCGCGCCAAGGACTCGGTCGACGCGCTGTCCGGCGGCCAGCACCAGCGGGTGCTCATCGCCCGCGCCCTGGCCGCCGAGCCGGAACTGCTGATCATGGACGAGCCGATGGCGGGCGTCGACCTGGCCAGCCAGGAGGTGCTCGCCCACACCCTGCGCGAGCAGGTCGCGGCCGGCGCCACGGTCCTGCTCGTCCTGCATGAACTGGGCCCGCTGGAGCCCTTGATCGACCGGGCGGTCGTCCTGCGCGACGGCTGTGTGCTGCACGACGGCCCGCCCCCGAAGGCGGTCGGCCAGCACGCGCTGCCCGGCCACGACCATGTACACCCGCACGCGGCTCACGACGCCGAACCGATCCGGACGGGACTGCTGAGCTGATGGAAATCCTGAACGCCGACTTCATGCAGCGGGCGCTGCTCGCCGCGATCCTCGTGGGCATCACCGCGCCGGCGATCGGCATCTACCTCGTGCAGCGCCGCCAGGCGCTGATGGGCGACGGCATCGGCCATGTCGCCATGACCGGCGTCGGCCTCGGCTTCCTGCTGTCCTGGTCGCCGGTGTGGACCGCCACGCTGGTCGCGGTGTTCGGCGCGGTGCTCATGGAGCTGATCCGCTGGTACGGCAAGACCCGCGGCGACATCGCCCTGGCGATGCTCTTCTACGGCGGTATGGCCGGCGGTGTGCTGCTGATCAACCTCGCGCCCGGCGGCGCCAACGCCAACCTGCTGTCGTTCCTGTTCGGGTCGCTGTCCACGGTGTCCGAGTCGGATGTGACAGCGATCTGCGTGCTCGCGGCGTTCGTGGTGCTCATCACGGTGCTGCTGCGCCGCCAGCTGTTCGCGGTCAGCCAGGACGAGGAGTTCGCGCGGGTCACGGGCCTTCCGGTGCGGGCGCTGAACCTGCTGACGGCGGTCACGGCCGCCGTCACGGTGACGGTCGCGATGCGGGTCGTCGGGCTGCTGCTGGTGAGCGCGCTGATGGTGGTGCCGGTGGCGGCCGCCCAGCAGCTGTCCCGCAGTTTCGCGGCGACCTTCGCGATCGCCGTGGCGATCGGTGTGACGGTGACGATCGGGGGCACGGTCACCTCGTACTACAACGACGTCCCGCCCGGCGCGACCATCGTGCTGCTGACCATCGGCGCGTTCATCGTGCTGACCGCGCTGGCGACTCCGCTGGCCCGGCGACGCGCTCGGGCCCTGGCGGCGGCGCAGCCGGCCGGGGACCCCGTGGAGTGCGCGGTTCCGGACAACGGGGGCGCCGCGGGCAAGGTCGGCGTCTGACCGGGCCCTGGTCGGACTGGCACAATGGCGCGGGCAAGGCGCAGACGTGAGGAGGCAACGGTGACGACGGCAGGACCGCCCGTGAAGGGCCGGGCCACCCGGCAGCGCGCCGCCGTGGCGGCGGCCCTCGACGAGGTCGACGAGTTCCGCAGCGCCCAGGACCTGCACGACATGCTCAAGCACAAGGGCGACTCGGTCGGGCTCACCACCGTCTACCGCACCCTGCAGTCCCTCGCCGAGGCCGGCGAGGTCGACGTCCTGCGCACCTCCGAGGGCGAGTCCGTCTACCGCCGCTGCTCCAGCGGCGAGCACCACCACCATCTGGTGTGCCGGGTCTGCGGCAAGGCCGTCGAGGTCGAGGGCCCGGCCGTGGAGAAGTGGGCGGACGCCATCGCCGCCGAGCACGGCTATGTGAACGTGGCGCACACGGTGGAGATCTTCGGCACCTGCGCCGACTGCGCATCCGCCAACTGCTGAGTGTTCTCCGGCCAGTTGGCTTGATCACACACCCCCAAACCCGTCGCGATCTTGTGTTTGTATGATCGCGATGGCTTCTGCGACCACAGGAGTCACACAGGAAACAGGGGAGACAACTTGAAACTGGGACGTATGGCGGGTGTGGCCGCCGCGAGCGCCGCTCTGGTGCTGACCGTCGCCAACTCGGCGGTCGCCGCGGACCACACCATGCACACGGGGGATGCCTGGGGGAACGTTCCTGGCGTCGACTGGAGCGGCACCGGCTTCTTCAACGAGTACGGTGACGTCGTCACGATCAAGGACAACGACGCGGACGGCCGCGGTGTCACGATGAACGTGTACATCGGCAGCCCGAGCGGCAACCCGCGCTACTCGTTCACCGTCGGCGGCGAGGGCAACACCGCCACCCGCAAGGCGAGCATGGGCGGCGTGTTCAACCTGCCGGAGAACACGCGCATCGGCTTCAAGTTCTGCCGCGCGCCCGACGGCGAGTGCAAGGACTACACGTTCCTCAACGACCACTAGGTCCGAGGAACCGCGAACGGCCCCGTCCCACCGAGGTGGGGCGGGGCCGTTCGCGTGTGGTCAGCTCTCGTCCTGGCTGCCCTCCATGGCCAGCAGTTCCTCGTTCGGGATGGCACCGCCGAAGCGGCGGTCGCGGGAGGCGTACTCCAGGCAGGCGCGCCACAGGTCACGCCGGTCGAAGTCCGGCCACAGCACGTCCTGGAAGACCATCTCGGCGTACGCGCTCTGCCACAGCAGATAGTTGGACGTGCGCTGCTCGCCGCTGGGCCGCAGGAACAGGTCGACGTCCGGCATGTCCGGGTAGTACAGGTACCTCGCGAACGTCTTCTCGGTGACCTTGGCCGGGTCCAGCCGCCCGGCGCGCACGTCCTCGGCGAGCGCCTGCGCGGCGTCCGCGATCTCGGCCCGCCCGCCGTAGTTCATGCAGAAGTACAGGGTGAGCTTGTCGTTGTCCTTGGTCTGCTCCTGGGAGATCTCCAGCTCCCGGGCGACCGACTTCCACAGCTTGGGCATCCGGCCGACCCACCGCACCCGCACCCCCAGCTCGTCGAGCTGGTCGCGGGTCTTGCGGATGAAGTCCCGGTTGAAGTTCATCAGGAAGCGCACCTCGTCGGGCGAGCGCTTCCAGTTCTCGGTGGAGAAGGCGTACAGCGAGATCGCGCCGACGCCCATCTCGATCGCGCCCTGCAGGACGTCCAGCACGCGCTCCGCGCCGACCTTGTGGCCCTCGGTGCGCGGCAGGCCCCGCTCCTTGGCCCAGCGGCCGTTGCCGTCCATGACGATCGCCACATGGTTCGGGACCAGCTCGCCCGGGAGCTTGGGCGGGCGGGCACCGGACGGGTGCGGCTCCGGCGTCCTGTACTCACGGCGCCGGCGCCCCAGGAACCCACTCACGGCCATGTGTCTCTCGTCTCCCTCTGGCTTCTTCTGCTTCTTCTACTTCTCGACGTACCGGAGCGAACGCAGTCCGCGCTCCAGGTGCCAGTGCAGATAGGCGGACACCAGTCCGCTGCCCTCCCGGACGTACCGCGGCTCGCAGGCGTCCGCGGTCTCCCAGTCACCGGTGAGCAGCGCGCCCAGCAGGTCCAGGGTCTGCGGCGACGGTACGACGCTACCGGGCACCCGGCAGTCGACACAGACCGAGCCCCCCGAGGCCACGGAGAAGAAGCGGTTCGGTCCCGGCATGCCGCATTTCGCACAGTCCCCGAAGCTCGGGGCGTAGCCGTTGACGGCGAGGGACCGCAGCAGGAAGGCGTCGAGCACGAGATGCGGCTCGTGCTCGCCGCGGGAGAGGGTGCGCAGCGCCCCCACCAGGAGCAGGTACTGCTGGACGGCCGGCTCGCCCTCGTGGTCGGTGAACCGCTCGGCGGTCTCCAGCATGGCCGTCCCGGCGGTGTAGCGGGCGTAGTCCGTGACGATGCCGCCGCCGTACGGAGCGATCGTCTCGCTCTGTGTGCACAGCGGCAGCCCGCGTCCGATCAGCTCGCTCCCCCGCGCGAAGAACTGCACGTCGACATGGGAGAACGGCTCGAGCCGCGCCCCGAACTTCGACTTCGTGCGCCGCACGCCGCGCGCCACGGCCCGCACCCGCCCGTGCCCGCGCGTGAGCAGGGTGATGATCCGGTCCGCCTCACCCAGCTTCTGGGTGCGCAGCACGATGCCGTCGTCGCGGAACAGACTCATGACCTCATTGTCGCGTACGCCGGTGACAGGCGGGTGCGGCCGGGGTCACCCACCGCCCCGCACATGCGGACCGTGCCGGGGCGGTGGCGCTGGGTGGCGGGGGTACGCCCTCAGGGCACCTCTCCCCTGCTGCGCGCGTTCGCGTACGCCGTCGCCGCCCGCAGCCGCTCGGCCGGGGTGGCCGGCCGCACCGACGCCGGGTCGGCGTCCCACTCCTTGCCGCCGCCGTGCGGCCGCAGCTGGACGTACGGGCCCTCGTGGCCCATCACGACCCCGATTCGACCCGAAAGAGTGTCATAGACATACGACCCGATGGACGGCTTCATCGCAGCACCGCCGCGAGCCGCCGCGCGGTCTCCACGGAGCAGCGGCCCAATTCGACCAGCGGGCATGGCGCTTCACGCGCGAGACTCGCCGGATCGATCCGGAGTGTCGGGAGCGTAATTCCTGCGTTCTCCAGCGCGGCCCGCAATTCCTTCACCACTTCCTCCGCTTCTTCGACGCAGTGCGCCGAGTGTCGTTCCGCCACCTTGCTCCCCTCGAATTCGGGTTTCACGCATTCCCACTCCATGGTGACCCGTGGCGCCTACACTCGGCGGGAGTCTGCGCACTACAAGTGCCCCGCTGTGCAGGGAGGTTGTCATGGCCAACGGTTCACGTCAGGCGGCTTGGGAGTTCTTCGGGGCGGAGCTGAAGAGACGGCGTGAGAACGCCGGTATTACACAGACGGAACTGGGTGCGCGGGTTTTCGTGTCGGGTGGTTACATCGGCCAGTTCGAACAGGCGATCCGAAAGCCTCAGCTGGATATCGCTCAGAGGATTGACGACGCCCTGCAAACCGACGGTATTTTCGAGCGCCTCTGGCAGAAGCTCATCAGGGACCGGCGGTACGCGGATTACTTCGCGAGGACGGCCGAGCTGGAGCGGCTGGCGACGAGGATCTGCGACTGGGAGCCCTCCGTCGTTCCGGGGCTGCTGCAGACACCGGCGTACACGAGGGCCCTCGTCCTGGCCACGCAGCCGTTCGCGGCCGACGAACTCGTCGAGGAGCGGGTCGCGGCCCGCGCCGAGCGCGCGGCGATCCTGGAGGACGCGACGCGGCCGGAGTACTGCGCGATCGTGCACGAGACGGTGCTGCGCGTCCCCGTCGGCGGCCGGGAGGTCGCGGCGCGGGCGCTGACGCACCTGGCGGAGGCGGCCCGCAGCCGCAAGGTGCTGCTCCAGGTGCTGCCGTACTCGGCGGGCGCCACCGCGAACAACGGCTCGCTGCGCCTGATGGAGTTCGACGACGCACCGCCAACTGCCTATACCGAGACGTCGTTTTCAGGCAGCGTCCTGGACGACCCGGCGGTGGTGAAGCGTGCGAGCCGCGCCTACGATCTCATCAGGGGCGCCGCGCTGTCTCCGGACGCGTCCCTGGCCCTGATCGAGTCGGCAGCTGAGGACTTCAGACGATGCACACGGACGACCTGAGCGGCGCTCGCTGGCGCAGGAGCAGCCACAGCAACGGCGACGGAGGCAACTGCGTCGAGGTGGCCGACGGAGTCCCCCACACCGTTCCCGTCCGGGACTCCAAGCTCGCCTCGGACGGTCCCGTGCTGCTGTTCCCCGCTCATGCCTGGGAGGGGTTCCTCAGGTCTCTGAGGTGGCCCGGGGCGTCTGCTGGCGCTCCGCCTCGGCCCACAGGTCCGTGAACTGGGTGATGTGGTCCTCGATGTGGTCCGGGTCGGCGCTCAGCAGGGTGCTGTCCGGGTTGTTCTCCTGGTCCGGCTTGGTCTCGTGGCACAGCTCGCCGTCGAAGACGATGAAGTCGCTCACCCTCGGGTTGGCCTCCATCAGCGAGCGCACCGCGATCCGCGCGTCGATGCCGCGCCTGCGGTGGTCGTCGCACAGCGACCGCAGCTCCGGTGTCACCTCGTCCTCGGTGCGGACGATGAACAGGCGGCGGATCTCCACGCCCCGCCTGCGGATCGCCTTCTCCTGCGCCGCGAGGTAGCGCTCGGCCGGTCCGCTGTACCAGAACTCCCGGTCCACCGAGGTGCTGGTGGCGTCCAGGGTCATCTTGGTGCAGTCGGTGAGGTCGATCAGCCACTCGTGGTTCTCGCCGGGGCAGTCCGCGGTGCCGCTGCCGAGGCCCTCCATCATCCGGGCCAACCGCCCGAGTTCCTTCTCGGCGAAGGCCTGCATGATGTCGCCGCCCTGCTCCCGGACCCGGGTGTAGCCGAGGACGAGCCGGGTCACCTCCTCGGAGCGCAGCACCGAGCCGTCGACCTGACTGAACAGCTCCGTCGCGGCGAGGATCTCGGCGAAGCCCTGGTCGACCTTCTCGAATCGCTCGCCGAAGTCGACCAGATACTGCACGATCAGCACCGCGCAGCCCAGGGAGATGGACATCGTCCACTCCCACAGATTGTCGTCCTCCTGGTTCAGCAGACCGCTCAGCAGGAAGGTCGCGGCGCCGACCACGCCCGCGACCAGCACTCTCAGCAGGACCTTGTGCCGGCCCCCGTTCTGTGTCTGCGGCTGGTTCCTGCCGCCGTTCCCGTTCCCTAATGACGTCGTGCTCATCTGTCATCCCCCGTCAGGTTGCGGTTGTCATGCGGTGCTGCCCTTCAGCGCGCGTCGCTGAGCGCCTGCTGCGGCGTCGCCACGGCCTGGAGGGCCAGTCGGTCCCTGATGCGCCGGCTGAGGTTCTCCCACTGCCGGGAGAACCCCGGTCGCTGTTCCAGTACGTCCCACAGGTGGGCCAGAGCGGGATCCACGTGGGCCCGCGGCATCCACAGATGCAGCAGATGGACGACGACCGGTTGCAGCGTCTCGATCACCGGCGGGCCACCCGCCGCACCGAGTCTGCTGTTGTCCAGCATGTGCTGAACTGTCGTCAAAAGCCAGTCGTGCAGGGCGAGATCCTCGCACAGGCCGGCGGCGGACGCGGCCGGGACGTCGGCCGGGAGGGACAGCTCCATGGTGCGCAGCCCGCCCTCGGCGACGGTGAAACTCGTCAGTGAGGCCCGCTCCCCCGCCGGTTCCCGCCGGGCCACCCAGCGCAGACGGGTGGGGCTGGACTTGAACGGCACCCGGCGGTCGAGCAGCGCGTGCCGCCGCAGCTGGGCGAGGAGCCCCTCGGCGATCACGCCGAGGTCGAGCTCGCCGCGCCCGGCGCCGCGCAACACGCCCTCCGCGGTGGCCTGTTCGGGCAGCTTGCCGAACGGTTCGACGAGGCCGGGCCGTACCAGGTACTGGCCCCAGGGGCGGCGCAGATCGGGCCCCGCGGCCGGGACGCTGAACCAGGCGGTGGCCTGGAGGAGCCGTCCCTCGGTCAGGGCGGCGCGCGCGGCGACCGTACCGACGCCGCGGACCTTGCTGCCGTTGGAGGCGGGCAGCCGGCAGTCCACCCCGGTCAGCACCTCGGGGGACAGCGCGTGCATGGAGGGCCGCTCGGAGATCCGTACGGGTTCGTCGGCGCGGAGCCGGAGCAGTTGGGCGGCGGCCCGGCTGTCCAGGGCCTGGAGCGACGGCAGCAGACAGGTGCGGACCTCGCCGCAGGCGAGGACCGGACGCGCCGGGTGGACCGGGGCCGCCGTCATCTCAGGTCTCCTCGGCCTCGGCGGAGTCGCCGGGCTCCTCGTAGAAGACGTACGTGGCGCGCTGGGCGACCGCGGGGGGCACCGGCACCCGCTCGGCCGCCGACCGCTCGGCGACCTGCCGCAGCGCCCCCGCGTCGACGTCTATCTGGTCGAGGATGAGCCGTACGGCGTCCTCGACGGCGATGAAGCGGTTCGGCATCAGGGTGCAGGTGCGGTAGGCGCTGAAGGCCGCGCCCGTGTCGCTGAGCTTGACCACGGGCGGCAGCCGGTCCCACTCCTGCGGGAAGTCCGCGCCCTCCCACACGGTGGGCACCAGCACCGGCTCGCCGAGGTGCCGCAGCAGGCCGAGCCGGGCGAGCTGCCACACGGCGGCCAGGAAGGGGCAGGACCACAGGCGCCGGCCGTCCTTCTCCGACCACAGTTCGACGTCCATGAAGATGGAGTGGTTGCGGGCGGCCGTCTCCTGCGGCGGCTGCCAGCCCTTGACCGCGCCGAGGGCGCTGCGGGAGGTGGCGGGGCTGCGCTCGCCGTTGGCCAGCCAGCCGGTGCGGCTGACGGGCGGGCGTGAGCCGTGGCTGCCGGGCGGCGGGGACTCGACGAGGCGGTTCATGACGGACTCGGCGAGCTCGACCCGGTCGGCGACCGCGCAGGCCGACTCGCGGGCCAGGTAGTCGATGACCAGGCCCGCCTTCTCGGCCTCCTCGAGCACCATGGGGACGAGTTCGGCCGGGGTGGAGAAGCGGCTGAAGTAGTCGTCGATCAGGAAGCAGGTGCTGATCCGGGGGCGCCGGCCGCGCCGGGCGGCGGAGGCCCGTACGGCGTCCGCCCAGACCCGGACCTCGGCGAAGTGCTCGGCCAGCCGCTTGGGCCCGGCCTCGTAGTCCTCCATGTAGAGGTGGCCGAGCTCCAGGGAGAGATGGGCCAGCGGCACGGACTGGGTGCGCGGCTGGGCGGTGGTCTCCTGGAAGACGGCGTCGCTCATGCCGTCTCCCAGTACTTGTCGTCGGTGAGGCGTTCGGCGAGTCGGCTGAGGGCCTGCCAGGTCTCCTGGTTGGCGATCTGGCTGTCGAGCACGTCCTCGTCGGTGATGAGCTGCTCACGCCACTGCAGGACCGGTTCGAGCGGCACGGAGCCGAGGACCTGGCTGTAGCCGATGCCGTGGGTGGAGGCGAGCTGCTTGAGGTCGCCGTCGGTCTTGCGCATCCACGCCGACTGGGTGGGCGACACCTGGGACCACAGCGGTGACTCGGGGTCGGGGACGGCGGCCCGGACGAAGCGGATGGCGTTGCGCAGCTCCTCCTCGCCGTGTCCGCGTTCGACGCCGCCCGCGAGGATGCCGCGCTTGCCGAAGACCAGGCTCGCGGCGGCCGCCACATGCTGGCGGGTCCAGCGGTGGAAGACCAGCCAGCGGGCGGTGACCTCGCTCATCTCGGGCTGGGCGGTGGCCTCCAGGACCATGTCGACGGCGTACGAGCGGCCGGCGCTGAGGTCCACGATGACCAGGTCGAACTCGTAGTACAGGTTCATCAGGAGGTCGACGCAGCGGTGGAGGTTCTCCTCGCTGGTGGCGAACTCGCCGCCGCTGACGTCGCCGGGCATCAGCACGAGCCGGCCGGAGCCGGGCGGCGGGAAGCGCAGCACCTGGTGCTCGGTCTCGGCCCAGACGTCGATGCGGGCGGGTTCGCCGACCTCTCCTATCAGGTAGGCGTGCAGACCGCGGTCCTCGGTGGCCTGGCGGGCGTCGGCCACGTCGAAGACGGCCGCCGCGGTCGGCGAGCCGAAGTCGAAGTCCAGGTAGCAGACGTCGTCACCGGCCATGGCGCGGTGGTAGGCCAGGTTGGCGCTCGTCACCGAGCGGCCGGTGCCCCCCTTGTCGGAGGCGGAGAAGATCAGCACGTCTCACACTCCCCGGTCCGCGGCCTCGCGGGCGCGGGCGAGCGAGTCGAGCTGTCCGAGGACGTCGAGCGTGAGGGCGTAGGCGGTGCCGGGCTGTTCCTCGACGAGGGTGCGGGCGCGGCGCAGCTTCACCTCGATGTTGCGCAGCTGCATGCCGTGCCGGCCGGCGTCCGCGGGGGCGGGCTCCATCTGCTCGTTGCCCAGGAGGTGGGCGGACTCGCTGAGCAACGCCTTCGCCAGTTCGGTCAGTTCGTTGCTGCGGATCGGGGGCTGCCGGTACATGACGTTGGCCTGCACCATGACCTCGGTGACCCGCTCGGTGATGCTCCAGGAGACCGGGACGCGCCGCTGGTGGATCTCTGCGTCCGGGTAGGCGGCGTGGATGTTGTCCCAGAGGCCGACGCCCTCGCCGTCGCGGATGCGCCGGCGCCACATGTGGTCGAAGACGTCCTCGGCGAGGCGGAGCAGCCGGTCGTGGGAGGCGAGGTTGCGGGAGAGGGTGCACAGCTGGACGGTCCGCTTGAGCAGCTGGGCGGAGAAGTCGGTCATGGCCCAGGTCATGGGCGGGCCGAGGCGTTCGCTGCCCTGGAGCGGCAGGACGACGCCGACGTTGTGCAGGGCGTGCACGATCGGGTCGTCGCGGACCATGCGGCTGGTGATGCGGCCGCGTTCGGCGAGGCGCTCCATGACGCCGACGGTGCGGGTCAGGTCGTCGTCGGTGGCCCGGCGGCGCATCAGGTCGTGCACGAGGATGGCGGCGACGGAGAGGGAGAAGTACTCGGACTCCAGCTTCTGTCCCGTCGTACGCCAGGGGATGTCCTCCAGGGGCCAGCGGTCGGCGTTGAAGCGGGCGATGCCGGACCAGTACTGCTGGGTCAGCTCCCACCGCAGGCGCAGCGACTCGGCGAGTCTCTGCTGCTCGGTGTTGAGCAGGCCGAGGGTGAGGGTGCGGTCGGAGAACAGGTCCTGGATACCGTCGAGGGCGACCACGGTGAAGTACAGGTACGGCACCGGGTTGGCGACGCCGTCGGGCTGCGGCCCGATGGGTTCGCTGGTCTCGACCTCGGGGGCGTCCTTGACCATGGTCCAGGAGAAGCCGCACTCGAAGAGCTGGTTCTCGTCCTTGAGGCCTTCCTGGACGTCGATGCCGAGGAACACGCTCTCGTTGATCGCGGCGCGCAGGGCTCGGAAGCGGTTCTGGAACTTGTTCAGCACCTGGCGCTGCGACAGCCGCTGCTGGCCGAGGAGTTCGGTGAGGGTCTGGCCCTGGGAGGAGTCGGTGTCGAAGACGTTGACGACGAAGGAGCGCAGCAGGCTCACCATGGCGGCGGTGAGGCGGTTGCTGGTGGCCGCGCGGAGTTCGGCGATGGTCTCCTTGATGTCGCTGCGCCGGGTCCTGGTCTCGTAGACCTTGAGGAAGCCGAGCAGGGCGAGGCACAGCGTGATCGACATGGAGTAGGAGTCGACCACGCCTAACCGGCGCTGCTCCTCCGTGAGTTCCTTGGTCTTGTCGTGGGAGCCGAAGTAGTAACCGCCCGCGAAGGTGGGCCGCTTGTCCTCACCGGTGTGCGTCCGCATGAAGTCGGCGGCGGCCGTCACGAGGTTGGCCGGGATGTCCAGTCGTCCTCCGGCCTTCTTCAGGACCTGCTGGACGTCCTCCTGTGTGGTGTCGGGATCGTCGAGCCGGAAGGCGGGGATCTCGGTGGCGGGATAGAGCAGGCACAGCAGCCGCTCGGCGTCGGCGACGCTGCTCTCCTTGCCCCAGTCGCCCCATTGCCACTCCCCCCCGTCGAAAGAGTGGCGGGCAATCGCCTGCCAGATGTCCAGCAGATGCTGGCGTGGCTTGATCTGCATCCCATGCCCCTCACACAGGCCGCACTGCCATCACTTGAGGAAATATCTCTGTGCTGTTGTGAAGCCTTGTCGATCAGCCGACCGGAATGGGCGAATCCGAATTCGCCCGCCAGCCGTAGGCCACGATCATTCCCGAATATCCGTCGCGTACGGCTGCCGCGGATTCGAGTCGTTGCACCTTGAAGTCGCCCGCGAAAGCCTCGAGACTCGCGCGCACGTCGGATTCTCCCACGTCACACGCCGGGAAGAAATGCTCACCGGCGTGATAGCCCTTCGAATGTTCCATGAACGCGGTGGCGAAGGGGGCGCCCGGGGCCAGGGCGCGCATGAACCGCTCGACGCCGAGCTCGAACTCGGCGTGCACGGCGGTCATCGACTCGGCGACGAAGAACATCGTGCCGACGGACCAGCGCCCCTCGTCGCGGAGGTCGAAGATGTCGCCCTGCTCGACCTGGACGACCTTTCGGAAGCGCTCGCGCGGGTCCATGTCCATGGTGCGGTAGGCGTCCTTGCGGCACAGGGCGGCCCAGAACTTGTCCCAGTTGTTGTCGTAGCCGTCGATCTGGCTCTTGAGGTAGGCCACGTTGGACGCGGAGCGCTCGAAGAGCGTGATCTCGTCGCACCAGGGCAGCATCGCGAGGGCCGGGTACAGGTTCACCCCCGCCCCCACGTCGATCCCGCTGACCGGCCCGACGCCCTGCTTCCGGAAATGGTCGCCGAAATGGTCCCGGATGATGTGCAGGATCTCCGCGTCCTCCGCCTGTAAGGCGCGGTAATTGTGATCAAGGTAGGCGATCGAGTCGAATGCCGCGTCCCATGGCACATCGGCATTCATCACCTGGACGCCCCCCGACGATCTCTGGGTCATTCCACCAACGGTACCAAAAGGAGGCGCACCGGGAGCGCGTTGGGGCATAGGCACAGTGCGGTCTTGTCCAGCGGGAACGGCGCTGCTCAAGATGGGGCGGACCTCGGTGGGCACCGGCAACGGCGGGCACGGGTACTCACCTGCACGAGTGACGGCATTCCATCAACCAGGGGGCGGCCGATGGCGCTACCGGAGGAACGTTTCCCTTTCCGGGGACACCACACCGACCAGGCGTTCTTCGCCGACCGCGACGACCGGCCGCTGACCATGCGGGGGGTCACCGAGGCCGATCTGCCCGAGCTTCTGCGCGTGGACCGGGAGGTCTTCCCCGAGGATCCGTACCCCTACTTCGTGCTCCGCCAGCACATCGACGCCCACGGCGACCGCATCCTCGTCCTGGACGACGGGGAGTGCCTGCACGGCTATGCGCTGTTCGTGACGACGTCCGACGGCTATGTCTGCTGGGTCCTCAGCCTCGCCGTCAGCGCCGACCAGCGGGGCCGGGGCCTGGGCCGGCGGCTGATGCTGGAGGTGCTGCGCCAGCTGCGCCGGGAGCGGGTGCACGAGGTGCGGCTGACCGTGGAGCCGACCAACGCGGCGGCCATCGCGCTCTACCGCACCCTGGGCTTCTCCACCGACGGCAGAGTCCACCGCGACTACCTGGGACCCGGCGAGGACCGGCTCATCATGGTGCTGGAGATGGGCCCGGACCGTGCGGAGCCCTGGCAGGACCCGTACCGCCCGTAGGGCGTGTCCACGGCGTCGCAACCAAGGGAGGGGCGAGGGCGTCGATCATCAGTAGATCGTCGACGTCCCTCGAACGAAGGAGAGCACGATTCCCTCCCCCACCTCCCCCACGCCTCCGATGTCTTCGCGGATGAGCCGCCGTGCGCTGCTCGTCACGGCGGGCGCCGCGGCCGCCGCGCTGGCCGCCGCACCCGCCCACGCCACCACCGGCGGTGACGTCCGGGCCCGGCTGCGCGAGCTGGAGCGCGGCCACGGCGCCCGGCTCGGTGTGTACGCCCACAACGTGGTCACCGGCCGGACCCTCACGCACCGCGCCGACGAGCGCTTCCCGGTCTGCTCCCTGTTCAAGCCGCTCGCCGTCGCGGCCGTCCTGCGCGACCTGGACCGCGACGGCGAGGTGCTGGCCCGGCGTATCCACTACACCGAGGCCGATCTGGTGGCCAACTCCGACGTCACGCGGGCGCATCTGGAGACCGGCATGACGGTCGCCGAACTCGCGGACGCCGCCATCCGGTTCAGCGACAACACGGCCGGGAACCTGCTGCTGCGCCAGATCGGCGGCCCCACGGCGGTGACCCGGTTCGCCCGCTCGATCGGCGACCGGGTGACCCGGCTGGACCGCTGGGAGACCGAGCTGAACTCGGCGGAGCCGTGGCGGGTCACCGACACCACGAGCCCGCGCGCCATCGGCGGCAGTTACGCCCGGCTGGTCCTCGGGGACGCCCTCGACGCCCGCGACCGGGCCCGGCTGACGCACTGGCTGCTGCACAACACCACCAGCGTCAACCGCTTCCGCGCGGCCCTGCCGCCGCCGTGGACGGTCGCCGACAAGACCGGCGGCGGCAGCTACGGCGCGAACAACGACGCGGGCGTCGTCTGGACCGAGGAGGGCGTCCCGCTCGTCCTCGCGGTCATGACGACCCGGCCCGAGCAGGACGCGGCGTACGACCACGCGCTGATCGTCGAGGCGACGAGGCTCGTGGCGGACACGCTCAGCTGAACGTCCGCACGTAACGCCGCTGCCACGGCGTCTCCACGGCGTGCCGGTCGTAGTGCCGCCGCACGAAGTCCACGGCCTCCCCGGCCGGTACGCCGTCCAGGACCGCGAGACACGCCAGCGCCGTCCCCGTACGGCCGCGTCCGCCGCCGCAGGCGATCTCGACGCGCTCGTACGGGGCCCGTTCCCAGGCCGCGGTGAGCGTCGCGCGGGCGGCGGCGCGGTCGGCGGGCAGGCGGAAGTCGGGCCAGCGGATCCAGTGGGCCTCCCACTCGGTGGCGGGCGGTCTGCGGCCGAGCAGATAGACGCCGTAGGTGGGCGGGGGTGCCGCCGGGTCGAGGGGGCGGCGCAGGGCGCGGCCGCGCACCAGCCGTCCGGACGGCAGCCTCAGGACTCCCGGGTCGCCCTCGTGCCACTGCTTCTCGGTCTCCACCGTCCCATTCGAACCGGGCGCCGCACGCCGGGCAACCGATTCCGCCGCGATGGTGGTCAGGTGGGCGAGGGAGGGTGCTTGATGCAGGCCGAACTAGAGGCCCAGTTCCAGGAATTCGTCAGAGCGCGATGGTCGCACCTCGTCCGGACCGCGTATCTCCTCACCGGGGACGCGCACCACGCGGAGGACCTGACCCAGACGGCTCTGGCGAAGGCGTACCGCGCTTGGCGGCGGGTGTCGCGCGCCGACAGCCCGGAGGCGTACGTCCGGCGGATGCTGGTCAGCTGCAACAGCGACCGGTTCCGCAAGCGGCGGGTCCGGGAGTCGCTGACCGACGCCCCGCCGGACCGCGCGGGACGCGACGAGGGCTACGCGGGGGTCGACGAGCGCGGGGCGCTCCTCGGCGCGCTGGCCCAACTGCCGTCCAGACAGCGGGCGGTGGTGGTCATGCGGTACTGGGAGGACCTGTCCGAGGCGGAGGTGGCCGAGCTGCTCGGCTGCTCCGTCGGCACGGTCAAGAGCCAGGCGTCCAAGGGACTGGCGAAGCTGCGTACGTGTCCGGGGCTCTCCCGGATGACCCCGTCCGGTCAGGGAGGCAACCGGTGAACGACGACAGGCGGCACATGGACGACGGAGAACGGGACTTCGAGGAGGACCTGAGGGAACTGCTCGCGGAGGACGCCTATACGATCCGGCCGTCCGCGGCGCCCTATCCGCAGATCAGGCGGCAGGGTGTGGCGGAGCGGCGGCGCCGGGTGGCGCTGGCGGGCGCGGCTCTGGCGACGCTGGTGGCGGTACCGGCCGGGGTGTACGGCCTGGGCGCCGGGAGCGCGCAGGGCAGCACGGCGGCGGCCCCGACACCGTCGGCCTCTGCTTCGGCTTCGGCTTCCGGGAAGGCGTCCCCGTCGCCGAGCGCGGAGCCGGACCGGGCGGGGGCGGCGCTGTTCGACGGGATCACCTACGACCAGGCGAGGGACGGCCTGGAGAACTGCCTGGACTCGGAGTTCACCCGCTCCGGGCCGGGCCGGCCGGGTCTGGCCCCGGCGGACGAGTACACGATCGTGCTGGCGATGCGCAGCACCGGCGACTCCAACACGGGGGGCGACGGTGTCTTCGTGGTCGCGCAGGCCGACGACGAGGACCGGTCCTCGCTGATCTGCCGGCTGGAGGACGGGGTGACGCAGGGCATCACCGCGTTCACCGACGACAGCGACCTCATCCCGGACGAGGGCGCGGTGCTGGTGAATCCCAACGGCAACCGGCTCTTCAAGCAGACGGTCCTGGACCACGGCCGCTGGCGGCTGCCGTTCCGCTGGGCGGTCATCGGCGACGTCAAGCCGTCGGTGGCCCGGGTGACGGTCTCCTACGGCGACTCCCGCGCGGAGGCCACCGTCGGCAAGGGCCGCTTCGTCGCGTCCGGCGTGCTCAACGAGCAGGTCACGCGGGCCCCGCACATCAAGGGCTACGACGCCGGGGGCGAGCTGATCTACGACTCCGACGACGACAAGTACTGGGAGAAGACCCTGCCGTAGGACATGCCCGCGAGGCGGGCGGGCCGGGGGCGCCCCACCGGGGAGGGCGCCCCCGGCCCGCCGTCACATCCTCGCGCGGGCGCCCGCCGGTGCCGTGCCGTTGACGGCGGCTGCCAGGCTGAACGGCGCCTCACGGTCGCGCATCGGCCGGGTCACCTGCTTCGCCACACAGGACGGGATGCCGGCCACCGCGCCGGTCTCCTGGCGCCGGTAGGCGCTCGGCGACATCCCGACCAGCTCCGTGAAACGGGTGCTGAAGGTGCCCAGGGACGAGCAGCCCACCTCGAAGCAGACCTCGGTGACGCTGAGGTCGCCGCGGCGCAGCAGCGCCATCGCGCGCTCGATGCGGCGCGTCATCAGATAGCCGTAGGGCGACTCGCCGTAGGCGGCCCGGAACTCGCGGCTGAGATGTCCCGCCGACATGTGGACGCCGCGGGCGAGGGCCTCCACGTCGAGGGGCTGCGCGTACTCCCGGTCCATCCGGTCGCGGACGCGGCGCAGCGCGACCAGGGTGCGCAGCCGCTGTTCGTCGGGGGTCGAGCGGTGGGACGTCACCCCCACATCTTCGCCGGGTGCCTCCTGGGACGTCCACTCCCGCAGCAGGCGGGAGCGGGACGTCAGCAGGGCCCTGGCCGGTGATCCGGTCAGGCACATCGGGGCTCAGCCGCCCACGTAGGCCGCGAGGTGCTCACCGGTGAGGGTGGAGCGGGACGCGACCAGCTCGGCGGGCGTGCCCTCGAAGACGATCCGGCCGCCGTCGTGACCGGCGCCGGGACCGAGGTCGATGATCCAGTCGGCGTGGGCCATGACGGCCTGGTGGTGCTCGATGACGATGACGGACTTGCCGGAGTCCACCAGCCGGTCCAGCAGGCCGAGCAACTGCTCGACGTCGGCGAGGTGCAGACCGGTCGTCGGCTCGTCGAGGACGTAGACGCCGCCCTTGTCGGCCATGTGCACGGCCAGCTTGAGGCGCTGGCGCTCACCGCCGGACAGGGTGGTCAGCGGCTGGCCGAGGGTGAGGTACCCCAGCCCGACGTCCGCCATCCGCTGGACGATCCGGTGGGCGGCCGGGATACGGGCCTCGCCCTCGCGGAAGAACTCCTCGGCCTCGGTGACCGGCATCGCGAGGACCTCGCTGATGTCCCGCCCGCCGAGGCGGTACTCCAGGACGGAGGCGTCGAACCGCTTGCCGCCGCAGTCCTCGCAGGTGGTGGCGACGCTCTGCATGATGGCCAGGTCGGTGTAGACGACGCCGGCGCCGTTGCAGGTGGGGCAGGCGCCCTCGGAGTTGGCGCTGAACAGGGCCGGCTTGACGCCGTTGGCCTTGGCGAACGCCTTGCGGACCGGCTCCAGCAGTCCGGTGTAGGTGGCCGGGTTGCTGCGGCGCGAACCGCGGATCGGCGTCTGGTCGACGGAGACGACGCCTTCGGGCGCCGGGATGGAGCCGTGCACGAGGGAGCTCTTGCCGGAGCCGGCGACGCCGGTGACGACGCAGAGCACGCCGAGCGGGATGTCGACGTCGACGTCCTGGAGGTTGTTGGCGCCGGCGCCGCGGATCTCCAGGGTGCCGGTGGGGGTGCGGACGGTGTCCTTGAGCTTGGCCCGGTCGTCGAGGTGGCGGCCGGTGACGGTGTCGGACCCGCGCAGGTCCTCGACGGTGCCCTCGAAGCAGACGGTGCCGCCGCCCGCGCCCGCGCCCGGGCCGAGGTCGACGACGTGGTCGGCGATCGCGATGGTCTCCGGTTTGTGCTCCACGACGAGGACCGTGTTGCCCTTGTCCCGCAGGCGCAGCAGCAGGTTGTTCATCCGCTGGATGTCGTGCGGGTGCAGTCCGACGGTGGGCTCGTCGAAGACGTAGGTGACGTCGGTGAGCGAGGAGCCGAGGTGGCGGACCATCTTGATGCGCTGCGCCTCGCCGCCGGAGAGGGTGCCCGAGGCCCGGTCGAGGGAGAGGTAGCCGAGGCCGATCTCCTCGAACGAGTCGAGGCTGTGCCGGAGTTTTTCGAGCAGCGGGGCGACCGACGGGGCGTCGAGGCCGCGGACCCACTCGGCGAGGTCGCGGATCTCCATGGCGCAGGCGTCGGCGATGCTCACTCCGCCGATCTTCGACGAGCGGGCCGGCGCGCTGAGCCGGGTGCCGTCGCACTCGGGGCAGACGGCGAAGGTGACGGCCCGGTCCACGAAGGCCCGGATGTGGGGCTGCATCGACTCGCGGTCCTTGGACAGGAACGACTTCTGCAGCTTGGGGATCAGGCCCTCGTACGTCAGATTGACGCCGTTGATCTTGACCTTGGTCGGCTCGCGGTAGAGGAAGTCGTGCCGTTCCTTCTTGGTGAACTCGCGGATCGGCTTGTTCTTGTCGAAGAAGCCGGACTCGGTGATCACCCGCACGACCCACCCGTCTCCCGTGTAGGTGGGGATGGTGAAGGGATCCTCCGCGAGCGACTTGGAGTCGTCGTAGAGCTGGGTGAGGTCGATGTCGGAGACCCGGCCCCGGCCCTCGCAGTGGGTGCACATGCCGCCGGTACGGCTGAAGGTGACCTTCTCGGTCTTGGTCCGGTCGGCGCCCCGGTCGACGGTGAGGCCGCCGCTCGCGGAGACGGAGGCGACGTTGAAGGAGTAGGCGGAGGGCGGCCCGATGTGCGGTTCGGCGAGCCGGCTGAAGAGGATGCGCAGCATCGCGTTGGCGTCGGTGGCGGTGCCGACGGTGGAGCGCGGGTCGGAGCCCATGCGCTGCTGGTCGACGGTGATGGCGGTGGTCAGTCCGTCGAGGACGTCGACCTCGGGGCGGGCCAGGTTCGGCATGAAGCCCTGGACGAACGCGCTGTAGGTCTCGTTGATCAGCCGCTGCGACTCGGCGGCGATGGTGTCGAACACCAGCGAGCTCTTGCCGGAGCCGGAGACCCCGGTGAACACCGTCAGCCGGCGTTTCGGGATCTCTATGCTGACGTCCTTGAGGTTGTTCTCCCGCGCCCCGTACACACGGATCAGATCGTGGGTGTCGGCGACGTGCGGCTCGGTCATCGTGAGGTCTCCATCTGCGACTGGGTCGGGGGACGTCGTCCGGTGGGGCGGGGTCAGCCCCGGGCCTGGATGCGGATGAGGTTGCCCGCGGGGTCGCGGAAGGCGCAGTCGCGGATGCCGTACGGCTGGTCGGTGGGCTCCTGCACGACCTCGGCGCCGGCGGCCTGCACCTTCTCGAAGGTCTCGTCGACGTCGCCGGTGGCCAGCAGCAGCCAGCCGTAGGTGCCCTTGGCCATCATCTCGGCGATGACCCGGCGCTCGTCGTCGGTGACACCGGGGTCGGCGGCGGGCGGCGCGAGCAGCAGCGAGGTGTCGGGCTGCCCGGGCGGGCCCACGGTGATCCAGCGCATCGTGCCCTGCCCGACGTCGTTGCGGACCTCGAAGCCGAGGACGTCCCGGTAGAAGGCCAGGGAGGCCTCCGGATCGTCGTGCGGAATGAAGCTGGCGTGAATGCTGATGTCCATGCCCGTCACGCTAGCGGCGGGCGGGGGGCGGCGCTTCTCGATTCCTGACCTCGTCGCCGGAGCCCCCGGAAGGGCTCAGGAAGGCGTGCGGGCCGCTGCTGCAAGGAGGCCCGTCACGTCGTCCGTGCACAGGGTGAGGGCGGCGCCGACCGTGGCGAGGGTGTCGCGTTCGGCGGGGGTGTAGGGGCCGTCGGCGAGGGCGATGCGGGCGCCCTGGAGGAGGATCGACTCGCGGCCGGCGGGGGCGAGGTGCGGGGCGAGCGGGTCCAGGGCCTCGTGGAGCTCTATGGCGAGCCCGGGGCCGCAGGGCTCGGACAGGACCCGGCCGGTGTCGGCGGCCAGCGCGTCGACCAGGGCGCTGAGCTGTTCCTCGGTGCAGTCGTCGAAGCCGGCCGCGCGGACCGTGGCGGCCGCGGTCTCCAGGGCCGGGCGGGCGCAGGTGCCGCCCGCGGAGAGCACGGCGAGGGCGACGGTGTGGACGGCGTCGCGGAGCATCGCGGAGAAGCGGGTGGTGGTGGGGTGGTCCAGGGCGTCGGTGCCGAAGTGGCGGCGGCAGGCCGCGCACTCGACGACGGGGCCGGTCTCGCCGCGCGGCAGCACCGGGACGCCGAGCAGGGTGAAGCGGCGGCGGCCGGTGAGCCGCTGGTAGTTGCGGTCGCCTCCGCACCCGGGGCAGAAGAACTCGCCGTCCCCGGCGGCCGTCCACACGACGCGGGTGCCCAGGAGGCGCGCAGGCCTGGCGGCACGGTCGTCTCGTCCCCGTCCTGGCAGCACGTCGCACCTCCGTAACGCCACGGCAACATCGCCGCGCTTGCGTGATGTTAGCCACATCTTGGACGTGGAGTCAGTACCCCGGACGAGACCTCTCCGTGACCTGCACGTTCCGCTGGCCGGAAACAGTCGGGGCCCCGCCCGCCGGAGCACGGCGGACGGGGCCTCGACTCCCCGTGTGGGGGACGGTCAGCGTGCGGCCCTGTTGACGGCCGACACGACGGCCTTCAGCGAGGCGCGGGTGGTGTTGGCGTCGATCCCGATGCCCCACAGCACCTTGCCGTCGATGGCGCACTCGATGTACGAGGCGGCCTGCGCGGAGGCGCCCTCGCTCATGGTGTGCTCCTGGTAGTCCAGCAGGCGCGCGTCGATGCCGATCTTCGCCAGGGCGTCGAAGAAGGCCGAGATCGGACCGTTGCCGCTGCCCTCCAGGATGGTGTCGGCGCCGTCGACGGTCGCCTCCACCTTGAGGGTGTCCACCCCGTCGGTGTCGGTGGTCGACTGGCCGTTCCTGACCTGCAGCCGGCCCCAGGGGTTCTCCGGGTTCGGCAGGTACTCGTCCTGGAAGGTGGCCCAGATGTCGGAGCCGGTGACCTCGCCGCCCTCGGCGTCCGTCTTCGCCTGGATGATCTTCGAGAACTCGATCTGCATCCGGCGCGGCAGCTCCAGCTTGTGGTCGTTCTTCAGGACGTACGCGATACCGCCCTTGCCGGACTGCGAGTTGACGCGGATGACGGCCTCGTAGGAGCGGCCGACGTCCTTCGGGTCGATCGGCAGGTACGGGACGGCCCACTCGATGTCGTCGACGGTGACGCCCTTCGCCTTGGCGTCGGCCTCCATGGCGTCGAAGCCCTTCTTGATGGCGTCCTGGTGGGAGCCGGAGAAGGATGTGTAGACCAGGTCGCCCACGTACGGGTGGCGCGGGTGGACCTCCATCTGGTTGCAGTACTCCCACGTACGGCGGATCTCGTCGATGTCGGAGAAGTCGATCTGCGGGTCGACGCCCTGGGAGAAGAGGTTCATGCCCAGGGTGACCAGGTCGACGTTGCCGGTGCGCTCGCCCTGCCCGAACAGACAGCCCTCGATGCGGTCGGCGCCGGCCATCAGCGCCAGCTCGGCGGCGGCGACGGCGGTGCCGCGGTCGTTGTGCGGGTGGACCGACAGGCAGACGTACTCGCGGCGGGACAGGTTGCGGTGCATCCACTCGAAGCGGTCCGCGTGCGTGGACGGCGTCGAACGTTCCACGGTGGCGGGCAGGTTGAGGATGATCTCGCGGCCGGGGCCGGGCTGGTAGACGTCCATCACCGCCTCGCAGACCTCCAGCGCGAAGTCCAGCTCGGTGTCGGTGAAGATCTCCGGCGAGTACTGGTAGCCGAACTCGGTCTCCGGGCCCAGCAGCTTCTCGGCGTACTCCATCACCAGGCGGGTGCCGTCGACGGCGATCTGCTTGATGTCGTCCCTGGAGCCGCGGAAGACCACGCGGCGGAAGACCGGCGCGGTGGCGTTGTACAGGTGGACGGTGGCCCGCCTGGCGCCCTTCAGGGACTCCACCGTGCGCTCGATCAGGTCCTCGCGGGCCTGGGTCAGCACGGAGATGGTGACGTCGTCCGGGATGGCCTCGGGGTCCTCGATGATCGACCGTACGAAATCGAAGTCGGTCTGGCCGGAGGCGGGGAAGCCGACCTCGATCTCCTTGTAGCCCATCCTGACCAGCTGGTCGAACATCCGGCGCTTGCGCTCGGGCGACATCGGGTCGATCAGGGCCTGGTTGCCGTCGCGCAGGTCGGTGGAGAGCCAGCGGGGAGCGGTGGTGACACGCTGGTCCGGCCAGGTCCGGTCGGGGATGTCGACCTGCTCGTAGCGGCCGTACTTGTGGATCGGCATGGTGCTGGGCTGCTGGCGGTTCGCCATGTCTGCGGGGCTCCTCAGGATGTCCGGAAGGACGGCCGACGACGCAACGCGAAGCTCCGCGGGGAGGGAGTCGACCTGGACTACAGGCCCTCGCCGCGGCAGCTAAGAAGAAGCAGCCCGAAACGCATGATGCGAAGCATGCTAGCCGAGCTCTCCGGTATGCGGCGGTCCATATCAGTATGCGGGACCGGATGCTCATGAAGGAGCCCGAGAGCGTGTGCGAAAAGCCACAAGACGGACACCGCCACATAACACAGAGCGACCACAGACCGTGACCGCATCCGTATATTTCACCAATCATGGTCGCCGCTCGTGACATCGTCCTCACGCAGTGCGATGGTGCGGCACATGACGACCAACGGGGGCTTCGAGCCCGTCTTCTGCACCGTCGTACCGCCGCACGTCCTGGACCGCCTGGCCAAGAACGACGACCCCGCGCTCTCCGGCCCGGCGCGCAGGACCCTGGTCCGCGACAGCGAGCTGCGCGGCAGGCGCCGCGTCACCACCGAGTTCGCGCTCGCCTCGGCACCGCTCGCCAAGGCGCCGTCGGACCAGCCGCTGCGCACCGTCTACGACGCCGGGCACGGCACCGCCCTGCCCGGCACCAAGGTCCGCGGCGAGGCCGACGAACCCGGCCGGGACGCCACGGTCAACCGCGCCTTCTCCGGGCTCGGCGCCACCTTCGAGCTGTTCCTGAAGGCGTACGGCCGGCACTCCATCGACGGCGACGGACTGCCGCTGGACGCCACCGTCCACTACGACGAGGACTACAACAACGCCTTCTGGAACGGCGAGCAGATGGTGTTCGGCGACGGGGACGGGGAGATCTTCCTCGACTTCACCATCCCGATCGACGTCATCGGGCACGAGCTCACCCACGGCGTCACCCAGTACACGGCGAACCTCACCTACTACGGGCAGCCCGGCGCGCTGAACGAGTCGATGTCCGATGTCTTCGGCGCCCTCATCAAGCAGTACACGCTCGGCCAGACCGCGACCGAGGCCGACTGGCTGATCGGCGCGGGCCTGCTCGCCCCCGGTGTCTCCGGCAAGGCGCTGCGCTCGATGAAGGAGCCGGGCAGCGCGTATGACGACGACGTCCTCGGCAAGGACCCGCAGCCCGCCACGATGGACGACTACGTCCGCACCGGCCGGGACAACGGCGGCGTCCACATCAACTCCGGCATCCCCAACCACGCCTTCTACCTGGCCGCGACCGCGCTGGGCGGCCACGCCTGGGAGCGGGCCGGGCGGATCTGGTTCGACGTGCTCACCGGCGGCGACCTCCCGGAGCGGGCGATGTTCACCGACTTCGCGTCCCTCACGGTGAAGGCGGCCCGGGAGCGCTTCGGCGACGGGGGCGACGAGTTCCGGGCCGTGGCGAAGGCCTGGGAGCAGGTCGGGGTGCGGATTCCGTAGCCGCGTAATAGACAGGTCCCATGCGTATTCAGGTACGGCGCACGGGCGGGTTCGCGGGCATCGAACGGCACGCCGAGGTGGACACCTCCGGGCGGGCGGACGCCGAGGAGTGGCACGCCCTGGCCGAGAGCGCGCTGGCGTCCGGCCGGGGCACCCCGCCCGTCGGGGTGCCGGACGGCTTCAGCTACCAGGTCACCGTGGACGGCCGGACGGTGTACTGCTCCGACCCCCGGCTCACCGACGAACAGCGCGCGCTCATCTCACGGGTGCTGAAGGAGGGTGCCTAGAGCGTTTCTCTGCCGGGGCGTTGACGGACACCGCCGCCGGTGCCGATGATCCGGCGCATGGCGATCGACGAGCGCGGCGCGACCCCATCGATACCCCGTTTCCCGGACGGCTTCCTGTGGGGGGTGTCCACCTCCGCCCATCAGATCGAGGGCGCGGCGGACACCCGTGGGCGGTCCGTGTGGGACGCGTTCACGGCCGAGCCGGGGCGGGTGAAGGACGGGTCGACGGCCGAGGTGGCCTGCGACCACTACCACCGCTACCGCGAGGACGTGGCGCTGCTCGCCGGTCTCGGCGTGGACGCGTACCGGTTCTCCATCTCCTGGCCGCGGGTGAACTCCCCGCAGGGACTGGACTTCTACGACCGTCTGGTGGACGAGCTGTGCGCGGCGGGCGTGCGCCCGGTGCCGACGCTCTTCCACTGGGACCTGCCGGTGGAACTGGACTGGCTGGAGCGGGACACGGCCGACCGGTTCGCCGCGTACGTGTCCGTGGTCGCCGACCGCCTCGGCGACCGGGTCGGCACGTGGATCACCCTCAACGAACCGGCCGAGCACACCCTGCTGGGCCACGCCCTGGGCACCCACGCGCCCGGTCGGCGGCTGCTGTTCGACGCCCTGCCGGTCGCCCACCACCAGCTGCTGGCCCACGGGCTCGCCGTACAGGCGCTGCGCGCGGCCGGTGCGGCGGACGTCGGGATCGCCAACTCGCACGGGCCGACCTGGCCGGCCTCCGAGGAGCAGGCGGACCTGGAGGCGGCCGACTTCTACAACCTGCTGCTGAACCGGCTGTTCGCCGACCCGCTGCTGCTCGGCCGCTACCCGGACGGCATCGACGCGCTCATGCCGGGAGACGTCGAGGCCGACCTGAAGGTCATCGCGCAGCCGCTCGACTTCTACGGCGTCAACTACTACGCCCCGACCCGGGTGGGCGCGCCGCACGGCACGGAGATCGAGTTCGGAGGGGTCAGCATGCCCGCCGAACTGCCCTTCTCCGTACGGGACATCGAGGGCGTCCCGACGACCGACTTCGGCTGGCCGGTGGTGCCGGAGGGCCTGACCGAACTGCTCACGGGCTTCCGGGACCGCTACGGCGACCGTCTCCCGCCGGTCGTCATCACCGAGAACGGCTGCTCCTACGAGGGCGTCGACGACCGGGAGCGCATCGCCTATCTGGACGGCCATGTCCGCGCGCTGCACCGGGCTGTGGAGGCGGGCGTGGCCGTGCGCGGCTACTTCGTCTGGTCGCTGCTGGACAACTTCGAGTGGGCGGAGGGCTACGCGCGCCGCTTCGGGCTGGTGCACGTCGACTTCGCCACTCAGCGGCGTACGCCGAAGGCCTCCTACCGCTGGTTCCGCGAGCTGCTGCGGGACCAGCGGGAGGCGGCGGGGGCCCGGACCGGCTGACCGGTCCGGGCCGGGGTCACAGCGCCCCGGCGTCCCGGGCGGTCCACACGCTCGGGTAGATCGGCCGGAAGCCGAGCTCGCGGCGGATGCGCCGGGTGTCCACGATGTTGTGCCAGGGGTCGGGGTCGGTGTTGTCGTACAGCGCGGCGGGCACCTCCATGCCGCTGAGCTGGTACAGCTCGACGGTGGTGACGGGGGCGTCGTCGCCGACGTTGTAGATGCGGCCCGCGATCCCGGGTGTGTACAGCAGGCGGGTCAGGGCCTGGCCGACGTCCGCGTGGTGGGCCATGTGCAGCCGCTGCTGCGGGGCCCAGCGCGGGGCCCACGCCATGGCGTTCTCCAGATGCGGGTCGCCCTCGCCGTAGACGAACGGGAGCCGGGCGATGCGGACGTCCAGGCCCTCCATCGCCAGCAGCCCCCGCTCGGCCTCGATCTTGGAGGCCGGGTAGGCGCCCCACATGTGCCCGCCGGGCCTGCTCTCGTCCTCCTCGACCAGCGGGCGCCCGCGGCCGATGCCGTACACGTTGTTCGTGCTGACCTGCACGAACCGCTCCACCCCGCCCTGGCGCGCGGCCCGGCCGAGCGCCAGGGCGGCGTCCCGGTTGACCGCCCACGCCTCCTCGTCGGGCACCCCGCGGAAGGCCGCCGCGACGTTCAGGACCGCGTCGACGCCGGCGACCGCCTTGCCGAGCGCCTCCTCGTCCCGCAGGTCGCCGACGACGACCTCGGCGCCCAGCTCCGCGAACCGCTCGCCGCGGGCCGCGTCCCGGACCAGGACCCTGATCCGGTCCCCCGGCCCGGCCTGCGTCAGCAGCCGCGGCACGAGCCGCCGGCCGACCTGTCCCGTCGTACCCGTCACCAGTGTCTGCATGATCTGCTCCTCTCGTCTCCCTCCACCCTCGGCGGGGACCGGCGCGGGCGGGAGAGACCCGTCGATCGGGGGATCGGCGGTCCCTGGTTACGGCGCGCGCGATGGCGCAGGCTGGAGGGGTGAACCGAGCCGAACTCGCCGACTTCCTGCGCCGCGGCCGCGCCCGGCTGGCCCCGTCGGACGTGGGTCTCACCCCCGGGGCCCGGCGCCGTACGCCGGGTCTGCGCCGGGAGGAGGTGGCGCAACTGGCCGGGATGTCCGTGGACTACTACACGCGTCTGGAGCAGTCCCGCGGCCCGCGCCCCTCGCGGCAGATGCTGACCGTGCTGGCGCGTGCGCTGCGCCTGACGGAGGACGAGCGCGACCATCTCTTCCATCTGGCCGGCGAGGAGCCGCCGCGCCGCGAGACGGCGTCGGCGCATGTACGCCCCGGACTGCTGCTGATCCTGGACCGGCTGTACGACTCACCGGCGCAGGTGGTGACCGACTGCGGTGAGGTGCTGGCGCAGAACGCGATGGCCCGGGCGCTGTCCGGGGACGTGATGTCCCGCCCGCGGCGGGAGCGCAATCTGACCCGGGGCTTCTTCCTCGACCCGGCCGCGCGCGCCCTCTTCCCGCCGGAGGACCACGAGGCCATCGCGCGGTCTCAGGTCGCCAATCTGCGCGCGGTGGCGGCGGCCCGCCCCGACGACCCGGAGCCGGCCGGTCTGGTAGCCGAACTGCGCGCGGGCAGCGAGGAGTTCGCCCGGCTGTGGGACGCGCACGAGGTGGCCCGGCGCGACCAGGCGACCAAGCGCTTCCTGCACCCGCTGGTGGGGCTGCTGGAGCTGGACTGCGAGGTCATGGTCAGCCATCAGCAGCGGCACCTCCTGGTCGTGCACTCCGCCCGGCCCGGCACGGACGCCCACGAGCGCCTGCAGCTGCTGCGGGTGGTGGGCCTCCAGGACATGTCGACCCGCGGATAGCCGGGTACGGGTGGCGCCGAGGCCGGTTTTCACCCTTGCCGACGTCCGTCCCACACGCATCAATGGGAACGGCGGTTCCGACGGACCGTCAGATCCGGCCCGCCCGCGGATGTCCGCACCCGTCCGCCGGGCCGTCCCCCCACATGCACGCCCCCACACCCGAGAGGGAGCGATTCCCATGAGACGTACGCGTATCGGAGCAGGTGCGGCCCTGGCGGCCGGGGCGCTCGCGGTCACCGGGCTGGTCCTCGCGCCGGCCGCGCTGGCGGTCACCCCCGGCAAGGCGACGATCACCGCGGACTGCGGCGGCTTCGGCGGCGGCGAGGCCACGCTCACGGCGGCGCAGGACGGCACCGCCGCCACCCTCACCGTCGACTCCTCCGCCATCACCGCGCCGATCGCGCTCGGCGAGGACTCCATCGCCTCGACGCTCACCCTGGTGAAGGCCGGCGGCGGCACCGCCATCTTCAGCGGGACCGAGAACCCGGCGATGGCGGCCGGCGACCCCGTCCAGGTCGGCCCGCTCAGCGGCACCGTGGCCTCTGGGGACAGCCTGGAGGCGTTCGGCGGCTCGCTCGAGATGACCGTCTTCGGCATCACGATCACCTGCACGGCGACCGGACCGCAGGCCCCGGGCCCGTTCGTCTTCGACTGACCGGCGCGGCGTACGCGGGCGCGGTCCGGGCGCTACAGCGCGTCGGGGCCGCGCTCTCCCGTGCGGACGCGGACGACCGTCTCCACGGGCAGCACCCAGACCTTGCCGTCGCCGATCTTCCCCGTGTGCGCGGCCTTCACGACGGCCTCGACGGCCTCGTCGGCCACCGCGTCCTCGACGACCGCCTCGAGACGGACCTTGGGCACCAGGTCGACCTGGTACTCGGCGCCCCGGTACACCTCGGTGTGCCCGCGCTGCCGGCCGTGGCCGCTCGCCTCCGTCACGGTCAGACCGTGCACACCGAGCTGCCGGAGGGCTTCCTTGACCTCGTCGAGCCGGTACGGCTTGACGACCGCGGTGATCAGCTTCATGCCTGCTGGGTGGCCTTCCGGGCGGCGGGGACGGACGGGCCCCGTGATCGTAGGCGCTCCCCGCGCGCGGCGTAAGAGCTCCGAACAGAAGTGGAGTCCGATCAGCTCGCGGCGTCTGGTGCGTGCGATCGCAAGGCGCCGGAAGCCCCTGGTAGCGGGGCTACCAGGGGCTTCCGGCAACGCGGCGAGCGTGCGGGCCAGGCGTCGCGAGCCGGGCTCCACTTTTGTTCGGAGCTCTAAGGGCCGCGCGGGTCGCCCTGGTGTACGGCGGGGCTCCGGGGATCAGGGAGAATGGGCGGCATGAGCGTTCGCAGCAAGTCATCCGAGCCGTCGGCGTCGTCCGGGGCCCCCCACCGCGCGGGCTTCGCCTGCTTCGTGGGCCGCCCCAACGCGGGCAAGTCCACGCTGACGAATGCTCTGGTCGGCCAGAAG
This sequence comes from Streptomyces sp. RK62, assembly GCF_018070255.1. Lineage (NCBI taxonomy): Bacteria > Bacillati > Actinomycetota > Actinomycetes > Kitasatosporales > Streptomycetaceae > Streptomyces > Streptomyces sp. RK62. The sequence goes on along the minus strand of NZ_JAGPYD010000008.1, from coordinate 125,962 downwards.
GTGGCGATCACCGCGAACCAGCCGCAGACCACGCGGCACACCGTGCGCGGCATCGTGCACCGGCCGGACGCGCAGCTGATCCTGGTCGACACCCCGGGCCTGCACAAGCCGCGCACCCTGCTGGGCGAGCGGCTGAACGACGTGGTCCGCACCACCTGGGCCGAGGTCGACGTGATCGGCTTCTGCCTCCCGGCGAACGAGAAGCTCGGTCCCGGTGACCGCTTCATCGCCAAGGAGCTCGCGTCGATCAGGAAGACGCCGAAGATCGCGATCGTCACGAAGACCGACCTGGTGGACGGCAAGACGCTCGCCGAGCAGCTCATCGCGATCGACCAGCTCGGCAAGGAGCTGGGCTTCGAGTGGGCGGAGATCGTGCCGGTGTCGGCGGTCGCCGGTGATCAGGTCGAGCTGCTGGCCGACCTGATCGTCCCGCTGCTGCCGGAGGGCCCCGCCCTGTACCCGGACGGCGAGCTCACCGACGAGCCCGAGCAGGTCATGATCGCGGAGCTGATCCGCGAGGCCGCGCTGGAGGGCGTCCGCGACGAGCTGCCGCACTCCATCGCCGTCGTCGTGGAGGAGATGCTGCCCCGCGAGGACCGGCCCGCCGACAAGCCGCTGCTGGACATCCACGCCTTCGTCTACATCGAGCGCCCGAGCCAGAAGGGCATCATCATCGGCCCCAAGGGCAAGCGCCTGAAGGAGGTCGGCATCAAGTCCCGCAAGCAGATCGAGGCCCTGCTGGGCACGCCGGTCTTCCTGGACCTGCACGTCAAGGTGGCCAAGGACTGGCAGCGCGACCCCCGCCAGCTGCGCAAGCTGGGGTTCTGAGGCCCTCGCCGGCTTCGGGAGCCGCCCGGGAAAAGCCCTACGGCGTTGTCGGTCCCGCGGCGTACCCTGGAAAACGCCAGGCCGCCCATGTGGCGGGCGAGTCGTTTCGAGGAGGACGAGCAAGGCCTTCAGAGCCGGCCCATGACTCAGACACCCACAGCTCACACACCCGCGCAGGGGCAGGCGAGAGCACAGTTCACCGTCCCCGCCCAGCACCCCATGGTGACCGTGCTGGGGTCCGGCGACTCCCTGCTGCGCGTGGTCGAGAAGGCCTTCCCGGCGGCCGACATCCATGTCCGGGGCAACGAGATCAGCGCGGTCGGCGACGCCGCGGAAGTCGCCCTCATCCAGCGCCTGTTCGACGAGATGATGCTGGTGCTCCGCACCGGACAGCCGATGACGGAGGACGCAGTGGAACGCTCGATCGCCATGCTGAGGGCGAGTGACGCCGGCGAGGGGGACGGCCCGGAGACCCCGGCCGAGGTGCTCACGCAGAACATTTTGTCCTCGCGCGGCCGCACCATCCGCCCCAAGACGCTCAACCAGAAGCGGTACGTCGACGCGATAGACAAGCACACGATCGTCTTCGGCATCGGCCCCGCGGGCACCGGCAAGACCTATCTGGCCATGGCCAAGGCGGTGCAGGCCCTGCAGTCCAAGCAGGTCAACCGCATCATCCTGACCCGGCCCGCGGTCGAGGCGGGCGAGCGGCTGGGCTTCCTGCCGGGCACGCTCTACGAGAAGATCGACCCCTATCTGCGCCCGCTGTACGACGCGCTGCACGACATGCTCGACCCCGACTCGATCCCGCGGCTCATGGCGGCCGGGACGATCGAGGTCGCGCCGCTCGCGTACATGCGCGGCCGCACCCTGAACGACGCCTTCATCATCCTGGACGAGGCCCAGAACACGAGCCCCGAGCAGATGAAGATGTTCCTCACCCGCCTCGGTTTCGAGTCGAAGATCGTCATCACCGGTGACGTCACCCAGGTCGACCTCCCGGACGGCACGAAGTCCGGTCTGCGGCAGGTGCAGGACATCCTCGACGGCGTCGAGGACGTCCACTTCTCGCGTCTGTCGTCTCAGGATGTCGTCCGGCACAAGCTGGTCGGCCGTATCGTCGACGCGTACGAGAAGTACGACACCACGCACGGCACCCAGAACGGCACCCACAAGGGTCCGGGCCGGGGCAAGTCCGGGCACAAGGGGAAGTAGACCGAGCACCAGCATGTCGATCGACGTCAACAACGAGTCCGGTACCGAGGTCGACGAGCAGGCGATCCTCGACATCGCCCGCTACGCACTGGGACGGATGCGCATCCACCCGCTGTCCGAGCTCTCGGTGATCGTGGTGGACGCCGCCGCCATGGAGCAGCTGCACATCCAGTGGATGGACCTGCCCGGGCCCACCGATGTCATGTCGTTCCCCATGGACGAGCTGCGGCCGCCCTCCAAGGACGACGACGAGCCCCCGCAGGGCCTGCTCGGGGACATCGTGCTGTGCCCGGAGGTCGCCGCCAAGCAGGGCGCCGAGGCCCCGACGCAGCACAGCATGGACGAGGAGCTGCAGCTGCTCACCGTCCACGGTGTGCTGCACCTCCTCGGCTACGACCACGAGGAGCCCGACGAGAAGGCCGAGATGTTCGGTCTGCAGGCGGCCATCGTGGACGGCTGGCGTGCGGAGAAGGGGCTGACCGGTCCCTCCCCCGCCCCGACCGTGTCATGAGTCCGGCCCTCGTCGCCGGCGCGATCGCCCTGGTCGTCGTCGCCTGGCTCGCCGCCTGCGCGGAGGCGGGCCTCGCGCGTGTCTCCCGCTTCCGTGCCGACGAGGCCGTGCGGAGCGGGCGGCGGGGCAGCGCGAAGCTGGCCCAGGTCGCCGCCGACCCGACGCGCTATCTGAACGTGGCGCTGCTGGTCCGCGTCACCTGCGAGATGGCCGCGGCGGCCATCGTCACGTACGCCTGCCTGCAGGAGTTCCCCGGCACGACGCAGGCCCTGCTGGTCGCCATCGGCGTCATGGTCCTCGTGTCGTACGTCGCCGTCGGGGTCTCGCCGCGCACCATCGGCCGCCAGCACCCGCTGAACACGGCGACGGTGGCGGCGTACGTGCTGCTGCCGCTCGCGCGGATCATGGGCCCGATCCCGTCGCTGCTGATCCTCGTCGGCAACGCCCTCACGCCCGGCAAGGGCTTCCGCCGGGGCCCCTTCGCCTCCGAGGCGGAGCTGCGTGCGCTGGTCGATCTGGCGGAGGCGGAGTCGCTGATCGAGGCCGAGGAGCGCCGGATGGTGCACTCGGTGTTCGAGCTCGGCGACACCCTGGTGCGCGAGGTGATGGTCCCGCGCACGGACCTGGTGGTGATCGAGCGGTACAAGACGATCCGCCAGGCCCTCACGCTCGCCCTGCGCTCCGGGTTCTCCCGGATCCCGGTCGTCGGGGAGAGCGAGGACGACGTCGTCGGGATCGTCTATCTGAAGGATCTGGCCCGCAAGACGCACATCTCGCGGGACGCGGAGAGCGAGCTGGTGTCCACGGCGATGCGCCCGGCGGTCTTCGTGCCGGACACCAAGAACGCCGGTGATCTGCTGCGCGAGATGCAGAAGGAGCGCAATCACGTCGCCGTCGTGATCGACGAGTACGGCGGTACCGCCGGCATCGTCACCATCGAGGACATCCTCGAGGAGATCGTCGGCGAGATCACCGACGAGTACGACCGCGAGCTGCCGCCGGTGGAGGTGCTCGGCGAGGACCGCTACCGGGTGACGGCCCGCCTGGACATCACCGATCTGGGCGAGCTGTACGACCTCGACGAGTACGACGACGAGGACGTGGAGACGGTCGGCGGTCTGCTCGCGAAGGCGCTGGGCCGGGTCCCGATCGCCGGGGCGTCCTCGACGGTCGAGCTGCCCGACGGGCGCGAGCTGCGGCTGACGGCGGAGGCGGCGGCCGGCCGGCGGAACAAGATCGTGACGGTGCTGGTGGAGCCGGTGGGCCCGGTGGCGGCCCCCGCGGAGGAGACGGGCCGGGAGTGACACCTCAGGAGCTGCGGGCGCTGTGCCTGTCGTTCAACGCGGCGGTGGAGGAGTTCCCGTTCAACCCGGAGACCTCCGTCTTCAAGGTGCTCGGCAAGCTCTTCGCGCTGACGAACCTGGACGCCCGGCCCCTGTCGGTGAACCTGAAGTGCGACCCGGAGGACGCGGTGCGGCTGCGCGCCGAGCACCCCGGCCTGATCATCCCCGGCTACCACATGAACAAGCGGCACTGGAACACGGTGACGGTGGACGGCGGGCTCCCGGACCGGCTGGTCCGGGAGCTCGTCGAGGACTCGTACGACCTGGTCGTGGCGGGTCTACCGCGGGCCGAGCGGCTCCGTCTCGACCGGCCCTGAGGCGGCCGCCCGGCCGGTGCGCAGCCCGACGGCGAGGAGCGCGGCGGCGGCCAGCACGATGCCGGTGTCCAGCGCCATGACCGTGCGGGTGCCGGCGAGCAGATCGTCCGACGTGGTGGCGAGGACGCCGAGCAGCGGGATGCCGACGGTGATGCCGACCTGCTGGGTCGAGGTGACCAGGCCGGTGGCCAGGCCCTGCTCCCCGTCGGGGACACCCGAGGTCACCGTCAGGCCGTAGGAGATGATCGCCCCCAGGTGGAACATGCTGGCCAGCGACACGGCGGCCGTCGCGAGCCAGACGGACCAGGCGTGCGCGTCCAGGAACAGCAGCCCGCCGGTGAAGACGCCCTGCCCGGCGAGGGAGAGGACCAGGGTGCGGCGCGCCCCGAGCCGGCCGACGAAGCGGGGCGTGACCGATCCGGCGAGCACCGAGGCGATGCCCTGGGCGCCGAAGACGAGCCCGGTCTCCCAGGCGGACAGCCGCAGGACGTCCTGCAGATACAGGGTGAGGACGAAGACGACCGTCGACATCATCGAGAAGGTCACCAGGCCGCCCAGGTTCCCCCAGGCCACCGTGCGGCGGCGCAGCATCGGCAGGGAGACCAGCGGTGCGCTGGTGCGGGACTCGACGACCGCGAAGGCCGTGAGCAGCACAAGGCCGAGGACGAGGGTGGTGAGGACGTCGGCGCGGGCGAAGCCGTGGCCGGCGGCCGTCGTCAGGGCGTAGATCAGGGAGAGCAGACCGCCGGTGACGGTGACCGCGCCGGGCACGTCGAGGTGCGGCCGGGCGGGCGTCCGGGACTCCGGCAGCAGTCCGGGGGCGAGGGGCAGGACGAGCAGCGCGAAGAGGGCGAGCAGGCCCATCGTGGAGCGCCAGCCGAGGGTGTCGGTGAGGACGCCGCCGGCGACCACGCCGATGGTGAAGCCGAGGGAGAGCAGCGTCCCGGAGATACCGAGCGCCCGGTCGCGGGCGGGGCCCTCGGGGAAGGTCGTCGTCAGCAGGGACATCCCGGTGGGCACGACGACGGCGGCGCCGAGGCCCTGCAGGGCCCGTCCGGCGAGGAAGGACGCCGGGTCCCAGGCGAGGGTCGCGAGCACGGAGGCCGCGGCGAACAGAGCGAGCCCGGCGAGGAACAGCCGGCGGCGGCCGTAGAGGTCGCCGATGCGGCCGAACAGGAGCAGGAAGCCGCCGGACGGCAGGGCGAACGCGGTGACCGCCCACTGGAGCGCCGAGCGGTCCATGCCGAGGTCGGCACCGAGGACGGGCAGGGCGACGTTCAGGACGGAGAAGTCGAGCGCCACCATGAACTGGGCGGCGCACAGCACGAACAGGACGAGCTTGTCGCGCCGGGACATCCGGGGGGTGCCGGGCGGTGAGGTCGAGAGCGGGGTGAGGTCGGTGTCGATCGCCATGGACATGAGCTTCGGGGGCGCGGAATAGTCGTGGGGAGCGGCAAGTTGTCCTGGTGGTGGCACCACCAGCCGACGCGACAGGGGGGATCCGTCACGTGTCCGGGGGCACGCTGAAGAGTCATCGGCGGCGCGAGCTGCGCGAGTTCCTGATGAGCAGGAGGGCCCGGGTCTCGCCGGGGGAGGCGGGACTGCCGGACGGCGGTGCGCGGCGCCGCACTCCGGGGCTGCGGCGCGAGGAGGTCGCCGTGCTCGCGGGGGTGGGCGCCTCCTGGTACCAGTGGCTGGAGCAGGGCCGGGACATCTCGGTGTCGCCGCAGGTGCTGGACGCGGTGGCGCGGGTGCTGCGGCTGAGCAACGCCGAGCGCCGGCATCTGTATCTGCTGGCCGGGCTGAACCCGCCGGCCGCCGAAGTCGCCCCGGACAAGCGGGAGATGTGCGAGGGGCTGCGGCGGCTGATCGACGCGTGGATGCCGTATCCGGCGCACATCATGGACCGGTACTACAACGGCGTGATGTACAACGAGGCGGCCGCGACCGTGCTGGGCATGGCCCCGGGCCGCCGGTGGAACTGCCTGATCGACTTCTTCACCGACCCCATGTACCGCTCCCGGTCCCGGAGTTGGGAGGAGAACGCCTCCTCGGTCGTCGCCCAGTTCCGCGCCCTGTGCTCGGCCAACCCCGACGACGAGGGGTTCCAGGAGGTGCTGGCCGAGGCGCGGGCGTGCAGCCCGGAGTTCGCCGCGCTGTGGGAGCGTCGGGACATCGAGGACGCGGGGCAGATCCGCAAGGAGCTGGACCATCCGCTGGTCGGGCTGCTGTGCATGGAGTCGAGCGTGATGCAGATGCCGGTGCGCCCCGATCTGTCGATCGTGCTGCACACCCCGCTGGACGAGGCGAACACGGCGGCGAAGCTGGAGTGGCTGGCCTCCCCCGAGGGGCGGCGCGGGGCGATGTACCCCGTGGCCGGGTAGGTCCGGCGGTGCTCCGTATGCTCGGGTCATGACCGACAGCAGCGCGCTCGACCCCGAGGACCGCAAGATCGTCACCCTGGCCCGTTCCGCGCGGGCCCGCAACGGCGTGCCCGAGGGGGCGGCCGTACGGGACGAGACCGGCCGTACGTATGTCGCCGGGACCGTCGACCTGGACTCCCTGAAGCTGAGCGCGCTGCGCACGGCGGTGGCGATGGCGGTGGCCTCCGGCGCGAAGTCGCTGGAGGCGGCGGCGGTCGTGACCGAGGACGAGGACGCCCGCGCCGAGGACCTCGCGGCGGTGCGCGACCTGGGCGGCGACGGGACGCCGGTGCTGGTGGCGGGCCCGGACGGCACGGTCCGTACGACGCTGCGGGCGGGCTAGCACGCCGGTCCGAGGGCTGCGGCGGGCGGGCGCCGGTGCGGGATGTCAGGCTGGTGCCGAGGACCCGCGAAAGGGGATCGTCATGATCACCACCGACTCCGCCCCCGGCTCCCCCTGCTGGCTGGATCTCGGTGCACCGGACGTGCGGGCCGCGGCGGACTTCTACGGCGCGGTGCTCGGCTGGCGGTACGCGCCCATGGGTGAGGCCGAGGACGCCGACGGCGGGATGTTCCAGAAGGACGGCAAGGCCGTCGCCGGGCTGGGCCCGCTCACCGAGGAGGGGGCGCGGTCGGCCTGGATGATCTACTTCGCCGTCGAGGACGCCGACGCCACCACGCGGGCCGTCGAGAGCGCTGGAGGCTCGGTGCGCGTGGCGCCGAAGGATCTCGGGGACTGGGGCCGCATGGCGCAGTTCACCGATCCGCTGGGCGGGCAGTTCGCCGTCTGGCAGCCCGGGAGCAACGCGGGCTTCGAGCTGACGGACGCGCCGGGCGCCCTGGCGTGGACCGAGCTCTACACGAGTGACGCCGAGGCCTCGAAGGAGTTCTACGGCGGGGTCTTCGGCTGGCAGTACAGCGACATGGAACTGCCGGGCGACGGGGGCGCGTACACGCTGATCAGGCCCGCCGGGCTGCCCGAGGAGCGGATGCAGGGCGGTCTGATGGAGCTGCCGAAGGAGAGCCTCGCGCTGGCGGACGGACGGCCGTACTGGCACCCCGTGTTCGGCGTCACCGACTGTGACGCGGCGGTCGCGCAGGTCACCGGGCACGGCGGCACCGTGCAGATGGGCCCGGTGGACGCGGAGGGCGTCGGCCGGCTGGCGGTCTGCCTCGACCCGTCGAACGCCGATTTCGTCCTGCTGACCCCGGCGCCGCCCCCGGCGGCCTGAGCCCACATCAGGCCGAGCGGCGGAAGCCGATCGTCGGGACGGCCCGGCGCAGCGGCCACGGCCGCCCCGACTCCTCCGGCACCAGATCGGCGAGGAAGGCGTACCGGCGCAGGGCCTCGGGGTCCTGGCCGGCCAGCGACCGCACCTGGCGCCACCAGGCGCCGATCTCCGCCCAGCCCGGCGCCGACAGGGAGCCGCCGAACTCCTGGACGGACAGGGCGGCGGTCAGCCCGGCGAAGGCGAGCCGGTCGGCGAGCGGCCAGCCGGCGAGGGTGCCGGTGACGAACCCGGCCACGAAGACGTCGCCCGCGCCGGTGGGGTCCAGCGCCTCCACGGCGATCGCGGGGACGACGGCGGTCTCGCCGGTCCGTCCGTCGACGGCGTACGCGCCCTCCGCGCCCAGGGTCACCACGGCGACCGGCACATGCTCGGTGAGGGCGTGCGCGGCCTCCTGCGGGGAGCCGGTGCGGGTGTACCGCATGGCCTCCTCGGCGTTCGGCAGGAACGCCTCGCAGTGCTCCAGGTCGGCGAGCCCGGCCAGGTCCCAGGCGTCGGTGTCGTCCCAGCCGACGTCGGCGAAGACCCGGGTGCCCTTGCTCGCGGCCTGCGCGATCCAGGGGGCCCGGGTGCCGGGGACCAGGGAGGCGACGGCGGCGCGGGCGCGGGGCGGGCAGTCCGGCGCGGGCTCCTCGGGGGGCGGCTCGTGGCCGTGGGAGACCATGGTGCGCTCGCCCTCGTACGCCATGGAGACGGTGACCGGCGAGTGCCAGCCGGGCACAGTGCGGGAGGGCGAGAGGTCGATGCCCTCGCCCTGCTCCAGCGCGTCCCAGCAGTAGTCGCCGTAGTGGTCGTCGCCGAAGGCCGCCGCGAGCGACGTCTTCAGGCCGAGGCGGGCGAGCGCCGTCGCCATGTTGGCCACGCCGCCGGGGCTGGAGCCCATGCCGCGGGCCCAGGACTCGGTGCCGCGCACCGGGGCGGAGTCGAGGCCGGTGAAGATGATGTCGAGGAAGACCGTGCCGGTCAGATACACGTCCCAGGGCGGGTCGCCGGGCTCGCGCAGCCCGGCGAGCGGGTCGGTCGTCGCCCGCCGGTACGGCCCCTTGGACAGGGGTGGCGGCCCCTGGGGCGAGGGTCCCTTCCCGGTGGGCGCGGTGGGCGTGGTCACGGTGCGCTCCCTGACGTGGTCCTGATCTGGCCAGTGTGCACCACGCCACGGACAACGCCATGTGTTCCCCGCCGGGGGGACCCTCAGGTCACGGGGCGGCCCCCACGAGGGCGAGTCCGGTGGTGAGGAGGGCGCGCAGATCGGCCAGATCGGCGGGGGACGGGTCGGTCAGCGGAGCGCGCACCGGGCCGACGGGGCGGCCGCGCAGCCGGGCCGCGGCCTTGACCAGGGACACCGCGTAGCCGGGCACCCGGTCGCGGAGTTCGGCGAGCGGGGCGTAGAAGTCGCGCAGGAGGCGGGTGGTGGTCGCCTCGTCGCCGTCCCGGAGCGCGGCGAAGAAGGCGTTCGCGATCTCGGGGGCGAAGGCGTGGACGGCGGAGGAGTAGGCGGGGACGCCCACCCCGGCGTAGGCGCGGGCCTGGAGTTCGGCGGTGGAGGCGCCGTTGAAGAAGAGGAAGGCGTCGGGGGCGGCGAGGGTGAGGCGCTGGAGGCGGTCGAGGTCGCCGTGGCCGTCCTTGAGGCCGACGAGGGTCGGGATACGGGCGGCGCGCCGCAGCGCGGCCGGGGTGAAGGCGACCTGTCCGCGCTGGTAGGCGACGAGCGGCAGCCGCGTCCGGGCGGCGAGCGACTCCAGCTGGGCGACGAGGCCGTCCTGCGGGGCGGCGACGAGATAGTGCGGCAGCACGAGGAGGGCGTCGGCGCCGGCCTCCTCGGCGATCCGCGCGAACCGGGCGGCCTGCGCCCAGCCGTAGCCGACGCCGGCCACGACGGGCACCCGTCCGGCCGTCTCCTCGACGGCGGCGGTGACGACCGCGCGGTACTCGTCCTCGTCCAGCGAGAAGAACTCGCCGGTGCCACAGGCGGGGAAGACCGCGCCGGGACCGGTGGCGAGCTGGCCGGCCAGGTGGGCGCGGAAGCCGTCCAGGTCCAGGGAGCAGTCGGCGTGGAAGCTGGTGAGCGGGAAGGACAGCACGCCCCGGGCCATGGCGTCCCGCAGCCGCCCGGCGGTCTCCACGGCTGTTTCCGTAGTCGCGGCAAGACCCACGCCGATCATCTCCCCATCTGAACGTTGTCCATGTATGGGAACGGAGATTAGGTGAGTGAACGGCGGACCGTCAACGGCCCCTCCCGCCGGATTACGATCGCTCCATGTCAGACACAGGCGGCGTCCGCGAGGTGAAGTCCGCGGCGCGCACGGTCGAGCTGCTGGAGCTCCTCGCCGCGCGCGGGGACCGCCCGGCCCGCCTCCAGGAACTCGCGGACACCCTCGCCGTCCCGCGCAGCTCGATGTACGCGCTGCTGCAGACCCTGATCTCGCGGGGCTGGGTGCGCACCGACGTCACCGGCTCGCTCTACGGCATCGGCATCCACGCCCTGCTGACCGGCACCGGCTACCTCGACTCCGACCCGCGCGTCCGCCTCGTACGGCCGTATCTGGACGAGGCGTCGCAGGCGCTCGGCGAGACCGTCCATCTGGCCCGGCTGGACGGGCGGGACGTCGCCTATCTGGCCACCCGTGAGTCGCACGCGTATCTGCGGACCATCAGCCGGGTCGGCCGGCGCCTGCCCGCGCACGCGGGCGCCCTGGGCAAGGCCCTGCTGGCCGAACGCCCCGACTCCGACCTCCCCGAGGGCCCGTATGCGACGCTGACGCCCCGCACCCACACCACCCGCGCCGCCCTGGCCGCGGACCTCGCCGAGGTGCGGGAGCGCGGCTGGTCGGTCGACCGCGAGGAGAGCGTCCCCGGCATCATCGGACTCGGCTTCGCCCTGCGCTACGACACCCCCGCACAGGACGCGATCAGCTGCTCCGTGCCGGTGGCCCGCTGGTCGCCGCGGCACGAGGAGCGCATCGTCGCGGTGATGCGGGAGATCCGCACGAAGATCGAGGCGACGGCTCCCGGAGCGGCGGGCGGTTCGGTGCACTGGCGCAGGTGAGAGGGGTTTTCAGCACCCTGTGAGGCATCGCTGTTACCCCTGTTCGGCACCCCGAAACCGAACGTGCTTCAGATCACACCGCCCGGCCTTCTTCGCACGTCTCCGTGCTTGATACAAATTGCCCGCGCGTTCCTGTCCGTCGACGGCCTGCGCCCCTCCCCCTTTCCGTGCCTCTCTTTCGCATGCCCTGGGAACGCCCGTGCTCGCCCCTCGCACCACCCCCTGGCCCCTCGTCGCCCTTTTCACGGCCGGGTACCTCGCCCCGTATCTGCTGCCGACCGTCGTCGGCCGGCTCGACTCCGGGCTTCCGCTCACCCCCACCCAGGCCGGCGCCATCGGCAGTGCCCTGCTGCTGAGTTCGGCGTCGGCGGGCTTCCTGCTGGCCTCCCGCGTGGAGCGCCTCGGCGCCCGCCGGCTCGCCCGGACCGGGCTGCTCCTGGCCCTGCTCGGCTACGGCGGGGCCGCGCTCGCGCACGCCGTACCGGCCGTCGTCGCCGGTGTCATGGCCGGCGGCCTCGGCTCCGGCACGGTCACCGCGGTCGCCGCCACCCGGATCGCCGCCCTCGGGGCGTCCGCGCCCCGCACGGGACGCGGGAGTTGGCGCACCGACCCGCACCGGGTCACCATCGCCGGGCTGCTCGGCGTCTCCGCCCTCGCGGGCGCCCTCTATCTGACGGTCCCGCACCTCGGCGCCGGCCACGACCGGCCGCTGGCCGCGATCGCGCTCACCGCGCTCGCGGTGTGGCCGCTCACCGGCCGGCTCCCCGCCGCCGAGGCCACGTCCGGCACCCCGGCGGCACGGCCCGCGGCGCCGCTCCCCCACCGCCGGCACGGCCTCGTGCTCGCCGGCTGCATGCTGCTGTGGTCCCTCGCGCAGAACTCCCTGTGGGGCGTCAGCGGCCGGATCGGCCTGGAGCAGGCGCATCTGACGGAGGCCGCGGTGGGCGCGGTGTTCGCCGTGGCGCTCGGCGCCGGACTGCTCGGTGTGACCGGCGCGGGCGCGCTCGGCCCCCGGCTCGGCCGTGCGGTGCCCGTCGGCGGCGGCACCGTCCTCATCGCCGTGTGCATCGCGCTCAGCGCCTCCGCGACGGACCTGACGTCGTTCGCGACCGGCGAGATCGCCTGGAACACGCTGTACCCGATCGTGCTGTCGTACGTCATCGGCCTCGCCGCCTCCCTCGACGGGCGGGGCCGCTGGGCGGTGCTCGTCGGCTCGGCCTCCTCGCTGGGCACGGCCGCGGGCCCGCTCACCGGGAGCGTACTGTCGGCCGGGGCGGGCTTCCCGGTGATGGGCGTGATCCTCGCGGCGGGGCTGCTGCTGGTCGCGGTACCGCTGACGGTGGTGGCGCTGGGCCGCCGTACGCCGGAGCCGGACGGGACCGCGGACGGCGTCGAGGTCGTCTCGATCCCGCTGGACACCGCCGAGGCCGCCCCGGCCGCACCGGAGCGCCTGGCCCCCGCGACATAGGTCGTGTCCGTAAAGTCGCGTCGTCCGCCCGTAGGGCGGGCCGAGCGGCGTCCGGTGCGTGCTCTCGGCGCGCCGGACGGGCTCCCGCGTACTGGTTGTACGCGGGTGGCCGGCCGGTGCGGCGAGAGGGCGTGCCGGGCGTCGAACGGCAGGCGGGACTTTGCGGACACGACCTGAGACGTCAGGAGGGCCGGCGCTTCGGGAAGGGCACGCGGAGCAGGTCGTGCGCCACGGTCAGGTCCGCCTCGAAGCCGGCGGCCCGGGCCTGGCGCTCGAACTCGCCCGGGTCGGTGTAGCGCTGGCTGAAGTGGGTGAGGACGAGGTGGCCCACCCCGGCGTCCCGCGCCACCCGGGCGGCCTGACCCGCGGTCAGATGGCCGTGCTCCTCGGCGAGGGCGGCGTCCTCGTCCAGGAAGGTGGACTCGATGACGAGCATGTCGCAGCCGTCGGCGAGGGCGTACACGCCGTCGCACAGCCTGGTGTCCATGACGAACGCGAACCGCTGCCCGCGCCGGACCTCGCTCACGTCGTCGAGCGTGACCGAGCCGAGGACGCCCTCGCGCTGGAGCCGGCCCACGTCCGGGCCCCGGACACCGTGCGCGGCGAGCCGCTCGGGCAGCATGCGGCGGCCGTCGGGCTCGACCAGGCGGTAGCCGTACGACTCCACGGGGTGCGACAGCCGGGCGGTGTGCAGCGTGTAGGAGCCGGTGTCGGCGACGACCCCGTCGGAGTCCACCGGGGCAGGCGTGATCTCGGCGGTCTCCCGGTAGGCGGTGGCGTACCGCAGCCGGTCGAAGAACCGCTGCCCGGAGCGCGGGTAGTGGGCGGTGACCGGGTGCGGGACCCGGTCGAGGTTGATCCGCTGGATCACCCCGGCCAGGCCCAGCGAGTGGTCGCCGTGGAAGTGGGTGACACAGATCCGGTTCAGGTCGTGGGCGGCGACCCCGGCCCGCAGCATCTGCCGCTGGGTGCCCTCGCCGGGGTCGAACAGGATGCCCTCGCCGTCCCAGCGCAGCACATAGCCGTTGTGGTTGCGGTGCCGGGTCGGGACCTGGCTCGCGGTGCCGAGGACGACCAGTTCACGTACGGACACGGCGACTTATCCGGGGGGCCACTCGAGACCGCGGCCGCCGAGGACGTGGGCGTGCGTGTGGAAGACCGTCTGGCCCGCGCCCGCACCCGTGTTGAAGACGACGCGGTAGCTGTCCAGCTTCTCGTCGTCGGCGACGGCCTGCGCCTCGCGCAGGAGATCCGCGGCGAGCGCCGGTTCGGCGGTGGCGAGCGCGGCGGCGTCCTTGTAGTGCGCCCTGGGGATGATCAGGACGTGGGTGGGTGCCTGCGGGTTGATGTCGCGGAAGGCGACGGTCGTCTCGGTCTCCCGCACGATCGTCGCCGGCACATGCCCCGCGACGATCTTGCAGAACAGGCAGTCGTCCTGCGGCTCCCCAGCCATGGTCCCTCCGGGCGTTGGACGGCGATGGTGTGACCGGGGCATCGTATCGTCGCCGGGTGCCGCCGCGCGGGGAGTGATCGCGCGGCGCCCCTCAGCGCTCCGGCAGGGCCGGCGGGGTCTTCGCCGGACGGGTCTCCAGCGCCTCCAGCGCGAGGCGGATCGCCTCGTCCAGCTGCGCGTCCCGGCCCGCCACCCAGTCCTGCGGGCGCTGGACCACCTCCACGTCCGGGTCGACCCCGTGGTTCTCCACGTCCCAGCCGAACCCCTCCAGCCAGATGGCGTACTTGGGCTGGGTGACCAGGGTGCCGTCGACCAGGTGGTAGCGGCTGTCGATGCCGATGACCCCGCCCCAGGTGCGGGTGCCGACGACCGGGCCCAGGCCGAGCGCCTTGATCGCCGCGTTGACGATGTCGCCGTCGGAGCCGGAGAACTCGTTCGCCACGGCCACCACGGGACCGCGCGGCGCGTCCATGGGATAGCTGTTCGGCCGCATGCCGCGGGGCATCTCCCAGCCGACGATGCGCCGGGCGAGCTTCTCCACGACCAGCTGCGAGGTGTGCCCGCCGCCGTTCTCCCGCACGTCGACCACCAGGCCCTCGCGGGTCACCTCGACCCGCAGGTCGCGGTGGATCTGCGCCCAGCCGGGCGCCTGCATGTCCGGCACGTGCAGATAGCCGAGCCGGCCGTCGGACCGCTCGTGGACGTACGCCCGCCGGTCCGCGACCCACGCGTGGTAGCGCAGCGGCTGCTCGTCGGCGACCGGGACGACGACGGTGTGCCGGGCGTCCCCGCCGCCGGCCGGCGCGATCGTGAGCTCCACCGGCTTGCCCGCGGTGCCGACCAGCAGCGGTCCCGGCCCGGTCACCGGGTCCACCGGCATCCCGGCCACCGCGGCGATCGCGTCCCCGGGGCGCACGGCGACGCCCGGCGCGGCCAGCGGCGCCCGTGCCTCCGGGTCGGAGGTCTCCGACGGCAGGATCCGGTCGATCCGCCAACTGCCGTCCTCGTGGCGGGAGATGTCCGCGCCGAGCAGGCCCTGCCGGGGCCCGCCGCCGTAGCCGCGCGAGCCGACGTACGCGTGCGAGGTGCCGAGCTCGCCCTGGACCTCCCACAGCAGGTCGACCAGGTCGTCGTGGGTGGCCACCTTGTCCAGCAGCGGCCGGTAGCGGTCGAGGACGCCCGCCCAGTCGACGCCGTTCATGTCGGCCCGCCAGAAGTGGTCGCGCATGATGCGCCCGGTCTCCTCGAACATCTGGCGCCACTCCGCCGCCGGGTCGACGCGCCGGCGGACCCGGCCGAGGTCCACGGTGATGTTCGAGTCGCCGTCCTCGTCGCCGGAGGCCCGCCGGTCGCTCGGGACGACCTTGAGCCGCCCGTCCGTCCACAGCAGCACGCGCCGGCCGTCGCCGCTGACCTCGAAGTGGTCGGCGTCGTCGGCGAGATGCTCCACCCGCCGCTGCACCAGGTCGTAGCGCTCCAGCTCGGTCTTCGGCTCGGGGTCGTCGAGGCTGGCCCGGGCCGCGCCGAGCGCGCCCTGCACGGGATGCCGCAGCCACAGCACACCGTCCTTCGCGGCCCGCAGATGCGAGTAGCGGGCGGCCTCGACCGGGAAGGGCACGATCCGGTCGGCGAGGCCCTCCAGGTCGATCCGGGTGGCCGGGGTGCCCTCGCTGTCGGGGGTCTCGTCCTTGTCCGGGGCGTCGAAGGCGCGTCCGTGCCGCTGCGGGCCGAACGGCGACGGGGTGGTCGCGGCGAGCGTGATCAGATGCGGCCGGGAGCCCACCACGAAGGCGAGGTCGAAGACGTGCTCGTCGTAGACGGGGTCGAAGGCCCGGGTGGACAGGAACACCAGGTGCTTGCCGTCGTGGGTGAACGCCGGCGCGTAGTCCCGGAACCGCAGCGGGGTCGCCTCGGACACCGACAGATCGGTGGTGTTGGCGAGCTTCAGCTGGGACAGCGGGTCGGGGCCGGGGTGCGCCCAGGCGAGCCAGGCCGAGTCGGGCGAGAACACGAGCCCCGAGACGTTGCCGTCGGCGCTGCGCTCGACCTCGCGGACCTCGCCGCTGTCCCGTTCGACGAGCAGGAGCCGTCCGTCGTGCACGGCGACCGCGGCCCGGCTGCCGTCGGGGGCCATGGCGAGCTCCAGCACCCGTCCGAGCCGTCCGGCGGCGAGCCGGCGCGGGGTGGCGCCCGGCGCGAGACCGGTGGCCGGGGCGAACTCGAGGGCGTCCTCGCCCTCCGCGTCCGTCACCCACACCACCCACTCCTCGCCGTCCGTGCGGAAGGTGCGCGGCAGCCGGGCGCGGACGCCGGGCTCGGCGGCGAGGGCGCGGGCGGGTCCGGAGCGGTGGGTGACCCAGTGGACGCTGCCCCGGACGGTGACGGCGCTGCCGCGCGCGGTGTGGTCGGGGGACGCGGAGCCGAACCAGCGGGCGGCGTTCAGCACATACGGCCGCCGGTCGGTGCGCTGACCGCCGAGCCGGACGGCGAGGCGCCGCGGCTCGGCCGTGTCCAGGTCGTCCAGCAGCCACAGGTCGCCGGCGCTCGCGTAGACGACCCGGGAGCCGTCCCCGGCGGCTTGCCGGGCGTAGAAGCCATCGATCGGAGTGTGGCGGCGCAGGTCGGTGCCGTCGGCGAGGGACGAGTACAGGGCGCCCACGCCCTCGTGGTCGGAGAGGAACGCGACCCGGTCGCCCACCCACAGGGGGCACTCCAGGTTCCCGTCCAGCTCCTCGTGCAGCCGGACGAATGCGCCGTCGCCGTCGCGGTCGATCCACAGCTTGCCCGCGGTGCCGCCCCGGTAGCGCTTCCAGCGGGCGGCCTCCAGACCCATCGGCGCGGAGCCGAGCAGCAGCCGCGGCCCGTGCACGACGTCGCCGACGGGCCCGTACGGCAGGGTGGTGGCGGGTCCGCCGTCCAGCGGGACGGCCTGCGCCCAGGTGCGGCGGCTGCCGGCCTGACCCCAGGTGCTGGTGGCGAGGACCCGGCCGTCCGGGGTCCAGCCCCGGACCCGGGTGCGCGGGCTGCCCCAGTGGGTGAGGCGGGTCGAGGGGCCGCCGTCGACCGGCGCGATGTGCACCTCGGGGGCGCCGTCGCGGGTCGACGTCCAGGCGACGGTGGTGCCGTCGGGCGAGATGCGCGGCGAGGTGACGGGGACGTTGTCGGCGCTGACCCGCCAGGCGCGACCGCCGTCGAGCGGGGCGAGCCAGACGTCGTCCTCCGCGGTGAACGCGACGAGGTCGCCGTGCAGATGCGGGTACCGCAGGTAGGCGGGCGGGACCGGGGTGGAGGTCGCGGGCTGTGTCACGCGATCACCCTAGGGAAGGGCGGGGGCCGCGGACAGGGCTTCGGGGCAGTTCCCCACGGTCCGGTGGCCGACCGCTCACTTGCCCTCCGGCCAGCAGTTCGGGCGCTCCTGGCAGTACACGGTCTTCGTCACGGTGACGGTGACGGTCGGGCCGGGCTGCTGCCCGCCGTCGCCGGGCCCCACCGGGGACGGGGTGCTGTCGCACCGGCCGAGTCCGTTGACGTGGAACCACTCCTTGCCGCCGACCTCGGCGACCAGATCGCCGCGTACGCAGGAGCCGCTGACGGCGCGGGTGATGCGGCCGGTGACGGTGATGTCCTTGCCGTCGGAGGTCTCGCCCTCGCAGTCGACCTTGACGACCGTCCGCTCGCCGGCCTGCGGCGAACTGCCGCCGCTCCCGCCGTCGTAGGAGCCCGTGCAGTTCAGCCACTGCACGTCGGCCTTCTGCCGCTCCAGCTCCTTGGTCACGGTCTGGTCGGTCGTGAAGGCCACGGACGCGGCGCTCAGCCCGCCCGGATCGCAGGCGGCGATGCCGCCGGCTCCGAGCACGGCGAGCGCCGTGACGGCGATCCCTCGTGCCGCACGGCCCCGGATCCTGTGCGATACCCCCATGGGAGGGCAGCCTGCCACTGTCCCGCGCGGCGCGGTAGGGCGCATACGGCCACTGTGGGCTCCCCTCCCCCGGCGGCGCGCTCGGTCAGGACCAGCGGCCGGTGCGGCCCAGCAGCAGGGCCGTCGCGGCGGTCCCGGCGGTGGAGGTGCGCAGCACGGAACGCCCGAGCCGGTACGCCGACGCGCCCGCCGCCTCGAACAGGGCCAGCTCCTCGGGGGAGACGCCCCCTTCGGGTCCGACGACGAGCACCAGGTCGCCGTCGGCGGGCAGTTCGGCGGTCGCCAGCGGCCGGCTGCCGTAGTCCCGGTCCTCGTGCAGCACGGCGGCGAACGCGGCCTCCGCGAGAAGACCGGCGACCTGCTTGGTCGTCGCCGCCTCCGTGACCTCGGGGAAGCGGACCCGGCGCGACTGCTTGCCGGCCTCGCGGGCGGTGGCCCGCCATTTGCCGAGGGCCTTCGCGCCGCGCTCGCCCTTCCACTGGGTGATGCAGCGCGAGGCCGCCCACGGCACGATCCGGTCGACGCCGGTCTCGGTCATGGTCTCGACGGCCAGTTCGCCCCGGTCGCCCTTGGGCAGGGCCTGCACGACGGTGATCGTCGGCCGTGGGGCGGGCTCCTCCGCGACGGCTCCCAGGTCGACGACGAGCCGGTCCTTGCCCTCGGCGGCGGCGACGACGCCCTCGGCCCAGTGCCCGAGCCCGTCGGTGAGGACGACCTCCTCGCCGGGCCGCAGCCGCTTCACGGACACGGCGTGCCGGCCCTCGGGCCCGTCGAGGACGTAGGGACCGCGCGGGGCCCCGGTGGGCTCCAGAGTGTCGACGACGAAGACGGGCGCGGTCATCGGGAAGGTCCCTTCGGGTGGGCGGACAACGCTGTCGAGGCCGCCTCGAGCTCGGCTGCCAGGACCTCCACGAGCCGGCCCGCGGGCAGCTCCCGGGCCTGGCGGTGGCCCTGCCCGGCCCACAGCGCCATGCCCTGCGCGTCACCGGAGGCGGCGGCCTTCTTGCGCAGCGGCGCGGTCAGGTGGTGCACCTCGGGGTAGGCGGCGGGGGCGTACGGGCCGTGCTCGCGCAGGAAGCGGTTGACGAGGCTGCGGGCGGGGCGGCCGGTGAAGGCGCGGGTCAGCTCGGTCCGGGTGAACAGCGGGTTGGTGAGCGCCTGCTTGTGCACGGCGTTCGCGCCGGACTCATGGGTGGCCAGGAACGCGGTGCCGAGCTGGGCGGCGGTGGCGCCGGCGGCGAGGACGGCGGCGATCTGGCTGCCCCGCATGATGCCTCCGGCGGCGACCACGGGGATGGTCACGGTCTCGCGGATCTGGGAGACCAGGGTCAGCACGCCGAGCCCGGCGCACTCGGCCTCCGGGTTGTCGCGGTGGGTGCCCTGATGGCCGCCGGCCTCGACGCCCTGGGCGATCACGGCGTCCGCGCCGGCCCGCTCGACGGCGAGGGCCTCGTCCGGGGTGGTGGCCGTGGCGAGCGTGAAGGTCCCGGCGCGCCGGAGGGACTCCAGCACGTCGGCGCCGGGGACGCCGAAGTGGAAGGAGACGACCGGCACCGGGTTGTCGAGCAGCACGGCGAGCTTGGCGTCGTAGCCGTCGTCCCGGCCGCTGTCGCGGTCCCCCAGCTCGGTCTCGTACCAGGCGGCCTCGCCGGCCAGCTGGTGGGCGTAGACGTCGACGGCCGCCGCATTGGAGGGTGCGGCGCCGGCCGCTCCGGTGGAGCCGGTGCTTGCACCGGGGTACTCCGGCTGGGGCATGAAGAGGTTGACCCCGAAGGGCCGCTGGGTCAGGCTCCGCAGCTGCTTGATCTCCTGGTACATCCCGTCGGCGGTCTTGTACCCGGCGGCGAGAAAGCCCAGCCCCCCGGCCTCGGACACGGCGGCCGCGAGCTGCGGCACGGAGACGCCGCCGGCCATGGGTGCCTGCACGATCGGGTGAGGCAGGAGATCGGTCAGTGCGGAGGACATGACGGCATGTTGTCACGTCCCCCGAACAAGTCCGAATCGGCCCTTCCCCTTGCGGGGCAAGGGATCGGGCCGTCCGGGTCAGCGTCCGTTGAAGGCGTCCTTCAGGCGCGAGAACAGCCCCTGCTGACCGGGCTGGAACTGGCCCTGGGGCCGCTCCTCGCCGCGCAGCTTGGACAGCTCGCGCAGCAGGCGCTCCTGCTCCGGGTCGAGCTTGGTCGGGGTCTGCACCTCGACGTGGACGATGAGGTCGCCCCGGCCGCCGCCGCGCAGATGCGTGACACCGCGGCCGTGCAGCGGGATCGACTGGCCGGACTGGGTGCCGGGCCGGATGTCGACCTCCTCCATGCCGTCCAGCGTCTCCAGCGGCACCTTGGTGCCGAGGGCCGCCGCCGTCATCGGGATGGTGACGGTGCAGTGCAGGTCGTCGCCGCGCCGCTGGAAGGTGCTGTGCGGCAGCTCGTGGATCTCGACGTAGAGGTCGCCGGCGGGACCGCCGCCGGGGCCGACCTCGCCCTCACCGGCGAGCTGGATCCGGGTGCCGTTGTCGACACCGGCCGGGATCTTGACGGTGAGGGTGCGGCGGGACCGCACACGTCCGTCGCCCGCGCACTCCGGGCACGGCGTCGGGACGACGGTGCCGAAGCCCTGGCACTGCGGGCAGGGCCGCGAGGTCATGACCTGGCCGAGGAAGGACCGCGTCACCTGCGACACCTCGCCGCGGCCGCGGCACATGTCGCAGGTCTGGGCGGAGGTGCCGGGGGCGGCGCCCTCGCCGCTGCAGGTGTTGCAGACGACGGCGGTGTCGACCTGGATGTCCTTCGTGGTGCCGAAGGCCGCCTCGTCGAGCTCGACCTCCAGCCGGATCATCGCGTCCTGGCCGCGCCGGGTCCGCGAGCGCGGGCCCCGCTGGGAGGCCGTGCCGAAGAACGCGTCCATGATGTCGGAGAAGTTGCCGAAGCCGCCGGCGCCGAAGCCGCCCGCGCCCTGGCCGCCCGCCTGGGACAGCGGGTCGCCGCCGAGGTCGTAGACCTGCTTCTTCTGCGGGTCCGACAGCACCTCGTAGGCGGCGTTGATCTCCTTGAACCGCTCCTGGGTCTTCGGGTCCGGGTTGACGTCCGGGTGCAGCTCGCGGGCGAGCCGCCGGAAGGCCTTCTTGATCTCTTCCTGCGACGCGTCGCGACGCACGCCGAGCACGGCGTAGTAGTCCGTGGCCACCTACGACTCCGCCAGGATCTGTCCGACGTAACGTGCCACTGCGCGTACCGCTCCCATCGTTCCCGGGTAATCCATGCGGGTCGGTCCGACCACGCCGAGCTTGGCGACTGCCTCGCCGCCCGAACCGTAGCCCACCGACACGACGGACGTGGAGTTGAGTCCCTCGTAGGCGTTCTCGTGCCCGATGCGCACGGTCATGCCCGAATCCCCCGCCTCGCCCAGCAACTTGAGGAGCACGACCTGCTCCTCCAGGGCCTCGAGCACCGGCCGGATGGTGAGGGGGAAGTCATGTCCGAAGCGGGTCAGATTGGCGGTGCCGCCGATCATCAGCCGCTCCTCGTTCTCCTCGACGAGTGTCTCCAGGAGGGTGGAGAGCACGGTCGAGACGGTGCCGCGGTCCTCGACGTCGAAGGCCTCGGGCAGATCCTCGACGAGCCGGGGCACGTCGGTGAAGCGCCGGCCGGCGACCCGGCTGTTCAGCCGGGCGCGCAGGTCCGCGAGCGAGGCCTCGCCGACGGGGGCCGGGCAGTCGATCATCCGCTGCTCGACCCGGCCGGTGTCCGTGATCAGGACGAGCATCACGCGCGCGGGGGCGAGCGAGAGCAGCTCGACGTGCCGGACGGTGGACCGGGTCAGCGACGGGTACTGCACGACGGCGACCTGCCGGGTGAGCTGCGCGAGCAGCCGCACCGTGCGCGCGACGACGTCGTCGAGGTCGACGGCGCCGTCGAGGAAGTTCTGGATGGCGCGCCGCTCGGGCGGGGTCATCGGCTTCACACCGGCGAGCTTGTCGACGAAGAGCCGGTAGCCCTTGTCGGTGGGGATGCGCCCGGCGCTGGTGTGCGGCTGCGCGATGTAGCCCTCGTCCTCCAGGGCCGCCATGTCGTTGCGTACGGTCGCCGGGGAGACGCCGAGGTTGTGCCGCTCGGTGAGCGCCTTGGAGCCCACCGGCTCCTCCGTCCCGACGTAGTCCTGGACGATCGCGCGCAGCACCTGGAGCCTGCGTTCACTCAGCATCTCGCGCACACCTCCAGCGGTCGGTCCCCTTGACACCCTTCCTGGCACTCTGTCCGTCCGAGTGCCAGCCGTCCCCGGCCAGTGTACGGCGGTGGGGTACACCCCGGGCAAGGCCGGTCGGTTTCACCTCCGTGCTCGGCAGGGGTGTGTTGGTTAGCGCTGTGACCGGAAAGGTTTGCCGGGAAGCTCGCGGCGTCCGGTGCGGTGCATCGCAAGGCGGAGCATGACCCGTGTACTGGATGTACTCGGGTGATGCGACAACGCGGCGAGGTGCCGTACCGGGCGCCGCGAGCCGGTGAACCTTTCCGGTCACAGCGCTAGCGTCGCGGTATGACGGTGACTTGGGAAGAGCTGGGGTGGGAGCGGTTGGCGGACGGGGTGGGCCGGTGCCGTCTGCCGGGGTGGGACTGCACCGTGGGGCTGGTGGCGGGCGACGGAGCGGCGCTGGCCGTCGACGCCGGGTCGAGCCTCGCGGAGGGGGCGCGGCTGCGGACGCAGGCGCAGTGGCTCACGGGTCACCGTGTGACCCATCTCGCGCTGACCCACCCCCACTTCGATCATGTCTTCGGCGCCGCGGCGTTCGCGGGCGCGGAGGTCTACGGGCCGGTGGGCATGGAGACGGTCCTGGCGGGGCGGCACGCACGCGAGGAGCTGCGCGCGGACGCGGTGCGCCACGGCCTGGACGCGGCGGCGGCCGAGGGGGCGGCGGACGCGCTGGTCGTGCCCCGCCATCCGGTGAGCGGCGAGTGGACGCTGGACCTCGGCGGCGGGCGGCAGGTCCTGCTGGCGAACGTGGGTCCGGCGCACACGGCGCACGATCTGGTGGTGCTGGTGCCGGGCCGGCTCCCCGGCGACCCGGAGGTGGTGTTCTGCGGCGATCTGGTGGAGGAGTCGGGGGAACCGCAGGCGGGCCCGGACGCCGTGCCCTCGCACTGGCCGGCCGCGCTGGACCGGCTGCTGGACCTGGGCGGTGAGAACGCGCTGTACGTACCCGGACACGGAGCGGTGGTGGACGCGGAGTTCGTCCGGCGCCAGCGCGACGGGCTCGCCGCCAGATTCGGCGTGTCGCGGTGACCGTGGGGCCGGTTCTCCTATCGTCATCCGAATGCGCCAGTACTCCCCGGACCTGACCCCGCCCTGGAAGAAGCCCACGTCCGTGCCCGAGGTCCCGGCGGAGCCGGGCTTGGTGGTCGAGGAGCCCGGTACGGGCTTCTGCGGCGCGGTGATCCGCTGCGAGGCGGGCACGGTCACCCTGGAGGACCGCTTCGGCAAGCACCGGGTGTTCCCGCTGGAGCCCCGGGGCTTTCTGCTGGAGGGCCGCGTGGTCACCCTGGTGAGGCCGGCGGCCGGTCCGGCCCGCCCGGCGCGTACGGCGTCCGGCTCCGTGGCGGTCCCCGGCGCGCGGGCGCGGGTGGCCCGGGCGGGGCGCATCTATGTGGAGGGCCGGCACGACGCCGAGCTGGTCGAGAAGGTGTGGGGCGACGACCTGCGCATCGAGGGCGTGGTCGTGGAGTACCTGGAGGGCGTCGACGACCTGCCGTCGATCGTTGCGGACTTCGCGCCCGGCCCCGACGCGCGGCTGGGCGTCCTGGTGGACCACCTGGTGCCGGGCTCGAAGGAGTGGCGGATCGCACAGGCGGTGACCAGCGAGCACGCGCTGGTCGTCGGCCACCCGTACATCGACATCTGGGAGGCCGTGAAGCCCTCGTCCCTGGGCATCGAGTCCTGGCCCCGGGTCCCGCACGGCCAGGACTGGAAGAAGGGCGTCTGCCGCGCCCTGGGCTGGCCGCCGGACAACACCGGCGCGGTCTGGCAGGCCATCCTGAAACGGGTCGGCTCCTACAAGGACCTCGAGCCGGAGCTGCTGGGCCGAGTGGAGGAACTGATCGACTTCGTCACGGATAGCGGTGGGGCTTGACGCCGGGGAAGGTACCGAACTCGGTGGTGTCGAGTTCGAGCCCGAGTTCCTCCAACGGCAAGGGCGCCCCGAACTTGGTGACCTGCTGCCGCTGGTAGTCGGCGTCGTCCCTCCTCCCCACAGGCCTCGTCAGCAGGACGCACTGCGCCATGATCGGATCCACGATGAGGTAGACGGGCACCTTGCCGGCAGCGTAGATCGACCGCTTGATCTCGTAGTCGCGTTGGATGCTGGTCCGGGAGACGACCTCGACGACCATGGTGACCAGAGAGGACGGCAGCAGGGAGCCCGAAGCGGGCCTGGCCGCACGCTCGAGAACCACGAGGTCCGGTACTGGCTCACTGGCCTCGTCGGGGATGTCGATGTCCTGGGTCTGCAGGCGGGACCACCGCTTACGGGGGATCTGGTCCAGCACGTCTTCCACGATCATGTTGTGCACAAGATCAGGGCTGGCCATCATCACGATTTCCCCCCGGAGAAGCTCGACCCTGACGCCCTCGGGAGGCTCAAGTTCCTCGAAGTACTTGGTCATCCCACGCTCGTCCACAGCGGTCATCTCCGTGGCCCTCCACATCCGCCGCGTCCTTTTGGCGGCAGCCTACGAACCAGGTTAGGACCGAACCGGCGTTCCGGGGGGATTCACTCGCCGGAGGGGTCAGTCCACCAGGTCACGGACCACCGCGTCGGCCAGCAGCCGTCCTCGCAGGGTGAGGACCGCCCGCCCCTCGGCGTACGGCTCTTCCTGCAACAGCCCCTCCTCCAGCGCCCGGCGCGAAGCCGCCAGGCCCTCCTCGCGGAGCAGGTCCAGCGGGACGCCCTCGCGCAGGCGCAGCTCCAGGAGGATGCGTTCGACGCGCCGGTCCTCCTCGGACAGCAGCTCGCGGCCGGCGCCCGGGGAGCGGCCCTCCGCCAGGGCCGCCGCGTAGGCGCCGGGGTGCTTGACGTTCCACCAGCGGACGCCGCCGACGTGGGAGTGGGCGCCCGGACCCGCGCCCCACCAGTCGGCGCCGCGCCAGTACAGCTCGTTGTGCAGGCAGCGGCCCGCCTCGGAGGTCGCCCAGTTGGAGACCTCGTACCAGTCGTAGCCCGCCTCGGACAGGACGGACTCGGCGATCAGATAGCGGTCGGCGTGGACGTCGTCGTCGGTCATCGGGACCTCGCCGCGGCGGATGCGCCGGGCCAGCTGGGTGCCCTCCTCGACGATCAGGGCGTACGCCGACACATGGTCGGGCCCGGCGCCGATCGCCGCCTCCAGGGAGGCCCGCCAGTCGTCGTCCGACTCGCCCGGGGTGCCGTAGATCAGGTCCAGGTTCACATGGTCGAAGCCGGCCGCGCGGGCCTCGGCGACACAGGCCTCGGGGCGGCCGGGGGTGTGCGTGCGGTCGAGGATCTTCAGGACGTGCTGCCTGGCGCTCTGCATGCCGAACGAGATCCGGTTGAAGCCGCCCTCGCGGAGCGTGGCCAGATAGGCCGGGTCGACCGACTCCGGGTTGGCCTCGGTGGTGATCTCCGCGTCCGGCGCCAGCCCGAACTCGTCGCGGATCGCCCCGAGCATCCGTACGAGGTCGCCGGCGGCCAGCAGGGTGGGCGTACCGCCGCCGACGAAGACCGTGCGGACCTCGCGCGGGTCGTCGCCGAGCACCTTGCGGGCCAGGCGGATCTCGTCGACGAGGGTCTCGGCGTAGTTGTCCCGGGACGCCAGGACGCCGCCGCTGCCGCGCAGCTCGGTCGCCGTGTAGGTGTTGAAGTCGCAGTAGCCGCAGCGGGTCGCGCAGTACGGGACGTGCAGATAGAAGCCGAGGGGGCGGTCGGCCGCGCCGGTGAGCGCGTGCGCGGGCAGCGCGCCGTCGGCGGGGACGGGCTCGCCGTCGGGGAGTGCGGAGGGCATGGGCTCCATTGTCCCGCACCGCGCGCGCTACTCGGCCTGCAGCACCAGCAGCGCGAGATCGTCGTCCGGCGGGCGGCCGCCGAACTCGTGCACCAGCCTGCGGATGCGCTCCGCGATCAGCTCGGCGTCCAGGCCCGCGCAGCCGGCCAGGGCGGTCGCGAGGCCGTCGCCGTCGTCGAACTGGCGGGAGCCGCTGCGCCGCTCCGTCACCCCGTCCGTCACACAGAGCAGGGTGTCGCCGGAGCGCAGCTCGAAGGTCTCGCTGGTGTACGTGGCGTCCTCGAAGACGCCGAGCAGGGTCTGCGGCTGGGCTGCGGTGTGGACCTCGCCGTCCTCGCCGAGGAGGAGGGGCAGCGGGTGCCCGGCGGAGCCGAGCGTGCAGCGGACGCCGCCGTCGAACGGGGTGAGCTCGCCGTACAGCAGGGACAGGAAGCGGGTCTGCGGGCCGTCGCCGGGCGCGACGGGTCCGACGAGGGCGCGGGCGGCGGCGTCGGCGGCCTCGGTGGCGTCGTCCAGGAGCAGCTGGTTGAGGCGGTCGAGGACGTCGGCTACGCGGTAGCCCTCGCGGGCGAGCAGCCGCAGCCAGGGGCGGGCGATGCCGATCACCACGGCCGCCTCCGGCCCCTTGCCCTGGACGTCGCCGATGGCGAAGCACCAGCGACCGTCGCCGGCCGGGAAGAGGTCGTAGAAGTCGCCGCTCGGGCCGCCCTTGTCGCACGGCTCGTAGACCAGCGCGCTGGCCACGCCGGGGATCTTCGCGACGGCGCCGGGCAGCAGCCCGCGCTGGAGTACCCGGCTGATGGTGGCCTGCCGGGCGTACTGGCGGGCCGCGCCGATGGCGAGGGCCACCCGCCGGCCGAGGTCCTCCACGAGCCCGGTGATCTCGTCGGGGAAGCTCGTCACGCCGGCCCGTCCGATGACCAGCGTGCCCAGCGGGCGGCCCCCGGCGATCAGGCGGTACGCGAGCGCGGTGCCCCGCGCGCCGCGGGCGCCGAGCGCCGTACCGGGCCAGGGGTGGGTGACGGGCCCGGTGCGGTGGTCGTCCGCCGGGCACGGGGGCTCCTTCTCCAGTGCGCGGCGCAGTTCCTCGATGTGGTTCTCCGAGGCGTGCCAGACGCGGGCGAGGCGGGGGCCGGCGCCGTCCACCGGGCCGCTCCCGCCGGAGCCGGGGTGTCCATGGCCCCACCGCCCGGCGACCTCGTCCTCCAGCCACACCGCGCACCAGTCGGCGAGCCTCGGCACGATCAGCTGGCCGGCGAGCGCGGCGACCAGGTTCTCGTCGAGCTGCCCGGCGAGCAGGTCGGACGCCTCGGCGAGGAAGGACAGGGCGCCGCGGTCGAGCCAGTCCCGCTCCCGCTCCCCGCGATGGGGGTGCTCCCCGGGGTGGTCGCCGGGATGGCCCCCGGAGTGGGCGCCGGCCGGATCGGGCGGTTCGGACGGGGGCGGCTCCGGCGCGAGGATCTCGGCGACACGCAACCCGTCGTCCGGCGTGTGCTCCCCCGTGCCGGGGTGCCGGCCGTCCCGGTCCGCCAGGGGGTCCTCGGGGGGCAGCCTGGCCCACACGGTCTTGGCCCCGGTGCGGTAGGTGACGCCCCAGGACTCGGCGAGCCGGGCCACCAGGCGCAGTCCGCGCCCGTGCTCGGGGGTGTCGTACGGCCCGTCAGGCTCCGTGTCGCGCGGGGCGCGCGAGGGGTGGTGGTCCTGGACCTCGACGACCAGGGCGCCGGTGTCCGGCTCCAGCCGGCAGGTGAGCTGGACGTCCGTGCCGGCGTGGACGACGGCGTTGGTGACGAGTTCGCTGACGGCCAGGACGGCGTCCTGGATCTGGCGGTCATGGATGCGGTCCACGCCGGGGAGGCCGGAGGCCGCCCACTCGGTCAGGGCCGAGCGCACGAGGGTGCGGGCGGTGCCCGGGGAGAGGGGGCTGCCGGGGAGGGTGGCGCGGGTCTCGGCGGTCGGTAAGGGGTGCGCGGGGGCGTCGGCCGGGCGGGCGGGGGCGTCCGTCGGGCGGGCGGGGGCGTCCGTGCGATGCCCAGGGGCGTCCGTCGGGCGGGCGGGGGCGTCCGTGCGATGCCCAGGGGTCTCCGCGCGCTGCGCGGGCGCGTCCGTAAGGTGCGCCGGCGCACCGCCGCGCGGGCTTCCGTGCGCAGGCGCGCTCGGGGCGTGCGCGGGCGCGTCCAGGGCGCGAGGGGGCGCGTCCTCCGGGTGCGCGGGCGCATCAGAGGCACGGGTGACGGTCTCCCGTTGCACCGGAATGGCCCCCATCGACAGCTCCCCGAGCAGTTCGAACGAATACGCCTCGGACGACGCCGACAGAGTGACAGACTGGCCGCGCCCATAAGCACCGAGTTACCGAAGTGGGCCGCCATGAGTGAGAACCGTGCTACGCCTGTGCTCGAAGACGGACCGATTGACGGCCGAATTCGAGCGGCGGAGCTGCGCCCCCTGCTCGCCGCGATGACCGCGGCGCGCGACGGCGACTTCCGCAGGCTCCCTGAGACCGGGGACGGCATGGTGGCCGAACTGACCGCCGTCTTCAACCAGATCATGGACCGCAGCACCCACTTCAACGGGGAGATGCAGCGGGTCAAACGGGAGCTGGTGCGCTACGGCCGGCTCGACGAGCGGCTCTCGGCGAGCCCGGGCCAGGGCGACTGGACGACCCGCGTCGACGACGTCAACGTCGTCCTGGACGCCCTCGTGGCACCGGCCGCCAACGCGACCCGGGTCCTCGACGCGGTGGCGGGCGGCGACCTCACCCAGCGCGTCGACCTGCACGACGGCAGCCGCCAGTTGCGTGGCGATCTGCGCCGCCTCGGCCGGGCCGTGAACACGATGGTCGACCAGCTCTCCCTGTTCACCGGCGAGGTGACCCGGGTGGCCCGCGAGGTCGGCACCGAGGGCCGGCTCGGCGGCCGCGCCAAGGTGCGCCGATTATCGGGCAGTTGGCGGGACGTCACCGAGGCGGTCAACACGATGGCGTCCCGGCTGACGGCCCAGGTGCGGGACATCGCCCTGGTGACGACGGCGGTGGCGCGCGGCGATCTGACCCGTACGGTCACCGTGGAGGCGACCGGCGAGCTGCTGGAACTGAAGCTGACGGTCAACACGATGGTCGAGCAGCTCTCCGCGTTCGCCGACGAGGTGACCCGGGTGGCCCGCGAGGTCGGCACCGAGGGTCAGCTGGGCGGCCGGGCCCAGGTCCGGGGCGTGTCCGGGGTCTGGAAGGACCTCACCGACAACGTCAACTTCATGGCGTCGAACCTCACTTCACAGGTCCGCAACATCGCCCAGGTCACCACCGCCGTCGCCAACGGCGACCTCAGTCAGAAGATCACCGTCGACGCCAAGGGCGAGATCCTGGAGCTGAAGTCGACGATCAACACCATGGTCGACCAGCTCTCCGCCTTCGCCGATGAGGTCACCCGCGTCGCCCGCGAGGTCGGCACCGAGGGCAACCTCGGCGGCCGGGCCCAGGTCCGCGGCGTCTCCGGGGTCTGGAAGGACCTCACCGACAACGTCAACTTCATGGCGGACAACCTGACCTCGCAGGTCCGCAACATCGCGCTGGTGTCCACCGCCGTCGCCCAGGGCGACCTGGGCAAGAAGATCACCGTGGAGGCGAAGGGCGAGATCCTGGAGCTGAAGTCGACCATCAACACCATGGTCGACCAGCTCTCCGCCTTCGCCGACGAGGTCACCCGCGTCGCCCGCGAAGTCGGCACGGAGGGCAACCTCGGTGGTCAGGCCCAGGTCCGCGGCGTCTCCGGCGTCTGGAAGGACCTCACCGACAATGTCAACTTCATGGCGCTGAACCTCACTTCACAGGTGCGCAACATCGCCCAGGTGACGACGGCCGTAGCCAACGGCGATCTCTCGAAGAAGATCACGGTCGACGCGCGCGGCGAGATCCTCGAACTCAAGGACACCGTCAACACGATGGTGCAGCAGCTGCGCGCCTTCGCCGACGAGGTGACGCGGGTCGCCCGCGAGGTCGGCACCGACGGCCGGCTCGGCGGCCGGGCGCAGGTGCTGGGGGTCTCCGGGGTCTGGAAGGACCTCACCGACAACGTCAACTCCATGGCGGACAACCTGACCTCGCAGGTCCGCAACATCGCCCAGGTCACCACCGCCGTCGCCAACGGTGACCTGTCGAAGAAGATCGACGTCGACGCGCGCGGCGAGATCCTGGAGCTGAAGACCGCCATCAACACGATGGTCGACACCCTCTCCTCCTTCTCCTCCGAGGTCACCCGGGTGGCCCGCGAGGTCGGCTCGGCCGGACAGCTCGGCGGGCAGGCCCGGGTGGAGGGCGTGTACGGCACCTGGAAGCGCCTGACGACCAACGTCAACGAGCTCGCCTCGAACCTCACCACACAGGTCCGCGCGATCGCCGAGGTGGCCTCCGCCGTCGCCCAGGGCGACATGTCCCGCTCGATCACGGTCGAGGCGCGCGGCGAGGTCGCCGAGCTGAAGGACAACATCAACCTGATGGTGGCCAACCTGCGCGAGACGACCCGCGCCAAGGACTGGCTGGAGTCCAACCTGGCCCGGCTCGCCGCGCTGATGCAGGGCCACCGCGATCTGATGGAGGTCGCCGATCTGCTGCTGCGCGAGCTGACGCCGCTGGTCAACGCCCAGTACGGGGCGTTCTTCCTGGCCGACCCGGACGAGGAGGACGCCGCGCTGCCCACCACCGTGCCAGGCAAGGGGCTCGCGTTCATCGCCGGCTACGGCTCCGCTCAGGGCACCACGCTCGAGACCGGCGGTCTGCCGGTGCACGGGCTGGTCCGGCAGGCGGCGCGGGAGAAGAAGCGGATCCTGGTCGAGGAGGCCCCGCCGGACTACATCAGGATCGCGAGCGGGCTCGGCGAGGCCGCCCCCACCAGCGTCGTCATCATCCCGATCCTGTTCGAGGACAAGCTCCTCGGGGTGATCGAGCTGGCGTCGTTCTCCCGCTTCTCCGATGTGCACCTGGCGTTCTTCGACCAGTTCGTGAACACCATCGCGGTCGCCATCAACACGATCATCGCCAACTCCCGTACGGAGTCGCTGCTCGGCGAGTCTCAGCGCCTGGCCCGGCAGCTCCAGGAGCGCTCGGACGAACTCCAGATGCAGCAGGCGGAGCTCCAGCGCTCCAACGCCGAACTGGAGGAGAAGGCGGCCCTGCTCGCGACCAGCTCGCAGTACAAGTCGGAGTTCCTGGCGAACATGTCGCACGAGCTGCGCACCCCGCTGAACTCGCTGCTGATCCTCGCCCGGCTGCTCTCCGACAACCCGGACGGGCGGCTGTCCGACCAGGAGGTGCAGTTCGCCACGACGATCCACCGCTCCGGCTCGGACCTGCTCCAGCTGATCAACGACATCCTGGACCTGTCGAAGATCGAGGCGGGCCGGATGGACGTACGCCCGAAGCGGCTGCCGCTGATCAAGCTGCTGGACTACGTCCACGCCACGTTCCGCCCGCTCACCCTGGACCGGGGGCTCGCCTTCGAGGTGCGGGTCGGCGAGGACGTGCCGCGCGAGATGTACTCCGACGAGCAGCGCCTCCAGCAGATCCTGCGCAACCTGCTGTCCAACGCGATCAAGTTCACCGCGTCCGGCAAGGTGGAGCTGCGGGTCGGCCGGGTACGCGATCCCGACGCCGAGAGCGAGGAGATCATCGCGTTCGCGGTGACGGACACCGGCATCGGCATCGCGCCGGAGAAGCTGCCGGTGATCTTCGAGGCGTTCCAGCAGGCCGACGGCACCACCAACCGCAAGTACGGCGGCACGGGGCTCGGTCTGTCCATCAGCCGCGAGATCGCGGGCCTGCTGGGCGGCCGTATCGTCGCCGAGAGCGAACCGGGGAGCGGCTCCACGTTCACCCTGTACGTGCCGGTCGTCAGCCCCGGACACTCCATGACCGGCGCGCTGGGCGAGCAGCGGCTGCCACCGGTGCCGCAGCAGCTGTCGGCGGAGCCGTTCGCGGCGCTCCACGAACCGGACGACTCCTGGCCGGCACCGGCCAAGCTGGAGTCCTGGCAGACCGGGCGCCCGGGCCGGGTGCTGCCGGGGCGCAGGGTGCTGATCGTCGACGACGACATCCGCAACGTCTTCGCGCTCACCCATGTCCTCGGCCGGGTCGGGATGCCGGTCTTGTACGCGGAGAACGGCCGTGAGGGCATCGAGACGCTGGAGCGCGCACCGGACGTCGAGCTGGTCCTGATGGACATCATGATGCCGGAGATGGACGGCTACGAGACGATCTCCGCCATCCGCCGCACCCCGCGCTGGGCGGACCTGCCGATCGTCGCCCTGACCGCGAAGGCGATGCCCGGCGACCGGGAGAAGTCCATCGCGCGGGGCGCCAACGACTACGTACCGAAACCGGTGGACGTGGACCAGCTGCTCACCGTCGTCTGCGACCTCCTGGACCCCGAAGAGGTCCCGTCCACCATCACCGAATGAGGCTTTTTCCCATGATCGCTGAGGCAACGGCCGACGAGCGTGCCGGCATCCTTCTGGTCGACGACATGGAGGACAACCTGATCGCCCTGGAGGCCGTGCTCGGGTCCCTCAACGAGCCTCTCGTCCGGGCGCGGTCGGGTGAGGAGGCGATGAAGGCGCTGCTGCGGCAGCGGTTCGCGCTGGTGCTGCTCGATGTGCGGATGCCGGGCATGGACGGCTTCGAGACCGCCGCGAACATCAAGCGGCTCGACCAGACCAAGGACGTCCCGATCATCTTCCTGACCGGCGCGGACGACGAGCCGGGCTTCGCGTTCCGCGGGTACGCCACGGGGGCCGCCGACTATGTGACGAAGCCGTTCGACCCGTGGGTGCTGCGCGCCAAGGTCAGCGTGTTCCTGGAGCTGCACCGCAAGAACGAGCAGCTGGCCCGGCTGCTGGCGCGCAGGCCGCCGCGGGGCACCGAGTTCCTCATACGCCTGGACGCCCTGGAGCGGGAATTGGACCGGCAGGACCCCCCGGACACCGCGACGCTGCGCGACCGGGTCCGGGAGCTGCGGGAGCTGGCCACCGGACCGCACGGCACCTGACGGGCGCCGTGCGGTCCCCCGCCGGAGAGGTCAGGCCTCCCGCGTGCCCGCGTACATCTCCTCGATGAGGTCCTTGTACTCGCGCTCCACGACGGGCCGCTTGAGCTTGAGGCTCGGGGTGATCTCGCCGTGCTCGACGTCGAGGTCGCGCGGCAGCAGCCGGAACTTCTTGATCGTCTGCCACTTCTGCAGCCCGGCGTTGAGCTGCTGCACATAGGCGTCGACCATGGCGACCGTCTCCGGTGCGGCCACGATCTCGGCGTACGACTTGCCGGCCAGCCCGTTCTCCTCGGCCCACGGCTGGAGGGCGACCTCGTCCAGCGCGATCAGCGCGGTGCAGAAGTTCCGGTCGGCGCCGTGCACGAGGATGTTCGAGACGTACGGGCAGACCGCCTTGAACTGGCCCTCGACCTCGGCGGGCGCGATGTACTTGCCGCCGGACGTCTTGATGAGGTCCTTCTTGCGGTCGGTGATGCGCAGATAGCCGTCCGGGGACAGCTCGCCGATGTCACCGGTGTGGAACCAGCCGTCGGCCTCCAGCACCTCGGCGGTCTTCTCGGGCAGCCCGTGGTAGCCCTGCATGATGCCGGGGCCGCGCAGCAGGATCTCGCCGTCCTCGGCGATACGGACCTCGGTGCCGGGCAGCGGCTTGCCGACCGTGCCGGTGCGGTACGCCTCGCCCGGGTTCACGAAGGACGCGGCGGACGACTCGGTGAGGCCGTAGCCCTCCAGGATGTGGATGCCGGCGCCGGAGAAGAAGTAGCCGATCTCGGGCGCGAGGGCGGCCGAGCCGGAGACGCAGGCGCGCAGGTTGCCGCCGAACGCCTCGCGGATCTTGGCGTAGACGAGCTTGTCGGCGACGGCGTGCTTGGTGCGCAGTCCGGCCGGGGCGGTCGCGGTGCCGGTGCGCCGGAAGTTGTCCTGGGTGACCTTGGCGTACTCGCGGGCGACGCCCGCGGCCCACTGGAAGATCTTGTACTTGGCGCCCCCGCCGGCCTTCGCCTTGGCGGCGACGCCGTTGTAGACCTTCTCGAAGATGCGCGGCACGGCGGCCATGTAGGTCGGCTGCACGATCGGCAGGTTCTCGATGATCTTGTCGACCCGGCCGTCGACGGCGGTGACATGGCCGACCTCGATCTGGCCGGAGGTGAGCACCTTGCCGAAGACGTGGGCGAGCGGCAGCCACAGGTACTGCACGTCGTCCCCGCTGACCAGACCGGTCGCCGCGATCGCCTTGGCCATGTACGACCAGTTGTCGTGCGGCAGGCGCACACCCTTGGGGCGGCCGGTGGTGCCGGAGGTGTAGATGAGGGTGGCGAGCTGGTCCTTGGTGATCGCGCCGACCCGCTGCTTGATCAGCCCGGGCTCCTTCTCCAGCCGGGCGGCGCCGCGCGCTTCCAGCTCGGAGAGGGCGATCACCCAGTCGTCGGTCTCGACGCCGGCCGGGTCGACGACCACGACCTGGAGGAGCTGCGGCAGCTCGGTGCGCTTCTCGCGCGCCTTGGCGACCTGCGCCGCGTCCTCGGCGATCAGCACCCGGCTCTCGGAGTCCGCGAGGATGAACGCCGACTCCTCGGCGTTGGTCTGCGGATAGACGGTGGTCGTGGCCGCGCCGGCGCACATGATGCCCAGGTCGGCGAGGATCCACTCGATCCGGGTGGAGGAGGCGAGAGCCACGCGCTGCTCGGGCTGGACCCCCAGCTCGATGAGCCCGGCGGCGATGGCGTGCACCCGCTCGGCGGCCTGCGCCCAGGTCAGCGACTTCCAGTCGTCGGGGCCCTCCCCCGACGCGGGCGGAGTGGGATAGCGGTACGCCTCGGCATCCGGCGTGGCGGCCACGCGCTCCAGGAAGAGGGTCGCCACGCTCGGCGGACGGTTCTCGATCAGTGTCTGTGTGTCGCTCACGACATCCTCCGGGGGCCCGCGACGGTGCGGCTGGTTCCACGTTCCACTCGCGCTTGTTTAACTCGCGAGTAACTATCGAGCAGGGATCAGGTTAAAGGTCGACGGCCCCCTGCGTAAGAGCCTGCGCCCTGTCACTTCCTCCGAACGGGCACGACGCGCACACAAAAGGGCCCGCCGTGCTTTCGCACGACGGACCCTTCATGCGGCGATTTGCCGGGTCACGGAGTGTTACCCGTGGTTACTTCTTGCCCTTGCCCGACCCCGCGCTGTCATCGCTGCTCAGGACGGCGATGAAGGCTTCCTGGGGAACCTCCACGGAACCCACCATCTTCATCCGCTTCTTGCCTTCCTTCTGCTTCTCCAGCAGCTTGCGCTTCCGGGAGATGTCACCGCCGTAGCACTTGGCGAGGACGTCCTTGCGGATGGCGCGGATGGTCTCGCGGGCGATCACCCGGGAGCCGATGGCCGCCTGGATCGGCACCTCGAAGGCCTGCCGCGGGATCAGCTCGCGCAGCTTGGCGACGAGCCGCACCCCGTACGCGTACGCGGCGTCCTTGTGGGTGATCGCCGAGAAGGCGTCCACCTTGTCGCCGTGCAGCAGGATGTCGACCTTGACCAGGCTGGAGGTCTGCTCGCCCGTGGGTTCGTAGTCCAGCGAGGCGTAGCCGCGGGTCTTGGACTTCAGCTGGTCGAAGAAGTCGAAGACGATCTCCGCGAGCGGCAGGGTGTAGCGGATCTCCACCCGGTCCTCGGAGAGGTAGTCCATGCCGAGCAGGGTGCCGCGCCGGGTCTGGCACAGCTCCATGATCGAGCCGATGAACTCGGTGGGCGCGAGGATCGTGGCGCGCACGACCGGCTCGTACACCTCGTTGATCTTGCCCTCGGGGAACTCGCTCGGGTTGGTGACGGTGTGCTCGCTGCCGTCCTCCATCACGACCCGGTAGACCACGTTCGGCGCGGTCGCGATCAGGTCGAGGCCGAACTCGCGCTCCAGTCGCTCCCGGATCACGTCCAGGTGCAGCAGGCCGAGGAAGCCGACGCGGAAACCGAAGCCGAGGGCGGCGGAGGTCTCCGGTTCGTAGACCAGCGCGGCGTCGTTGAGCTGCAGCTTGTCCAGGGCCTCGCGCAGCTCCGGGTAGTCGGAGCCGTCCAGCGGGTACAGGCCGGAGAAGACCATGGGCTTGGGGTCCTTGTAGCCCCCGAGCGCCTCCGTGGCCCCCTTGTGCTGGCTGGTGACGGTGTCACCGACCTTGGACTGGCGGACGTCCTTCACACCGGTGATGAGGTAGCCCACCTCACCGACGCCCAGGCCGTCGGCCGGGAGCATCTCCGGCGAGTTCGTCCCGATCTCCAGCAGCTCGTGGGTGGCGCCGGTCGACATCATCTTGATGCGCTCACGCTTGTTGAGCTGGCCGTCGATGACACGGACGTACGTCACGACACCGCGGTAGGAGTCGTAGACCGAGTCGAAGATCATCGCGCGGGCGGGGGCGTCCGCGACGCCCACCGGGGCGGGCACCTCGGCCACGACCTTGTCGAGCAGCGCGTCGACGCCGAGCCCGGTCTTCGCGGACACCTTGAGCACGTCGCTCGGGTCGCAGCCGACCAGGTTGGCGAGCTCCTCGGCGAACTTCTCGGGCTGCGCGGCCGGCAGGTCGATCTTGTTCAGCACGGGGATGATCGTGAGGTCGTTCTCCATCGCCAGGTAGAGGTTGGCGAGGGTCTGGGCCTCGATGCCCTGGGCGGCGTCGACGAGGAGGATGGTCCCCTCGCAGGCGGCGAGCGACCGCGAGACCTCGTAGGTGAAGTCGACGTGCCCCGGGGTGTCGATCATGTTGAGGATGTGCGTGTTGCCGGGGTCGTGGGTGGGAGCCCACGGCAGCCGCACCGCCTGGGACTTGATCGTGATGCCGCGCTCGCGCTCGATGTCCATCCGGTCGAGGTACTGAGCACGCATCTGCCGCTGCTCGACCACACCGGTCAGCTGGAGCATCCGGTCGGCGAGCGTGGACTTGCCGTGGTCGATGTGCGCGATGATGCAGAAATTGCGGATCAGAGCCGGGGCGGTACGGCTCGGCTCGGGCACATTGTTAGGGGTCGCGGGCACGCAGGGTCCTGTCTCTTGAGGCGCCTTATGCCTCGGGTCGGATCGATACGTAGGTTCCATGGTCCCATGGGCGGCGACCTGGAGCGGGTTTGGGCCATTCTTCGGCCCACTGGTAGTCTGGGTGGCTGTGTCTCATGCCCTCTCAGCGCGAGGCACACCTTCAAGAAATCACCTGGTACGGGACCGGTCTCCGCTTCGGGAGGCCCCAGGCCCGTGCCTGAACCTGAAAAGGCTCATTCGTGGCGAACATCAAGTCCCAGATCAAGCGGATCAAGACCAACGAGAAGGCCCGGCTGCGCAACAAGGCCGTCAAGTCCTCCCTCAAGACCGCGATCCGCAAGGCCCGCGAGGCCGCTGCCGCGGGTGACGTCGAGAAGGCCACCGAGTACCAGCGCGCTGCCGCGCGTCAGCTCGACAAGGCCGTCTCCAAGGGCGTCATCCACAAGAACCAGGCCGCCAACAAGAAGTCGGCGCTTGCTTCGAAGGTCGCGACCCTCAAGGGCTGACACCTTTCTGATCTGACCGCCGGAGGGACTCGAGCGGGCCCTCTCTCATCCGCTCCCGTCCGGCACCCCCGGATCCGCACGCGGCCTGCGTTCGCCACGCGGGTGCGGATCCAGCAGCTTGAACCCGAAGGCCCCGGCGCCCACCCTTCCCCAGGGCGGGTGCCGGGGCCTTCGGCATGCCCCTGGGCGCGGGCAGCGCCAGAGTCGGCTTCGGCATGCCCTCGGGGCGGGTCAGCTCCAGAATCGGTTTTCGGCACGCTCTCGGGGCGGGTCAGCTCCAGAATTCGTCGGCCGTGTCGAGGTCCGCGACGCACTCGTCGAGATCGGTGATCTTGTCCCCGACGACCCGGAAGACGATGCCGCCGTCCTCTTCGATGTGCTTGTCGCCCCGGTCGGCGGTGAAGTGGTGCACGGAGACGGCATGCCCACGCCCGTCGACGAACACATTCCGCAGCTCCACGCGGAACGAGCCGCCCGTCTCCGCCTGGAGCCGGCCGTAGTAGCCGCTGAGAATCGCGTCGATCCCCTTGTGGTCCCCCGACAGCGGATGCGTACCGGGGACGTGGTGTGTGCAGTCCCCGGTCATCAGGGAGCGCAGGGTGTCCATGTCCCCGTTCTGGAACGCCGTGTACCCCTTTCACACGAGTGCGGCGTGCGGGTGCTCAGCCATCGTGATCGCCACCTTTCGCCGTCCGGCGACAACAGCTGATATGTCCGATTCTCCTCGCCCTGGGGATGCCTGTCGTTCGGATCAGGGGCCGGGGGGTGGGTGGGTGACGGGCGTCAGGATCGGCCGCGGGAGCGGGCGGCGCGGGCGGGCGTCAGGCGCGGCCGCGGGAGCGGGCGGCGCGGGCGATCGTCACGACCGCCTTCTCCAGGGCGTACTCCGGGTCGTCCCCGCCGCCCTTCACCCCGGCGTCGGCCTCGGCGACGGCCCGCAGCGCGACCGCGACACCGTCGGGCGTCCAGCCCCGCATCTGCTGGCGCACCCGGTCGATCTTCCAGGGCGGCATCCCCAGCTCCCGGGCCAGATCGGCGGGCCGGCCCCCGCGGGCCGAGGACAGCTTGCCGATGGCCCGCACGCCCTGTGCCAGCGCACTGGTGATCAGGACGGGGGCGACACCGGTCGCCAGCGACCACCGCAGCGCCTCCAGCGCCTCCGCCGCCCGGCCCTCCACGGCCCGGTCGGCGACGGTGAAGCTCGACGCCTCGGCCCGGCCCGTGTAGTAGCGCCCGACCACGGCCTCGTCGATGGTGCCCTCGACATCCGCGACCAGCTGGGTCACAGCGGACGCCAGCTCCCGCAGATCACTGCCGATGGCGTCGACCAGGGCCTGGCAGGCCTCGGGCGTCGCGGATCTGCCGGTCGCCCGGAACTCCTGCCGGACGAACGCCAGCCGGTCCGCCGGCTTGGTCATCTTCGGGCACGCCACCTCACGCGCCCCCGCCTTACGGGCGGCGTCGAGCAGCTTCTTGCCCTTGACGCCACCGGCGTGCAACAGCACCAGCGTGATCTCCTCGGCCGGGGAGGAGAGATACGCCGTCACGTCCTTGATGGTGTCCGCCGACAGGTCCTGCGCGTTCCGCACGACGACGACCTTGCGCTCGGCGAACAGCGACGGGCTGGTCAGCTCCGCCAGCGTGCCCGGCTGCACCTGGTCCGCGGTGAGGTCCCGTACGTCCGTGTCGGCGTCGGCGGCCCGCGCGGCGACCACCACCTCCCGCACGGCACGGTCGAGCAGCAGCTCCTCCTGACCCACGGCGAGGGTCACGGGGGCGAGGGGATCGTCGTTCGCAGTCTTCCTGGCCATCGCGTACAGCATGGCACGCGGGTACGACAACGCCGGCCGGTGCCGTGCCGCTGCCGTACCGCTGCCGCTGCCGCTGCCGCTGCCGCTGCCGCTGCCGGAAGACTTCCCGGCGGCTACGGCTCCTCGCGCCAGCCCTCCCACTCCCCCGCGAACGCGTCGAGCTCCGCGGGGTCGAGGCGCTCCTTCTCGTCGCGCAGCACCAGCAGCCACTGCGCGTCCTCGGCGTCGTCCTCGCCCGCGAGGGCGTCCCGCACCAGGTGCGGCTCCTCGTCGACGCCGAACCGCTCCCGCAGCGCCTCCGCCGCCTCCTCGGCCGCGTCACGGTCGGGCAGCACCAGCACATGTCTCACATCGCTCACGGGGCAATTCTCGGACACGGGGCGAAGGCCGGGAGCCGGGGGTGCGGGGGTGCGCGGGTGCCGGGGGCCGCGGCAGCGCTTGTGCCGCCGGCCCCTCACCCGTTCCCGCCCGGTGCCCGGACCGTCGGCACCCGGTCCAGCGCGATACCGAACCGGTCCCGGTACACCCCCAGTACCTCCTCGTCCGTGCCCAGCTCCCGCTCCGTACGGGTCCCGTCGGCCGCCGTCTCCTTGAACGTACGGCCGCTGAGCGTGATCCGCCCTCCCTCCCCGGTGACCCGCGAGCACACCAGCGACTGCGTGAAGTGCGAGGCGGGCGAGGTGCTGTGCCACCACGCGCCGGACACGAAGTCCGCGAGCACCCGGGGCCGCCGCTCCAGCCGGTACTCGGGCCTGCCGTCCATGACCACGTCCAGGTCCGCCTCCTGGCCGCCGCGCACCCCCGCCGCGTCCGGCCCGGCCTCGACGATCCGGAACACCCCCGCCGGATCCACCTGCTCCTCCCGGTCGCCGAGCGCCAGCGGGTGATGGCTGTGCGCCCCGAAGCCCACGTCCGCCAGCCAGGCGCCCCCGTCCGCCGTCCGGACCTCCAGTGCCATGTGGTCGTAAGGGATGCCGAGTCTCCCCTCGTTGCCGTGCACGCGCGCCGCGAGCAGCGTCACCTCGAAGCCGAGCGCGCCGAGCAACGCCCCGAAAGCGCCGTTCAGTTCGTAGCAGAACCCGCCGCGTCCCGCCCCCACCACCTTGTCCACCAGCCGCTTCTCCTCCAGGACGATCTCCTCGCCGAGGTGGATCGACAGGTTCTCGAAGGGCACGGTGCGCAGATGGCGCAGATGCAGCTCGCGCAGGGCGTCGGCGGTGGGCCGGGCCGGACGCTCGGCTCCCAGTCGGCTCAGGTAGGCATCGATCTCCACGGAATCCATGCCCTCAGTCTCCCGCCACGCCCAGCTCCGCACCCTCCCCGGTCACCGCCAGCGCCCCGTCCCGGTCCGTGCTCAGCACCACCGCACCCATCGCCCGCAGCGCCGCGACCGTGCCGGGTGCCGGATGCCCATACGTGTTGTCCGCGCCCGCCGAGATGAGCGCGAGCCGGGGTGCCGCCCGGCTCAGGAGCCCGGGGTCCTGGTAGGCCGAGCCGTGATGCGCGACCTTCAGCACGTCCACCCCGGCCAGCAGCGGACCTGCCGGTGAACTCAACAGGGCGCGCTGTGCCGGTGGTTCGAGGTCACCGAGGAGCAGGAGCCGCAGGCCCGCCGAGCGGACGAGCAGGGCGACACTCGCGTCGTTCGGCCCTTCCGGCAGCACCGCGGGATCGGCCGGCGGCCACACCACGCGCCAGCTCAGGCGGCCGGTGCGGCGCTCCTCCCCGGCAGCGGCCCGCGTCACCGGAACGCCCCGCGCGGCCGCCTCCCGCCGCACGAACTCCGCCTGATCCGACGGCTCCTGGTACGCCGTCGTCTCGATGGCGCCGACCTGCCGGCCTCTCAGGACGCCGGGCAGGCCCGCCACATGGTCGGCGTGGAAGTGCGTCAGGACGACCAGGGGGATCCTCGTGATGCCGAGGGTGCGCAGGCACCGGTCGACCAGCACCGGGTCGGGTCCCGCGTCCACGACCACTCCCGTCCCCGCGCCCGCCGCGAGCACCGTCGCGTCGCCCTGCCCGACGTCGCACATCGCGAACCGCCACCCCGGCGGCGGCCACCCCGTCACCACCCGCGTCAACGGCGGCGGCTGCACGACGGCCAGCAGAAGCAGCACCCCGCACGCCCCGCACCACCAGGGGTGCCGCAGCAGTCGCCGCCCGGCGAGCAGCAGGGCCACCGTGGCGAGCGCGAGCAGCGCGGCCCCGGTCCAGCTGCCCGGCCAGTCCACGCCCGCGCCCGGTAACGCGGCGCCGGTCCGGGCGACGTCCGCGATCCACCCGGCGGGCCATCCCGCGCACCAGGCCAGCGCCTTCGCCACCGGCATCGCCCAGGGTGCCGTCGCCAGCGCGGCGAACCCCAGCACCGTGGCCGGAGCGATCGCGAACTCCACGAGCAGATTGCAGGGCACCGCCACCAGGCTCACCCGGGCCGACAGCACCGCCACCACCGGTGCGCACAGCGCCTGCGCGGCGGCAGCGGCGGCCAGCGCCTCGGCGAGCCGCGGCGGAACCCGGCGTGCACGCAGCGCCGCGCTCCACCGGGGCGCCAGGGTGAGCAGCGCCCCGGTGGCCAGGACGGAGAGCAGAAAGCCATAGCTGCGGGACAGCCACGGGTCGTACAGCACCAGCAGCAGCACGGCCGTCGCCAGCGCCGGGATCAGCGAGCGGCGGCGCCCTGTCGCCAGGGCGAGCAGTGCCACCGCCCCGCAGGCCGCCGCCCGCAGGACGCTCGGATCGGGCCGGCACACGATGACGAATCCGAGGGTGAGCGCCCCGCCGAGCAGCGCGGTCGTCCGCAGCGAGATACCGAGGCGCGGCGCGAGCCCACGCCGCTCCACGCGCTGGGCGAGCCCTGGCGGGCCGACGAGCAGGACGAGGATGATCGTGAGGTTGCTCCCCGACACCGCCAGCGTGTGTGCCAGATCGGTCTCCTTGAACGCCTCGTCCAGCTCCGGGGTGATCCGCGCGGTGTCACCGACGACCAGCCCGGGCAGCAACGCCCGGGCGTCCGGGGCCAGCCCGTCGCTCGCCTCCCGCAGCCCGGCACGCAACCGCCCCGCCAGCCGCTGCGCCGCCGACGGCTCCCCCACCACCTCCGGCACCTCTGGGTCCCGCACCCGCAGCACCGCCGCGATGTCCCCACCGTCCGCGGGCGGCATCACACGGGCCGTCACCCTCACCCGCGTCGAGGGCAGCAGGGCGAG
Source organism: Streptomyces sp. RK62 (assembly GCF_018070255.1). Taxonomy (NCBI): domain Bacteria; kingdom Bacillati; phylum Actinomycetota; class Actinomycetes; order Kitasatosporales; family Streptomycetaceae; genus Streptomyces; species Streptomyces sp. RK62. The sequence goes on along the minus strand of NZ_JAGPYD010000008.1, from coordinate 83,575 downwards.
CCACGGCGACGGCCGGTCCCCGGCGGAGAAGGCGGAAGAGGCGGAAGAAGAAGAGCGCCGTCTCTCGACGTCGACCACCATCAGCACCGGAGTCCGCGTCACCACGGTCGCGCCGTCCCGCGTCTCCACGCGCCGTACGTCCGCCTCGAGCAGCACGGCGGTCGGCGCCGGTGCCGGGCCTCTCACCCGGGGCCGGACGAGCCGGGGGTCCGAGGTGATCTCCGCCTCGGCGATGACCGTGGCGTACCGCTCGGCGAGCGCCGGCAGCGGCCCGCGCCGCAGGTCCGCCCCGTGCAGCCCGGCCGAGACGGCGGCCGCCGCCACACAGACCAGGACGGCCGCGGCGGTGACGGCAGGCCACCCGGATCTGCCGCCCGTCATCGCTCCGGGCACCCGGCGCGCCCGGCCCACCCGGCCCACCCGCAGGGTCATCAGCACGCCGGCCAGGACCAGGCACCCGACCGCCGTACCGGTCACCCACGCCGGTGCGGCGTCCAGCATCACCGCCGAGGTCGCCCAGGCGGCCAGCGCGGGCGGCACCAGCCGTAGATCCGTCGGGCCCTCCTGTCGCGGATGCGCCGCCCCGAGCCGCCCGCCGGACGCGGCGTGCACGGCGGCGCGGGTGCCGCGCCGCCCCTCGTCCCGCCGGTCGTCGTACCCCTCCCCCTCCTCCCTCATGGCCGTACGAGATTCCGCAGGTCGGCGAAGCGGCGGTCGCCGATGCCGTTGACGTCGCGTAGTTCGTCCACCGAGCGGAAGCCGCCGTGCCGGGTGCGGTGGTCGATGATGTGCTGCGCCAGCACCGGTCCCACACCCGGCAGGGTGTCGAGCTGTTCCAGCGTGGCCGTGTTGAGCGACACCGGGGCGGTGGGCGTGCCCCCGGGACCGGACACTCCGCCCGTTCCGGCGGCCGGGGCCGGGGCCGGTCCGGCGGCGCCGGGCGGGGCACCGACGATGACCTGCTCGCCGTCCACCAGGAAGCGGGCCTGGTTCAGTCCGTCGGTGTCCGCGCCGGGCCGTACCCCGCCGGCCGCGTGCAGGGCGTCGGCGACCCGCGATCCGGCGGGCAACCGATGGACACCCGGTTCACGGACCTTGCCGCCCACGTCGACCACGATCTCGGCACCGGGCGAGCCCGCGGCACCCGGCCCGGCGGACGCCATGGCGCCGGGCTCGGCCGCCCCGCCACGCGCTCCGTCGCCGTGGGAGGCGACCGCGCGCACCACGTCGGGCGCCCGTACGGGCTGCACACGCCCGGCCCAGAAGTGCTGAACCGCCAGGGCGGCGGCGAGGGCGAGCACGGCGACGAGCGCGATCACACTGCGCCGCTCCAGACCGCACCGCGCCTGCACCCACACCGGCAGCCGCTCCCGCAACGCCGGCCCGAGCCACCCGCGCAGCCCCCGTGCGACGGGATCCGGACGCCGAGCCGGCTCCGTCTCGACAACTGGCTGAACGAGTGGCTGGACGACTGTCTCGGCGACTCCTGGCGGGCCGTTCCCCGACTCCCGCCAGTCCCCGCCCCGTTCGGCGAAGATCAGCTCCGCCCGGCGGCGCAGTTCCTCGGCCGAGGCCCGCCGCTGCCCCGTCCTGCCTCGGCCGTCGCTGTGCGTGCCCCGCCGATGGCGTGCCCGGCCGTCGGAGGCGGGTCCGCGTCCCGGGCCGCTGGTGACCCTCGTGGAGCGAACCCTCGGAGATGTGGATGTGCGTGATCGAAGTGCCATGCGACGAGCATCCGGCACCCGTCGCATTCGCGATGATCATGCCCAATTTCCGTGGACCACGGCCCACTTGTGGAAAACCACGCCACCCCAACGAGTGACAACGCGGATGACGACCCGCGCGACGACCCGCGACCCGCGCGATGCCGCCCCCGGGGTCACCGAGGCGAAACCACAACCCCCAGCAACCCGGGCCCGGTATGCGCCCCGATCACCGCCCCCACCTCACTGACATGCAGATCGGCCAGCCCGGGCACCCGCGTGCGCAACCGGTCCGCGAGCGCCGACGCACGTTCGGATGCCGCGAGATGGTGGACCGCGATGTCGACCTGTGCGCCGCCCGCCCGCTCGGCCGCGATCTCCTCCAGCCGGGCGATCGCCTTCGACGCCGTCCGCACCTTCTCCAGGAGGTCGATCCGGCCCCCGTCCAGCTGCAGTAGGGGCTTCACCGCGAGCGCGGAGCCCAGCAGCGCCTGCGCGGCGCCGATCCGGCCGCCACGGCGCAGGTATTCGAGCGTGTCGACGTAGAAGTAGGCGGCGGTGCCCCCGGCCCGCTTCTCCGCGGCGGTGACGGCCTCGTCCACCGTGCCGCCGGCCTCGGCCGTCTCGGCGGCGGCGAGCGCGCTGAACCCGAGGGCCATGGCGACCATCCCGGTGTCCACGACCCGTACCGGCACCGGTGCCTCGCGCGCGGCGAGGACCGCTGCGTCGTAGGTGCCGGAGAGTTCGGCGGAAAGGTGGAGGGACACGATGCCCGTGGCGCCGGACTCGGCGACCTTGCGGTAGTGCTCGGCGAAGACCTGCGGGCTGGGCCGCGAGGTGGTGACGGGGCGTCGCTTCTGCAACGCCTGCGCGAGGGAACGGGTCGAGATCTCGGTGCCCTCGAGGAGCGCCTGGTCGCCGAGGACCACGGTCAGGGGGACCGCTGTGATGCCGTGGCGCTGCATCGTCCGGAGCGGCAGGTAGGCCGTTGAATCGGTGACGATCGCGACATGGCGGGACATGAGCTGGAGGTTACCTGGCGTAGTGCCCGGGCGGCAGCCCGACCCCGCTCAGCCGGTGCCGTCGTGACCGGAACGGATCGTGCCGCGGGGGCTCAAGTCGTGCTCTCCGGGCGGGGTTTCTTCTGCCAGGGATAGGTGGGACGGGGTGCCGCCGGGCTGATCGCGGGCCTGGTCGGCTCCTCGGCCTGCCGGGTCCGGGGCGTGTCCGGCCAGGTCTGCTCGGGTGCCGTACCGGGCTCGGTGGCGGGGGCCTCGGGCCACGGCGGCGGCGCGGGGCGCTCGGGGGCCTCGGCGGCCCGCGCGGGCTCGGAGGCTGCCCTGGCGGCGGAGGGCGCGGAGGATGCCGTGGGAGACGACTCGGACTCGGCGGTCTGCCAGTGCCGCAGGGCGCCGGCCTCCATGTCGATCTGGGTGCTCAGGGAGTCCAGGTCGTCGTCGGCGAAGCGGCGGGCGCGGTCGCGGGCGGCCCAGCGCAGCGAGTCGGCGGAGTGCGCGATGCGCTCGGTGCGTTCGCGCAGGTCGGGCAGGCGTGCGGCGAGGGTGGCGCGGTCCGGCTCGGACTCCAGGCGGCGCAGCTCGGCGTCCAGTTCATGGCCGTGGGCGCTGAGCCGCTGGAAGAGGGCGAGGGACTCCTTGACGGACCCGTCCTCGACGGCGAGGGCCTCCAGCGCCTCCTGGGTGGCCCGCATGGAGGTGCGCAGCGTGAGGCGGAGCTGGGCGACCTCGCCGGCCGGGCCGGGGCGGCCGAGCGCCTTGGCCTTGAGGGTGTGGTCCTCGACGGTGCGGCGGGCCTGGGTGATGTGCTTGTCGGCGCTGCGCTTGGCGGCGCCCACCACCTTGACGGTGGCGAACACGCCGAGCGCGACGAAGAGCACGAAGAGCAGGGCGATGACTGCGATCACTTCTGCCACGGGCTCCTCCTCCTGCCTGGCGCGACCTGCGCCAGGCCGCCTCTCCACGGTAAACGCAACGGGCAGGCCCGTAGTTCCGACGGAACCCCGAACCTGCCCGTAGGGGATCACCCTGAACCCGGCTGCGGGACCGCCGAGGCAAGATCACCTCGACCGGCCGCCGCATCGGCGCCTACGCCGGAACGATGTTCACCAGCTTCGGCGCCCGCACGATGACCTTGCGGATGCCGGCCCCGCCCAGCGCGGCGACGACCTTCTCGTCGGCCAGCGCGGTCTTCTCCAGGTCGTCCTCGGAGATCGAGGGCGAGACCTCCAGGCGGGCCTTGACCTTGCCCTTGATCTGGACGACGCAGGTGACGGTCTCGTCCACCAGGTACGCCGGGTCGGCGACCGGGAAGTCCCGGTGCACGACGGAGTCCTCGTGGCCCAGCCTGCGCCACAGCTCCTCGGCGATGTGCGGGGCCAGCGGCGCGACCATCAGCACCAGGGACTCGGCGACGGAGCGGGAGACCGCGCCGCCGGACTTGGTCAGGTGGTTGTTCAGCTCGGTGACCTTGGCGATGGCGGTGTTGAACCGCATGTTCTCCAGGTCCCCGCGCACGCCGTCGATCGCCTTGTGCAGGGCGCGCAGCGTCTCCTCGTCGGGCTCGGCGTCGACGACGGTCACCTCGCCGGTGGTCTCGTCGACGACGTTGCGCCACAGGCGCTGCAGCAGCCGGAACTGGCCGACGACCGCGCGCGTGTCCCACGGCCGGGACACGTCCAGCGGGCCCATCGCCATCTCGTACAGGCGCAGGGTGTCGGCGCCGTACTCGGCGCAGATCTCGTCCGGAGTGACGGCGTTCTTCAGGGACTTGCCCATCTTGCCCAGCAGCCGGGTGACCTGCTCGCCCTGGTACCAGTAGGTGCCGTCGCGCTCCTCGACCTCGGCGGCCGGCACGGCGATGCCCCGGCTGTCGCGGTAGACGTAGGCCTGGATCATGCCCTGGTTGAACAGCTTGTGGAACGGCTCGGCCGACGAGACGTGCCCCAGGTCGTACAGGACCTTGGACCAGAAGCGGGCGTACAGCAGGTGCAGCACGGCGTGCTCGGCGCCGCCGACGTACAGGTCGACACCGCCGTGCGGCATGCCCTCGCGCGGGCCCATCCAGTACTGCTCGATCTCGGGGTCGACCAGCTTCTCGGAGTTGTGCGGGTCCAGGTAGCGCAGCTCGTACCAGCAGGAACCCGCCCAGTTGGGCATGGTGTTGGTCTCGCGCCGGTAGCGCTTGGGGCCGTCGCCCAGGTCCAGGGTGACGTTGACCCAGTCCTCGTTGCGCGACAGCGGCGTCTCGGGCTGGGTGTCGGCGTCGTCCGGGTCGAAGGTGCGCGGGCTGTAGTCCTCGACCTCGGGCAGCTCCAGCGGCAGCATCGACTCGGGCAGCGGGTGGGCGATGCCGTCCTCGTCGTAGACGATCGGGAAGGGCTCGCCCCAGTAGCGCTGGCGGCTGAACAGCCAGTCGCGCAGCCGGAAGTTGACGGTGCCCTCGCCGCGGCCCTCGCGCTCCAGCCACTCGGTGATGCGCGCCTTGGCCTCGACGACGCCCAGCCCGTCCAGGGAGACGCCCTCGCCGGAGGAGTTGACGATCTTCGCGTCGTAGGAGACGAAGGCGTCGTCCCACGTCGCCGGGTCGGTGCCGCGGCCGTCGGTGGGCTCGACCACGCAGACGACGGGCAGCTCGAAGGCGCGCGCGAACGCGAAGTCGCGCGAGTCGTGGGCCGGGACGGCCATGATCGCGCCGGTGCCGTAGCCCATCAGGACGTAGTCGGCGATGAAGACGGGGACCTTCTCGCCGTTGACCGGGTTGGTCGCGTACGAGCCGGTGAAGACGCCGGTCTTGTCCTTGGCCTCGGCCTGGCGCTCGACGTCGGACTTGGAGGCGGCCTGCGCGCGGTAGGCGGCGACGGCCTCGGCGGGGGTGGCGTGGCCGCCGGTCCACACCTCGTGGGTGCCCTCGGGCCAGGCGTCCGGGGTGAACTTCTCGACCAGCGGGTGCTCTGGCGCCAGCACCATGTAGGTGGCGCCGAACAGGGTGTCGGGGCGCGTGGTGAAGACGGTGATGTTCTCGCCGTCGATCGGGAAGTCGACGCGGGCGCCCTCGGAGCGGCCGATCCAGTTGCGCTGCTGCAGCTTGATGGCCTCGGGCCAGTCCAGGGCGTCCAGGTCGTCCAGCAGCCGGTCGGCGTAGGCGGTGATGCGCATGTTCCACTGGCGCAGCTTGGCCTTGAAGACGGGGAAGTTGCCGCGCTCGGAGCGGCCGTCGGCGGTGACCTCCTCGTTGGCCAGCACGGTGCCCAGCCCGGGGCACCAGTTGACCGGCGCGTCGGAGGCGTAGGCCAGCCGGTACTCGCCCAGGACGTCGGCGCGCTCGGCGGCGCTCAGCTCGCTCCACGCGCGCGTGTGGCCGGGTACGGGCCGCTCACCGGACTCGAACTCGGCGACCAGCTCGGAGATCGGCCGGGCCTTCTGCGCGTCGTCGTCGTACCAGGAGTTGAAGATCTGCAGGAAGATCCACTGGGTCCACTTGTAGTAGTCCGGGTCGATCGTGGCGAACGACCGGCGCTTGTCGTGGCCCAGGCCCAGCCGGCGCAGCTGGATCTGCATGTTCTTGATGTTGGCCTCGGTGGAGACACGCGGGTGCGTGCCCGTCTGCACCGCGTACTGCTCGGCGGGCAGGCCGAAGGCGTCGAAGCCCAGGGTGTGCAGGACGTTGTGCCCGGTCATGCGCTGGAAGCGGGCGAAGACGTCGGTGGCGATGTAGCCCAGGGGGTGACCAACGTGCAGGCCCGCGCCCGACGGGTACGGGAACATGTCCATGATGAACTTCTTGGGCCGGGCGACCAGCTCGGGGTCGCCCGCCAGGTCGCCCTTGGGGTTGGGAGCCGCGTACGTGCCCTCGGCGTCCCAGAAGTCCTGCCAGCGTGCCTCGATGTCGGCCGCCAGGGCAGCCGTGTAGCGGTGCGGCGCGGCCACCTCGGCGGCGGCAGCGGGGTTCGTCTCGCTCATGATCCTCAAAGCTCCATCGATCGTCTCTGCCCGCGGCTGCGATTGTCGAAAAACGAAAAATCCCCTCGCACAGGAGGGGACGCCGCGCCGATGCCGACCATCCGAATCGCCCGGTGGTCGGGAGTGATCAGCGCGGCTCGCTAAGCAGAAGGCGTACGGCACGCATGGCGTCAGGGTACCGCAGCGCCGGAGCACGGAGCGACGGGCTATAGGAGGGCGCGCGCGTGAACATCGGCGCCCCCCGCTGCGTACCTGAGGATTGTGAAGACATCGAAAAGCTGAACAAGGTTCAAGTGTTACCTGGCGTAACAGACGCTAAGGGACATCGGGCGCCACGCGCGGCCCGTAGATAACAACGCAATAACTCAAACGCCGTACCCCCCGGTATGGAGCCACTTAGAGTGCGGCACCGGGACCGCCTTCCCGAACCGCTCGGAGTTGCCCCCATGAACCCTCGTCGTAGTAACACTTCGCTCCCCCAGCCGGGCCGGTCGGCCTACGGGGTGGCGACGGCCGCCGTCCTGCTGCTCATACCCCTGGTCGTCTTCCTCGGCGGCAGCTGGCTCCAGGAGTTCCTCAACTTCGGTGCCGGCGTCCTGTCCCTCGTCTGTCTCACCTGCTCCGTGATCTGGGGTCTGGTCGCCCAGGACCGGATGATCCTCGACACCCGCCAGCGGATCATCGCGCAGGGCGTCCACCGGGTGACCGCCGTCGCCTCGATCGCGTTCCTTCTGGTGCACATCGGCGTCAAACTCGCCCTGGACCACGCGAGCCCGATGGCCGCGATCATCCCGTTCAGCCTCGTCTTCTTCGGCGGCGACGAGATCCCGGGCAGCGCCTTCCTGATCGGCCTGGGCTCCATGGCCGCGCTGCTCATGATCTTCGTCGGCGTCACCGGCGCGCTGCGCAACCAGTTCGCGTCCCCCGCGCCGGTCGCCGCCCGCTGGCGCGCGATGCACATGCTGGCCTACCCCGCCTGGTGCGCGGCGCTGATCCACGGCCTGTTCGCCGGGCGCCCGGCGAAGACCTTCTTCATGGTCAGCTACGAGCTGTGCGTGGTCGGCGTCGCCGCCGCCCTCGCCCTGCGCGCCGCGCCGCGCCCGGTCAAGCGCCGCTTCGCCGACCGGATCGCCCGGATCGTCGGGAACGAGCCGGGGGTCCGCGAGGGCCTCGAGGAGAGCCGCGCCCGGGCCGCCCACGGGTCGGCGGGCTTCGACGCCCCGCGCTCCGCGAAGCGCGCGTCCCGCGACGACCGGCCCGGTCCCCTGCCCGGCATGCCGGCGCAGCCCCCCTCGGCCGCCGAGACCACCGCCGGCTTCGCCGCCGCCTACCGGGCCGTCTCCCCGCGCTCCGGTGGCGGCCAGGAGTCGTACGCGGGAGACCGGACGGCCCGGATGGACCTGCCGTTCGACACCCAGCCCACCCAGGCCGTCCCGCGCGCGGACGGCGGCACGGGCAGCTGGCCGATCCCCTCCCCGCCGCCGGTCGGCGAGGCACCCCCCTCGGCCTACGATCCGCTCAACGACACCGGCTTCAACAACATCCCCGCCTACGGCACCGCGGGCGCCGCGGGCTACGGAGGCGGCGCCGCCGGCTACGGGTCGAGTGATGTGTACGACACCTCCGAGACAAACGCCGTCTTCGGTACGTACAACCAGAACGACACGTACAACAGCGGTCCCGCCACTGAAACGATGCCCGGTGCTCCCTACGACTTCGACGCACCGGGTCCGGGCGAACCTTGGAACACGCCTTCCGGAGGCTTTAAGTGAACGAGGCCCTGCCCGACGTCCCCGAAGTCCGCGTGGTCGGACTTCCCCAGCTCACGTCGGGCTTCGACCTTGTGGAACGACTGGACCTGCCCATGCACCTCAAGGTGCACGGGCCGCTCGAACCGATGGGCGGCGAGCAGCTCGCGAAGCTCGCCGAGAACATCAACCTCAAGGGCCGCGGCGGCGCGGGCTTCCCCTTCCACAAGAAGCTGCGCTCGGTCGCCGAGTCCGCGATCAAGCGCGGTGTGCGGCCGGTCGTCGTCGTCAACGGCAGTGAGGACGAACCGGCCTGCCGCAAGGACACGGTGATGATCAACCGTGCCCCGCACCTCATCCTGGACGGCGCGCTGCTGGTCGCCGAGGCCCTGGGAGCCCGCACGCTCGTGGTGGGGGTCACCCGGGAGTCGACCCAGCGGTCCATGGAGGCCGCGCTGGCCGAGCGCGGTCTGAGCAACAGCCGCCGCTCGGCGCTACGCGCGTTCGTGCAGCGCAATCCGGTGCGCATGGTCACCGGCGCGGCGGCGTCCCTGATCCGCTCCATCGACGGCGGCCCGGCGATCCCGCCCGGCCGCAAGGTCAGCGCCTCGCAGAACGGCGTGGGCGGCGCGCCGACCCTGCTGTCGAACGCCGAGACGTTCGCGCAGCTGGCCATCGCCGCCCGCATCGGCCCCGAGCGCTACGGCAACACGGGTCTGTACGACGAGCCGGGCACCGTCATGCTGACGGTCTCCGGCGCGGTGGCGCGCCCCATGGTCATCGAGGTCCCCACCGGCGTGCCGCTGCGCTACGTCCTCCAGCTCGCCGGGGCCCCGCCGGTCCCGCAGGGCGTGCTGACCGGCGGCTACCACGGCAAGTGGATCGACGCGGCGACCGTGAACGAGGCGATCGTCTCCCGCAACTCGCTGGACGCGGTGGGCGGTTCGCTGGGCGCCGGCGCGATCCTGCCGATCAGTCAGGAGACCTGCCCGCTGGGCGAGTCGCTGCGGGTGGCGCAGTGGCTTGCCGAGGAGAGCGCCGGTCAGTGCGGGCCCTGCTACCTCGGCCTGCCGGCCGCGGCGCGCGGCATGGAGGACATCATCAACGGCGGCGGCCCGGCCGCCCTGGAGGCGCTGAAGCAGGTCGCCAAGAACGTGAAGCGGCGCGGGGCGTGCTCGCACCCGGACGGCTCGGCGATGTTCCTCGAGTCGACCATCAAGGCGTTCACGGACGACCTGGCCGCCCATGTCCTCGGCAACGGCTGCGGACGGCCCGTGGAGGGCGTTCTGCCGCTCTTCGAGGGCGGCAAGGCGCCGACGGGCATCCCGGGCGGCGGCGAGTCCGAGGAGAACGGTCCCAGCCGTCAGAAGATCTACGTCGACTGGACGCTGTGCCGGGGCCACGGCCTGTGCGCGGACATCCTCCCGGAGGTCTTCCAGCTCGGCGCCGACGGCTTCCCGACCGTCGCCCAGGCCATGGTGCCGCGCTATGCGGAGGCCAAGGCCCTGCGGGCGGTGCGGCGTTGCCCGGCGCTGGCCCTGCGGATCGAGGAGGACACGCGGGGGCAGGCCCCGTCGCGCAACAACCTGCCGGTGCTCTCCCAGGGCCGCGAGGGCCGGGGCCGGCGCGCACTGGGCCGCTGAGGGGCCGTAGAGGGGCCGTAGAACGCGTGTGGAGGGGCCGTCCGATCCGGGCGGCCCCTTCGCGCGTCTCCCGCGCGTCCCGGGCAACGACGCCCGCACCACGCGCACATGAAAAAGATCCCCCGGGTCTCATCGACCCGGGGGATCTCACTGTGGAGCTAAGGAGAATTGAACTCCTGACCTCCTGCATGCCATGCAGGCGCTCTACCAACTGAGCTATAGCCCCTTGCCTGGTCCGCCCGGTCTCCCCGGCGGCGACGCCAACATTACCGGTCGACGGGGCGCTCCACCAAATCCATTACCCGCCTGCCCGGTATGTCCACCTATGTCGGATTACCTGACAGTTGAGGGACCCCCAGGACGGACCCCGGGAAGCGGGACACCACCGTCACGCCGTGACGAAGGAGTAGAAGCGCTTGAGCGTGCAGTGCTCCTCGAGCAGACGCCCGTAGATCGGCTCCCCTTCGAGCTCACGGTAGGTCTCGATGGGGTCGCCTTTTATGATCAGCGCCCGCGCGCATTCCTCGCACCAGTACTGGTAGTCGGGGTTCACCGGTTCCATGTCACGGACGATCGGCGTTCCGCTGCCGCACCAGTCGCACTTTCGCCTGTGTGCACCCATCGATCAGCTCCAGCTGTGGCCGCAGGCCGTGCACACGTAGGAGATTCCGCCGTTGTCCCCGAGAAGCTGGGCGACGTGGCCGGAACCGCAGGAAGGGCAGCTGAGGCGAATGATGGTGTCCCGTGCCAATGCCGTCTCGAAGAGGTGACCGACCTCTCCGAGGATGCTCGCAGGCATCACTGCTCCCTCCCGTCGGGACGCGCCCCCTTCCGGCCGTTTGATTCTGCCACGGCCGGGCCAATACGGTCAGCGACGCCTCAGTACCAGTCCGGACACGGCGGCCCCGTCGGCGTACGGGACCGCGCGTCCACCGCGCCTGGACGCCTCCTCAGAGGTATACGCCTGCGGGGCCCAAGTCACTCAAGCCGGACCGGAACAGTTCCCGCGGGATCTCGTCCCGTGCGAACCGGCCCCGCGCAGGAGGACGTTGGTCCGGGCACCCGTGCCGGATACCAGAAGATCCCGCCGATCGGATCGATCGGCGGGATCTTGTTGTCTCGCTGTGGAGCTAAGGAGAATTGAACTCCTGACCTCCTGCATGCCATGCAGGCGCTCTACCAACTGAGCTATAGCCCCTTGTCGCTGTTCTTCCCGCTCAGCGGGGCGAACAAGAAGAACTTTAGCCTGCGACCTGCCGGAAAGTGAAATCCGGGTCCCGGGCCGCCCCGGCCGGGACCTCGGCGTCCGTCGTCGGCGTCAGTCGTCGTCGCCGAGCACCGGCTCCGGCAGGGTGCCGGCGTTGTGCTCCAGCAGACGCCAGCCGCGGGCGCCCTCGCCGAGGACGGACCAGCAGCAGTTCGACAGCCCGCCCAGGCTCTCCCAGTGGTGCGGCTCCAGGCCCAGGAGGCGGCCGATGGTCGTACGGAGCGTGCCGCCGTGGCTGACCACGACGAGCGTCCCGTCCGCGGGGAGCTTCTCGGCGTGCCGCAGCACGACCGGGGCGGCGCGGTCGGCCACCTCGGTCTCCAGCTCGCCGCCGCCGCGGCGGACCGGCTCACCGCGCTTCCACGCGGCGTACTCCTCCCCGTACCGGGCGATGATCTCCTCGTGCGTCAGCCCCTGCCAGACGCCCGCGTAGGTCTCGCGCAGGGCCTCGTCGTGGGTGACCTCCAGGCCGGTGAGCACCGCCAGCTCGGCGGCGGTGCGGGCGGCGCGCTTGAGGTCGGAGGCGATGATCGCGTCCGGCTTGAGGCCGGCGAGCAGCCGGGCGGCACGGCGGGCCTGGGAGACGCCGACCTCGGTGAGGTCGACGTCCGTGGAGCCCTGGAAGCGGCGCTCCACGTTCCACGAGGTCTGGCCGTGCCGCCAGAGGATGAGGCGGCGCCCCCGGCCGGGACGGCCGGCGGTCACCTCACCGGTGGCGCTCACCGCCACTCACCGTCCAGCTCGGCGGCCTCCTCCGCGGCCTGGAGCTTGGCGTGCTCGGCGGCCTTGCCGCGGGTGGCCTTGGCGTCCTCGGGAAGGTCGAGCTCGGGGCAGTCCTTCCACAGGCGCTCCAGGGCGTAGAAGACGCGCTCCTCGGAGTGCTGGACGTGGACGACGATGTCGACGTAGTCCAGCAGCACCCAGCGGGCCTCGCGGTCGCCCTCGCGGCGCACCGGCTTGGCGCCGAGCTCCTTGTGGAGCCGCTCCTCGATCTCGTCGACGATCGACTTGACCTGGCGGTCGTTGGGCGCGGAGGCGAGCAGGAAGGCGTCGGTGATCGACAGGACGTCGCTCACGTCATAGGCGATGATGTCGTGCGCGAGCTTGTCGGCGGCCGCCTGGGCGGCGGTGCGGACGAGTTCGGTCGAACGGTCGGTAGCGGTCACTACAAGGCTTTCGGTCGGTGGACACTTGTCTCCAAGGGTCTCACGGACCGGTGACAGCACCCCACGTGACGGGTGGCGCACGTGGGGTGCCGGGTGCCTCACGACTTCGGGTCGTAGTCCTGTCCGAGGACCACCGTGACATCCGCGTTGGCGGACACCTCGCCCTTGACGACCGCACCGGCGGGCAGCCCCAGGGTCTTGGCGACCTCGGTGGCGTCGGCCTTGTCGGCGGCGTCGGAGTAGCGGACCTGGGAGGTCGCCACGGCGGACGCGGTGCCGCCCTCCAGGAAGGTGAAGCCGCCGTTGAGCAGCACCACGCGCGCCTCGCCGGAGTTGTCCTTGACGCCGCTGGCGTTGCGGACGGACACGCGGACGGCGGCGTCCTTGTCGGGGCTCTTGGCGGTGCCGCCGAGGACGTCCTTGACCACGCTCGCGCTGGCCTCCTGGCTCAGCGTGCCGTCGTCCTGCACGGGCAGCAGGGCCGTCTTGTAGTCGCCGCCCTTGGCCAGGTCGGCGAGCCGGGCGAGGAAGGCGCCGAGGTCCTTCTCGGTCAGCGGCGGCTCGATGATCATGCCGAGGGTCTGCACGGTGGTGGTCGCGCCGCCGCTGTCCGAGGTCAGCTTGCGCAGTACGGCCTGCATGACCTGCCCGAACCGCTGGAGCTGGGCGTTCTGGGCCTCGCCCGAGCCCTGGTAGGTGGCGTAGGCGACGGCCGTCTTGCCGCTGAGGGTCTGGTCCTTGCCCTTGCGGACGAGGGGTGCGGCGCCCTTGGACTTGGCGGACGGGTCGGGGACGTTCACGTCGGTGTCGACCTCGATGTTGCCGATCAGGTCGACGAGGTTCTGCAGATAGGGGGTGTCCAGCCGCCAGGTGCCCTGGATCTCGGTGCCGAGGACGGTGTCGATGGCGTCGCGCGTGCCGGCGGAGCCGTCGTCGTCGACGGACTTGGCCAGGGTGGTCGTGGAGCCGTCGTCGGAGGCCACGGCGAGGGAGTTGGGCAGCAGGACGGTGGTGCCCTGCTGGGTGGTGGTGTTGTCGACGAGCAGGGCGGTGGAGGTGCCGCCCTTGGCGGTGTTGTGCAGATGGACGACGATCACGTCGCGCTTCTGCGCGCCGACCGGCGTCGCGGTGTTCGTCTTGCCGTCGGACGAGCCGAGGCCGGGCAGCTTCCCGGCGTACCAGAGGTAGCCGACGCCGCCCGCCACGACGAGGGCGAGGACGACGACGAGCGCGATCACGCGCGCGCGTGCCCGGCGCCGGGCCTCCTCGCGCCGCTCGGTGCGGTTCTCGGTGAACTTCAGCCAGTCGATGACGTCCTCGGAGTCCTGGTCGGGCTCCTCGACGAAGGCGAACTGCTCGGTGCGGTAGTCCCGGTCGGCCCGCTCGCCGGTCTCCGGCTCCACGGTCTCCGGCTCCTCGGCCGGGCGGGCCTGCTGCGGGATGTAGGCGGTCTGCTCGGCGACGCGGGGCTGCCGGCCACTGGCGGCGGTCTGCCCGTAGGGGTCGTACTGGGCCTGCGTGCCGGTGCCGTACGGGTCGTAGGGGGCGGGGGCGGGCTCCTGCGCGCCGGTGTCGCCGTAGGGGTCGTACGGCGGTGTCTGCGGCTGGGTGCCGGTCGCGTACGGGTCGTATCCGTAGCCTTGCTGAGCGTAGGGGTCGTAGTGCTGCTGGGGCTGCTGCTGCGCCGGGATCTGCCGGTACACCGGCTGCCCGTACTCGTCGTAGCCGACCAGTTCGTAGGGGACGTCCCCGTAGCCCGCGTCGTATCGGTCGTTCACCGTAGCCCCTCTCGGCTCACTCGCCTCACTCGCCGCGGTACAGCTCGCGCTTGTCGATGTAGCGCACGACTCCGTCCGGCACCAGATACCAGATGGGGTCCTTCTTCGCGACTCTCGCACGGCAATCGGTGGACGAGATGGCCAGCGCCGGGACCTCGACCAGCGAGACGCCGCCCTCCGGCAGGCCTGCGTCGTCGAGCTGGTGGCCGGGCCGGGTGACCCCGACGAAGTGCGCGAGGGAGAACAGCTCCTCGGAGTCGCGCCAGGTCAGGATCTGACCGAGGGCGTCGGCTCCGGTGATGAAGAAGAGGTCCGTGTCGGGGTTCAGCGCGCGCAGATCGCGCAGCGTGTCCACGGTGTAGGTGGGGCCGCCCCGGTCGATGTCGATGCGGCTGACGGAGAACTGGGGGTTCTCCGCCGTGGCGATGACCGTCATCAGATAGCGGTCCTCGGCCGGGGAGACGTGCCGGTGGCTCTTCTGCCACGGCTGGCCGGTCGGCACGAACACGACCTCGTCCAGGTGGAACCGCGCGGCGACCTCGCTGGCCGCGACGAGGTGGCCGTGGTGGATCGGGTCGAACGTCCCGCCCATGACGCCGAGACGGCGCTTGCCGGAGTTCGTCGGTCCGTTTCCGGGGCCGGTAGGCATGTCCTGCTCTCCCATGCGTGCAGACCCTACCGGCCCCGCCTGAGAGCCCCGGCCGGCGGTCGCGCGGGCGGAGCCTGGAGGCCGGCCGGGATCAGCGGTCGCGGTTGAAGCGGGTGGTGACCCACAGCAGCAGCAGGAGGATGACGAAGGCACCGCCGCCGGTGAGCCACGGGCTGATGCTGTCGTGGTTGCCGCCGTGCTGCTCGCCCTCGGCGGCGAGAGTGACCAACTGGGCAGCTGCGCTGTGGAAGCTCATCTTCGGCGTGACCTATCGGTGTGGGCGGGATAAAGATGTCGGCTCATCGTATGCGGCCACCATGACGGCGATCACGCCGACTCCACCGTTGGTGGCGCTCCGGCCCGCCCGGGGAACCTTCCCCGCGGCTCAGTCGTCCTTCTGCCTGTAGCCCCGCAGCAGCAACCACGCGGTCAGCACAGCGCCCACGACCACCACGATCAGCACGATCCTGAGCAGATTGCCCGACACCGGCTCCTCGGCCGCGCCCGCGGCCTCGGCGAACCAGGCGGCCGCGGTGATGTGCTCCATGACGCCGAACTCCTTCGCTGTAGTGCCCGTCCACGGTAACTGCGCCTAGGCTGAGCCCAGCCTCGGGGACGCAAAGGGCCGCACAAGGGTCCGCAAAGGCCACACTCACGCACATGGGGGAAAGACATGTCCGACGGCCACGAGCACAGCGGGCAGGAGCAGGTGCCGAGCAGGCGGCGCACGCGTTTCCCCGGGATCTCCTCCCGCGCCTACGAGCACCCCGCGGACCGCTCCGCCCTGGTGGCCCTGCGCAAGCTCACCGGCTTCGACACGGTCTTCAAGGCGCTCAGCGGCCTGCTGCCCGAGCGCAGTCTGCGGCTGCTGTTCCTGTCGGACTCGGTCCGGGTCTCCGACGAGCAGTTCGCGCACCTCAACGACATGCTGCGGGACGCCTGCTACATCCTGGACCTGGAGAAGGTCCCCCCGATGTACGTCAACCAGGACCCGGTGCCCAACGCGATGTGCATCGGCCTGGACGAGCCGATCATCGTCGTCACGACGGGCCTGCTGGAGCTGCTCGACGAGGAGGAGATGCGGGCCGTCGTCGGCCATGAGGTGGGTCACGCCCTCTCGGGCCACTCGGTGTACCGCACGATCCTGCTCTTCCTGACCAGCCTCGCGGTCCGGGTCGCCTGGATCCCGCTGGGCAATCTGGCGATCATGGCGATCGTGACGGCCCTGCGGGAGTGGTTCCGCAAGTCGGAGCTCTCCGCGGACCGCGCGGGGCTGCTCGTCGGCCAGGACCTCCAGGCGTCGATGCGCGGCCTGATGAAGCTCGCGGGCGGCCACCATCTGCACGAGATGAACGTCGACGCCTTCCTGAAGCAGGCCGAGGAGTACGAGGCGGGCGGCGACCTGCGCGACTCGGTCCTGAAGATCCTGAACGTCCTGCCCCGCTCGCACCCCTTCACCACGGTCCGCGCGGCCGAGCTGAAGCGGTGGGCGGAGTCCCGCGACTTCCAGCGGATCATGGACGGCCACTACCCGCGCCGCTCCGAGGACAAGGACACCTCGGTGACCGACTCCTTCCGTGAGTCGGCGTCCCACTACGCCGGCCATGTGAAGTCGTCCAAGGACCCGCTGATGAAGCTGGTCACGGACATCGCCGGGGGCGCGGGCGACCTGGGCGGCCGGGTGCGCAGGGGCTTCGGCGGCTTCACGGGCGCGGGCTCGGGGTCGGGCTCGACGCCGAAGGACGGGCCCGCGCGCGAGGACGGCGACGGGGCGTCCGGCAGCACGGCCTGAGGCGGGTGCCGGAGGGGCCGCTCAGACCTTCGGCTGGGATCCCGGTGCCAGAGAGCCGCACAGGGCCGTGGCCCCGCCGGTGGCGTAGGGGTCGGTCCCGGCCGGTCCGCCCTCCTTGGCGGTCTGGCCGGACAGCAGCGGGTGCAGCCGGTTCACGGAGTCCTCGGCGCAGGACAGCGGTCCGGCCTGCACGTAGGAGACGACCAGCTGGGCCTGGTGCAGCCGCAGATCCTCGCGGTCGAACCGGAACTGCAGCTCCCGGCGCACCGTGAACAGCGACGCGTCGGCCTTGTCCCCGCCCGCGTCCTCGCGCGCGGGGCGCAGGGCGTAGACGAAGGTGTGGTCGGCGGTGACCTCCAGGGTGCCGGCGTCGCTCTCGGCGGCCTGGAGGGTGCCCTGCACCCGGATCCTGCGGTCGGCGAGCTCCGCCTGGGAGGGGTCGAAGCGCACCAGCCAGCCGGTGGGCGCGTGCCGTCCGTCCGGGGCGGGGTGGCTGAAGCTGCGGTCGAACTGGTCGAGCTGCTCGGGGTCGAGCAGCACCCGCACGGGGCGGGTCTGGTCGCCGGTCAGCACCTCGGGGTAGAGGGCGGACCGCACGATGTAGTCCTTGGCGATGGACAGCGCGCCCGTGACCTGGCTGTCCGAGAAGTGCGCGGTGCGCCGGGCGGCGGGCAGCGGGACGCCCTCGGCGCCGATGCGGAACTGCGCGGCGGGGCTGCGGGCGTACAGCAGGTCGGTGTCGGCCGCTCCGGGCACCTCGCCGCGGGGGGAGAGCGGGATGACGGTCATGCGCAGCGGCTCGGCGGGCGGTCCTGAGCCGTCGGGGGCCTGGTAGGGGTGGCGTACGCCCATGTAGATCGCGGTGCCGAAGGCGAGGGCCATCAGCAGGACGAGGATCAGGGCCTGCCGGGACAGCCCTTTGCGCAGCGGCGGGAGGCTGCGGACGGCGGGCGCGTGGTCGGTGATGCGCTCCTGCGCGGAGAACTCCTGCAGGCGGGCAGCCCGCACGAACGATTCGTCGAAGACGACGGACCGGTATTCGTCCTCGCCACCTCCGGGGCCGCCTTCGGGTGTCCCCTCAGGTGGGTCCGCTGACCCTCCCATATCTTCAGGGTAGGTCTCGTGGAGCCCGGGTAAACGCCCGTCCACAGGACAACTTCTGACAGGTTCTCACCAGATTTGACCGGTCGGCCCGGGGGTGTCCGGCGCCTCGGCGTCAGGGCGTGCGCGGGATCGCCGAGACGGTCGGCCGGGAGTAGTCGGCGGAGGCCGACGGCACCGGTCCCCCGCCCTGCTCCAATCCGGTGGTGGCCGGCACGGGGGCCTGGTCGCCGCTGCTGGAGGAGGCGCCCCGGTAGACGGCCGCGAAGGCCAGCGCGACCATGCCGACGCCCATCACCACGGCGAGGACCCAGGCGACCGGACGATGCCAGCGGACCTGCTTGCCGAACGCCCCGGAACCGCCGTAGCCGTCCTCGAAGAGGTCCCGGTCGTCCAGGTCGTCGAAGTCGGGGTCGCGGCCGAATCCGGTGAGCTCGCCGTAGGCCTCGTCGAACCGGTCGCCGCGCCCATGGGCCCGGCGGGCCTCCGCCTCGGAGGCCTCGGCTCTCGCCTGCGCGGCGGCCAGGAGGCGCTCGACAGCGCTCGGCTCGTGCACCACGGCCGCGCGTACGAAGGCCTCGTCGAAGACCACGGAGGCGAACTCTTCGTCCGACACCCCGTGGTCGTGGTCGTCGTCGGGCTCCCAGCCGTCAGGGAACGGCGTGCCCCCCACGTCCTCCGGCACGGATCCAGAGTAGACCTGGGGGGTCATTTTGGGCAGACGGTATGGAAATTCATCCGTCTGCTGAGACACCCGCCCGGGGCGCGGACGCCTGCGGGGGCGCGTGTCGGACGCATATGCCCCGGCTGTGCGCCGGGCGCCCCCGAGGCTTCCCGCGGGCGCCCGTGAGCCGGGCCGCAGCGGCCCCGGATCAGCGCCGGATGTGCCCGTCGCCTGTGACGATGTACTTCGTGCTGGTCAGCTCGGGCAGGCCCATCGGGCCGCGCGCGTGCAGCTTCTGGGTGGAGATGCCGATCTCCGCGCCGAAGCCGAACTGGCCGCCGTCGGTGAACCGGGTCGAGGCGTTCACGGCGACCGTGGTGGAGTCGACCAGTTGGGTGAAGCGGCGGGCGGCCTGCTGCGAGGTGGTCACGATGGCCTCGGTGTGACCGGAGGTCCACAGGCGGATGTGCTCGACCGCCCGCTCCAGCGAGTCCACGACCGCGGCGGCGATGTCGTACGAGAGGTACTCGGTCTCCCAGTCCTCGGCGGTCGCCTCGACGACGGTGGCCTTGGAGTCCTCGGCGTACGCCATCACCCGGTCGTCGGCGTGCACGGTCACGCCGGCCTCCGCGAGGGCGTCCAGGGCGCGCGGCAGGAACTCGGGCGCGATGTCCTGGTGGACGAGGAGGGTCTCGGCGGCGTTGCAGACGCTGACGCGCTGGGCCTTGGAGTTGATCAGGATGTCGACGGCCATGTCGAGGTCGGCGTGGGCGTCGACGTAGACATGGCAGTTGCCGGTGCCGGTCTCGATCACCGGGACCGTGGACTCGGCGACGACCGTCTGGATCAGGGAGGCGCCGCCGCGCGGGATCAGCACGTCGACCAGGCCGCGGGCCCGCATCAGCTCGCGCACGCTCTCCCGGCTCTCGCCCGGCACCAGCTGCACGGCGTCGGCGGGCAGCCCGGCGCCGCCGACGGCGTCCCGGATGACCCGGACCAGCGCGGAGTTCGACTCGTACGCCGAGGCCGAGCCGCGCAGCAGCACGGCGTTGCCGGACTTCAGGCAGAGGGCGGCGGCGTCCACGGTGACGTTCGGGCGGGCCTCGTAGATGATCCCGACGACGCCCAGCGGGACGCGGACCTGGCGCAGGTCGATGCCGTTGGGCAGGGTCGAGCCGCGGACGACCTCGCCGACCGGGTCGGGCAGGGCGACGACGTCCCGTACGTCGGAGGCGATGGCCCGGACCCGCTCGGGGGTGAGGGTCAGCCGGTCGACGATCGCCTCGCTGGTGCCGGCCTCGCGGGCCTTGGCGATGTCCTTGGCGTTCGCCTCGACGATCTCGCTGGTGCGGACCTCCAGGGCGTCCGCGATGGCCAGCAGCGCGTCGTCCTTCTCGGCCCGCGGCAGGGGGGCCAGGTCGGCCGCTGCGGCCTTGGCGCGGTAGGCGGCCTGGGTGACCGGGGTCATGGCGTCGTACGGGGAGAGCGAGGTCATACCAGGAAGGGTAGTGCGCCCGCCGTATCGTTCCAGCGCGCATTCCGCACCGCGAGACGGGCCCGGGGGCGTGCCGGGCGCTCAGAAGGGGTGGACGCCCACCGGTGTGGCCGGCAGCGGCCCGTACCCCTCCGCGACGCGCTGGTGGTAGGTCTCCCGGTCGATGACCTCCAGGCCGACGATCTCCCAGGGCGGCAGGCCCGCGGTCTGGCGGTGCTCGCCCCACAGCCGCAGGGCGACGGCGGCCGCGTCGTGCAGGTCGCGGGCCTCCTCCCAGTAGCGGATCTCCGCGTGGTCGTTCGCGTACCGGCTCGTCAGCAGAAAGGGGTGGTCGTGGGCCAGCTGTTCGAGCGCGCGCCGGACGTCCTTCAGCGGGGCCTCCTTGCCGGAGACGCTGAGGGTGACGTGCCACAGGCGGGGCAGCTCCTCCGGCTGCTCGAACCGGTCGCCGGCCGCGACGCTCGTCAAGGCGCGCTCCTCACCGGCCGCGCGGGACGAGCCCCCACCGGCACTGCGGGGCGCCGTCCCAGGGCGCACTCGTCTCACGACGGCCTCCTTCACGCAGTGACCGACCGGACGGTCGGCGGAATGTGTCCGTGAGACAAAGTTGAGCAGGCCGCAAGGGCTCGCGGGGCGATTTTGCGGAACGTCCACCTCATGACGACGTTCACAACGGGGTGTTCCCCCCGTTTTCGGCTTTTCGCCGTGACGCGGGGGCACGGGTGGGGCCGAAGAGTCGACGCCATCGTCCCGCCCGGCAGCGACGTCGACCCGGGCGACCTCTACATCGACCCCACCCTGGCGCTCATCGACAAGCGGCTGCGGCGGCGGTGGGCCTACGGTTGGAGAAGCACGAGGTCGTCGCGGTGGACGACCTCCCGTTCGTAC
Source organism: Streptomyces sp. RK62 (assembly GCF_018070255.1). Classification (NCBI taxonomy): domain Bacteria; kingdom Bacillati; phylum Actinomycetota; class Actinomycetes; order Kitasatosporales; family Streptomycetaceae; genus Streptomyces; species Streptomyces sp. RK62. The sequence goes on along the minus strand of NZ_JAGPYD010000008.1, from coordinate 62,702 downwards.
TCGGCGCCCAGTTCGCGGGCCAGTTCGCGGGTCGAGCGGCCGAGGAGCTGGGGGATCTCCTTGGCGTCGAAGTTGACGAGACCGCGGGCGACCGCGCGCCCGGCGCCGTCGCGCAGCTCGACCGGGTCGCCGGCGCTGAACTCGCCCTCGACGGCGGCGATCCCGGCGGGCAGCAGGGACTTGCGGCGCTCCACGACCGCGCGGACCGCGCCGTCGTCCAGGGTCAGCGAGCCCTGCGGGGTGGAGGCGTGCTGGAGCCACAGCAGACGGTCGGCGGAGCGCTTGCCGGTGGCGTGGAAGTACGTACCGGTGTCGCGGCCGGTCAGCGCCTCGGCGGCGTGGACGGCGCTGGTCAGGACCACGGGGATGCCGGCCGCGGCGGCGATGCGGGCCGCCTCGACCTTGGTGACCATGCCGCCCGTGCCGACGCCCGCCTTGCCCGCGCTGCCGATCTCGACATGGGCGAGGTCCTGCGGGCCGCGCACCTCCGCTATCCGCGAGGTCCCCGGCGTGCTGGGGTCGCCGTCGTACACGCCGTCGACGTCGGACAGCAGCACGAGCAGGTCGGCGTGGACGAGATGGGCGACGAGGGCGGCGAGCCGGTCGTTGTCGCCGAAGCGGATCTCGTCGGTGGCGACGGTGTCGTTCTCGTTGACGATCGGGAAGGCGCCCATCGCCAGCAGCTTGTCGAGGGTGCGTGAGGCGTTGCGGTGGTGGGCGCGGCGGCTCATGTCGTCGCTGGTCAGCAGCACCTGGCCGACGCGGACGCCGTAGCGCGCGAACGAGGCTGTGTAGCGGGCGACGAGCAGGCCCTGGCCGACGCTGGCGGCGGCCTGCTGCCGGGCCAGGTCACGGGGGCGGCGGCGCAGCCCCAGCGGGGCGAGCCCGGCCGCGATGGCGCCCGAGGAGACGAGGACGATCTCCCGCTCCCCGCCGCTGCGGCTCTTGGCGAGGACGTCGACCAGCGCGTCCACGCGGTCGGCGTCCAGGCCGCCGGACGCGGTGGTCAGCGAGGAAGAGCCCACCTTGACGACGATCCTGCGGGCCTCGTGCACGGCCTGCCTTGCCCCTGCCACCTCTGCTCTTTTCCCTCGTGTCCGCCGAAAGCCTCTTCCGGCAATCTACGCGAAGGGGATCGTGCGGCGCGCGGGCGTTCCAGCCCCCGGGACACAGGCGGGTGGTAACCGCTTGCTCACGCCACGCGCACGGTGAAAAGGTTGCGTTGGTTGCCTCTGGAAATTAAAGATGCGGCAAACCTAGGGTGACGAGCGTGTCACACGCTCCCCAGGATCCCCGCACGCAGCGTCTTCTTCTTCGTTCGGGCAAGAGCCCGTACGACGTCGTCCCCGTCGAGGAGGCGCTCGAACAGGACGTCATCGCCACCAACTCCGGAAACCTGATCTTCAGCGACGCCACGCACAAGATCCTCGAGACGCCGCGCACGGAGGTCGTCTCCAACGGCATCCGCACGGACGTCTCGGCGGCCGGCCGGATCAACGAGGAGTTCGACGCCTTCGTCATCCCGTTGGCGAACGCCTTCCGGCCGTCGTTCGAGGCGCAGCTGAAGCGGCTGACCCGGCTGATCGAGAAGCTGCGCATCCCGGTGGTCGTCGTCGGGGTCGGCGCGCAGGCCGGGCTCGGCTACAACGCGGCCCGGCTGAAGGGCATCGAGCCCGCGGTGCGCGCGTTCGTCTCCGCCGTGCTGGACCGCAGCGCCTCGATCGGCGTGCGGGGCGAGTTCACCGAGAAGTACCTCAACGACCTCGGCTTCCGGGACGTCGAGGTCATCGGCTGCCCGTCGCTGTTCCTGTACGGCAAGGAGCTCACGGTCACCAAGAAGGAGCCGGCCCTCGGCGCCGGCTCCCGGATCGCGGTCAACGGCTCGCACAGCGCCGTGAAGTCCCAGGGCCTGGACCGGGTCATCGACCGGGCGCACGCCCGCTACCCGCATCTGCGCTTCATCGGGCAGAACCTCAGCGACGCCCGGCAGCTGCACTGGCGCGATCTGTCGGACCCGAACGCCCTGGTGACGGCGATGCCCACGCATCCCGAGCACCCGATGTACCGGGAGGACAAGGTCCGCGTCTACATCGACCCGGTCACCTGGATCGACGATCTGCGCGGCTTCGACTTCTCCTTCGGCTCCCGGATCCACGGCAATATCGCCGCGCTGCTCGCGGGCACCCCGGCGACCGTCCTGTGCGGGGACTCGCGCACGCTGGAGCTGTGCCGGTACTTCGGCATCCCGCACCGCCGGATCGACAAGCTGACGGGCGAGGTGGACCCGGCCGCGCTGTACGAGGAGGCCGACTTCGGCCCCCTCATGAGCGGCCACCAGGAGCGCTTCGAGCGGTTCACGGCGTTCCTCGACCGCAACGGCCTGGAGAACACCTTCACGCACGGCGACGGCGGCGCCGCCTTCGAGGAGCGCATGCGCTCGCTGACCTTCCCGGCGGGCATCGGCCCCTGGAACGAGGTCGACCTCACCTCGCTGAGCAGCCGCTTCGCCTTCCTGCAGCGCCGGGTCGGCGAACTGGGCAGGGACAACGAGCGGTTGCGGCGCGAGCTGGGCCGGGCCACCCAGAGCGGCGGGGCGCTCCCGACGTCGGTCTACCGGCGCGCGCGCCGCGTGGTGGGCGGCCCGATCCGCCGGGCCCTGCAGTCGGGGCGCTGACACGAGGGCACCACGGTCACTCCTGACGACACGGGCGTGTCGTTGCCGGGGCGCCGCGCGTTGAACCGGACGCACGACGTCCCGCGCCGACCTTGGAGTGACCGCGTTGCCCGCACCCCTGTCCCGCATCCCGGCGGGAGCACTCGTCTCGGCCCTTCTGGCCGCCGCCTTCTGCGTCCAGGCCGGCGCGGCGCTGCGCCCGCACGTCCCGCTGCTGCTCACGGCGACGGTGGTGTCCCTGGCCGTGGAGGGCGTGCTGTTCCGCTGGCAGCGCGTGGCGCTGACCGCGTTCGCCAAGGCGCACGCCGACATCACCGTGCGGCATGTGCTGCGGGACCTGCTGCTCGTCGTGGCCCTGCTGCGGCTCGGCGAGCAGCAGGAGCCGCTGTACACCCCGCTCGTCGGGGGCCTGCTGGCCTTCTACGCCCTGCACTGCGCGATCCAGGCGGTGTCGGTGCTGGTCCGCCGTACCCGCACGCTCCCGGTGGTCACCCGCAACATCGACGCCTCCGCGCTGCGCCTGTCCGCCGCGCCGCCGGTGCTGCTGCGCCGCCCCGGCCCCCGGCTGGTGCTGTTCGGGCTGCCGGCCACGGCGGGCCTGCTCACCACGGCGGCCACCGGTGACCCGCGCTGCGCGGCCCTCGGGGTCGCCCTGTCCCTCGGGCTGGCCGTCCTGGGTCTGGCCGACCTGCTGGCGCGGCTGCTGCCGGGCCGTCGCCCCGTGGGCGAGCGGGAGGCCCTGGAGTGGCTCGACGCCTGGCTGGCGGAGTACCGGCCGACGGCCGGGCTGTACTTCTCCGGCGGAGTGTCCTCGGCGTACCAGGCGAACATGTGGCTGGAGCCGCTGGCGAAGCTGGAGGGCCGGCCGCTGATCGTGCTGCGCGAGCGGTTCATGGTGCAGAAGATCGCGCCGACCGATGTGCCGATCCTGTGCCTGCCGAAGGTGTCCACCCTGATGCGCCTGGAGGAGTCGTCGCTCCAGGTCCTCATCCATCCCTCGAACTCCGGGAAGACCTCCCAGGTCCTGCGCATCCCCACGCTGAAGCACACCTTCGTCAACCACGGGGAGAGCGACAAGCTGTCGTCGTGCAACCCCTACGCGAAGGCGTACGACGAGGTGTGGGTGGCCGGCCCCGCGGCCCGCGAGCGGTACGCGTACGCCGAGGTCGGCGTCGAGGACAAGGACGTCGTGGAGATCGGCCGCCCGCAGCTGGACGGCGTACGGCCGTACCAGGGGCCGCCGTCAGGGCCCTGGACGACGGTCCTGTACGCGCCGACCTGGGAGGGCTGGGACGGCAACCCGGGCAACACCTCGGTGATCGAGGCCGGCGAGAACGTCGTACGGGCGCTGCTCGCCGACCCCGGGGTGCGGGTGCTGTACAAGCCGCACCCCCTGACCGGTTCGGTGGATCCGCGGGCCGGGGCCGCCGACCAGCGCATCCGGGAGCTGATCCGGGCCGCGAACCGGGAGCGTGCCGTGCCGCGCCCCCGCGACACCGCTGAACTCGCCGCGCTGACTCGGGAGCTGGACCGGCTGACGACGCTCGCCGGGCGGCCCGGCGCCGACCAGGTCGAGCGGATGCTCGTGCAGTCGGCGCCCGAGCCGGGGCGGGCCGAGGCGGTGGCGCGGGCCACGGCCGCCTGGGAGGAGGCGTACTGGGCGTCGCTGCCGGAGGGCGAGCACCAGGTCGTGGTCGACGCCCGGCCCACCCTGTACTCCTGCTTCAACCAGGCTGACCTGCTGATCAGCGATGTGTCGAGCGTGATCAGCGACTTCCTGGCGAGCGGGAAGCCGTACGCGGTGGCGAACACCAGCGGTCTGGCGGAGGACGTGTACCGCAAGACCTTCCCGACCGTGCGCGCGGCGACCGTGCTGACGCCGGACGCGGCCGGGGTGCCGGAGCTGCTGGACGCCGTACGCCACCCCGAGGAGGACGAACTGGCCGACGCCCGCGCCGAGTTGAAGCGGCACCTGCTGGGACCGGACGAGCCGACCTCGCAGGAGCGCTTCAACCGGGCGGTGCGGGAGCTGTGTTCGGCGGCCCTGGCACACCGGGCCCGCATGGAGGAGCGGCTGGCGGAGGAGGTTCCGACCGAGATCCCCGACCAGCGGCGGTCCGCTACACCACCGCAGCGCGCCCACCCGTAGCGGCGGCGGCGGATCTCAGCATCCGCCCCGCCTTCCGCGCCGCCCTCCGCAGCAGGGTGCCCGTGCCGCCCTCCCGGTATCCGGGGTAGGCGCGGGCCTCGCGCGGTTCCGCGAGGTACACGGAGTCGGGGATGCCGGCCGCGGCGTCGCGGAAGTGCGGGTAGGCGAGGTAGAGGCGGCGGCCGCCGCGCTCGAGGAGAGCCGCGGGCTGCTTCTTGTCCTTGAGGAACTTCGCGACGGACACCAGGAGTTCGGGCCGCTGCTCGGCCACGAGATGCAGACGCAGACGCTCCTCGACCTTGAGCCGGCGGGCGATGCCGGGGGTCCAGTAGGCGTCCATGAGGGGCTTGGCCAGTTCGAGCTTGCGCCGGCGGACCTCTTCGCTGTCCTTGGCGAACCGGGGCCCGAACTGCGGGAGCAGGGTCACGGTTAACGGGCGCGTCATGAGCAGGTCGCGGCGCTCGCCCGCCGGCAGATGCCCGGCTATCAGGTGCATCAGCGCCCGCGCGGAGTCGAAGCGCAGTTCGTAGCCGCCGCTCTTGGTCACGTGCTTGCCGTCGTCGCGGCCCACCAGGTAGTAGCAGGTGTAGTCGGCGATCACGGAGACGCCGTCGGCCCGCAGATACGCCTCCATGGTGAACAGCGCGTCCTCGCCGGTCCACAGCGACTCGTCGAAGCGCATGCCGTGCCGGGTCAGCAGCTCGCGACGGAACAGCTTCTGCGCGCTCAGCGTGTACCGGATGTTGGAGGAGAAGACGTCGGTCCGCTCCAGCGTCCGGCCCCACATCGACTTGGGCGCACCGCGGTTGACGCCCTCGATCCGGCCGAGCACCACGTCGGTGCCGTTCCGGTCGGCCATCGCGACCATGCGTTCCAGCGCCTCGGGACCGAGCCGGTCGTCGGCGTCCAGGAAGAAGACGTAGCGCCCCGTGGCCTTCCCCAGGCCGACGTTGCGCGGGCCGCTCGGGCCTCCCGAGTTCTCCTGCCTGATCACGGTCACCGGCATGGCCGCCCGGGCCGCGAACTTCTCCAGGTACTCCCCCGTGCCGTCCGTCGAACCGTCGTCGACGGTGATGATCTCGATGCGCTCCGGGTCGATGGTCTGTGCCTCGACCGATGCGAGGCATTCGACCAGATACGGCATCGCTTCGTACGCCCCGATGATCACGGACACATCAGGCTGCGTCACGTTTCCCCCTCGTCAATGGGATATTCCCCCCGTATCGCCTCATTCACTACTTACTAGACGGTCAACCATGAACAGGGGTTGCCTCCCGGGCAGGTTTTGGTGAGTCAGATCACAGGCATGCAAAAGGCGCGGCCCCCGAGGAAAGTGCTCCTCGGGGGCCGCGCCTCGTGTGGTGCCGCGGGGTCAGGCCGTCACGTCGTCGCCCGCCGCCGCGACCCGCTGGGCGGGTACGGCCGCCGTGCGGGACTCCTGTCCGACGTTGCGGGTCTCGGCCTTGATGGCGAGGTCCGCCACGGCCGTGTTGAACTGCTCGATGGACGTCGGCTCGTCCGGGCCGAGCAGGTAGCGCTTCAGCTCGGTGCGGTCGGCGGCCAGCGGGTCGGCGGACGGGTCGCGGACCGCGTCCAGCAGCTCGCCCAGCGGCTCCGCCCGGTTCGACAGGATCGTCGCGGCGCGCACGGCCGTGTTCTGCCGCTTGAACTCCTCCACGCCCAGTTCGGCGGAGTCCGTGACGGCGTACGGCTTGCCGCTGGCGATGAAGTCGGAGACGACGCTGGAGATGTCGGAGACCATCGCGTCGGAGACGTTGAAGCAGTCGTACAGGCGCGGCTCGGCGCCCGTGATGACACGGTGCTCGTGGGCCGGGAAGGAGCGCCAGTAGGCGTCGTTCCACTCGGCGCGCAGCCGGGCGACCTCCTCGTGGCGGACCGGGTCGAGCAGGCCGTCACGGGTGGCCTCGGCCTCGTCGCCGCTGCTGCCGCCCTTGCCGGACAGCTCGGCGAGCCGGGCCTCGACACGGGCCAGCTCGGCCTTGGCGGCGGACTGCGCGGCCGTGTCGGCGGTGAAGCGCGGGTCGGCGGCACGCTCGGCGGCGGCGCGCTCGACGAGGGCGGTGATCCGCTGGTGGGCGGCGCCGGCCTCCTTGCTGACGGTGCCGGTGAAGGGGTGCGGCTTGTAGAGCACGCGGACCGGCGGGTCGGCGGTGACGAGCTTGCGCACGATGTTCTCGCCGGCGAGCACGATCGAGGTGTTGCCCGGATTGCCGTCCCAGCCCTCCCAGGTGGGGGCGTACAGCACGGTCGGGATACGGCCCTCGGGGACGCCCTGCCAGGTCTGGATGGGGGCGAGCTGCGGGCGGCCGACCTCCACTATGTCGTCGTCGCGGACGCCGACGTCGGCTATGGCGTAGCGGTCGCGGCCCGCGCGGCCGGCGGTCCACACCTCGTCGTACACCTTGCTGAACGGGTTGACGCTGGCCAGCTTGTCGCTGTCGCCGTGGCCGATGAAGACGTGCTTCATGGTGGGCACGCGCAGCAGGTGGATGTTCTTGCCGACGTTCGCGGCGTACAGGGCGACCCGCACGGTGCTCAGGTCCAGGTTCATCAGGTGCACACCGCCGGGCACGCAGACGACGGGGACCGTGGTGGGCGCCAGGTTGGCCAGGATCGCGCGCTCGCGCAGGATGATCAGCGGCCTGGAGTCCAGCTGCTCCATGGTCTCCAGCCACATGTTGACCTGGTACGCGGAGTCCTTGGAGCCGGAGAAGTACAGCACGGTCTCGGGCCGGTACACCCGCAGCCAGTCGTCGACGGCGGCCAGGACGAGCTCGGCCTTCGGCGGGATCTTCCGTCCGCGGACGTACGGCATGAGCGCGAGGACGTAGAGCAGGCCGAGGCCCACCGTGAGACCGATGCCGACGAATCCGATGGCGGAGTGCTCCAGCCAGGCGGAGACGAGGATGCCGACGACGGCCGCGAGGTCGAGGTGCAGCATCTTCTCGGCGGAGCGGTGCAGCAGGCCGCGCGGCGGGGCGTCGGGGATGCGGACGCGCGAGGCGAGGTCGACGTTGCGGGTGGCGACCGGCATCCGGCGGCGGTTGCGGATCAGGGTGACCAGCGCGCCGTGCGGGGCCTGGAGGCCGTAGAAGGCGATGAAGCAGGCGACCGCGCCGTAGTAGACCAGGTTGTCCGCGAGGCTCAGGCGCGCCAGCAGCAGGAGCAGCAGCAGCTCTCTGATCAGGAAGCGGATCGACAGACCGGCCCGGACCTTGCTGAGGCGGTTGACCAGGTAGCTGCCCTTGCGGTGCAGATAGTGGTCCGCCAGGTACGTCACGGCGGCCGCCGCCGCGAAGGCGGGAATGCTCGGTACGAGCGCGGCCAGCATGAGTGCCGGGAATCCCAGCATCATGAGGACCGCCGCGGCCAGCTCGGCCGCGCTGCCCACCCGGGCGACGCGAATAGCGGTGGATATCACGGAGAACCTGCTCAGGGAGAGGGGCCGGTCTGAAGAGGGAAGGACTCAGGCCCCTGTGAATTCTTCGTGAACAAAGAATCGCAGAGGCCTGAATTCATAAGGCTATTGAAGGGTGATTATGCCACGCCGTCCTGGCGGTCCAGGACACTGGCCAGCGCCTGCTCGAAGCCGGACGCCTTGCCGGCCGCCGCCGTCGGGTCCTGCTGGCGGACGTCGATGACGTGCCCGGTCAGCTCGGAGAGCAGCACGTCGAGCGAGGTGCGGGCGACGGCCTCGGAGGAGAGCAGCGAGCCCGCGGGCTCCTGGCCGAAGGCCTTGGTACGCATCGGCGTCGCGGTCCGCTCGGGGTTGATGCAGTTCACGCGGATGCCGTCGCCGGCCCACTCGTCGGACAGCGCCTGGGTGAGGTTCACCATGGCGGCCTTGGTGGAGGAGTAGAGGCTGTACTCGGCGCGGCCGCGGGTGTAGCTGCTGGAGGTGTAGAGGAGCAGCTGGCCCTTGGTCTCCGACAGGTACTTGTACGAGGAGCGGGCGATCTGCACCGGCGCCAGGTAGTTGACCTTCAGCGCCTCCTCGATGGTGGCGTTGTCGGTCTCGGCGAGCTTGCCTATGCGCAGCACACCGGCGGTGTTGACGACGTAGTCGATGCGGCCGGTCTCGCCGTACGCCTTGGACAGCGCGTCGTCGACCTCCTCCGGGTTCTCCACGTGGGTGCCGGTGGTGGAGCGGCCGAGCGCGTAGACGTTCGCGCCGTAGGACTCGGCGAGTTCGGCGATGTCCTTGCCGATGCCGTACGAGCCGCCGAAGACGACGATCGTCTTGCCGGTCAGGAGCTCGCGGTAGGCCTCCTCGCTCACCTGCTCGGGAGCGGCGGTGGAGGCCAGCTGGAAGAGCTTGTCGGCGATGAAGACGTCGACGGGCTGCGTGACCTTCATGTTGTACTCGTCACCCGCGACGACGTGGATCGGCACGTCCGGCAGGTACTTGAGCACGACGGAGCAGTCGTCGGTGGCCTGGAAGTTGGGGTCCTCGGCGGCGACCTCGTAGGCGCGCTTGATCGTGGACAGCTTGAAGGCCTGCGGGGTCTGGCCGCGGCGCAGGCGGGAGCGGTCCGGGATCTCGGTGATGAACTCGCCGTCCTCACCGTGCGTACGCGTGACGATGATGGTGTCCGCGGACGGGATGGCGACGTCGACGGCCTGGAAGCGCTCCAGGGCGACGACGCAGTCGTCGATGACGCGCTGCGAGAGCAGGGGGCGCACGGCGTCGTGGAAGAGGACGTTGCGGTCCTCGCCCTCGGCCAGGCCCTCGCCGAGGGCCTGGATGGCGCGCTCGGTGGTCTCGTTGCGGGTGGCGCCGCCCTCGATGATCTTCTTGACCTTCGTGAACCCGGCCTTGGCGACGATCTTCTCGATGTCCGGGACGTATCCGGGTGCCATCAGCACGATGACGTCGTCGATCGAGTCGGCCTTCTCGAAGGTGGTCAGGGTGTGCTCGATGACGGCCTTGCCGGCGATCTTCAGCAGCTGCTTGGGGATCGACAGACCCACGCGCTGACCGGTTCCACCGGCCAGGATCACTGCGGTGGTACGGGGCTTGGCTATGTGCTGGGACACAGGTGACCTACCTTGTGGCGACTGGGAACTTCGAAATGGTCCCACTTGGGGTTACCGCAGTGCAAGGTGAGCGTCCTCGGCCGCATATGTGCGCGCAACCTGTCATTCACCTTGTACCCATGACCCTTGCCGAGAGGCACTCCGAAGGTCCCTGGAATTGCTGTGAGTAACGGCACAGGCGCACCGCGGCCCTGGCACGGGGCTTCGGGCCATGGTGTCCGGGCGTTCCCCACGGGATCCCTGGACGATGTCCCCCGAACCGTACGCGACGTGGCGGCCGCGGTGTACCGCGCGGCCGCCACGTCAGGGGTGCGTATCTTCACATCCGTACGGAATGCTCCGTCCCGCCCGCCACCCCGGCCGCACAATTCACGGCCGGGACGCAATCGGAATTCTGAATCAAGATTCCGCAGCAATTCGGTTCCGGAGCGGTGACCCCGGGGGCCGCCCGACTCCCCGGATCCCTCTGGGTGTTACCTGGGTCACACCTTTTCGACGCCGGGGACGCCCTCCTCGACGCGCAGCCGGGCGAGCGTGCTCGCGGTCGCCGTCGGCCGGCGGACGGTGTCCACGACCCGCACCCGCGCGTCGATGCCGTCGCGGCGGATGTCGAAGAGGTGGTAGCCGCGGTGGGCGTCGATCAGCTTCCAGTGCGGGTTGTCAGGCACCCTCGGGTCCCACTCCCGATGGAAGGCGTCCTGGTCCTGGTCGCCGTTGCTGGAGACGGAGGTGCCGACGAACTCGGCACCGACGACGTCGGATTCCGGGTCGGCGAAGTCCTCCTTCAGATCGCTGACCATGGTGAAGTGCCGGTCGCCGGTGAACACGACCGGATTGCGGACCTGCCCCAGCTCCCGCATCAGGGCGTTGCGTTCGGCCTGGTAGCCGTCCCAGGCGTCGTAGTACCAGAGCTTGCCCTCGCCGACCCGCAGGTCGGTCTCCGCCATCATGATCTGCGAGCAGATCAGGTTCCAGCGGGCCGGCGAGCGACGCAACCCGTCGAGCAGCCACCGCTTCTGCTCGGCGCCGAGCATGGTGCGCGCCGGATCCTCGGCGCCCTCCTGGGTGGTGGCCTGGTCGCTGCGGTACTGGCGGGTGTCCAGCACGCTCAGCCGCGCCAGCCGGCCGAACTCCAGCCGGCGGTGCATCCGGATGTGCGGGCCGTCGGGGACGGCGCTCGCCCGGACCGGCATGTGCTCGTAATACGCCTGGTAGCCCGCCGTGAGCCGGGCCACGAACGCGTCGTGCGGCTGCTTGTCCGGGTCCTGCGGGATCTCGCCGGCGAAGTCGTTGTCGATCTCGTGGTCGTCGAAGGTGACGATCCAGGGCGCGGCCGCGTGCATCGCCGCGAGGTCGGGGTCGGTGCGGTACTGGGCGTACCGGTTGCGGTACTGCTCCAGCGTGTACGGCTCACCGCTCCCCTCGTGTCTGCGCACACCGGTGGCCGACGGCGTCGACTCGTAGATGTAGTCGCCGGCGAAGAGGACGACGTCGGGGTCCTGGGCCAGCATGTCGGCGTACGGCGTGAAGTAGCCGTGCTGCCAGTTCTGGCAGGAGGCCAGGGCGAGGCGGAGCAGGCCGCCGGAGCTCTTGGGGTGCGGTGCAGTGCGGGTGCGGCCGGTGGGCGAGAGCTGCCCGCCGGCCCGGAAGCGGTACCAGTAGGTGCGGCCCGGGCGCAGTCCGCGGACGTCGACGTGGACGCTGTGGCCCAGCTCGGGCCGGGCCTGCGCGACACCGCGGCGCACCGGCTTGCGGAACCGCTCGTCGTCGGCGATCTCCCAGGCGACGGGGACGGGCCGGTCGGGCATCCCGCCGCCGTCCAGCGGGTCGGGGGCCAGCCGCGTCCACAGCACCACGCCGTCGGGCAGCGGGTCGCCGGAGGCCACGCCGAGGCCGAACACGCCGTCGGGCAGCGGTGTCTCGGTGGCGCGGGCGGCCGCGGGCAGCCACAGCTGCGCGGAGGCCGCGGCGCCGAGTATCGCGGCCCCCGCGGTGAGCACGCGGCGCCGGTCGGGCGACTTGGATCCGGACACACCGGTCATGGGTGAACTCCCCTGCCTCGCTTGCCTCGTGGACACTTCGGATGCTCGCGCCGCAGGGCGGACCCGGCGCTGAACAGCGAGCTTCGCGTGCATGACAAATGGGGAGACATCAGAGGACCCGTCACGGCGCGGGCGGTGTGCTCCGGCGCGCTGTGGGGTGCGCCGGTGCGGTCGCGTCGCGACGGGTCCGGTGTTCTGCCGGGTCAGTCGTCGAAGTCGGCCCCCAGCCGCGCCTTCGTGGCGACCGTGCCGAGGGTCCCGGCCCCGAAGGTGGACGAGCCGGTCGCGCCGATACCGGACGCCGACGAGGGGAACACCCACACCGACCCGGCGTTCTCGTTCTCGCCGGGCGCCCCGACGACGAGTTCGGCGCGGCCGTCGTCGTCGCCGTCGACGAGATGCGTGGCGCCGCCGAAGGCGTCCTTCGCCTCCGCCACGCCCGGCACCGAGGCGGTGTCCTGGTTGACGCCCTGGGCCCCGGTCCCGGTCAGACCATCCCGGGAGCCACGCAGGAGCACGGTCCCGCCGGCGTTGCTCAGCCCGTCGAAGTCCTCGCCGGGCACGCCCGCGGCGACGTCCGCGTAGCCGTCGCCGTTCACGTCGGCCACCGTCACATCGGTGCCGAACCCGTCGCCGCGCTCGGCGGCGCCCTGCACCCCGGCGCTGTCCTGGTTGACGTACATCGCCTTGGTGCCGACCGGGCCGTTGGCGGAGCCGGGGACGAACGCGACCCGGCCGCCCGTCGGGATCGGGGTGTCGAGGTCGCTGTCGTACCCGTCGACGGAGCGGCCCACGACGATGTCCTCAAACCCGTCGCCGTTCACATCGCCGACGTCGACGAACTCGCCGCCCTGCAGCGGCCAGTCACGGGCGTCGCGCGGAACCGTGCCCTCGGCGAGGCCCTCCGGTGCGCCCCGCCAGTAGACGATGTGGCGGGCGTCGTACTCGTCGCCCTGGTTCAGGGTGCCGACGACGTCGTCCACGCCGTCGCCGTCCACATCGCCCGTCGCGAGGTCCAGGAACCGCGCGTCGGAGTCGTCCCGGACGGTCTCCTCACCGCCCCGCCCGGCGCCGTCCCGGCCGAACGGCCCCCGCATCACCCGCAGATCGGCGCTGCCCTGCACGGCGACCAGGTCCGCCGCACCGTCGCCGTCCACATCGCCGACGGCGAGCCTGCCGCGGTCGCTCAGCCGGTCGTAGGTGTCCTGCCCGTACGCCAGCGGCGCCCCGCCGGACAGCCCGCCCGCCCCGCCCCACACGACCTGGAGCAGTCCGGTCTCGGCGCCGCCCTCGACCGAGTCCTCGCCGGTGACGCCGACGACCAGGTCGTTGTGGCCGTCGCCGTCGAGGTCGGCGGTGCTCACCGCGCTGCCGAAGTGGTCGCCCGTCTCGGCGGAGTCGGTGACTCCGGGCGTGTTCTGGCTGATGACCTGCTTCGAGGCGGGCTTCAGCCCGGTCGCCGAGCCGTAGACGACGGCCACGTACCCGGCGCCGGTCTTGCCGTCGACGGTCGCGTCGGGCGCGGCCACCGCGAGATCCGCGTAGCCGTCACCGTTGAAGTCGGCCCTGATCCCGGCGCCGGCCGAGGCGTCGCCGCCGGCCGCCGCGTGGGCCGCGGGAAGGGTGGCGGCGCCCGTGGCGGCCGCCACGACCGCGAGGGCCACCCGCCATGCCCGTCCGTGCCTGCGCATCTCGGTCTCCAGTTCTGTGCGTGGGGGGAGGTGGGAAGGCCGTCAGTCGGAGACGGCGGCGCCGAAGCGGGCCTTGCCGGCGGTGAAGCCCATCGTGGTGGGCCCGAACGAGAAGGAGCCGGTCGCGGTGATGCCGGTCGACGTCGTCGAGAAGACCCACACGGAGCCGTCGGTGGCGTTCTCGTCCGGGTCGCCCACGACGAGCCCGTCCTTCTTGTCGCCGTCGGCGTCGACCAGCACGGTCGCCGCCCCGAACTTGTCGCCCTTCTCGGCGGTGCCGGGCACCTTGGCGGTGCTCTGCGTGAACGCCTTGCTGCCGGTGCCGGTCAGACCGGACGCGCCGCCCCGCAGCACGAGCACGGCACCCGCGTCGGCGACGGTGTCGAGGTCCTCGCCGGGCAGGCCGGTCGCCACGTCGAGGTAGCCGTCGCCGTTGGTGTCGCCGAGGGACAGCCCGGTGCCCATGCCGTCGCCCTTCTCGGCCGCGCCCGGCACCCCGGCGGTGTCCTGGTTGATCCAGACCGCCTTGCGGGTGGTGGACACGCCCTGCGGGCCGCCGTACACGACGGCGACGGCGCCGCCCTTGGTGGGCAGTCCGGTGGTGCTCTCCGCCGGGTGGCCGATGACGATGTCGCCGTGGCCGTCCTTGTTCAGGTCGCCGATCGCGGCGTCGTCACCGGGGACGACACGGCCCTGCGCGTCCTTGAGGAGGCCCTTGCGGGTGAAGCCGCCGGTGCCGCCGAGGAGCAGTTCGACTCCCCGGCTGCCGTCGGCCTTCGTGGTGCGCACGGCGAGGTCGGCGGCGCCGTCGCCGTCGACGTCCCCGGCGGTGAGCGACTGGTAGCTTTGGGACTTGCCCGCGATCGTGAAGTAGTCCTTCTTGGCGGGGTGCCCCTCGCGGTCGAACGGGCCGTGGAACACGGTGCCGTCGCCGTTGGTCTTCTCCGGGTCCGCGCTCAGCCAGTCGTCGTCGGTGAGCGTCACGACGTCCGGGTGCTGGTCGCCGTCGACGTCGGCCACCGTGAACAGCCCGGTGGTGGCGGACTTCAGCGGCGTCCAGACGATCGTGGTCGGCTGGGCCGAGAGCCCGCTCGGGCCGCCCCAGTTGACCTGGACCGTGTGCCCGTTGTCGATGTCGACCTTGTAGTCCTGGATCACCGAGACCAGGTCGGCGTAGCCGTCCCCGTCGAGGTCCCCGCTCTCCAACTGGCTGCCGTACAGGCCGCGCCAGCCCTCCGGGTCCTTGACGCCCGGGCCCTTGAGCACCTGCTTGCGGGAGGTCGCCAGCCCGCTCGCGGAGCCGTACAGCACGCTGACCGACCCGGCGCGCTCCTGGGTGTTCACCGTGGTGCCGGGCGCGCCGATCGCCACGTCGGCGAACCCGTCCCCGTTGAAGTCGTCGTGCAGCCGCTTGGTGCTGGCCTTGGCGGTGACCGCGGACTCCGTGGCGGCGTTCACGGCGGGGACGGTGATCGCCCCGGCGACGAGCACGACACCGGTGGCGAGCCCCAGACGTCTGCGACGCGAGATCGGGGTACGGCGGTGGGAACGCGAAGGCACGGCAACTCCGTTGGTCCGAACGGTGGTCGAAGCCCGGCAGGGTTCAAGATCCCGCGCGGGCCGCCCAGTACGACTCACCGGGCCACCCGGGGGTTGCCCACAGAAACCCCAGGAGTTTCCCGGCGGTTCACCGATCGAGCCACCGTGTCCGGCCGGTGGGCGCGGACACGACGACGCCGGGACCACCCGTGGTGGCCCCGGCGTCACTCACACCGTGTCGCTGTGGCGTCTGTCAGAACGGCTTGAAGTCGTCGAACTCCTGCGCCGCCTCGTCCCGCTCGGCCTGCCGGTCCCGCCGGCGCTGCGCGGCCGGACGCGGCTCCTCCAGACGGTGGTCCTCGCCGCGGCGGCCCAGCATCTCCGCGCCGGCCATCACCGTCGGCTCCCAGTCGAAGACGACCGCGTTGTCCTCGGGGCCGATCGCGACGCCGTCGCCGGAGCGGGCGCCCGCCTTCATCAGCTCCGCCTCCACCCCGAGGCGGTTGAGGCGGTCCGCGAGATAGCCCACGGCCTCGTCGTTGTTGAAGTCGGTCTGCCGCACCCAGCGCTCCGGCTTCTCGCCGCGCACCCGGTACAGCCCGTCCTCCTCGTGGACGACGGTGAAGCCCGCGTCGTCCACGGCCTTGGGCCGGATGACGATCCGCGTCGCCTCCTCCTTCGGCTTCGCGGCGCGCGCCCGGCCGACCAGGTCGGCGAGCGCGAAGGACAGCTCCTTGAGGCCGGTGTGGGCGACGGCGGACACCTCGAAGACCTTGTAGCCGCGGGCCTCCAGGTCCGGCCGCACCATCTCGGCGAGGTCCTTGCCGTCCGGTACGTCGATCTTGTTCAGGACGACGATCCGCGGACGGTTGTCGAGGCCGCCGTACTCGCGCAGCTCCGCCTCGATGATGTCCAGGTCGGAGACGGGGTCGCGGTCGGACTCCAGCGTCGCGGTGTCCAGGACGTGCACGAGCACGCTGCACCGCTCGACGTGGCGCAGGAACTCGAGGCCCAGGCCCTTGCCCTGGCTGGCGCCCGGGATCAGACCGGGGACGTCGGCGATGGTGTAGACGGTCGAACCGGCCGTCACCACACCGAGGTTGGGCACCAGCGTGGTGAAGGGGTAGTCGGCGATCTTCGGCTTGGCGGCGCTCAGCACCGAGATCAGCGAGGACTTGCCCGCGCTCGGGTACCCGACCAGCGCCACGTCGGCGACGGTCTTCAGCTCCAGCACGATGTCCTGGAGGTCGCCGGGCTCACCGAGCAGCGCGAAGCCGGGCGCCTTGCGGCGGGCCGAGGCCAGCGCGGCGTTGCCGAGGCCGCCCCGGCCGCCCTGCGCGGCGACGAAGGACGTGCCGTGCCCGACCAGGTCGGCCAGGACGTTGCCCGCCTTGTCCAGTACGACCGTGCCGTCCGGCACCGGCAGGATCAGGTCCTGGCCGTCCTTGCCGGAGCGGTTGCCGCCCTCGCCAGGCTTGCCGTTGGTGGCCTTGCGGTGCGGCGAGTGGTGGTAGTCGAGCAGCGTGGTGACCGACTGGTCGACGGTGAGGATCACGTCCCCGCCGCGCCCGCCGTTGCCGCCGTCGGGTCCGCCGAGCGGCTTGAACTTCTCACGGTGGACGGAGGCACAGCCGTGGCCTCCGTTACCCGCGGCGACATGCAGTTCGACGCGGTCCACGAAGGTGGTCATGGTCAGTGCCTCCAGAAAGTACGGGATGTCTCTTCGATAACACGCGAAAGGCGGACCCGCCTTCCCGACCGGGAAGTGAGGTCCGCCTCGCGCATCGTACGGTCGACGCCCTGCGAGCAGGGCGGTGAGTCAGAGGACTCAGGCGACCGGGACGATGTTGACGACCTTGCGGCCACGGCTGGAGCCGAACTCCACCGCACCGGCCTGCAGCGCGAACAGCGTGTCGTCGCCGCCACGGCCGACGCCCGCACCGGGGTGGAAGTGGGTGCCGCGCTGGCGGACCAGGATCTCACCCGCGTTGACGACCTGACCGCCGAAGCGCTTCACGCCGAGCCGCTGGGCGTTCGAGTCGCGACCGTTCCGGGTGGACGATGCGCCCTTCTTGTGTGCCATGTCTCCTCAGTCCCTTACTTCGCAGCCGCGGGGATCTCAGTGACCTTGATCGCCGTGTACTGCTGGCGGTGGCCCTGACGACGGCGGTAGCCGGTCTTGTTCTTGTAGCGCAGAATGTCGATCTTCTGCCCCTTGTGGTGGTCCACGACCTCGGCCTGGACCTTGATGCCGGCCAGCACCCACGGGTCGCTGGTCACAGCGTCGCCGTCGACAACGAGCAGGGTCGAGAGCTCGACCGTGTCGCCAACCTTGGCGGTGGAAATCTTGTCAACCTCAACGATGTCGCCGACTGCAACCTTGTGCTGGCGACCACCGCTGCGCACGATGGCGTACACGCGGATCTCACTCTCTCGCTCGGGAACGGCACCCCCGCAGTCCAGCCGCCCGGCACGCGGACAGCCTCTCCGAAGCACCCGGTGCGTCGGAGGACGAGGTTTACGGGGATGTGGCGCGTCCTATATCCACGGACACACCGAGGGTCAAGGTTACGGGGCCGCCGGCAAGGGGGTCAAACCGGGCCGGGCCCCGAACGAGTGCGGCCGGTCACAGGACCGGCCGCACGTCGTGTCACACGGGACGTGTCACTCGTCGGTGGTGGCGGTGACCGTGGTCTTCTTCGCCGTCGACTTGGCCGCGGCCGTCTTGGCGGTCGTCTTGGCCGCCTTCTTGGCCGTGGTCTTCTTCGCGACCGTCTTCTTGGCCGCCGTCTTCTTGGTGGCGGCCTTCTTCGCGGTGGCCTTCTTGGCCGTCTTGCGCGCCGCCTTCTTGGCCGGAGCGGCCTCCTCGGCGCCCTCCTCGGCCGCGGCCTCCGCCTCGGCGGCTGCCTCCGTCTCGGCGGCGGGGACGACCACGACGGCCGCCTCCTCCGACGCGGTCGGCGCGGTGGCCTTGCGCACCGCACGGCGGCGCGGGCGGGCCGGGGCGGCGCTCTCGGCGGCCGGCTCGGCGGGCGCCTCGGCCTGCTCGGCCGGGGCCTCGGCGACGACCGGCTCGGCGGCCGGCTCCACCACGGGCTCCGGCGCGGTCTCGGCGACCGTCACCACGGCGGCCTCGGCCCCCGCGGGCGAACCGGCGGGCGCGGACACCTTGCGGGTGGCGCGACGCCGTGTACGGCCCTTGGGCGCGGCCTCCTCGGCAGGAGCCTCCGGCTCCCCGACGACGGGCTGCTCGACGGGCGCGGACGGCACGACCGCGTCCTCCACGGCCGCCGGCTCGGCGGTCGCCTCGGCGGCCGGCTCCGGCTGGACCGGACGGGCGATCTCCTCGGCGACCGTCACGTCCTGGGCGGTGGGAACCGCCTCGGCCCTGCGCGGCGCACCGGCCGGGGCCGACGCGCGCCGGCCACCGCGACGCCGGGAGCGACCGCCGCGCGCGGCGGCCTCCGCCTCGGCGACGCTGCTGTACAGCTCCTCGTCGGGCGCGAACGCGGGCTCCGCGAGCGCGACCGGCTCGGCCACCTCGGCGGCGACCTCGGCCTCCGTCTCCGCCTCCTCCTCGGCCGTCTCGGCCGGCTCGGTGGCGACGGACGCCTCGTGCACATGCTCGGGACCGGCACCGGCCCGCGCACGCTTCTTGCGCTTGCCGCCGCCGCCGCCGCCACCGGCGGACGTGGGCTGCTCCATGTGCACGATGACACCGCGGCCGTTGCAGTGGACGCAGGTCTCGGAGAACGACTCCAGCAGGCCCTGGCCGACCCGCTTACGGGTCATCTGGACCAGGCCCAGCGAGGTGACCTCGGCGACCTGGTGCTTCGTACGGTCCCGGCCCAGGCACTCGAGGAGGCGCCGCAGCACCAGGTCCCGGTTGGACTCCAGCACCATGTCGATGAAGTCGATGACGATGATGCCGCCGAGGTCGCGCAGCCGCAGCTGGCGCACGATCTCCTCGGCCGCCTCCAGGTTGTTCCGGGTGACGGTCTCCTCGAGGTTGCCGCCCTGGCCCGTGAACTTGCCGGTGTTGACGTCGACGACGACCATCGCCTCGGTCCGGTCGATCACCAGCGAACCGCCGCTGGGCAGCCAGACCTTGCGGTCCAGCGCCTTGGCGAGCTGCTCGTCGATCCGGTACGTGGCGAAGACGTCGACCTCGCTGGTCCACTTCTGGAGCCGCTCGGCGAGGTCGGGCGCCACATGCGAGACGTAGCCGTGGATGGTCTCCCACGCCTCGTCACCGCTGACGACGACCTTGGAGAAGTCCTCGTTGAAGATGTCGCGGACGACCCGGACGGTCATGTCCGGCTCGCCGTAGAGCAGCGTCGGCGCGTTGCCGCTCTTGGCCTTCTTCTGGATCTCCTCCCACTGCTGCTGGAGGCGTTCGACGTCGCGGCGCAGCTCGTCCTCGCTCGCGCCCTCGGCGGCGGTGCGCACGATGACGCCCGCGTCCTCGGGGACGATCTTCTTGAGGATGGTCTTCAGCCGGGCGCGCTCGGTGTCGGGCAGCTTGCGGCTGATGCCGGTCATCGAGCCCTCGGGCACGTACACGAGGTAGCGGCCCGGCAGGGAGACCTGGCTGGTCAGACGCGCGCCCTTGTGCCCGATCGGGTCCTTGGTGACCTGGACGAGCACGGACTGGCCGGACTTCAGGGCGGACTCGATGCGGCGCGGCCCGTTGGCCATGCCGAGCGCCTCGAAGTTGACCTCACCGGCGTAGAGCACGGCGTTGCGGCCCTTGCCGATGTCGATGAAGGCGGCCTCCATCGACGGCAGCACGTTCTGGACCTTGCCCAGGTAGACGTTGCCGACGTACGACGTCGACTGCTCCTTGTTGACGTAGTGCTCGACGAGCACGTTGTCCTCGAGGACGCCGATCTGGGTGCGGTCGCCGTGCTGGCGGACGACCATCACACGCTCGACGGCCTCGCGGCGGGCCAGGAACTCGGCCTCGGTGATGATCGGGACGCGGCGGCGGCCCTGCTCGCGGCCCTCGCGGCGGCGCTGCTTCTTGGCCTCCAGACGCGTGGAGCCCTTGATGGACTGCACCTCGTCGGACGGCTCGGCCTTGGGGCGGGGCTCGCGGACCTTGACGACGGTGCGCTCGGGGTCGCCGTCGCCCGGCTCGGCGTCCACGGAGCTGTCACCGGCGCGGCGGCGCCTGCGACGGCGCCGGCGGCTGCTGCTGGAGCCGGAGCCACCGGAGTCGTCGTGCGCCTCCTCGGCGTCCTCCTCCTCCTGCTCGGCGGTGTCCTCGGCGTCCTGCTCGGCCTGCGCGGCGGCGGTGTCCTCGCTGTCGCTCTCGCCCTCGGCGTCCTGCTCACCGGAGTCACCGCGACGGCGGCGGCGGCCACCGCGGCGGCGGCGCCGGCGCGACCCGGTCTCCTCGGACTCGTCGCCGTCGGCGGAGTCCTCGGCACCGTCCTCGGTCTCGTCGGACTCGTCCTCGGCGGCCGGCTCGACGGCGGCCTGCGGCTCGGGGTCCTCACCACGGCGGCGGCGCCGGCGGCGCGGGGCGACGGCCTGCTCCTCGCGGAGCTCCTCGTCGTCCTCGGTCACCACCTCGGCGGCGGCCTCGGCGGCGGCGCGCTGCGGTGTCTGGAACTGCGGCTCGGTGAAGACAGGCGCCTGGAAGACGGCCACGGCGGGCCGCGACGGACGCGGTGCCTCCTCGGCGGCCGCACCGGAGGCGGACCGCGCGGGCTCGGCGAAACCGGTGGCGGCACGCCGGACGGCGCGGCGCCGACGGCGCGGAGCGGCGTCGTCCTCGGCGGCGGCAGCGGTCGCGGCGGGGCTCTCGGTCTCGACGCCCTCGGTCACCGGGGTCTCGGCGGTCACCGGCGTCCCGGCGGTCTCCTCGGGAGCGGCCTCGGCGGTCTCCGCGGCGGCCTCCTCGACGGCGGCCGGCGCGGCCGTACGACGGGTGGCGCGACGACGCGTACGACGCGGGGCGGCCTCCTCGGCCTCGGCGTCGGCGCTCTCCGTGGATGCCTCGGCCTGGGCGGGCTCCTCGGCGGGCACCGGCGCCTCGTCGGCCGGGGCGGCCTGGACGGCCTCCGGCGCGGCGGCGGTGCGGGTGGCCCGGCGGCGCGTACGGCGCGGGGCGGGCTCGGGGGTCTCCTCGACGGCGGCGGCCTCGTGGTCCATGGCGTCGCCCTCGGTGGTCTCGGTGGCCTCGGCGTCCTGCGCCGGAGCGGGGGCCGCGGCGGGTGCGGTCACCCGGCGGGTGGCACGGCGCCGGGCGCGCGGCGGGGCCGGCTCCTCGGACACCTCAGGCACCTCGGACGCCTCGGCGACCGGCTCGGCGGCCGTCACGGGCACCACGGTCTCGGCCGCCGCCTCGGCCGCGGGCGCACCGGCGGGCGCCGACGCACGACGCACCGCACGGCGGCGCGTGCGGGCCGGAGGCGCGGGCTCCGGGGTCTCCTCGACCTCGGCGGCCTCTTCGGCCTCGGCGGTCTCCGCCTCGAGGTCGGCCTGCTCCTGATCGAGCTTCTCGGCGTCAGCGGGCGGTATGGCCGGCTCGACCACCTCCGCGGGCTGCGTCTCGGTGGCGGCGGCGGGCGGTCCCGCCGGCCGGGAAGCGGCACGGCGCCGACGACGCGGCGGCAGGGTGTCGCTCGGTGTGTTCAGTTCGGAGCCCGTTGAGGACTCTGTGGGTTCGGTCGGTTCGAGCATGCGGGCGTTTCTCCCGTCAGGCTCCCGGGCGCCGCGCCTGGTCCGGTGGTGTGCCGGTGACGTCCGCGGGTCGCGCGATACGCGACAACCGCCGTCCGGGGCGCGGGCGCCGCACGGGAGCTCTCTGTGTCCTGTCTCGCCGGTTCCGTACGCCTCATGCGCACGGCCTGGCGAAAGTCTTCTGGTCGGTGCGCTGCCCGACCCAGGTGGCTCCCGAGTACGAGGGCGGCGCTTCGACGTCCGTCCCTACGGAACTTCCTTACGCCGGCGCCGTCGCGGCGGCAGCGGTCCCGGCCTCGGTTGGGGCCGTCGCTGCCTCGCGGTCGGGCGCGAGCGGGTCGGTCACCGTGCCGGTCTCTTCATCGAACAGCCCCTGCGCCAGCCTGGTCACCGCTGCGGGGACCGGCGGCGCCAGGTCGGCCACGGCGCGGAGACCGGACAGGACGTCGTCGGGTCGTACGGCAGGCGTCACGTGCCGAACAACCAGCCGCAGTATCGCACAGGGCCGGTCCGTCGGCCTATCAGCCTGCGAACTGTGTGTTTCCGGATTCTGGACGCTCTCGAGATGGGCGACCGCGGGACGGGCGTCGAAAGTGCGTACGCCGTTCTTGGTCATGCGCTGGACCTCGACGGTCTCGGCGGCCTGGAACGCGGCGACCGCTCGCGCGGCCTCGGCCGGCTCCACCCCGTCGAGACGCAGCTCCCACACGGACGCCGTGAGCCGGTCGGCGAGCCCGGAGGTCCGGGCCTCGACCGCGTCCACGACATCCAGCCCGGCGGGCAGCGACTCGTCGAGCAGCGCCCTGAGCTGCTGCGGATCCCGCGCCTCGGTGAGCGCGATCTCCAGATACTCCGCCTCACTGCCCGTGCCGGTGGGTGCGGCATTGGCGTACGACACCTTCGGATGCGGCGTGAACCCCGCCGAGTACGCCATCGGCACCTCGGCACGGCGCAGCGCACGCTCGAAGGCGCGCTGGAAGTCACGGTGGCTGGTGAACCGGAGGCGGCCGCGCTTGGTGTAACGCAGTCGGATGCGCTGCACCGCGGGTGCGGGCGGCGGGCCTTCGGGCTGTCGCTTGCCCAGTGTCGTTCAGTCCTTCGTGAGAGCGGTCGTACTGCTACCAAGAGTACGTGTCTCGCGGCCCGGAGGTTCCCGCCGGGCCACCACCTCGCGCTGCTTCGGCTCCCCGAAGAGCAACCGGCGCATGTCGGCGCGGGCCTGCCGGGCGGACTCGCGGACCGACGCCAGGGCCTGCCGGGTCGCCCGCCCCACAGCGCGCGCGGCCTCGGCGGCGGGCCGCAGGACGACATCCCGTACGACGTGCCCGACCGGCGTGAGCACGGTCCGGTACACCCAGCGCACCGGCTCCACGAAGATCCACCGGAAGAGGGTCCCGAGAAAACGCCCGACGGCACGCGAGACGTGCCCGGCGATCCGCCAGGCGTGCCCGACGGCGTCCCCGATCTCCCGTCCGACGACGGCGAGCACCCGCCCGACCGGCGTCAGCACCCAGCGCCACAGACCCACCGCGGGCAGCACGAACAGCACCCGGAGGATCCAGTACAGACCGACCCCGATGCCGGTGGCGACGGCCTGCACGGTCCAGGCGAGCGCACGCCCGACCGGCGCGAGAATCCACGTGTACAGCCACATGGCGGGTACGACGAAGAGGTACCGCCCCAGCCAGGCCAGCGCCCCGAGGACACCGAGCCCGGCCGCCGCGAGAACCGCGCCGATCCCCCGCAGCACCCACATGACCGCCCGCCCGAAGGGCGCGAGCAGGCGCGCGTAGAGCCACACCAGACCGGCCGCCATCCCCCGGCCCACCCACGCGCACGCGTGCCCGAGCGGAGTGAGCACGTACCGGTACAGCCAGACGAGGGGGACGACGACCAGGACGTTCCCCAGCCAGGCGAGAGCCCGGCCGAGCGGCACGAGGAGATACCGCCACAGGGCGACGAACGGCCACACGAACAGGGCCCGCCCCAGAGGGCGCAGCACGGCGTCCCACAGGACGCGCCCGGCGACGACGAGCGCGTCCCACACCATCCGCACCGGCACGACCAGCAGAAGGACGACGATGCGCACGGGTATGCGAATCGCGACCACCAGGCACCCTTCGGGCTCCTGGCGCGGCGGCGGCGCTTTCTCCAGATCCATACCGGCGTAGACGCGGCGGTGGCCTGGACGGATGCACTTTTGCGCCGGCGATCTGCGTCAGTAGGAGGCGGTCCGGTTGAAGTCGGTGATGTTGAGCTTGACGCCCTGAGCGGTCTTGAGCATCGTGAACGTCTCGCCCTTGGCGGTCTGACCGGGCTGGACCGCCGTCTCGATCTCGGTCCCGTTGTCCAGCCGTGTGCCGTCCGAACCGACGGCCTCCCACTCCCACGAGTAGTCGGACTTCTCGCTGCTGTTGTTACGGATCGTCCAGGTGAGCCAGATGTTCGTGAGACCGGACGCTGAACGGTCGTCGACCTGGAAGCGCTCACCCAACTGGGGGCCACCCGCCCCGGTTCCGCGATCACCCCGCTGAGGACCACCCGCGGGCGGCTGGTTCGCCGGCATGTGCACCACCTCCTCGACGGCAGTTGCCAAGCTAGGAAGCGGCGGTCACCCCGGCGAACGGAGCGCGGCCAGTCAGGCGACGGCCGGGTTCCGATGTCAGTGCTGGTCGGTAGGGTGCGCGCAACGATTGGGAGGGGGACCCATGGGATTCTCGGGGCATCTGGTCTTCGCGCGCGGTCCACTGCGGGAGAGCCCTCTGTTCGAGGGCGTCGAGGACATCGTCGAACCGGAGGAGCGGCGCCCCGGCGGCTGGCAGACCGTCCAGCTCCGCCAGGGCACCTGGAACGCCGAACGCCTCCCCGCCCTCGTCGACTGGTCCGGCGCCCCCGCCTGCGTCGCCGACGTCTCCGACAGCGACCTGGCCCTGGTCACCGGGCTGGACACGGCCGGCCGGAGCTGGCAGGCGTGGCTGAACCTGGACGCCGTCGCCCGGCTGCTCGTGGAGGAGCCCGATGACGTGGACGACCCGATCACCTGGCTCTACACACCGGCGTTCCACGAGGCGGTCCGGCTCAAGCTCGCCGAACTCGACGAGGCGGTCCCGGAGGACGCCTCGGGCGCCCTCGCCTGGGCCACGGCGGCCGGCGTCCACCCCACGGCCGACCGCTCCGCCGTCGAACACCTGCTCCGTTCCCACGAGGTCTTCGCGGAGAACCTGTTCACGGCCCTCCTGAACCTCCTGGGCTTCCCGCCACCGACGCCCGCCTGACGGGCGCCTACGGGATGCCGGCGCCGGGTCCAGGCACCTCGTATCCGGCCGGGGCGAGCTTCATCACCAGGTGCTCCAACTGCCCGGGCACCACCGCGAGCCGGACGTCCCCGTCGGCGGAGGCGCACTCCACCACCAGGACGCGGTGGTGGAGCCGGTTCCTCTCACGCCCCTCGGCCTTCCGGATCCGCACGATCCGCGCGTCCGACGGCAGCACGGGCCCCTCGGGGCGCGACGAAGGCCGTTCCCACGACCACGTCCCCGGCGCGATCACGAAGGACCCGCGCACCCAGCGATCGGACCCCGCCGGGCTGATCCGGCAGGGAATCGCGACGCGCCGCCCGTCGACGAGCCGAGCGCTCAGCCGTCCCTGCCGCCCGTTGAGGAAGGAGGCGGCCGCCCAGGCCCCGAAGAGGACCCCGACCACCAACAACTGGACGCTTCGCATACCCGCATCCAAACAGCGCGCACCCGGAAGATCCAGAGCTCCCCCCGGCAGTTGTGCGACGGCCGTGAGCTGGTCGAGCACTCGGCGAAGGAGAGAACCCGAACAGCGCAGGCCTCGGACCCGCCATCGCCGCAGCCCACGGCGAACGCCTCGACCTGGACAACCGCCTCAGTGAGGGCTGCACATAACGCCTGCTCCTGCCTGCCCCCACGACTGCTCCGAAGGACGACGCCGACGAGGCTCACGACGTTCCGCCTGATCGCATCAGGCCGGCCCGGCACTACAGGCCACGCCCTACTGAGCCGTTCACTCGCCGGTTCGATCAGGACCGAAAACAATCTCAAGGCCTGGAGACAGCCGTTCTGCTCCAACGACCCTCGTTCCGACCGGCAATCGAAGCGTGCGGAGGGAAAAGACTTGCCGCAACGAAGTCACATCGATTTCGGGCAGAGAAGTCTCCAACGTCAACCGCGTAAGACGGGGAAAGTCGCCGAGCCACTCCCACGAACACCGCAGATCTGCCGCGATGCACAACTCCACGAGGCGATCAGCCACACAATAGCGCTTGATATCCTCTGGGCTGATGGACGACGCTATCTTCACCAGCGACCTTCCACCGAACCTTCGCAGGGCCTTGAGTTCACGACTGCTTGAAACTACGAAGTAAAAGTCATCCTCCTGCAAATGGGCGATGACTTCTTCAGCGTAGCGGTCAGTGTCGAAGCGACTCCAGGCCAGAGCCAGTTCAGCACGCACCCGTAAGTCATCTACGGCCCGGAAACGAGCCAGTACGGAAATAGCCGCATCGGTCCCGACCCGAACAGCGGTCAGGACAGTGAAGTAGGCTTCGTCCGAAGTGATACCTTCCGGGCCTTGCAGCAGTTCGAGTACCACCGGACCGACATCCGCGAGCCCGCGAGCCTGAGCGATGGTACGGGGAGGGATGAGTTCCCCGGCACGCCGCTGAACTTCGCTTCGCACCAGAGGATCAAGCTCTGTGGCGTCATCCAGACACACCGCAGCCAGCAGATGGAGTCGGTGGCGAATATCCGCGGAAGAGTCACCCCGCTCGACGAGACTGGTGAGCAACCGGGTACGTTCCGCCGGGCGCGCGTGAGCCACGGCCATGCGGACGACATCCTCCCACTGGTCGAGATGGGCGTTACTCCCTAGGAAGTCGAAATCGAGGCTCTCCACGGCCGCTCTCGCTCCGAGGTAGTCCTGAAATGTTCGGTGAATGAACTGCATAGTGCCTTCAATGGGCTCTATGAGCAGTCCACTTCGGACCAGAAGATGTTGATAGACCTGCTTCACCGTGCCCTGCTCCGCGACACGCGGCATCGCCGTCAACGCTTGAGACAGCAGGTCCAGCACATCGCGTTTGTCCATCTCCGAACGACCGTTGCGGATCAACCAATAGGCCAACTTCTGGATCAGCTGAACCTGGTGGGTTTCACCGATACGCATGTCGCCGGCTTTGTAGACACCGCGCTCCCGATCTCGCCTGGACAGCAGCATGGACAGAGCCGCGTCATAGAGTTCCTTACGCCCATCGGGAAGGTACCCTCTACGGTCACGATGCAGCGCACAGATCAGTGCGCACATGAGCGGGTTGGTGGCTAGTCGGGCAAGTTCCTGCTTGGCCCGTATCGCATAGAGCAACTCCTTGCCGTACGCATCTGCGCTTCCGGCAGCCCTGTGCCAGCGTTCGACGAAGGCGGCGATGTCGTCGCGACTCATGGGCGACAGATCCAGTTCCGAGAATCCCTCTTCTGCTAGCCAGTGTTCTCGCACAGCCGAGGGGCGCGAAGTCACAAGCCAACGATTCCTGGGGTAGGAAGCGATGAGATCCTTCAACCAGATTCGGGCTTCCTCGCGTTCCCCCTCGGGCATCTCATCGATTCCGTCGACCAACATCAACCCACGCCCCGCAGTCAGAACACGGTCGTACCAGCCTGCGGGCTGGGCATGAGCGATCGGGCATCCCACGGAGGCAAGGAACTCGTCCGGGGCGGGCAGCCTTGCCCCGTTTCGGGTCAGGGACCGCAGAGGCAGTACGAACGGCACCAAGCCGTGCAGATAGAGGAGCCGCTCATCGAGGTCGTTACGAACGGCACTGACCGCCAACCACTGCACGAGAGTGGTTTTTCCAGAACCTGCCACGCCTCGCAACAGCACGCGATCTCGCCCGGCAAGGACCTTTTCAGCGGGGAGCACCAGCGGGACCTCGCCAACGACGGTCTCGGTCGCCTGTAAGCTCAAATACGCCGCATCGAGAGGCCAGGAAGCAGAAGATTCGGACAGATCAAGGCCGAAAATGGTTAGCTTGCCATGTTTTTTGGATATGTAGCGCGCATACCTTTCCTCAAAACCGCCGTCCGCGGGGGAAGGGCTCCGCATGATAAGTACGTCGATCTTCGAAGAGAGTTCTTCGATCCTGCGGCTTTGCTCAACCAATGTGCGTGGCACGAACGTGGATCTCGTGGTGAAGAAGTGCAGGATGTGCAAGCAGGCCGTATCTACGACGCTTGCATGCAGGAGAACCGCATCACTTGAGAGACCAAGTGTGGCTGCCTTGTTTCTCGACCGCAGAAGTCGCGACAGTTCCAGGTAGCCGAGCCGGACGGCTTGGACGTCGTCCATATCGATATGGCCCAGGGAGCTGAGCGAGTGTGTGACCGCGTTCACCACCGCACGTTGCTCGTAACTGGCAAGGCGCTCCGAAACTCCGGTCGACTGCGCCGCGCGATCCACCAACTCCTCTGCGACCTTGTGGAGATCAGAGTCTGAGAGAGTCCGCTTCTCTCCCCGAAATGAAACCAGTTGGGAGATGCGCACGGGGCGGTCCACCAGACCTGCACCGGGGCCGTCCACCACGAACAGCTTCTTCACCAACGGGACAACGACACTCGATGCGAGTCGAGCACCAATGCTCACCGGTTCCATGATGCTTCAGCATAGAACTCCGAGGCCGAGCATGGCCGTTGAACGCACGACTGGGTGGCCGGGGCCGCATGCGGCGAACCGGCCACCCTCACGGTCGGAGAGGTGTCGGGGCCTCGCCCACCTCAGTGCGAGTGACCGCCCGGCGCCGGCGCCGCGTTCTTCACCGTCAGCGGCAGCAGCTTCTTGCCCGTCGGGCCGATCTGGATGTGGGTGTCCATCTGAGGGCACACGCCGCAATCGAAGCACGGCGTCCAGCGGCAGTCCTCGACCTCCGTCTCGTCGAGGGCGTCCTGCCAGTCCTCCCAGAGCCAGTCCTTGTCGAGGCCGGAGTCCAGGTGGTCCCAGGGGAGGACCTCCTCGTACGTGCGCTCGCGCGTCGTGTACCAGTCGACGTCGACGCCGAAGGGGGCCAGCGCCTTGTCCGCGCAGGCCATCCAGCGGTCGTAGGAGAAGTGCTCGCGCCAGCCGTCGAAGCGGCCGCCGTCGTCGTAGACCGCGCGGATGACGGCGCCGATGCGGCGGTCGCCGCGGGAGAGCAGGCCCTCGACGATGCCGGGCTTGCCGTCGTGGTAGCGGAAGCCGATGGAGCGGCCGTACTTCCTGTCGCCGCGGATCTTGTCGCGGAGCTTCTCGAGGCGGGCGTCCGTCTCCTCCGCCGAGAGCTGCGGGGCCCACTGGAAGGGGGTGTGGGGCTTGGGGACGAAGCCGCCGATCGAGACCGTGCAGCGGATGTCGTTGGAGCGCGAGACCTCTCGGCCCTTCGCGATCACCTTGGTCGCCATGTCCGCGATCTGCAGGACGTCCTCGTCCGTCTCCGTCGGCAGCCCGCACATGAAGTACAGCTTCACCTGGCGCCAGCCGTTGCCGTACGCCGTGGCGACCGTGCGGATCAGGTCGTCCTCCGAGACCATCTTGTTGATGACCTTGCGCATGCGCTCGGAGCCGCCCTCGGGGGCGAAGGTGAGGCCGGAGCGGCGGCCGTTGCGCGTCAGCTCGTTCGCCAGGTCGACGTTGAAGGCGTCCACGCGGGTGGAGGGGAGGGAGAGGCCGATCTTGTCTTCCTCGTACCGGTCCGCCAGGCCCTTCGCGATGTCGCCGATCTCCGAGTGGTCGGCCGAGGAGAGGGACAGCAGGCCCACCTCTTCGAAGCCTGTCGCCTTCAGGCCCTTTTCGACCATGTCGCCGATGCCCGTGATCGAGCGTTCACGGACCGGGCGGGTGATCATGCCGGCCTGGCAGAAGCGGCAGCCTCGGGTGCAGCCGCGGAAGATCTCCACGGACATGCGCTCGTGGACGGTCTCGGCCAGCGGCACGAGGGGCTGCTTGGGGTAGGGCCACTCGTCGAGGTCCATGACGGTGTGCTTGGAGACCCGCCACGGGACGCCCGACCTGTTGGGGGCCACGCGGGCGATCCGGCCGTCGGGGAGGTACTCGACGTCGTAGAAGGCCGGGATGTAGACCCCGCCGGTCTTCGCCAGCCGGAACAGGACCTCCTCGCGGCCGCCGGGCCGGCCCTCGGCCTTCCACTCGCGGATGACGCGGGTCATGTCCAGGACGGCCTGCTCGCCGTCGCCGATGACGGCGGCGTCGATGAAGTCGGCGATCGGCTCGGGGTTGAACGCGGCGTGTCCGCCGGCCAGCACGATCGGGTCGTCCATCGTGCGGTTCTTGGACTCCAGCGGGATGCCCGCGAGATCCAGGGCGGCCAGCATGTTCGTGTAGCCGAGCTCGGTGGAGAAGGACAGGCCGAACACGTCGAACGCCTTCACCGGGCGGTGGCTGTCCACCGTGAACTGCGGGACGTGGTGCTCCCGCATCAGGGCCTCCAGGTCCGGCCACACGCTGTAGGTGCGCTCGGCGAGGACGCCCTCCTGCTCGTTCAGGACCTCGTAGAGGATCATGACGCCCTGGTTGGGCAGCCCGACCTCGTAGGCGTCGGGGTACATGAGCGCCCAGCGGACGTCGCAGGACTCCCACGGCTTGACCGTGGAGTTGAGTTCTCCGCCGACGTACTGAATCGGCTTCTGCACATGCGGGAGCAGAGCTTCGAGCTGCGGGAACACGGACTCGGCGGCCGCAGCGGTTTCGGCAGACATCTCGCGAACCTTCGTGAGCTGGACTGAACTGACAGGGGTGACCATCTAGCGTAACGCGGCGCCGGACCCCCTCAGCACGCCCGATGGCTCACAGGGCGTCCGCCCCGTGCTTCGCCCCGTCCCAGAATCCGGGCAGCTCGGCCTCCACGGCGGCCGCCCGCTGCTCCTCCCGTCCGTACAGCAGTCCGAAGGTGAAGGCGCTGTGGCCCGCGGCGTGCGCGCCCGCGGCCAGCTCGCGCAGGGTCTGGCGGGCCATGACGCTGTCCTGGTGCTCGCCCAGCAGGTTCTGCAGGGCCTTCATGGACTTGACCAGGTCCTTGGCGGGGCCGTCGAGGGCCGGTACGGCCGCCTCCGCCGCGTACCGGGTCCGCTTGGTCTTCTTGCGGGCCTCGTGAATGGCCACGTCGCGCTCGGCGCCGGGCTCCAGGTCCAGGGCCTGCCGCACCAGCGCGGCCACCTTGCCGAAGTCCTTGCGTACGGCCTTGCCGAGCACCTTGGCCGGCTTCTTCCCGGCGGCCTTCAGCAGCGGCGGGTCGGCGAGCACGCCGTCGAGCGCGTCGAGCAGCGCCAGATAGCGACGGGAGTCGAGGACGCCGATGAGCCGGGCGCTCGCACCGCCGGGCCGCTCCCCCGCCCAGCTGCTCAGCCGCTCGGCGACGGGGCCGGCGACCAGGGAGGGCGGCACCTCGGCGAGGGCGGCGGAGAGGCGTTCGTTCAGGACCTCCCGGTCCCGGTCCACGCCGAGCTCACCGGCCAGCCATTTCAGCTCGTCGGCGATCGGGTCGGTGACGGAGCGGTCGAGGACCTTGCCGAAGGACTTGAAGGCGCTGCGGGTGCGGCGGGTGGCGACGCGCATGCTGTGCACGGAGTCCTCGGCGTCCTGGCGCACGCCGGGGTCGAGGGCGACGATCGTGTCGCGCTGGGTGCGCAGATAGGCGAGGACGTGGTCGCCCGCGGTCCCCGACGGCTCTGGGGACACGGCGGCGAGTGGCTTCGGCGCCGTCTCGGCCAAGGCGCGGGCCAGCTTGGACGGCGACGCGGACGGCCGTACGCCCGCCTTGCGCAGCTTTTTCTCGATCTGGTCGAGCAGGGCGGGGTCGCCGTCGTCGGCCAGTTCCACCTCGATCTCGGTCCACTGGGTGCGGCCGCCGCCTCCGGTGAGCCGCTCGGCACGGACGGCGTCGACGCTGATCTCGGCGAGCACCCGCCCGTCGGCGTCCACGAGGTCACGGGCGTCGCGGTCGGATCGCAGCCGGATCACCGGCACCAGCTGGGCGGTGCGGACCCGTGAGCGGACCAGGGCGGCGAGGTCGTCGGGAAGCGTGTCGGAGAGCGGGGCCTGGATCTCGTCGCGGACGCCGGGGGCGACGGGGAATTTCAGATGCCAGCCGGCGTCGGAGCCGCCGGTGCGGCGCCGGAGGGTGACCGACGCTCTGGCGAGGCGTTCGTCGGTGGTGTCGTAGTAGGTGGCGTCCAGGTGCGCGACACCCTTGTCGATCACGGCCGCGACCCCGGCGACACCGGTCAGGTCGGGCAGGCCGCTGTCGTCGGACTCGTACTTCCGCTCGATCTCGCGCTTGGTGTCCGCCATGAACCGAATGTAAGCGGAGACCGGGTGCGGCGACAGATTCTGCCGGCCCCGAACCGCCCGGTACAAGGGCGGCTCAGGCCGACATCGGGCGTTGCACCCGGATGGACTGGAGCAGTCCGACCGCCACCCAGACGGCGAACATCGACGATCCTCCGTAGGACACGAACGGCAGCGGCAGACCGGTGACGGGCATGATCCCGAGGGTCATCCCGACGTTCTCGAACGACTGGAAGGCGAACCAGGCGACGATGCCCGCCGCGACGATCGTCCCGTACAGCTCGGTGGTCTCGCGGGCGATACGGCAGGCCCGCCAGAGGATGATGCCGAGCAGCAGGATGATCAGTCCGCCGCCGACGAAGCCGAGCTCCTCCCCCGCCACCGTGAAGACGAAGTCGGTCTGCTGCTCGGGGACGAACTGGCCGGTGGTCTGCGAGCCGTGGAACAGCCCCGACCCGGTCAGACCGCCGGAGCCGATCGCGATGCGCGCCTGGTTGGTGTTGTAGCCGACGCCGGCCGGGTCGAGCTCGGGGTTGGCGAAGGCGGCGAAGCGGGCGATCTGGTAGTCGTCGAGGACGCCGAGCTGCCAGACGGCGATCGCGCCGCTGGTGCCCGCGCCGATGAGCCCGAAGACCCAGCGGTTGGAGGCGCCGGAGGCGAGCAGCACCCCGAGCACGATGATGACCATGACCATGACCGAGCCGAGGTCGGGCATGAGCAGCACGATCAGCATGGGTACGGCGGCCAGGCCGAGGGCCTGCACGACCGTGCGGTGGTCGGGGTACTGCTTGTCGCCCGCGTCGACGCGCGCGGCCAGCAGCATCGCCATGCCCAGGATGATCGTGACCTTGACGAACTCCGAGGGCTGCAGCGAGAAGCCGCCGGGGAGCTTGATCCAGGAGTGGGCGCCGTTGATGGTGGAGCCCAGCGGGGTGAGGACCAGCAGGATCAGGAAGACGGAGAGGCCGTAGAGGATGGGCACGGCCGTGCGCAGGGCGCGGTGGCCCAGCCATACGGTCCCGACCATGAGGGCGAGGCCGATCCCCGTGTTCAGCAGGTGCCGGACCAGGAAGTAGTACGGGTCGCCCTGGTTGAGCTCGGTGCGGTTGCGGGTCGCCGAGTAGACCAGGACAGAGCCGAACAGCGACAGGGCGATCCCGGCCAGCAGTATCGGCCAGTCCAGCCGGCGGGCCAGCGAGTCACGGGCGAGCAGGCGGGACAGGCCCGCCCGCTGCGGCCCGTAACCGGAGACCTGGAAGCTGTTGGCGCCGGTCATGTGAGCATCCTCCGGCTTCCCCGCCTGCGGTTCCTGCGCCGCCGGCGCCGGGTGTCACGGTTCTCGGGCGACTGGGTGGACACGGTCCCGGCGAGCTGCTGCGGGTCCGGTTCGGTCTCGTTCTTCTGGGTGGCGCGCTGCTCCTTGGCCGGGTCCTTGGAGACCTTCGGCGAGGAGATGGTGCCGTCGGTGCGGACCTTCGGCAGCTTCTTCTGCGGGCTGGGCAGCAGCGCGTTCTTCTTGTCGATGGTGCCGTCGTCGGCGACGCCGTACAGGGCGTCGTAGATGTTGCGGACGGCGGGGCCGGAGGCGCCGGAACCCGTACCACCCTGGGAGATCGTCATGACGACCGAGTAGTCCTTGGTGTACGTCGCGAACCACGAGGTGGTCTGCTTGCCGTAGACCTCGGCGGTACCGGTCTTGGCGTGCATGGGGATCTTGTCCTGGGGCCAGCCGACGTCGGCGAACCGCCAGGCGGCGGTACCGCGGGTGGCGACGCCGGCGAGGGCGTCGTCCATCTCGGCGAGCGTCTTACGGCTTATCGGCAGCTTGCCGTGCGACGTGGGCTTGATCTCCTCGACGGTCCTGCCGTCGGCGCTGAGCACGGCCTTGCCGACGGTGGGGTCGTAGAGCGTGCCGCCGTTGGAGATGGCGGCGTAGATCGTGGCCATCTGGATCGGGGTGACGAGGGTGTCGCCCTGGCCGATGGAGTAGTTGACGGAGTCACCCGCGCGCAGCCGGTTGCCTTCGAGGCAGTTCTCGTAGGCGATCTGCTCGGCGTAGGAGCCGCCCTTCTTGCCGTACTTGCACCAGGCGTCCTTGTTGGCCTTCCAGTAGTCCTGCTTCCACTTGCGGTCGGGGACGCGGCCCGTGACCTCGTTGGGCAGGTCGATACCGGTCTCGGCGCCGAGGCCGAACTGGTGGGCGGTCTTGTAGAACCAGTCCTTGGCGTTCTTCTTCGGCTTGGTGCCGCCGTCGCGCTTCCACTCCTGGTGGGAGAGCCGGTAGAAGACGGTGTCGCAGGACACCTCCAGGGCGCGGCCGAGGCTGATGCCGCCGTGGCTCTGGGACTCGAAGTTCTTGAAGACCTGGCCGCCGATCGAGTACGAGCTGGAGCATTCGTAGGGGCCGTCGAAGGAGTACCCGGCGTTGACCGCGGCGGCGGTCGGGATGACCTTGAAGATCGAGCCGGGCGCCGACTGGCCCTGGATGGCGCGGTTGAGCAGCGGGTAGTTGGAGGACTTGCCCGTGAGCTGCTTGTAGTCCTTCGCGGAGATGCCGCCCACCCAGGCGTTGGGGTCGTAGGTGGGGTTGGAGGCCATCGCGACGATGCGGCCGGTCTTGGCCTCCATCACCACGACCGCGCCGGAGTCGGCCTTGTACGGCTCGTTGGTGTTGCGGTCCCACTCCTTGCGGGCCTGCTTCATGGCCTCGTTCAGCTCGTACTCGGCGACCCGCTGGACGCGGGCGTCGATGCTGGTGACGAGGTTGGCGCCGGGCTGGGCGGGGTCCGCCTCGGCCTCGCCGATGACCCGGCCGAGGTTGTCGACCTCGTAGCGGGTGACGCCGGCCTTGCCGCGCAGCGCCTTGTCGTACTGCCGCTCGAGGCCGGAGCGGCCGACCTGGTCGGAGCGCAGATACGGGGAGTCGGTGTCCTGGGCCTGCTGGAGTTCCTGGTCGGTGACCGGGGAGAGGTAGCCGAGGACCTGGGCGGTGTTGGCGCCGCCGGGGCTCGGATACCGGCGCAGGGCCTGGGGTTCGGCGGTGATGCCGGGGAAGTCCTCGGCGCGCTCGCGGATCTGGAGGGCCTGCTTGGGGGTGGCCTCGTCGGTGATGGGGATGGGCTGGTAGGGCGAGCCGTTCCAGCAGGGCTGGGGGGTCTTGGAGTCGCAGAGGCGGACCTTCTCCATGACCTCGGCGGGCTTCATGCCGAGCACGCCGGCCAGCTTGGTGAGGACGGCCTTGCCGTCGTCGGGCATTTTCAGCAGGTCGGTGCGGGAGGCGGAGACCACGAGCCGGGTCTCGTTGTCCGCGAGGGGCACGCCGCGGGCGTCGAGGATGGAGCCGCGGACGGCGGGCTGGACGACCTGCTGGACGTGGTTGCCCGACGCCTCCTTGGCGTAGGCCTCGCCCTCGCGGATCTGGAGGTACCACAGGCGTCCGCCGAGGGTGCCCAGGAGGGAGAGGACGAGGATCTGGATGACGACGAGCCGGATCTGGACGCGGGGCGTCCGGCCGGTCTCGGGAATGTTGCTCACTGCGGCTGCCTCCCCCTCTCCCTGTGTGGGCCGGTGTGCGTGGGCCGATGCGCGTCGGCCGGCGCGATGACGGACGTCTGTGCGGATCGTCCGTACGGCTGTGGGTGTACGAGTGTGGAACGTCCCGTCCGCGAGCCGGGGTTCCCTTCCGGCTCACCCGTCCGGGTGAACTCCGCTGGCCTCACAGGCGCTTGACCCCCTTGATGCGCCCGGCGCGTGCCGTGCGCGCCCGGGCCGCGCGGACCTTCAGGCCGCCCCGCTGGCCGCCGATCCGCAGACCGGTGCCGCCGGAGAGCCAGCCGGAGGAGATGTCGGCCTTCTTGGCCTGGGTGCTGGTCTCGGCGAGCGGGTCGTTCTCCGCGCGCCGGGCCAGCGCCATGATCCCGGGGACGACGAACGGCGCGAGCAGCAGGTCGTAGAGCGCCGCCGTGAACAGGAGGCTGCCGAGGCCGACATGACGGGCGGTGGTGTCGCCGACGAGCGCTCCGACGCCCGCGTACAGCAGCGTCGTGCCGAGCGCGGCGACGACCACGACGACCATGGGTCCGGTGGCCGACTTGAGCTTGCCGTTGTCCGGTTTGAACAGGCCGGCCAGATAGCCGATGACGCACAGCACCAGCGCGTAGCGGCCGGCGGCGTGGTCGGCGGGCGGGGCGAGGTCGGCGAGCAGACCGGCGCCGAAGCCGATGAGGGCGCCGCCGACATGGCCGTAGACCAGGGCGAGGCCGAGGACGGTCAGGAGCAGCAGGTCCGGGACGGCGCCGGGCAGATGGAGCCGGGCGAGGACGCTCACCTGGACGACCAGGGCGACGACGACCAGGGAGGTGGAGAGCAGGATCCGGTTGACGCGCATGAGCAGCTCCTACTGGTCTTGCTCGTACTGGTACTGGTCGTCGGCGCGGGGCCGCAGGCCCCCGGCCAGGGGCTGGTCCTGGGCGTCGCCCTGCTGTTGCTGCCCGTCGCCCTCCGGCACCTCGGCGCCCGGCGTCACGGTGACCGTGACGGTCGGCGTGGGCTTCGGCTTCGGCTTGGCGGGCAGCACCGTGTCGCGCGGGTCCTTCTTCGGCGCCTGGACGACGACGCCCACGACGTCGAGCTTGGAGAAGCCGACGTACGGCGTCACGTACAGGGTGCGGGTCAGACCGCCGCCGGACGGGTCGACGCGGGAGACGACTCCGACGGGGACGCCGGGGACGAACGGCTTGTCGGCCTGCGAGCCGAAGGTGACGAGCCGGTCGCCCTTCTTCACCTCGGCCTTGCCGTTGAGGAGTTCGACCCGCAGCGGGCGGTCGCCCTGTCCGGAGGCGAAGCCGAGTTCGTCGGTGGACTCCATACGGGTGCCGACGGTGAAGTCGGGGTCGTTGGCGAGCAGGACCGTCGCCGTGTTGGGGCCGACGGTGGTGACGCGGCCGACCAGTCCGTCGCCGTTCAGGACGGTCATGTCGCGTTCGATGCCGTCCTCGGCGCCGGCGTCGATGGTGATGGTCCAGGAGAAGCCCTGGGCCGCTCCTATCGCGATGACCTGGGCGCCCTTGATGCCGTACTGGCCCTCGCCGGCGACCTTCAGCATCTTGTCGAGCTGCTTGAGGCGGCTGCGGTTGCGGTCGTCGCTGCCGAGCTTCGCCTTGAGGGCCGCGTTCTCCTGCTCCAGGCGCGCGAGCCGGTCGTGGCGCTCGCCGGAGTCGCGGATGGCGGCGACCGCGTTGCCGACCGGGTTCACCGCGGACGACACACCGTCCTCCACCGGGCCGAAGACGGTGGCGGCGGCCTGGCGGGCACCGTCGACCGGGGAGTCCTCACCGCCGCGGATGTCCACCGTGATCAGTGCGAACGCGATGGCGACCAGCAGCACCAGGAGCAGCCGGCTCTCTCGTGTGTCCCTCACGTGCGGCGGCCGTGCCCTTCCTCATTGGAATGTGCGGGGGTTGGGGTGTTCAGCTGTGGGGAGGCATATGCGCGAGCTTAAGCCTCCGAATCAACGATCCGCCGCACGAGAGGCGGTCATCTCGTACGGCGGAACGAAAGCGTTACGTCATCTGCGCGGCTGGGCGTCGAGCACCTGCTGCAGCGCCTCGAACTCCTCGACGCACTTGCCGGATCCGAGCGCCACGCTGTCCAGCGGGTCCTCGGCGATGTGGATCGGCATGCCCGTCTCGCGGCGCAGCCGCTCGTCGAGGCCGCGCAGCAGGGCGCCGCCGCCGGTCAGAACGATTCCCCGGTCCATGATGTCGCCGGACAGCTCCGGCGGGCACTTGTCGAGGGTCGTCTTGACGGCGTCCACGATGGCGTTGACCGGTTCCTCGATGGCCTTGCGCACTTCGGCCGCGGAGATGACGACGGTCTTCGGCAGTCCGGAGACGAGGTCCCGGCCGCGGATTTCGGTGTGCTCGTCGGAGTCGAGGTCGTACGCCGAGCCGATCGTGATCTTGATCTGTTCGGCCGTGCGCTCACCCAGCAGGAGCGAGTACTCCTTCTTGATGTGCTGGATGATCGCGTTGTCCAGCTCGTCGCCCGCGACCCGGATGGACTGGGCGGTGACGATGCCGCCGAGGGAGATGACCGCGACCTCCGTGGTGCCGCCGCCGATGTCCACCACCATGTTGCCCGTGGCCTCGTGGACCGGCAGGCCGGAGCCGATGGCCGCGGCCATGGGCTCCTCGATGATGTGCACCTGGCGGGCGCCGGCCTGGGACGACGCCTCGATGACGGCGCGGCGCTCGACGCCGGTGATGCCCGAGGGCACACAGACGACGACCCGCGGACGAGCCAGATACCGCCGCTTGTGGATCTTCAGGATGAAGTAGCGGAGCATCCGCTCGGTGATCTCGAAGTCGGCGATGACGCCGTCCTTCAGCGGCCGCACGGCCACGATGTTGCCCGGCGTGCGCCCGATCATCTTCTTCGCCTCGGCGCCGACCGCGAGGATGCCACCGGTGTTGGTGTTGATCGCGACGACGGACGGCTCGTTGAGTACGATCCCGCGACCCCTGACGTACACCAGCGTGTTGGCGGTCCCGAGGTCGACAGCCATGTCACGGCCGATGAACGACATTGAGTTCCCCATCAGGATTCGTCTGGCCTTCCTGGGAGCGTTTGACGGCATTTCAGGTCGGCGAAGTGGGTGCTGTGACG
The DNA here is from genome assembly GCF_018070255.1 of Streptomyces sp. RK62. Classification (NCBI taxonomy): domain Bacteria; kingdom Bacillati; phylum Actinomycetota; class Actinomycetes; order Kitasatosporales; family Streptomycetaceae; genus Streptomyces; species Streptomyces sp. RK62. Next base: position 23,840 of record NZ_JAGPYD010000008.1, on the reverse strand, counting down.
TGAAGGCTTCCATCGTAGACGCGCCTGCACGAACACTGCGGGAGGGTCTCCGCCATTGTCAGCAGATGGCGAGGCGCCCCGCTTCTGGAGACGGGCCATCGGGGGCACTCGTTCCCTCGATCGCCCGGCATATGCCACAGGCGGCAGATTACCTGCGGCCGCCCCTCTTGGGGAGCGGCCGGTGGGGTCAGGCTCGGCCGGGGAAGAAAATCTTGACCTCGCGCTCGGCGGACTCCTCGGAGTCGGAGGCGTGGATCAGGTTCTCCCGCACGATCACACCGTAGTCGCCGCGGATGGAGCCCGGCGCGGCGGCGATCGGGTCGGTCGGTCCGGCCAGTTGGCGCAGTCCCTCGATGACCCGCTCGCCCTCGACGATCAGGGCGACGACCGGGCCGGACGCCATGAACTCGACCAGAGGCTCGTAGAAGGGCTTGCCCTTGTGCTCGCCGTAGTGCTGCTCCAGCGTGTCCTGGTCCAGGGTGCGCAGCTCCAGCGCGGTGATCTGCCAGCCGGCCTTGCGCTCGATACGGCTGATGATCTCGCCGGTCAGGCCTCGACGGACGGCGTCGGGCTTGAGCAGGACGAGGGTGCGCTGGGTCACGGGAGGGCTCCTTCTTACTGCGTACTGCGGTGTGCGGTGGGAAGAGGTTACAGGGCGTGTCCAGGCGCCCGTTACGCAGCGTCAGGTGTGGAGGAGTCGGCCTGCGCGGCGAATCTCGCCTTCGCCTCGTCGACCTTGCGGCCGTAGTGCACCGAGGCCCACCACAGCGCCGCGAAGATGACGCCGAGCACGAACATCATGGGCACGACGAGGCCGGACGCGATGAGCGCGACCTGCAGGGCCCAGCCCAGCGCGACACCGCCGGGGCGGGTCACCAGACCGCACAGCAGCACGCACAGGAACATCGCGACGCCGCTGACCGTCCACACGGTCGCCATCGACAGGTCCGGGTCCTTCATGGCGACCAGACCGGCGAAGCCGATGACGAAGAACTCGCCGATCAGCGTCGAGGAACAGAGCGTACGCATCGGAACTCAGCCCTTCCCGAGCAGCAGCCGGGCCTCGCCGACCGTGATGACGGACCCGGTGACGAGGACCCCGCCGCCGGTGAACTCGCCCTCCTCCTCGGCCAGCGTGATCGCGGCCTCCAGGGCGTCCGGCAGCCGGGGCTCGACCTGGACGCGCTCGTCGCCGAACACCTCGACGGCGATGGCCGCGAGCTCGTCGGCGTCCATGGCGCGGTGCGAGGTGTTCTGGGTGACGACGATCTCGGCGAAGATCGGCTCGAACGCCTCCAGCAGTCCCCGGACGTTCTTGTCGCCGCTCGCGCCGACGACGCCGATCAGCCGGCTGAAGTCGAACGCCTCACCGATCGCCTCGGCGGTCACGCGGGCGCCCGCCGGGTTGTGGGCGGCGTCCAGGACGACGGTCGGGGAGCGCCGTACGACCTCCATCCGGCCCGGGGAGGAGACGGCGGCGAACGCCTTGCGGACGGCGTCGATGTCCAGCGGTTCGGCGCGGGCGGCGCCGACCCCGAAGAACGCCTCGACGGCGGCGAGGGCGACGGCGGCGTTGTGCGCCTGGTGGGCGCCGTGCAGCGGGAGGTAGACCTCGGGGTACTCGCCGCCCAGGCCGCGCAGGGTGACCAGCTGGCCGCCGACGGCGACCTGACGGGCGACGACCCCGAACTCCAGGCCCTCGCGGGCCACGGTGGCGTCGACCTCCACGGCCTTCTTCAGCAGCACCTGCGCGGCGTCCACCGGCTGCTGGGCCATGATCACGGTGGCGCCCTGCTTGACGACGCCGCCCTTCTCCCCGGCGATCTCACCGGGCGTGGAACCGAGCCGGTCCGTGTGGTCCAGGTCGATCGGGGTCACGACGGCGACGTCCCCGTCGATGACGTTGGTGGCGTCCCAGGAGCCGCCCATGCCGACCTCGACGACGGCGACGTCGACGGGCGCGTCCGCGAAGGCGGCGTACGCCATGCCCGTGAGCACCTCGAAGAACGACAGGCGGAACTCCTGCGAGGAGTCGACCATCTCGATGTACGGCTTGATGTCCTGGTACGTCTCGATAAAGCGCTCGGCGGAGATCGGGGCGCCGTCCAGGCTGATCCGCTCGGTGATCGACTGGACGTGCGGCGAGGTGTAGCGGCCGGTGCGCAGCTCGAAGGCGCCGAGCAGGGCCTCGATCATGCGGGCCGTCGACGTCTTGCCGTTGGTGCCCGTGATGTGGATCGACGGGTACGACCGCTGGGGCTCGCCCAGCAGGTCCATGAGCGCGGCGATCCGGCTGACCGAGGGCTCGAGCTTGGTCTCGCCCCAGCGGGTCGCCAGCTCCGCCTCGACCTCGCGCAGGGCCTTGTCGACCTCGGGGTCCTCGGGGCGGGCGGGCACGTCGGCCTGCGGCGGGCCGCCCTGGGTGCGCAGGGTGCGGCTGCCGGCCTCGATGACGGCGAGGTCGGGGTCGCGGTCGGTCTCCTCCGCGATGATCTCGTCGAAGGAGTCGAGGGGGTCGGGCTCGTTCTGGTCGCTCACGGGGCCAGTCTACGGAGGCGGACCTCCCGACGTACGCGAAGGCCCCCGGTGCCCGAGAGCACCGGGGGCCTCATGGCCGTAGTACGCCGTCGTCCTGCCTACGCCTGGGGCAGCCGCTCCAGCTGGGCCGTGATGCGGGCGATGTCCTCGTCCGCCTTGGCGAGCCGGCCGCGGATCTTCTCCACGACCTGGTCGGGGGCCTTCGCCAGGAACGCTTCGTTGCCGAGCTTGGCGGTGGCCTGGGCCTTCTCCTTCTCGGCGGCGGCGAGGTCCTTGGCCAGGCGCTTGCGCTCGGCCGCGACGTCGATCACGCCGGACAGGTCGAGCGCGACCTCCGCGCCCGCGACCGGCAGCGTCGCCGTCGCCGTGAAGGCGTCGCCCTCCGGCTGGAGGCGCAGGAGCTGGCGGATGGCCGGCTCGTGCGCGGCGAGGGCCGTACCGTCCAGGGTCAGCCGGGCCGGGACCCGCTGGCCGGGCTGGAGGCCCTGGTCGGCGCGGAAGCGGCGGACCTCGGTGATGACGGACTGGAGGGACTCGATCTCCCGCTCGGCGCCCTGGTCGCGGAAGCCGCTGTCGGCCGGCCAGTCGGCGATCACGACGGACTCGCCGCCGGTCAGCGTGGTCCACAGGGTCTCGGTGACGAACGGGACCACCGGGTGCAGCAGCCTCAGCGTGACGTCGAGGACCTCGCCGAGGACGCGCTTGCTGACCTCGGCCGCCTCGCCGCCCGCCTGGAACGTCGTCTTGGACAGCTCGACGTACCAGTCGAAGACCTCGTCCCACGCGAAGTGGAAGAGGGCGTCGGACAGCTTGGCGAACTGGAAGTCGTCGTAGAACGCGTCGACTTCGGCGACGACCGAGTTCAGGCGGGACAGGATCCAGCGGTCCGTCGAGGACATCTTCGACGCGTCGGGCAGCGGGCCCTCGACGGTCGCGCCGTTCATCAGCGCGAAGCGCGTGGCGTTCCAGATCTTGTTGGCGAAGTTGCGGGAGCCCTGGACCCAGTCCTCGCCGATCGGGACGTCGACGCCCGGGTTGGCGCCGCGCGCGAGGGTGAAGCGGAGCGCGTCGGAGCCGTACTTGTCCATCCAGTCCAGCGGGTTGACCGCGTTGCCGAAGGACTTCGACATCTTCTTGCCGAACTGGTCGCGGACCATGCCGTGCAGGGCGATGGTGTGGAACGGCGGGGTGCCGTCCATCGCGTACAGACCGAACATCATCATCCGGGCGACCCAGAAGAAGAGGATGTCGTAGCCGGTGACCAGGACGGAGTTCGGGTAGAACTTCGCGAGCGACTCGGTCTGTTCGGGCCAGCCGAGCGTGGAGAACGGCCACAGGCCGGAGGAGAACCAGGTGTCGAGGACGTCGGTGTCCTGACGCCAGCCCTCACCGGTGGGCGGCTCCTCGTCGGGGCCGACGCAGACGACCTCGCCGTTCGGGCCGTACCAGACGGGGATGCGGTGGCCCCACCACAACTGCCGTGAGATGCACCAGTCGTGGAGGTTGTCGACCCAGTCGAAGTACCGCTTCTCCATCTCCTGCGGATGGATCTTGACCTTGCCGTCGCGGACCGCGTCACCGGCGGCCTTGGCGAGCGGGCCGACCTTGACCCACCACTGCATGGACAGGCGCGGCTCGATGGTGGTCTTGCAGCGCGAGCAGTGGCCGACGGAGTGGACGTACGGCCGCTTCTCGGCGACGATCCGGCCCTCGGCGCGCAGCGCGGCGACGATGGCGGAGCGGGCCTCGAGCCGGTCCAGGCCCTGGAAGGGGCCGTGCGCGGTGATGACCGCGTGCTCGTCCATGACCGTGATGGCCGGCAGGTCGTGGCGCTGGCCGATCTCGAAGTCGTTCGGGTCGTGGGCCGGGGTGACCTTGACGGCACCCGTGCCGAACTCGGGGTCGACGTGGGTGTCTGCGACGACCGGGATCGAGCGGTCGGTCAGCGGCAGCTTGATGAGCTTGCCGACGAGGTGCTTGTACCGCTCGTCGTCGGGGTGAACGGCGACCGCGGTGTCACCGAGCATGGTCTCGGCACGGGTCGTGGCGACGACGATGGTGTCGTCCCCCTCCCCGTACTTCATGCTGACCAGCTCGCCGTCGTCGTCCTGGTACTCGACCTCGATGTCCGAGATCGCCGTCAGACAGCGCGGACACCAGTTGATGATGCGCTCGGCGCGGTAGATCAGCTCGTCGTCGTACAGGCGCTTGAAGATGGTCTGGACGGCCTGGGAGAGGCCCTCGTCCATGGTGAAGCGCTCACGGGACCAGGCGACGCCGTCGCCGAGGCGGCGCATCTGGCCGGAGATCTGGCCGCCGGACTCCGCCTTCCACTTCCAGACGCGCTCGACGAACGCCTCACGGCCGAGGTCGTGGCGGGACTTGCCCTCCTTGCCGAGCTCGCGCTCGACGACGTTCTGCGTGGCGATGCCGGCGTGGTCCATGCCGGGCTGCCACAGCGTCTCGTAGCCCTGCATGCGCTTGCGGCGGGTGAGGGCGTCGATCAGCGTGTGCTCGAAGGCGTGGCCCAGGTGCAGGCTGCCGGTGACGTTCGGCGGCGGGATGACGATGGTGTACGGCGGCTTGTCGCTCTTCTCGTCCGCCTCGAAGTAACCGCGCTCTACCCAGCGCTCGTACAGCGGCCCCTCTACATCGGCCGGCGCGTACTGGGTCGGCAGTTCGGTGTCGGGCGCTGGTGGCTGCTGCTGAGCGTTCTCGGTCACGAGCTCAGTTTAGGGGTGTCTCGGCCGTGTCCCGAAACGCCTTTGTTCTGTAACGGTGGGGACCCCGATGCCGTGGGACCGGCGACTCTGCGCCAGGATGTCAGGGACACATAAGCATCTGGAGGGGAACCCAGAAATGAGCTACAACCAGCCGGGCCCGTACGGCGGGCAGCCCCAGCAGCCCGGTCCGTACGGCCAGCCGGGTCCGTACGGCCAGCAGCCGCAGGCACCCCAGCCCGGCTACGGCTACCCCCAGCAGGCGCCGCCGGCCCAGCCGGGCTACGGCTACCCGCAGGCCCCCCAGGGTGTCCCCCCGCAGCAGCCCCCCTACGGCCATCAGCCGTACGGCATGCCCCAGCCCCCGCAGCCGTCCGGCGGCGGCAAGAAGACCGGCCTGATCCTCGGCGCGGTCGCGGTCGTGGCGGCGATCGGCGTGGGCGCGTACTTCCTGCTGGGCAGCGGTGGCGGCGCGGCCGGCGTGGAGGACGACGGCGCGCACAAGTTGGCGACGCCGGAGAAGCTGCTCAGCGACTACACGCGGGCGACCAAGACCGGCGAGAACCTCGGCGGGTCCACCGACACCGCAGAGGACATGGAGAAGAGCGGCGTCAAAAACGGCAAGAGTGTCGTCGGCGTCTACTCCACGGCTGACCTGAGCGGTTACGACCCCAGCGACCCGAGCACGGCGCCGGACCTGACCGAACTCGCGAGCGCGAAGGGCATCACCTACTTCGGCGCCTACGGCGAAATCGAGGACCCCGAGGCGGCGCTGGACAAGTTCTTCGCCGACTTCAAGAAGTCGGCCGACGAGGACAGCTCCTCCTCGTCCCAGGCGGGGAAGTCCAAGTTGGTGGGTGAGGCCGAGTCCGTCGACCTCGACGGCGCGGTCATGAAGTGCCAGGCCGTCCAGGGCACGGACTTGGTGAGCAAGAAGGAGAAGACGGACTGGTTCTGCGCGTGGGCCGACTACAGCACCATCGCGATGGTGTCGCCGGGTGACGCCACCCAGGGCATCACCAAGGACGTGGCCGTGGACATCACGTCGAAGGTCCGGTCGGAGATCCGCGTCAAGGCCTGACGCGGCACCGGATCGATGGAAGGGCCCGGTCTTTCGACCGGGCCCTTCCGCTTGTCGCTCCGTGCCGGCGACTACGCCGACTTCTGCTCCCCGGGGCCGCGGCGGGCGTCTCGGGGGATCAGGGTGGGGTTCACGTTCGAGTGGACGACGTCCGCCGTGATGACGACGCGGGCCACGTCCTTGCGGGACGGGACCTCGTACATCACCGACATCAGGACCTCCTCCATGATGGCGCGCAGGCCGCGCGCGCCGGTCTGGCGGAGGATGGCCTGGTCGGCGATGGCCTCGAGGGCCTCGCGCTCGAAGTCCAGCTCGACACCGTCGAGTTCGAAGAGGCGCTGGTACTGCTTCACCAGCGCGTTGCGCGGCTCGACCAGGATCTGGAGCAGGGCCTCGCGGTCCAGGTTGTGGACCGAGGTGATGACGGGGAGACGCCCGATGAACTCGGGGATCATGCCGAACTTCACCAGGTCCTCGGGCATGACGTCCTCGAACTGGTCCTTGGACTCCAGCTCCCGCTTCGAGCGGATCGTCGCGCCGAAGCCGATGCCCTTGGCGCCGGCCCGCGACTCGATGATCTTCTCCAGTCCGGCGAACGCGCCGCCCACGATGAACAGGACGTTCGTCGTGTCGATCTGGATGAACTCCTGGTGCGGGTGCTTGCGGCCGCCCTGCGGCGGCACCGAGGCCGTGGTGCCCTCGAGGATCTTCAGGAGGGCCTGCTGGACGCCCTCGCCCGACACGTCGCGCGTGATGGAGGGGTTTTCACTCTTCCTCGCGACCTTGTCGATCTCGTCGATGTAGATGATCCCGGTCTCGGCCTTCTTGACGTCGTAGTCGGCGGCCTGGATCAGCTTCAGCAGGATGTTCTCGACGTCCTCGCCGACGTAGCCGGCCTCCGTCAGCGCCGTCGCGTCGGCGATGGCGAAGGGGACGTTCAGCATGCGGGCCAGTGTCTGCGCGAGCAGCGTCTTGCCGGAGCCCGTCGGGCCGAGCAGCAGGATGTTGGACTTCGCCAACTCGATGGCGTCCTCGCGGTTCTGACCGCCGCCGTTCTCGCCGGCCTGGACCCGCTTGTAGTGGTTGTACACGGCGACCGAGAGGGCCTTCTTGGCCGCTTCCTGCCCGACCACGTACCCCTCGAGGAACTCGTAGATCTCGCGCGGCTTCGGGAGTTCCTCCCAGCGGACCTCACTGGTCTCCGCGAGCTCTTCCTCGATGATCTCGTTGCAGAGATCGATGCACTCGTCGCAGATGTACACACCAGGGCCTGCGATGAGCTTCTTGACCTGCTTCTGGCTCTTGCCGCAGAACGAGCACTTGAGCAGATCGCCGCCGTCACCGATGCGTGCCACGGTGTGCTTCCCCTTCGCCTGGGAGACGACTGGACATCGAGTCCAGCGACTCCTGGTGCTGCCTTATGTCGACGGTACCTTGCCTGGGCCCCCGTTCGGGCCCCCCTTGGCGCGGTTCACTTTGACGTGCACCATCCCAAACCGTGCCAAGGGGCAGCAGACAATACCGGGTCCGCGTCAGCGGACGTCGGCGTTGTTCATCTTCCGGGTGGAGATGATCTGGTCGATCAGCCCGTACGACAGCGCGTCCTCGGCCGTGAGGATCTTGTCACGCTCGATGTCCTCGCGGATCTTCTCGATCGGCGTGGTGGAGTGCTTGGCCAGCATCTCCTCCAGCTGCGCCCGCATCCGGAGGATCTCGTTGGCGGCGATCTCCAGGTCGGAGACCTGGCCCCGGCCGGTCTCGCTGTACGGCTGGTGGATCAGCACGCGGGCGTTGGGCAGCGCCATGCGCTTGCCGGGCGTACCGGCGGCCAGCAGGATGGCCGCGGCGGAGGCCGCCTGGCCCATGCAGACCGTCTGGATGTCCGGCTTCACGAACTGCATCGTGTCGTAGATCGCCGTGAGCGCGGTGAAGGAGCCGCCGGGGCTGTTGATGTAGACCGAGATGTCCCGGTCGGGGTCCATCGACTCCAGGCACAGCAGCTGCGCCATGACGTCGTTGGCCGAGGCGTCGTCGATCTGGACGCCGAGGAAGATCACGCGCTCCTCGAAGAGCTTCGCGTACGGGTCGTACTCGCGGATGCCCTGCGAGGTGCGCTCGACGAACCGCGGGATCACATACCGGGACTCGGCGCGCGGGCCGGTGTACTCGGCCTCGGTGCGGGCGTACAGGCCGCTGCCGGGGAAGTCGTTCACTGTCTGTCTCCTAGGGGCTGTGGCGGTCGGCTACGGGCGTACGGGGGGCCTCAGGCCGCCCCGGTGCCGCCGCCGCCCGGCATCCCGGCGGCCGTCGGGATGACGTCGTCGATGAGGCCGTACTCCTTGGCCTCGAAGGCGTCGAACCAGCGGTCGCGGTCCGAGTCGCGGGTGATCTGCTCGACCGACTGGCCCGTGTGCTGGGCGGTGAGTTCGGCCATGCGCTTCTTGGTGTGCAGCAGCCGCTCGGCGTGGATCTTGATGTCCGAGGCGGAACCGGCCAGACCGGCGGACGGCTGGTGGATCAGGATCTCGGCGTTCGGCAGCGCGAAGCGCTTGCCCGGGGTGCCCGCACTGAGCAGGAACTGCCCCATGGAGGCCGCGAGACCCATGGCGATCGTCACGACGTCGTTCTTGATGAACTGCATGGTGTCGTAGATCGCCATACCGGCCGTGATCGAGCCGCCGGGGCTGTTGATGTACAGGTAAATGTCCTTGTCGGGGTCCGCGGCAAGGAGCAGCAGCTGTGCGGTGATCTTGTTGGCGATGTCGTCGTCGACCGGCTGGCCGAGGAAGATGATCCGCTCGTTGAGCAGCCGGTTGTAGACCTGGTCACCGAGGCCACCACCGATGGAAGGCTCACCGGCGGCGGAGGGCATCAGATTCGTCACGTATCCACCTGCTCGTCTTACGACGGCGCCGGGCCGTCTCACGTGTCCTGCGTGGGCAACGGGGACTCCCCTGCCCTCATACTCATGGACCCTAACGCGCTGGTCCCTTCGGGGAATCCCGGAGCGGCAGGTGTTCGCCGGGGGCGTAGCGCCGGGCGGGTGAGGAGAGGCGGAAGGGCCCGGCGGATCGGGTGATCCTCCGGGCCCTCCCTGGGGTCCTGCTGGGCCGCTACGGCGCCGGCTCAGGCCTCGGACTTGTCCTCGGCGGCCTCGTCGGCGGTGCCCTCGGCGGCCTCGACGGTCTCCGTGGCCTGCTCGACCTCGTCCTCGTCGTCCAGGTCCACGATCTCGCCGTTGGTGTCCTTGACCGTGGCCTTCTCGACCACGACGGCCAGGGCCTTGCCGCGGGCGACCTCGCCGACCAGGAGCGGAACCTGGCCGCCCTCGACGACCGCCTGGGCGAACTGGTCGGGGGACATGCCGGAGGAGGCGGCGCGGCGCATGAGGTGCTCGGTGAGCTCCTCCTGGTTGACGTTCAGCTTCTCCTGCTTGACGAGCTCGTCGAGGACGAACTGCGTCTTGATGCCCTTGACCGCGGCTTCCTTGGTCTCGGCGTCGAACTCCTCCTCGGTCTTGCCCTGGATCTCCAGGTACTTCGCGAGGTCGAGGCCCATCTGGCCGAGCTGGTGGTGCTCGAGGTTGTGCTTACGCGTGTTGATCTCGTCCTCGAGGAGCTTCTCGGGGACGGGCACCTCGACCATCTCCAGCAGCTTCTCCAGGACGCGCTCCTGGGCCTGCGTGGCCTGGTCGTACTGCTTCATGTTCTCGAGGCGCTTGCGGCTGTCCGCCTTGAGCTCGTCGAGGGTGTCGAACTCGGAGGCGAGCTGCGCGAAGTCGTCGTCCAGCTCGGGCAGTTCGCGGGCGGCGACCTGAGTGACCTTGACGGTGACCTCGGCCTCCTTGCCGGCCGCCGAGCCGCCCTTGAGCTCGGAGGTGAAGGTGGCCTCGCCACCGGCCTCCAGGCCCTTCACGGCGTCGTCGATGCCCTCCAGCAGCTCACCGGAGCCGATGGTGTACGAGACACCGTTGGCGATGCCGTCCTCGAGGACCTCGCCCTCGACCTTGGCCTCCAGGTCGATGGTGACGACGTCGCCGTCCTGGGCGGCGCGCTCGACCGGGGAGGTCGAGGCGAAGCGCTCGCGCAGCTGCTCGACGGACTTCTCGACGTCCTCGTCGGTGACCTCGACGGCGTCGACCTCGACCTCGATGCCGGAGAAGTCCGGGATCTCGATGGCGGGGCGGACGTCGACCTCGGCGGTGAAGTTCAGCGTCTCGCCGTCCTTCAGCTCGGTGATGTCGACCTCGGGCTGGCCCAGGACGTCGATCTCGGCCTCGTTGACGGCCTCGGTGTAGAACTTCGGAAGCGCGTCGTTGACGGCCTCCTCCAGCACGGCGCCGCGGCCGAACCGCTGGTCGATGACGCGGGCCGGGATCTTGCCCTTGCGGAAGCCCTTCACCGTGACCTGCTGGTTGATCTTCTTGTACGCCGCGTCGAGGCTGTCCTTGAGCTCCTCGAAGGGCACCTCGACAGTGAGCCGAACCCGGGTCGGGTTCAGGGTCTCCACGGCGCTCTTCACGGTTCGGTCTCCTTGTGGCTGACTTCTCGGGTTCTGCCGGCACCAGACCGGTCCGGCGGATTCGCCGCCCGGAGGACTTCGTGAGTTACGGAGAGACACACGGGCGTGCAGCTTGCATAGTAACGGCAGCGAGGACACGGCCCCAAAGGCGATCATCGGCCGTGATCGCACGAGGTGGCCGTGCGGAGGCCGGCGGTGACCGGTCGTGGTCGGGGTGGCGGGATTTGAACCCACGGCCTTCCGCTCCCAAAGCGGACGCGCTACCAAGCTGCGCCACACCCCGTGCTGGTGCGACACGTAGGGTACATGCCCGAAGTCGGCGCGGCCTCCGCATTCCCGGGGTGTGCGACGAGGGGTGCCGACCCGCTACGATGCCTTCAGTGCCGCAGTCACTGACCTGCGGCGCGTCGCTGTGCGGGCGTAGCTCAATGGTAGAGCCCTAGTCTTCCAAACTAGCTACGCGGGTTCGATTCCCGTCGCCCGCTCTGAACGGCTCAGGGCCAGGCCGGAGGGTTGCTCCTCCGCCTGGCCCTGGTCGTTTTGTGAGGCGGGGTCCCGGTCAGGCGCGGCCGGGCCAGGTCGGGCCCTCTTCGGTCCAGACGACGCCCTTGTTGCGGCACAGGCAGAAGGGGTGGCCGACCGGGTCCGTGTAGACCTGCCAGCCGTAGCCCTCGGGGCCGATGAAGTCCTGCCTCAGGGTGGCGCCCAGGGCGAGGACGCGGCGCTGCTCGGGCTCGATCTCGTCCACCTCGAAGTCGAGGTGGAACTGCTTGGGGTGCTCGCTGTCGGGCCACTGCGGGGCGCGGTAGTCGTCCACCCGGATGAACGCCAGCTCGATCTCGCCGAACCGGATGCCGGCCCACTCCTCGGTGCTGCCTTCCTTGACGGGACGGCCGGTCACCTCGGAGTAGAAGGCCGCCAGCTTCATCGTGTCCGGGCAGTCGATGATGAAATCGGTCAGTCGCAGCATTCCGTGATCTTGGCACAGGGCCCCCGCCGCGGTCAGCCCTTCAGGGTGTCCAGGAAGGCGCTCACCGTGGCCGCGAAGCCGTCGGGGGCGGTCTCGTGGACCGTGTGGCCGGTGGGGAGCTGGGCGAGGCTCGTGTGGGGGCGGCGGGACGGCAGTTCCTCGGCGTGGGCCTCGGTGACGGTGTCGCTGCGGGTGCCGTGGATCAGGAGGGGGTAGCGGGCGGAGTCCCCCAGTTGTTCGGTCAGGGCGGTGCGAGTGGGGGCCCGGTGGGGCAAGGACAGGTCGTCGTCGATCTCGGTGCCGATGTCCTCGATGACGAGTGCGCTGACCAGGCCGGGGTGGCGGGCGGCGAGCTGGTAGGCGTTGACCCCGCCGAGCGAGTGGCCGAGGACCACCGGCCGTTCCAGGCCGAGGTGGGTGAGGAGAGCGGTGGCGTCGGCGATGCAGCCCTCGCGGGAGAAGTCCGGGCCCCGGCCGGAGAAGCCGTGCCCGCGCTGGTCCGGGGCGACGACCCGCCAGTGCGGGAAGAGGGCCCGGGCGAGGGGGGCGAAGGTGCGGCCCTCGCTGAAAAGCGGCCGTGCAGGGCGAGCAGGGGGTGTCCCGGGCCGCCGAAGTCGAGGCAGGAAAGGCGGCGGCCGTCCAGGGTAAGGGCCGCGCGGGCGGGGTCCGGGGGTGTGATCGGCTTCATGGGTCGCGGCCTGCGGCTCACAGGGCTCGGACGTCCACGCTGTAGACGGAGCGGATGCCGTACGGGACGTACAGGGCGTCGCCCACGAGGGTCAGCGGGGCGCCGGCGCCGGCCTCGGCGGTGCCGCCGTCGTCGCGGCCCTGGAGGGTGGCGGTGACCCGGCCGGTGCGCAGGTCGAGGGCGGCGAGCCGGCCGCTGGGGGACGCCAGGTAGAGGTGGGTGGCGGAGGCCACCGGGGGGCCCGGGGACTCCACGGTGGAGTTGCTCTCCCACAGGCGGCGCCCGTCCTCGGGTGCGAAGGCGCGGACGCTGCCGCTGGGGCGGGTGTAGCAGAGCCGGCCGCGGAGCAGGGTGGGCGTCGACGCCTCGGGCTGGGGCTCGGCGAGGCCCACGGTCGTCACGATGTGCGAGTCGGCGTCGATGAGCGTCACCGCGCGGTGGGCGCCGGCTGTCGGGAGCAGGACCAGCCGGCCGCCGGTCTGTCCGACGATGTCCATCTCCCCGTCGAGGTCCACGGTCCAGCGGGGCCGGCCGGTGGCGAGGTCGAGCTGGGCGACGCTGGTCCCGCCTGCGTCCTCGTCGTCGAAGGACCACTTCTGGCAGACCAGGTACGCCTGGCCGGCCGCGCCGCGCAGCAGGCAGATCCGGGTGTCCGGGTCGGGGAGCGGGTGCTTCCAGCGGACCTCGCCGTCGTCGGCGCCGAGCAAGGCGTACTGGTGTCCCTTCGGGCCGTGGACGGCGACGATGCCGTCGGGGACGGCGACGGCGTATCCGAGCTCGCTGTTGGGCTCGGAGGCCTCCGGGCCGTCGCCGGTGACCGTGGACCACAGCACCTCGCCGGTGCCGGCGTCGAGGGCCTGGACGGTGTAGCGGTAGTGGTTCTCGTCGCGGACGGTGCGGTCGTCGGAGCCGTAGACGAAGACGCGGCCGTGGCGGGCGGCGAGGACGGTGCCCTGGTCGCCGAGGCCGAGCTCGTCGGCCGTGGCGTCGACGGGGCGGGCCCAGGTGTTGCGGCCGTCGGCGAGGGCGAAGCGGGTCGCCATGACGTCGTCGCCGGCGCACACCAGGGAGGTGCGGGTGGCCGCGCAGCGGGTGAACGGGCCGTCGGGGGTGGTCGGTTCCTTGTCGACGCCGGGGTCCTTGGACTTGCCGCGCCAGGGCTGCCAGCCGGCGGGGAGGTTCCCGGGTCTCGCTTCGTCGGAGGTCAGGGTGAGGGTCAGGGCGGCGAGGGCCGCCAGGGCCAGGGCGCCCGCGGCGGGGGCGAGCCAGGGGCGTCTGCGCCGGCGGGGCGGGGGCGCGTCCTGGGACATGGTCGGCGCGTCGCCGGCGCGTGGCTCGGGCAGGCGGCCGTCTCGGAGGAGGGCGAGGAGTTCGCCGGTGGTGGGGCGGGCGGCGGGGGACTTCTCCAGACAGAGCCGGACGAAGGGGAGCAGTTCGGGCGGCACACCGTCGAGTTCGGGGGTGCCGTCGACGACCCGCAGGGCCGTCTCGTAGGGGCTCGGGCTGTCGAACGGGCCGTGCCCTGTGGCGGCGTACACGAGGACGGAGCCGAGGGAGAAGACGTCGGCGGCGGGGCCGACGTCCTGCGGGGAGGAGAACTGCTCGGGCGACATGAAGGGCGGGGTGCCCATGACCCGGCCGGTCTGGGTGAGGACGTCCGAGGCGGCGAACTCGGTGGCGCGGGAGATACCGAAGTCGATGACGCGGGGTCCGTCCTCGGCGAGCATCACGTTGGCCGGCTTCAGGTCGCGGTGGACCATTCCGGCGCGGTGGATGTCGCGCAGCGCCTCGGCGAGACCGGCGGCGAGTTCGCGCAGTCTCGGCGGGGGCAGCGGGCCGTGGCGGCGGACGTGGGTGCCGAGGTCGGCGCCGGGGATGTAGAGCGTGGCCATCCAGGGGCGCGCCGCGTCGGCGTCGGCGTCCACGACGGGGGCGGTGAAGGCGCCGCTGACCTGGCGGGCGGCGGCGACCTCGCGGCGGAAGCGGGTGCGGAACTCGTCGGCGTCGGCGTACTGGGCGTGTACGACCTTGACGGCGAGCCGGCGGCCGGAGGCGGAGCGGGCGAGGTAGACGACGCCCATGCCGCCGGCGCCGAGGCGGTCCTCGATCGCGTAACCGCCCACCTCCGCCGGGTCGGTCTCGCGCAGCGCCATGCCGTACGTCCCCCCGTCCGTGCCGTTCGACGATCTCGAACGAGGGTATCCGTAGGTGTCCGGGCGGCCCGACGGACCCGGGACTTGCCTAGAACTGGATCGAGTTGATGGTCTCCGCTATCGAGTTGAGGAACCGCTGGATGTCGTCCGCCATGCCCGTCGAGGCCAGGAAGAAGCCGAACAGCACGGCGACGACGGCGGGACCGGCCTTCAGGGATCCGCCTCGGATCAGCACCACCAGCACGATCGCCAACAGCAGTACCACTGACAGCGAAATGGCCACAACAGATCACACCCTCGGTCGGTCCGCTCTCCCGGCCCGGGGACGCGACCCCGCGCACCCCGCCAGAACCATCGTGCCACCAACCGGGCCCGCCTATGCGGCACGTGACGTTTCGTTCGCCACAGGGGTGCCGGGGGTGCCGCCGCGCCGGGGTGCGCGCGGGGGTGTGAACGCCCGCCCCCGTCCCGCCCGTACAGCATTTCGAGGAGACACCCGCGCGGCGAATTCAACGGGATCGTTTCCATCGCCACACAACGTGTTCGCAGCTATTTCGAATTCATGGAGGGTTGATCATTTCATCGGCGGCATCTCCTGGCCATATGGCTCACCTTGTCAGTATGAATCCGGACAAGCCGGGCGTTCAACAGAGGTCTGCCAGGGGTCCGTTAGCCGCTCCCGTGCGAGGTCGCGCACAATAAACGTTAATGACCTCGCGGGTTTTACGAAATCACTCAGACAACGCTAGGGTGCCTCAGATGTTCCACGCTGCCTCGTCCCCCGCATGCGCAGCGCGGTCCGGGATCCTCTCCCCCGGTTCTCGTCGGGAGGGTCTGTGACGGACTCGCTGCGACCGCAAGGCCACAACAGAGCGCCACTCCCCCCGGCACAGCAGCCGGCGGACGGAGTGCCGAGTCCGCGCTCTCCGCAGAACAGGAAGGCCCAGGGCAACGCCAGAGCCGCGTCCAGCGGCGCCAAGCAGCGCGACGCGTTCTTCGACAACGCGAAGTACCTGGCGATCGTCCTCGTCGCCATAGGACACGCCTGGGAGCCGATCAAGGGTGGCAGCCGGACCCTGGAGACGCTGTACACGGTCGTGTACACGTTCCACATGCCGGCGTTCATCATCATCTCCGGCTTCTTCTCCCGCAGCTTCGACGCCAGCCCCAGCCGGATGAAGCGGCTGATCACCGGTGTCGCGGTGCCGTACATCGTGTTCGAGACGGCCTATCCGCTCTTCAAGCGCTGGATCGACGACGACCCCGGCATGGACGTCAGCATCCTGGATCCCTGGTACCTGACCTGGTTCCTGTGCGCGCTGTTCATCTGGCGGCTGACCACACCCCTGTGGAAGGTCGTGCGCTGGCCGCTCCCCATCGCGCTCGGCCTCGCCATGATGGCGACCGTCACCCCGGAGATCGGCGACGACCTGGACCTCCAGCGGGTCCTGCAGTTCCTGCCGTACTTCGTGCTCGGTCTGATCATGAAGCCGGAGCACTTCCACATGGTGCGCACGCGCACGACGCGGCTGCTGTCGGTGCCGATCGGCGTGGTGACGCTGCTCGTCGCCTACTGGGCGGTGCCGCGGATGAACACCGCGTGGTTCTACCACCGCGACGCCGCGCAGGAGCTGCAGGCGCCCTGGTGGACCGGTCCGGTCATGGTGCTGGCGATGTTCGGCTGCTCGCTGCTGCTGACGGCCTGCTTCTTCGCCTGGGTGCCGCGCCGCCCCATGTGGTTCACCACGCTCGGCGCCGGCACGCTCTACGGCTATCTGCTGCACGGCTTCGTCGTGAAGGCCGGTGACTACCAGGGCTGGTTCGAGGCGGACTGGCTGCACCGCCCCGAGGGCGTCGCCTTCGTCAGCGTCGTCGCCGCCGTCGGCGTCACGCTGCTGTGCACCGCGCCCGTGCGCCGGGTCTTCCGGTTCGCGATGGAACCGAAGATGGAGTGGGCGTTCAAGCGGGACGCGGCCGAACTGGCCCGGGCCCGCGAGCGCCGCGAGGGCGCGACCGCCCGCGAGAAGGTCGACGCCTGACCCGTACCCGGGAGCTCAACCGCCGACGAGACCGAGAAGTGCGCGCATCCGCGTGTACTTCTCGGTCAGTCGTTTCCGGGTCCCCTCGTCCAGGACCGCGAGCCGCGCCGGATCGGCGTTGTGCGCCAGATCGGCCTCTTTGACCAGCAGGGCACCGGGGGTGGCGAGGACGCGGGCCGCGTACTCCTCGGGCGGCTCCCCGGCCCGCTTGGTGACGGCCCGCACGATGTCCTTCGTACGCCGGCTCAGCGCCGCCCCCTCCAGCCACTCCCCGGACAGGGCGTCGTCCTCGACGGCGTCGTGCAGCCAGGCCGCCGCGATCTGGTCGTCGTCGCCGCCCCGCGCGCGGACGCCCGCCGCGACGGCGCTCAGATGCTCGCTGTACGGCCGCCCGGCCTTGTCGGTCTGCGCCGCGTGGGCGGCGCGGGCGACGGCCTCCACGTCGGCGAGGGACAGCGTCGGCGGCGGGGTGTCCCGCGGTGTCTCGGTCACCCCCACAGTGTGCCGCTCAGGGCGCCACCGAGGCCGTCGGCCCCTCACGGCAGATCAGCAGGAGCGCCCGGTCGTCGTTGACGTCCTTCGCGACCGCCTCGATCAGGTGCCAGGCCGCGCCGTGGAACCCGCCCGCCACATACCGGTCGGCCTCCCCGGTGAGCCGGTCGATGCCCTCGGCGATGTCCCGGTCGGACGTCTCGACGAGGCCGTCGGTGAACAGCATCAGGACGTCGCCGGGGCGCAACGAGCCCTTCACCGGGTCGAACTGGGCGCCGTCGTACACCCCGAGGAGGGGGCCCTCGGCGGCCTTCTCCTCCCAGCGGCCGCTGCCCGCGCTGAGTTGGAGGCCCGGCGGGTGCCCGGCCGAGTAGAGCTCGTAGTCGCCCGAGTCGAGGTCCAGGACGAGGTGGATGGAGGTCGCGAAGCCCTCGTCCCAGTCCTGGCGCAGCAGATAGCCGTTGGCGGCGGGCAGGAACGCGTGCGGGGGCAGGCTGCCCAGCAGACCGCCGAAGGCGCCGGACAGCAGCAGGGCGCGGGAACCGGCGTCCATGCCCTTGCCGGAGACGTCGGTGAGGACGACCTCCAGGGTGCGGCCGCCGTTGGTGCGGGCCGCGACGACGAAGTCACCGGAGAAGGACTGGCCGCCGGCCGGGCGCAGGGCCATCTCGCGATGCCAGCCGTGCGGCAGCTGCGGGAGCTTGCTCTGTACGCGGATGCGCTCGCGCAGGTCGAACAGCATGGTGCCGCCGCGCCGCCAGGGCACGCCGACCCGGCTGCGGAACTGCGCGATGAGCAGCCCGAAGAACCCGCACGCGGCGACGACGAGGACGACGCCCGGCGTGACCCGGGAGGGGCCTTCCGTGTACGGGCCGAGCTGGACGGACTCGACGATCAGCGCGGTGGCCGCCGCCGCGTACAGCCCGAGCAGGCTCGCGGGGCGCAGCAGCACACCGCCCGCCACGATCGGCAGGACCAGCGCGGCCGGGGAGAACCACACCGGGTTCACCATGGTGGCGGCGCAGATCATGGGCACGGTGACGAGCAGTCCGGCCAGCGCGACCCAGTCCGAGCCGTCGCCGCGGAAGTAGTCCACGGCGCTTCTGCGCAGGGCGGTTCGGACCCGGTGCCACTGCATCTTCGACCGGGCCGTGAACGTCTCGGCCGCCGTGCGCCGCTCTCGTCCTGCTGCCATCAGTTCGGGACCCTATCCATCGGACCAGCTGCTTGGCACGGGAGGTCCCACTTGTCCCCCGTCCGAGGTTCAACTTCACAGTGAACTTCACGGAATGCCGCTTCGTCGCCGTCACCGGGAAATTGCCTCGCCCCGTCCGCACCGCGCTGGTACGCATGGTCCATGGTGAAAGAGAGCGCGGGCGACGCGGGCGGACTTCGGCCACGGCCGTTGCGGCAGGACGAGTGGGACATCTGGTACGACACCCTGCTGCGTGCCTTCGGCGGGATCCCGGAGGCGGCCGAGGAGCGGGAACTCTACCGGTCCCTGACCGAGGTCGAACACTCCCTCGGCGTCTGGGACGGGGACGCGTGCGTGGGCACGGCCGGGGCGTTCAGCTTCCGGATGGCCGTGCCGGGCGGGTCGGTCGTGCCCGCGGCCGGTGTGACGATGGTCGGCGTGGCCGCCACGCACCGGCGGCGCGGTGTGCTGACGTCGATGATGCGCCGCCAGCTCGACGACGTCCGCGCCTCTGGCCGTTCGCTGGCGGTGCTGACCGCCTCGGAACCGGCGATCTACGGCCGGTTCGGCTACGGCGTCGGCACCTTCGCGGCGAGCGCCGAGATCGACACGTCCCGGGTCCGGCTGTCGGTGCCGCCGGGCACCGATGACGTACGGCTGCGGTACGCCGTACCGGCCGACGTCCTCGACGCGTGCGAGGCGGTGTACGCGGCCAAGGTGCCGCGGCGGCCGGGGATGCTGGCGCGGCAGCCGGGCTGGGAGCGGGTCGGGCTGCTGGACCCGGAGGGCGAGCGCGGGGGCGCGTCGCCGCTGCAGTGCGTGGTGGCGGAGCGGGACGGCGCGGTCGTCGGGTTCGCGCGCTACGCGGTGCAGCCGGAGTGGGGGCACGGCGGGCCCGACGGGATCGTGCGGGTGCGGGACCTCTACGGTCTGGACCCGGCCGCGGAGGCGGCGTTGTGGCGGTTCCTGTTCGACCTGGACCTGACGTCGAAGGTGGTGACGCGGGCGCGGCCGGTGGACGAGGCGTGGCAGTACCAGGTCTCGGACATCCGGCGGTGCGAGCTCCGGGTGAAGGACGCCCTGCACATACGGCTGGTGGACGTGGGCGCGGCGCTGGAGGCGCGGACCTACCAGGCCCCGGTGGACGTCGTGCTGGAGGTCGAGGACGCCTTCTGCCCCTGGAACGGCGGGCGTTGGCGGCTCAGCGGCGACGGCAAGGGCGCGTCGTGCGAGCGGACGACGGACGCCGCCGATCTCTCCCTGTCCGTACGGGAGTTGGGGTCGGCGTATCTCGGCGGGGTGGGTCTGCGGGCGCTGGGCGAGGCCGGGCGGGTGCGGGAGCTGCGGCAGGGGGCGCTGGAGGAGGCGGCGTCGGCGTTCGCGTCCACGGTGGCGCCCTGGCTGCCGCACGGCTTCTGACGCGCGGCCCGCGCGGTCAGGGCGTCTGACAGCCCGGGCACCAGAAGAGGTTGCGGGCGGCGAGGCCGGCGGTGCGGATCTCGCCGCCGCAGAGGTGACAGGGCTGGTTCGCCCTGCGGTAGACGTAGACCTCGCCGCCGTGGTCGTCGACGCGCGGCGGGCGGCCCATCGCCTCCGGGGTGTGCTCGGGGCGGACGGTGTCGATGCGGTTGGTGCGGACGCCCTCGCGCATCAGCGCGACGAGGTCCGCCCAGATCGCGTCCCACTGGGCGGGGGTGATGTCCCGGCCGGCGCGATAGGGGTCGATGCCGTGCCGGAAGAGGACCTCGGCCCGGTAGACGTTGCCGACGCCGGCGACGACCTTCTGGTCCATGAGCAGGGCCGCGACGGACGTACGGCTGCGGGAGATCCGCCGGTACACCTGCTGCGGGTCGGCGTCGGGGCGCAGCGGGTCGGGGCCGAGGCGGTCGTGGACGGCCCGCTTCTCGGTGCCGGTGATCAGGGCGCAGGTGGTGGGTCCGCGCAGATCGACGTACACGGTGGGGTTCGCGAGGCGCAGCCGGACGGTGTCCGTGGGCGGCGGCGCGGGAGCGGGGCCGAAATTGACCTTGCCGAAGAGGCCGAGGTGGATGTGGACCCAGTCGGTGTCGCGGAAGCCCAGGAAGAGGTGCTTGCCGTGGGCGTCGGTGCGGGTGAGCTCGGCGCCGTCCAGGAGGGCCGCGGCGTCGGAGAACTTGCCCTGGGGGCTGGTGACCCGGGGTGACGTGCCGCGGAAGGCGGCGGCGTAGTCCTGGGCCAGCCGGTGGATGGTGTGCCCCTCAGGCACGGTGGCTCCTTCGTCGTCTCCCGGGGACCGGTGCGGGCGGTCCGGCCGGGGGACGGTGCCCCCGGCCTCCGGTCGGCGTTACTGCTCCTGCTGCGGGTGGTGGGCCGGGATCGGGGGGAGCTCGCCCGTGGTCTCGTAGGCGCTGAGCATCTCGATCCGGCGGGTGTGACGGTCCTCACCCGAGTACGGGGTGCCGAGGAAGGTCTCGACGAACTTCGTCGCCTCCTCGGTGGTGTGCATGCGCGCGCCGACGGCCACGACGTTGGCGTTGTTGTGCTGGCGGCCGAGCGCCGCCGTCTCCTCGCTCCAGGCGAGTGCCGCGCGGACGCCCTTCACCTTGTTCGCGGCGATCTGCTCGCCGTTTCCGGAGCCGCCGATCACGATGCCGAGCGCCTCGGGGTCCGCGGCCGTCCGCTCCGCCGCGCGGAGGCAGAAGGGCGGGTAGTCGTCCTGGGCGTCGTAGATGTGGGGCCCGCAGTCCACCGGGTCGTGACCGGCGGCCTTCAGCCAGTCGACGAGGTGGTTCTTGAGTTCGAAGCCCGCATGGTCGGAGCCGAGATACACGCGCATGCAACGAGTGTGACACGGCGGCCGTGGGGCAGCAGCGTCGGGTGGCCAGGCCTTTGAAACTGTGACGTGGACTATAGAAGCTCAAGGAAACCTCAAGTAACAATCCCGAATCAAAGGTTCCCGAATCGGTTCTCCTCCGATTCACTGGTCCGGCTCGTACACCGGCGTGATCCGCTCCGTACGAGGACCGCTCCCCACGGCGCAAAGGAAATTCCGTTCCATGACTTCGCAGCCGACAAAGAAGACGGCCGCACCGGCTGTCGGCGGCCATGGCCTTCAGGCCGGCCTCAAGGACCGCCATCTCTCGATGATCGCCATCGGTGGTGTCATCGGTGCCGGGCTCTTCGTCGGGTCCAGCTCCGGTATCGCCACGGCCGGACCCGGCATCCTCCTCTCGTACGCGCTCGTCGGCACGCTCGTGGTGCTGGTGATGCGCATGCTCGGTGAGATGTCCGCGGCCAACCCGACCTCGGGCTCCTTCTCCGCTCACGCCGACCGGGCCCTCGGGCGCTGGGCCGGCTTCTCCATAGGCTGGCTGTACTGGTTCTTCTGGGTGGTCGTGCTGGCGGTCGAGGCGACCGCCGGCGCGGTGATCCTGGAGGGCTGGATCCCGGCCGTCCCGCAGTGGGCCTGGGCCCTCATCGTGATGATCGTGCTGACCGCGACGAACCTGGTGTCCGTCGGGTCGTACGGCGAGTTCGAGTTCTGGTTCGCCGGCATCAAGGTCGTCGCGATCGCCGCGTTCATCGTGATCGGCGGGCTGGCGGTCTTCGGTGTGCTGCCGGGCGTCGACAGCGAACAGGCTGGACTCAGCAACCTCACCGGCCACGGCGGCTTCCTGCCCAACGGCCCGGGGGCGATCCTCACCGGTGTGCTGCTGGTCGTCTTCTCCTTCATGGGCAGCGAGATCGCCACGCTGGCCGCCGGTGAGTCGGAGAACCCGCAGAAGGCCGTCACCAAGGCCACCAACAGCATCATCTGGCGGGTCGCCGTCTTCTACCTCGGCTCGATCCTCGTCGTCGTGTCGCTGCTGCCCTGGGACAGCAAGGCGATCGCCGAGGACGGCTCGTACGTCGCCGCGCTGGACTCGCTGGGCATCCCGCACGCCGGTCAGATCATGAACTTCATCGTGCTGACCTCGGTGCTGTCCTGTCTGAACTCCGGCCTCTACACCGCCTCCCGCATGGCCTTCTCGCTCGGCCAGCGCGGGGACGCGCCCAAGGGCTTCGGCCGCACCACCGGCAACGGTGTGCCGCGCGCGGCGATCCTCGCCTCCGTCGCGTTCGGGTTCGTGGCCGTGTTCTTCAACTACAAGTTCCCGGACTCGGTCTTCCTCTTCCTCGTCAACTCCTCCGGCGCGGTCGCCCTGTTCGTGTGGCTGGTGATCTGCTTCTCGCAGCTGCGGATGCGGCGGATCATCCAGCGCGAGGCGCCGGAGAAGCTCGTCGTGAAGATGTGGCTGTACCCGTATCTGACCTGGGCGACGGCCGCGCTGATCGTCTTCGTCCTCGGCTACATGCTCACGGACACCGAGCACGACGGCCGCAAGACCGTGCTGCTGTCGCTGCTCGTGGCCGCGCTCGTCCTGATCGTGGCGTTCGTGAAGGAGAAGGTGGGCGCCGGACGCGGGGCCGCTGCCGCGGTGGCGGGTCCCGACGTGGAGGACGCGGAGGACGCGTCGCCGGGCAAGGTCAAGACCGGCTGACGGTCGGCACCTGGTTCCCTGGGGAGGGGTGGCGGGACGTTCCCGCCACCCCTCCCTTTTTCGTGCCTTCGCGGTCACAGCACCGTGAAGCTGTCCCTGACCCGGGCGTAGGTCTCCAGGGCCCGCTCCTCGGCCTCCGGGCGGTACCAGGTGTTGATCTGGTACGCCCTGCCGTCCTCGGTGAAGCCGAGCAGCCGGGCGTGCCAGGGCTCGCCCTGGAGCGTGAAGGTGTACTCCCAGACGACGGCGGGGCGGTCCCGGAAGGTCGTCCGTTCCAGGCGGATCTTGCGGTAGTCGGCGCCCTGGCGGGCGTCCTGCTCGGACTTCTCCCAGGAGTCCATGAGGTCGCCGCGGGCGAGGGACGACTTGGCGGCGAGTTCCTGGGTGCCGTCGGGGGCGGTGTAGTGCACCTCGGCGCCGGTCTTGACGTTGCGCGTCCAGCCCTCGGGGGTCGCCCAGGCGAACCCGCCCGCCTCCCGGTGGGCGCCGGGCGGCAGGCTCTGCGGGCGTGCGGTGCCCTCGACGGTGGGCGAGGACGCGGCTCGGGACGCCGAGGGCCCGGCTTTGTCGCCGCCGGGCGAGCCGGTGCCGTCGAGAAGGACGCCGGTGACGATCGCGGCCGCGAGGAGGGCGGTGACGGCGACGGCTGCGGCGATACGGCGCCGGGGGTGACGGGGACGGCGGGCGGGAACGGGCGTTTCGCCGGCCGGCGGGACGCCGCTGGGCCGCCGTTCGGTCAGCACCTCGGGGCGGACGAGGGAGACGCCGGGGGGCGTGGGGGTCGGGTTCGTCGTCCGGCCTGGCGGGGGTTCGGGGAGCGGCGGCGGCGAAGGGCTGTGGAACGCCGAGGAACGGGCTGTGCGGTGGGGGGAGGTGGAGGGGGGTGTTGTGGCGGCTTCGGGGGGCTGTGGGGGCGGGGTCGA